>JASBTQ010000002.1 GCA_030148335.1 Allomuricauda sp. | reverse complement strand
AGATTCATAGTTCAGTTCATACACCAATGCTTCCATGCCATAATCGGCCATGGCGATGGTGGTACCCGAAAAGGTATTCGTTTCCAAAATATCCGCGCCTGCTTCCAGATAGGCCCTATGCACATCGGCAATGGCCTGTGGCTGGGTCAACGACAAAAGGTCGTTGTTGCCCTGTAGATCGGATGGCCAATCCTTGAAACGTTCTCCCCTAAAATCGGCTTCCTTGAATTTATAGCGTTGCAACATGGTGCCCATGGCCCCGTCCAACACCAAAATCCGTTTCTCTAAAATATCTTCAATTTTTTCCATAGTACAATTTCCCTTCAAAAAAGGATATGTCGAAATCAAGAAATGCTCGGAAAATACTGCGAAGTATTCTTTACGTTATCCTTCCCCAGTGGCAGGATCATGCGCCGTACCTTCCCGATCACGGTTCAGGACAAGGGTAGAATGTAGCACCTTCTCGAAGTCGAGGGTTGCTAAGGCTTCGCAGGGTCCAATCCCTCCACCTTTCTTGATAACACTTTCAAATTATTAATGAACTGAACCGCAAAGAAACGGCACTCGGTAGTGAAAAGCAAAAAAAGCCCTTGAATTTTTAGAAAACCGAGCATAAAAAAACGGGTTGATCGCTCAACCCGTTTTAAACCATGCTTTTCAGGTTTTAAATCATCATTCCGCCTGAAACCTCGATGCGCTGCGCATTGACCCATTTGGCATCTTCCGTACACAAAAAGGCCACTACGCCACCAATATCGCTGGGAATACCCACTCGGCCCAGAGCAGTAAAATTGGCAATGGCCGCTCTTTTGTCCTCGTCATTTTTGTTGGTGCCACCGCCAAAATCGGTTTCAATGGCCCCCGGAGCCACAATGTTCGACCGTATTTTTCGTGTTCCCAATTCCTTGGCTTGGTAACGGGTAAGTGCTTCCATGGCCGCTTTCAGGGAACCATAGACTGAATATCCCGGGAAGGAAAATCTGGCCAATCCGCTCGAAACATTGACGATCCCGCCTCCATCCGCCATGAGGGGCAACAATTTTTGAGTGAGGAAAAATGCTCCTTTGAAATGGATATCCACCAAGGTATCGAACTGCTCTTCTGTGGTTTCCGTGATCGGGGCATTGATTCCGATTCCTGCATTATTGATCAAAAAATCGATGCTGTCCGCCTCGAAATGGGAACTGACCCCTTTTTTGACCTCGTTCGCAAAGGCATCAAAACTGCTTGTATCGGCCACATCCAATTGAAGTGCATAGGCTTTTTGCCCCAAGTTTTCAATTTCCTTCACCGTATTATCGCCCTCTTGCTTATTGTTTCGGTAGGTCAATACCACGTCCAATCCTTTTTTGGCCAAGTTGATGGCCATATCTTCACCGAGGCCTCTACTGCCCCCGGTCACCAGTGCTATTTTACTTTTTGCCATTTTTATTTGATTTTTGATTCGGGTACAAAGTTCCGAAACAAGGCACTCCAATGGATTGCGAGCATCAATCCATTTTTTGCAAAAATCAAATGGCGATACTGCCTCTGTATTTCAATGGGGAGGTATGTGCAAACTTTTTGAAGAAATTGGAAAAATGGGCCACTTCCTCAAATCCCAAGCTGAATGCGATTTCAGAAATGTTCCAATCCGTATTGTTGAGCAAGATCTTGGCCTCTTCAAAAATGCGTGCATGAATGATGGCCGTTGTAGTGCTTCCCGTAGTTTCCTTGAGCACCTTGTTCAGATGGTTGGCGTGGACTGCCAATCGCTCCGCAAAGTCGTTGGGCGTTCTCAGTAACAGTTGTTGTGATGGTGTATTGATGGGAAACTGACGTTCCAAAAGTTCCACAAAAAAGTCAGTAATTCGGGTCGCTGCATTTTTTCCATTGTCCACAGGTTGAACCGGTTGCAGCTTTTGCCCCATGTGCAAAAGTTCCAAAACATAGGCACGGATCAAATCAAATTTAAAGGGATATTCCGAGGACAGCTCCCTGTCTATCTTTTGGAAAAGTTGTTCCAGTTCGATATAATCCTCATCGGCAATATTGAAAATAGGAAAACCGCCGGGTTGAAAAAGGGGCAATTTTTCCAAGATGATCCCGCTTTTATCTTTAGATAAAAAGTTCTCGGTAAACACACAGAAATAGCCCGACTGATTTTCATCCTGCGGCACATAATGGTAAGGAATCCTAGGAGAGGCAAACAAAAGGGCCTTGTCCGAAATGTCGATGACCTTATCGGCATATTCGGCACGGTTCTTTCCGTTGATCAAACTGATCTTGAAATAGGAACGTCGATCGTACCGCATTTCCCCTTCATTGAGCTTGGTACGGTATTCATCGATCTTAAACACATTGAAATGACCAATGTCCTTCCCAATCGTGTCAGGAATGGGTAATCGCATTTTTCCGTAGAAATCCCGTAAGGTGAACAGCTCTTCCATCAAATTGTAAAATTCAAATATAGTACAAAAACAAAAACACCCTCAGAAATTGCTTTTGGAGGGTGTTTTATTTATTTGAAAAAGAAACTTAGTTGATGCTCTGCACCACTTCTTTCTTGGCCTCTTTTTTGGAACCGTCAAATCCTTCCACACCGCCCACCGTGGTGTACTTCATCACGTAGCGTTTGTCCGGATTGATGATCTGATAGGCAAACTGGCACATTACGGCCGCTTCGTGGAAACCGGACAAGATCAGTTTCAGTTTACCCGGATAAATGTTGACATCCCCAATAGCAAATACCCCTGGAATGTTGGTCTGGTAATCCTTGGCATTGTTTACCTTGATGGCATTCTTCTCGATTTCCAAGCCCCAATTGCCGATAGGTCCCAATTTTGGTGAAAGCCCGAACAATGGAATGAAGAAATCCGTCTCCACGTAGGCATCTTCTTTGGCCTCATCGTTGTACTTGATCACCACGGCCTGAAGTTCGTCCTTTCCATGGATTTCCTGGACTTCTGCTTCGGTATAAAGCTGGATTTTACCCAATTTGGCCAGTTCCCTAGCTTTTTCCACAGAATCCAATGCTCCACGGAACTCGTTTCTGCGGTGTACCAAGGAAACTTCGGAAGCCACATCGGCCAAGAAGATGGCCCAATCCAATGCGGAATCCCCTCCGCCGGAAATCACCACTTTTTTATCCCGGAACTGCTCAGGATCCTTGACCATATACTCCACGCCTTTGCTCTCAAAGAGTCCAATATTGGCGATCAATGGCTTTCTGGGTTCAAAAGATCCCAGTCCACCGGCGATGACCACCACTGGCGCTTGGTGTTGGGTGCCTTTGTTGGTGGTGACAATAAAGGAGCCGTCCTCCTGCTTGTCCAAGGTCTCTGCACGTTCGCCCAAGGTGAAACCTGGCTCAAAAGGCCTGATCTGTTCCATCAGGTTGCTCACCAAATCCCCGGCCAAGATTTCCGGAAAAGCTGGAATATCATAAATCGGTTTTTTGGGATAAATCTCGGCACATTGACCACCTGGTTGTGGAAGTGCGTCGATCAAATGGCATTTCAACTTTAACAAGCCTGCCTCAAAAACGGTGAACAATCCAGTGGGTCCCGCTCCAATTATAATGATGTCTGTTTTGATCATAATGTTGACTTTACAATTACACCCCTAAAGTCCCCTTGAGGGGACACTAAAGGATTTAAACTCTTTCTAACAATTTTTTTCCCTTGTTTTGATATTCCTTTTGAATGTCCAATATTCTTTGGCGATGGTTCACCACCTCTCCGATGATGATGATCGCTGGGTTGGACAACTGCTGCTCCCTTGCCTTGTTCTCAATGGAAGCAACAGTGCCAATTCCAATTTTTTCATGCTCCGTGGTGCCATTTTGGATGATGGCCACCGGAGTTTTTTCTTTTCCTTCCTGTTTGAAGAGTTCCATGATCTCCCCCAACTTTGACATTCCCATCAGGATGATGACCGTGGCGCTCGACTTGGCGGCCAAGGCCACATCATTGGATAGTTTGTGTTCTTTGGTAGTGCCTGTGATCACCCAAAAACTTTCGGCAGCTCCTCTTTTGGTCACCGGAATGTTTTGGGATGCCGGAACCGATACCGAGGACGATATCCCGGGAACCACGGCCACTTCGAGACCCAATTCCGCAGCGTATTCCATTTCTTCGGCTCCACGGCCAAACACAAACGGGTCGCCCCCTTTCAATCGGACCACATGATGTCCTTGATGGGCCCGTTGCACGATCAGTGCGTTGATCTGTTCCTGTTGGTAGGTGTAGCATCCTTTGCGCTTGCCCACAAATATCTTTTCGGCTTGGGGAGCATAATCCAATAATTCTTCGGACACCAAGGCATCGTACAACACCACATCTGCAGCCTGCAATGCCTTCACACCCTTTAGGGTGATCAAATCCACATCCCCGGGGCCAGCCCCTACCACTGTCAATTTTCCGTTATGCATGTTCCAACTCCAATTTTCTATACGCTTCCAATCGTTCCAATACGGTCTTCGCATCTTCCACATAGCTTTTTGCAAATGCTTCGGAAGGCTCATTTTGGTTGAGCTGAAGAGCAATTTTTTCAAATCCTCCCTCAAATGCTATTTTTCCTGCGGCCACATATAGCTCATCAAAATCCTTGATGATGCTTGCATGGGTATTCACTTTTTGCTTTTCCGCGGTCAACAATGCCTTGGCAGAGTTCACCATCGACTGGTACGAATAGTAAATACTCGCTGCCCATTTTCCTTGTTGGATAGCCTCTTCAGCATTTTCTATCTTCTCTTGGCTTTCCAAGAAAAGGGTGGCCACCAAATCCACAATGACCCCGGCACATTCCCCAACTCCGATTTCCTGAACGTATTTTTCCTCATTGCCCCAATCGATAAAATCTTCTTGGGTCAGGTTGTCCACATCGGTCAATGGTTTCAAGAAATCGTAGAAATAATGCTGTCCTTTTTCTTCATAATACTCGGTGAAGTTGGTGCCGTTTCCATTGGCCTCAAAATCATCCAAGATCAAACGAAGTGCCTCTGGCCCTCTTTTGCTTGGGATTTTGGCCACCTTATCGGCAAACTTTCCGTTACCGTTGCCTAAATTGCCACCGCCCAACAAGACCTGAAGGGCCGGGGCCACCAATTTGTCCTTGGTACGGATGGACATTCCCTGGAACCCAATGTGGGCCATGTTGTGCTGTCCGCAAGCGTTCATACACCCACTGATCTTGATCACCACATCGGGGTTGTTGATGTAGTGTGGATATTCGGCCTTGATGACCCGTTCCAACTCATCGGCAATACCAGTGCTACTGGCGATACCCAAATTACAGGTATCGGTACCGGGACAGGCGGTGATGTCCAAAGCCTTATTGTAGCCTGCTTCGGCAAAGCCCAATTTCTTTAATTCTTGGTAGAAGAAAGGAACCAATTCCTCCTTCACGAAGGGTATCAAAATATTCTGTCGCAAGGAGAGACGAAGCTCACCTGCTGCATAGTCTTGCACCAAACGGGCCAGTTCCCTTGCCTTATCGGTATAAAAATCGCCCAACAATACCTTGATGCCGATGGCCACATAGCCTTCTTGCTTTTGGGGCACCAAGTTCGTGGATTTCCACTGTTCAAATGCTTTGGTATCCTCAATTTCAATTTTGGGCGTTTCCACTTCGGCCACTTGTACCTGTGGATAACTTTCAAAATCGATGGGATAGGATTGAATAGGAATGGCGGTCTGCTCTTCTTCCAACAATTGTTTGAAGCCATCTAAACCAATATCCTTCAACAAAAATTTCATTCGTGCCTTGGCCCTACTCTTGCGCTCGCCGTAGCGGTCGAACACGCGAACCACGCCTTCCATCAACGGGATGATCTTATCCGTCGGCAAAAAGCTGTAGAGTTCATCGGCGTGACGGGGCTGTGAACCCAATCCACCGGCCAACATCACCTTGAACCCTCTTACTCCATTCTCCATTTTGGCAATAAAACCCAAATCGTGCATATAGGACAATCCGGTATCGGCATCGCTGGCAGAGAAGGAAACCTTGAACTTTCGTCCCATTTCCTGACCGATGGGATTTCTTAAAAAGTACTCGAACAAAGCCTGGGCATACGGAGAAACATCGAATGGTTCATCCACATCGATACCTGCCGTTTCACTGGCCGTTACGTTACGAACGGTATTCCCACATGCCTCGCGGATGGTCACTTCATCTTTTTCCAACTCGGCCCACAATTCCGGTGTCCGTTCAAGGTCCACATAGTGGATTTGGATATCCTGACGGGTAGTGATGTGCAGACGGCCTCGGGAATATTCGTCGGAAACGTCGGCAATGCGCAACAACTGCTTGGAGGTCACCTTACCATAGGGGAGCTTGATTCGGATCATCTGTACCCCGGGCTGGCGCTGACCGTAAATGCCGCGTGCCAAGCGAAGGCTCCTGAACTTTTCTTCATCCATTTCACCTCCTCTGAACTGGTGGATTTTTTTCTCCAACTCGATGATGTCCTTTTCGACTACCGGATTCTCTATTTCTGTTCTAAAACTTTGCATTATCCTATTTTTCCTATCTCTTTTATAGGTTATTTATAAAAATCACCCCTACTTTTTCGCAATTCACAAAAATGTTATTCTATGAAGCCTACACCTGCTGTATGATTGGTCCTGCTATCGATGAGAATGAAGGACCCATTGGTTCTGTGCTCCTTAAAGCGATCATAAAAAATCGGCTTGTTCAACTTTAGGCGCACTTTGGCGATATCGTTCATATTGAGTGAGGACACATTTTCCTCAATACCTGAATAATCTGGGTGGATCTTGTGCTCAATGGCATCGACCTTGGCCAATGCTTTGTTTACACCATGTTGCAGCACATATTTTCCACCGATGGTCAACTGATTGGAATCCATCCAAGAAACAGTTGCCGTCAATTGCTTGTCGATAATAGGAAGGTCCCCTACTTTCACCAACATATCGCCACGACTCACATTCACTTCATCTTCCAACGTGATGGTCACCGAGGAACGGCGAGGTGCAGTTTGGTATTCGGTATCGTAAAAATAAATGGCCTTGATCTTGGATCGGGTCATGGATGGCAAAACCACCACTTCGTCGCCCACACTCAATTCACCTCCGTAGACTTTACCTGCAAATCCACGGAAATCGTGGAATTCCTCGGTTTTAGGCCTAATCACATATTGAACAGGAAAACGGGGGGTACCCACATTGTAGATATCCTGTAGATCCAATTCTTCCAAATGCTCCAACAGGGTCTGGCCTTTGTACCAATCCATGTTTTGGGAACGGTTCACCACGTTGTCACCTTTCAGCGCACTTACTGGAATGAAGGTGATTTTTTGATCTTGGTAATCCCTTTTGCCCATCAATTCCTCAAAATCGGCCTTGATATCGTTATAGGCATCTTCGGAAAAACCGACAAGATCCATTTTATTGATGGCCACAATCACGTCTTTGACACGCAATAGGTTATTGATGAAAAAGTGCCTGTTGGTCTGCTCGATGACCCCTTTTCGGGCATCGATCAAGATGATGGCCGCCTGTGAGGTGGACGCACCGGTAACCATGTTACGGGTATATTCCACATGCCCAGGGGTGTCGGCAATGATGTAGCTTTTGGTTGCCGTGGAGAAATAGATGTGGGCCACATCGATGGTGATGCCCTGCTCTCTTTCCGCCACCAAACCATCGGTCGCCAGTGAAAAATCGAGATAATCGTACCCCTTTTGTTTGCTGGTCCGCTCGATGGCCTCCAATTTATCGTCGGTCAAGGATTTGGTGTCGTACAACAATCTTCCGATCAAGGTACTTTTCCCGTCGTCCACACTTCCTGCTGTTGCTATCTTTAAAACTTCCATTGTCTCTTCTTAAAAGTATCCTTGTTGTTTCCGCTTTTCCATGGCCGCCTCGGAACGTTTGTCATCGATTCGCGCACCTCTTTCCGAAATTTTTGATTCCCTGATCTCCGAAACCACTTTGTCGATGGTATCTGCATGGGATTCCACGGCTGCGGTGCAGCTCATATCACCCACGGTACGGAAACGCACGATTCTTTCCTCCACTTTCTCATCCTCTGCCCTGAAAACCACACCATCTTCTGCGGACCAAATGAGTCCGTCACGAAGGAAGGTGTTTCTTTTGTGGGCAAAATAAATGGATGGGATTTCAATATTTTCCTTTTGGATATAGCTCCAAACGTCCAATTCTGTCCAGTTGCTGATGGGGAATACCCTCACGTTCTGGCCCATTTCAATCTGTCCGTTCAACATATCGAACAATTCCGGGCGTTGGTTCTTTTCATCCCATTGGCCAAAATCGTCACGAACAGAAAAAATACGCTCCTTGGCCCTGGCCTTTTCTTCATCACGTCTGGCACCACCGATACAGGCATCGAACTTGAACTCTTCAATGGCATCCAACAAAGTTGTGGTCTGCAACATGTTCCTACTGGCATACTTTCCAGTTTCTTCCACCACTTTTCCTTGGTCGATGGAATCCTGCACGTTGCGCACAATGAGTTCCACGCCCAATTCCTCCACCAGTTTATCCCTGAACTCAATGGTCTCCGGGAAGTTGTGGCCAGTATCGATATGCATCAATGGAAATGGAATCTTTGCGGGCCAGAATGCCTTTTGGGCCAAACGGACCAACGTGATGGAATCCTTTCCTCCGGAAAACAACAGCACGGGTTTTTCAAACTGTGCGGCCACTTCCCTTATAATATATATGGCCTCATGCTCCAATGCATTGGCATTGGGTCTGTCGGCACTGTTGATCGTTTTCGGTTTTTTGATTTCTTCTGCGAGTGTACTCAAAGCTCTGTTTGTTTTTTAGAGTTGGGGAATTAGGTATGCAAACCACATTCGCGGTTGGCCAATACTTTTGTGGGATCGAAATATTTGTGCTCGTTGGGCAGACCGTGTTCCTTAAGGTAGGCGTCCAATTGCACATCGCTCCAATGATAGAAAGGGCTTACCTTCAGCACACCATCCTTGCTCATGCTCAACACATCCAACGAATCCCTAAGGGCGGTCTGTCCTTTTCTAAGATTGGTGAACCAAACATCTGGTTTGTGTTCGTCCATAGCTCTTCGGAACGGCTCCAACTTGACCTGCTCGGTAAATTCTTGGTGACGTGGATCATCTATTTGCGGAATCCCCATGACAGCATCACGGTGAGAGCTGGTCTGTTTGGGCACATACAATTTGATATTAAGACCCAAACGGGCTATCAATTCTTCGGCATGTTTGTAGGTCTGTAGGGTATTATAGCCTGTATCGCACCAAATGACCGGAGTGTTCCTATCCACTTCGGTGACAGCATGCAGAATGGCCACTTCATAGGGTCTAAAATTGGTGGTCACCACCGATTTCTTTCCATGCTTAATGGCCCAAGAAATGATTTCTTCCGGCGGGATGCCTTTGAACTGGCGGTTCAGATTCTGTATTTCATCTTGCGTCAATGCCATATCCGTTCTATTTATTTACCCCATTTGATGGAGTTCCAAATTCTTTCGTGAAAAAAATAAAGCACCATTTTGGTGACCAATTCCACCAAACCAATTGAAAATGCCAAGCGAAGGGTTCCTGTAACGATCCATGATATGATGATGGTATCGATGGTCCCCACAATTCTCCAACTCACCGATTTGGCTATGCTTCGCTTCGGGCTTTCGGAGCTTTTATCCTTGGTATAGGTGCCTTGCTCTCCGTTACTTTTTACTATCAACTGGTCTGTGATCATCAGTGTTATTATTTTCCTATCGACTTACTAGGAAATTCAAAAATAGAATTAAATTTCAAAACCACATGCAAAAGCCTTCTTAAATTTACTTTTATCCTATGGTTTTAGTAGATTATCGAAAATCGAAGTGGATTTTTAGAATATTCTTATCCTATTTTATAAAAATAGAAGGGTTTTAGAGGATGTCCGCCAAGGTATTGCTTCTATAGACATCGAGGGCACTGTCCCTGATCTGGAGCATCAGTTTGTGTACGGAACAAGTGGCCTCATCGGGACAATCGTCACATTTTTCGTAGAAATTGAGGCTGACACAAGGCACCATGGCAATGGGTCCTTCCAATACACGCATCACGGTGGTCATTGGGATGTCTGCCGGATCTTTGATGAGATAGTAACCCCCGCCCTTTCCTTTTTTGGAACCCAAAAAACCATTCCTTCTCAACGTGAGCAGAATACTTTCCAAAAATTTCTGGGAAATGTTCTCGTGCTTGGCAATCTCGGCAATCTGGACGGGCTCCTTACCTTTCGCCCTTGCGAGATAGGTAAGCGCCTTTAAACCGTATTTTGTCTTCTTGGAGAGCATCGCACGAATATAGCGAAAATTAACAATCGCCTTTTAAAATATTCCCGGAATGCCCTATTCCAACGCTTGTTCAATATCCGCAATGATATCGTCTATGTGTTCCAAACCAACAGATACCCGTACCATGCCATCTGAAATCCCGACCGATTCCCTATCTTCTTTGGAAAGTTTGCTGTGCGTAGTGGATGCTGGATGGGTGACGATGCTCCGTGAATCGCCCAAATTGGCAGAAAGGGAGAGCAATTCAATGCTATCAAAGAATTTTCTGCCCGCTTCAAGTCCTCCTTTTACTTCAAAAGCCACTACACAACCACCGGCTTTCATCTGTTTTTTGGCTATTTCATGTTGGGGATGCGACTTCAGAAAAGGATATTTCACCCAATCAATCTTCGGATGGCTTTCCAAAAAAGTGGCCAATTTCAAGGCATTTTCGCAATGCCTATCTACCCTAATGGCCAGGGTTTCCAAACTTCTGGAGAGTATCCATGCATTGAATGGCGAAAGTGCCGGACCTGTGATACGTGAAAAACGATACACTTTGTCCATCAACTCATTGTTTCCTACAGTGATTCCTGCCAAGACCCTGCCCTGACCGTCCATCAACTTGGTCCCAGAATGGATGACCAAATCGGCACCGAACTTTATGGGCTGTTGCAAATAAGGTGTGGCAAAACAATTGTCGATAATAAAAATAAGTCCATGTTTTTTGGCAATTTGACCCAACACTTCCAAATCCAACACATCCACTCCCGGGTTGGTGGGCGATTCTGCATATAGGATCTTTGTATTCGGTTGGATCAATCCTTCAATGGACGACAGATCGGTGGCATCAAAATAACTGGTGGTGATGTTCCATTTGGGAAAAAACTGGGTGAAGAGCGTGTGTGTGGAACCAAAAATACTCTTCGACGAGACCACATGGTCACCTGCATTCAACAAAGCGGCCAAGGTGGAGTACACTGCAGCCATGCCAGAAGCAAAGGCAAAACCGTTCTCCGCACCTTCCATTTTGCACACCTTGTCTATAAACTCCGAGGAATTGGGGTTGGAATATCTGGAATAGATGTTCCTGTCCTTCTCCTCGGCAAAGGAAGCACGCATGTCCTCCGCATCCTCGAACACAAAACTGGAGGTCATGTAAATAGGACTGGAGTGTTCCAAATTCTGGCTACGCTCCATTTGTGTCCGTATTGCTTCTGTTTCGAATTTTTTGTTACTCTTTCTCATGATACACCCCTTAAGTCCCCTCAAGGGGACAATTTAATTTTAAATTTTCTCAGCTATTCTCAATATATCACCAAAAACACCTCTGGCCGTTACCGCAGCACCTGCTCCGGCTCCTTGGATCACCAATGGGTTTTCGCCATAGGACTCCGTATAGATCTCAATAATGGAATCGGAACCCTTCACCTGTCCCAACGCACTTTGCTTGGGCACGGAAACCAATTTCACCTCCAAAATCCCCTTGTCCTGTTGAAGGTCGCCATGCAAATCCCCCACATATCTGAGGACATGGCCTGCTTCCTGCTTGTTTTTTATTTCCTCGAACACCTTGTCCATCTCGCCGATCCGATCAACGAACCCATCAAAATCCAAGGTCTGCAATTCCTTTGGAATCAGGTTCTGTACTTCAATATCGGAAAACTCATTTTGAAGATCCAACTCCCGGGCCAAGATCAAAAGCTTTCTGCCCACATCGTTCCCCGAAAGGTCTTCCCTTGGATCAGGTTCCGTGTACCCACTTTTCATAGCCTCCTTCACGATGGATGAAAACGAGGCCTCCTTTTCCGAAAAAGTGTTGAAAATATAGCTCAACGACCCAGAGAACACGCCTTTGATCCGGGTAATGTTCTCCCCCGAAAGGTGCAACAGCCTAATGGTGTCTATCAATGGGAGTCCTGCACCTACATTGGTCTCATACAAATATTGCTTCTGGTTTTGGTCCAAGGATTTTCGGATGGACTTGTATTTCTCAAAACTCAGCGTATTGGCAATCTTGTTGGAGGAGACCAGGTCAAAACCTTTCTTGATCAATGGTTCATAGTGCTCCACAAAAGCACTGCTGGCCGTATTGTCCACAGCAATGAGGTTTTCCAAATGGTGCTGTTTGGCAAAGGAAACAATATCCTCCACTTGGTAGGGCCTTCCTTCCTTCTCCAATCGCTTTTTCCAATCAGGACCAATTCCTGAAGCATCCAACAACACTTTTTTGGAATTGGCCACGGCAAACACGCGAAGGCCTATTCCTTTTCTGGACTCTATGCTCTTTTCAGAATCCAATATCTGATCGATCAAGGTGCCCCCAACATTGCCATGACCAAAAATCGCCAGGTTGATTCGCTTTGCGATGCCAAAAATCTGTCCGTGCACCACATTGACCGCCTTGTGAAGGTCCGACTTTTTCACGACCAAACTCACGTTCTTTCCCGTCACCGTGTTATTGAACAACAGGGGAATCACTTGGTTTTTGGCCAAGGCATTGAAAGGTCTATGGAAACTGCTCAAATCCATCCCCACAATGGAAATGACAGAAACATCTTTGACCACGGAAATTTGGTTGATGTCCTGGGATGAATAATCGGTCTCAAATTCCAGGTCCAGCACTTTTTTGGCCTTGTCCGCTTTGGATGCATCCACCACAAGGCCAATGCCCCTTTCGGACGATCCTTGCGAAATGATGCCCACGCTGATGCCATTTTGGCCCAAGGCACGGAAAATACGCATATCCACACCCACTTTGCCCAACAGCCCCCTACCCTCTAGGTTGATGAGGGCCATATGATCCAGCACGGATAGGGATTTGATGCCTCCGTTCCCCGTCTTCGGTCCAATGAGCGTCCCTTCATTTTCATCATTGAAGGTATTGCAGATCCGAAGTGGGATGTTTTTTTCAATAAGAGGTATGATGGTCTTCGCATGCAGGATATTGGCCCCAAAATTGGCCAGTTCGTTGGCTTCCTCATAGGAAATCACATCGATCAATCGGGCATCCTTCACCAAATCGGGATTTGCCGTAAAGATGCCATCCACATGGGTGTAGTTGACCAATTCCCCGGCATCCAAAAAATTGGCCAGCAGTGCCGCGGAATAATTGCTGCCATTTCTACCCAAAGTGGTCGTGGACCCTTCGCCGTTCGACCCAATAAATCCTGTGACCACGGCTATGGTATCCGCATCCAATTTATGGAAATAGCGCAGTACATTTTCCTTGGAGGTCCGTTGGTCCACCTCGGCATTGCTAAAGGTGTCGTCGGTCTTGATCAATTTTCGGGAGTCCAACAGTTGTGCATTCAGCCCTTGGGCATTCAGCAAGGTGGTCACTACCTTGGCGGAGATCAGCTCGCCGTAGGACAACACCTCATCCTTGGTCTTGAGGCTATAATCCCCGGTCAGGGAAACCCCATTGAGTATTTTTTGGATGGTCTTTAGTTCTTCCTCTATATCGACCCCTGCAAAATTATTTTTTTGATAGGCCGCAAAATGGTCAAGATCCTGTTGGAAATCCTTCCCCTTTGCCGCTTTGTCCAACAACGCCTCCAACTCATCGGTGGCCTTGCCACGCGCTGACACCACCACGGCAAAGTGCTCTTTGCTCTCCGCCCTTTTGGCAATGACCTTCAGCACTCTTTCGATACCTTCGCCGTTGGCCAAGGACTTCCCACCGAACTTCAACACCTTGATGCGCTCTGTCTTTCCATTTTTCTGAAAAACGGTCTCCAACAGCTTTTCCAATTGTTCAAATTCCATCAAAAAGGCATCATGGCCGTGGAGCGACTGCACTTCACCATAGGTGACGTTGGTATTGGCCTGTGCCAATCGTTTAAAAGTCTCCCGGTTTTCCTCTGCGGTGAAGAACAGATCGGAATTGACCCCAATGATATGGATCTTCATGTCGCTTTCCTGCAATGCCTTGAAGGCATCATCCCCACTACGGGTGATGTCGATGGTCTTCAGCAATTGGTTCATCAACTTGTAGGCGGACAACTGGAAACGTTCCTGCAACTTTTTCCCGTGGTGCATCAACCAGCTCTCCACATTGAAAACCTGAAGCTCTTCGTTCGTGCTCCGTTTGAACCGCTCCTTGAAGGATTCGGGCGTACGGTAGCAGAGCATGGCATGCATACGGGCATCGTGTACCGGCTGTTTGGAATTCACGAGGAACTGCTCTTGTATCTGGCAATTGGCTATTAACCAATCCGTTGATTTCCAGTCAGATGCCACAGGAACCAAATGTTCTGTAATGTTAGGGTTGAATGCGGCCATCTCCCAAGCGATACCTCCGCCCAAAGAACCTCCTATGATGGCGTACAGTTTTTCGATCTTCAGTTGTTCCAGTCCCAAAAGAAACAGTCGGGCAATATCGCCCGCCACAAAATCCTTATAGTTCTCGATGACGAAACCATCATAACCATTGCCCGGAATGTTGAAGGCCAAAATGGTGTATTTTTCGGTATTGATGCACTTCCCTTCCCCGATCAGATCGGACCACCAGCCATTCTCCCCGGCAACATCGGAATTTCCCGTGAGGGCATGGTTCACCATCACCACCGGGGCCGAGTGCAAAGGTTGTCCGAACAATTGATAGGATAGTTGCAGATCTTGTACAGATCCGCTTATCGTCTGAAATTTCTCTATGGCCAAATGCCTTACATCCATAATACAACTATGACCCAAAAACAGGTCAATATATTAATAAGTTAATAGGGTTATAAAGAAAGAAGGGTGGAAACTACCTGTGGCGTTATCTATTCCCAAAGGGATAGAATGTAGCACCTTCTTGACATTGTGAGCCAAGGGTTGCTAAGGCTTCAAAGGGTCTATTCCCTCCACCTTTCTTGATAACTAATCAATACGTGTTTGAACTTCGTTGGGCAAATATACTGATGGAAAGATGGAATTTCCTAATCTTTCGGGAAAAATTCACCAAAACGTAACTCGACTTCTATTTCAACACCGTGAACTCAATGTTCGAATCCGTGAAAACGGTGTGGGTCTGTGTCTTGAAGTCCGATTCATCGGCCTTGAAGATATTCTCCACATAGGTCTGCGGGTTCAAATCGATGAGCGGGAACCAGGTACTTTGTACCTGCACCTGTAATTTGTGGCCCTTTTTGAAGGTATGGAACACATCCTGCAACTTGATGTCCACATCCGTTTTTTGGTTGGGCGTAAAAGGTTCGGGTTCGGAAAAACTGTTTCGGAACCGACCTCGCATCACCTCGCTCCGCACCATCAAATGGTAATTGCTCATCTTGAGATGGTTCTGCATTTCTTCATTGGTCTCGGCATCCGCTGGGTGCACATCGATGATCTTTACAATCCAATCAGCAGCGGTACCTGTTGTGGCCACTTTCAAATGGGCCAGGATATCCCCCGCCAAGGTGAGATCATCTTTCAGGACATCGGTTTCAAAAACGAGTACATCGGAACGTCTGGCCGCAAAGCGCTGGTCGTCTGTCATGTATTTCCTTGGGGTGAAGACCGTCTTGATATCCTCGGAATAGGGCACCGGTTTTTTGATGTCACTGATGAACTGTATGCCCGTTGTTCCATTTTGTGCCTGGGTCAGCTCTTGGTCCTCGGAAAGGTACATGGTCCGCTTCGAAGCATTTTCGGGCGGCCAAGTATCATAGGTCTTCCATTCTTTTTTGCCCGTATCGAACACATAGGCTTCGGGCAATCCTGAATTGGGACTTCCGTCTCCTTTCAAAAAGTGATTGAAGAATTTGGTTTCAATGTCTTTCTGGAAAAACAATGAAATGGAATCGCCAAAATAATAATTTCCCACCACGTTCCTGTCCACGCTTCGGGCCCAGCCACCGTGGTCCCATGGACCAAAGACCATGGTATTGTAGTTGCCCTCATTGTATTTTTCAATGTTCTTGTAGGTCTCCAAGGGCCCATACAGGTCTTCGGCATCGAACCAACCGCCCACAATCATGGTGGCCACACTGCTCTTCACATTTTTGAGGTGTTGGATGAGGCCTTTGGACTGCCACATTTCGTCATAATTGGGATGTTCCTTGAGTTCGTTCCAGAAATAATCATCAGTGACACCTTCGGGACGCATGGTGGGGGTGTCCGCTGTTTCATATTCAAAAAAGTAGTCCAAGTTCTTCAATGGCCCTGCATCCAAGAAGAACTGGTATTGATCTTCCGTGGGAAGTTCGGGCAGGGTGTACCAAGCGGTATCAATGGGCTGGTCGCCATTGGGTCTGGGCGTCCCGAACAGGGAAGTAGCCCTGAAATAGCTCAGCAGATAGGCCCCATTATGGTGGAAATCATCAAAAAAGAAATCGCCGATACAGGCTTGGGGCGATGCTGCCTTCAGTGCGGGATGCGCATCCACGGTGGCATAGGTGGCGTAATACCCGGGATACGAAATACCCCATACACCGACATTACCATTGTTGTTCTCCACATTGTTGACCAACCATTCAATGGTGTCGTAGGTATCGGAGCTTTCGTCAACTTGGTCATTGGAGGTCTTGTTGGGAATATAAGCCCTCATGTTTTCATAATGCCCTTCGCTGAGCCAACGCCCACGGACATCTTGATAGACGATGATGTTACCTTCTTTCATCAAATGCTCATTGGGTCCGATTTTGGTCCTGAAATTTCCTTCCCCATAGGGCTGTGAACTGTATGGAGTCCGCTGCATGATGATAGGATACTTTTTGGAAGTATCCTTTGGGGAATATATGGTGGTGTGCAGTTTTATCCCGTCCCGCATTTCAATGTCCACCTCTTTCTTTGTGTAATGGTCGGCCACATAGGTATCGACCGGTTTTTCTTCGGTCTTGACCGTCGTTTTTTTGCAGCTGACCGCCACGAATAGGAAACAGATACTCAGAAACAGGATTCTAACCGAACTTTTCATGCTTTTCAATTTTGAATCCCTAAATCTACTAAAGTTCCCCAAAGTGTGCCAATAAAAAAGGAGCCCTTCCAAAAGGACTCCTTTCCATTTTTATGTGAATGAATATTGGGTTATAAACCAAAAGCTGCTTTCACCTTGTCCACCATGTCCAGTTTTTCCCAGGTGAAGAGTTCCACTTCCTTTTCAATCCTTCCGTTGTAGGGAGACTCGAATACCTTGGTCAAGGTTTGGGGTTCTTTGCCCAAATGTCCGTACGCAGCGGTTTCCAGATAGATGGGGTTACGGAGTTTTAGGCGTTCCTCAATGGCAAAAGGCCTCATATCGAAAAGCTCCGCGGCTTTCTTGGCTATCTCACCATCACTTAGTTTTACGTTGGATGAACCATAGGTTTCCACAAAAATGGAGGTAGGTTCCACCACCCCGATGGCATAACTGACCTGTACCAAAATTTCGTCGGCCACCCCGGCAGCGACCAAATTCTTTGCCATGTGGCGCGCGGCATATGCGGCACTTCGGTCCACCTTGCTCGGGTCTTTGCCACTAAAAGCACCTCCACCGTGGGCTCCCTTGCCGCCGTAGGTATCCACAATGATCTTTCTACCGGTCAATCCGGTATCACCATGTGGTCCCCCGATCACAAATTTTCCAGTTGGGTTGATGTGGTATTTGATCTTGTCATTGAAGAGTTTTTGGATATCCTCCGGCAATAACCTTTTCACCTCGGGGATAAGAATGTTGATGATATCTTCCTTAATCTGTGCCAACATCACCTCATCCGCAGCAAACTCATCATGCTGGGTAGAGACCACTATGGTATCGATACGCTGTGGCACGTTGTCATCGGAATATTCAATGGTTACTTGGGACTTGGCGTCGGGACGCAAATAACTGATCCGTTTTCCTTCCCTACGCAAGTCGGCAAGCACCTGCAAAATCTTATGTGAAATATCCAATGCCAAAGGCATGTAATTGTTGGTTTCCTTGGTGGCATAACCGAACATCATCCCTTGGTCTCCCGCACCTTGCTCCTCTTTGCTGCCACGATCCACTCCTTGGTTGATGTCCTGCGACTGTTCGTGGATCAAAGAGATCACACCACAGGAATCGCCACTGAACTTGTATTCGCCCTTCGTATAGCCAATATTGTTGATGACCTCCCTGGCAATGCTCTGCAAATCCACATAGGTATGGCTCTTCACCTCTCCGGCCAAGACCACCTGACCCGTGGTCACCAAGGTCTCGCAAGCCACTTTGCTCTCAGGGTCAAAGGCCAAAAAATTATCCAATAGGGCATCACTGATCTGATCCGCGATCTTATCCGGATGTCCTTCACTAACAGATTCTGATGTAAACAAATATGGCATTGTTCTTATTTAATGGAAGTGTTCTGACAGATGCCCAGCAAAGAAGTTCGCAACCCTTGAAGAGTGGTGTCGGGCACTGCCCAACACGAACTGCTTTAGCATTTTTCTTGTGCCAAACCATTTTGGCCACGGAGGTTGCAATCAGTCAAATCTTTCCTCGTTCTGATGGGCAAAAGTACGTATTTGAATGATATTTCAAAACTTTGTTCCCTGAGGTTTGCCCGCTTTTCCATTTCGTCCAGTTTTTTTTCTTCAAGCGGATATACTTTGTATATTGCGCCGATTAGATTTCCCTAGTCCTCGAACACCAACATCATAAACACTAACATCTTATGCACATTGCTGTAGCAGGAAACATTGGCGCCGGAAAGACCACCCTGACCAACTTGCTTGCAAAACACTACAAGTGGGATGCCCATTTTGAGGACGTAGTGGACAATCCTTATCTGGATGATTTCTATACCCAGATGGAACGTTGGAGCTTCAACCTACAGATTTACTTCCTGAACAGCCGCTATCGGCAGATATTGAAGATCAGGGAAAGTGGGAAGGATGTGATCCAGGACCGTACCATTTATGAGGATGCCCATATTTTTGCGCCCAACCTCCACGCCATGGGCCTGATGACCAACCGTGATTTTGAGAATTACAGGAGTCTTTTTGAGCTGATGGAAAGTTTGGTGGAGCCTCCGGACCTATTGATCTACCTCCGCAGTTCCATACCCAATTTGGTGAACCAGATCCATAAACGGGGGCGGGACTATGAAAACTCCATTTCCATTGATTACCTCAGCCGTCTGAACGAGCGCTACGAGGCCTGGGCCAATACGTATGCCAAAGGCAAATTGCTCATTTTTGATGTGGACGACTTGGATTTTGTATCCGATCCTGAAGATTTGGGCAAAGTCATCAACCGAATCGATGCGGAGATCCATGGGTTGTTCGACTCCAACAGCTAAGTCCAGAGTCAAATTAAAAAAAGTTTGTCCATTCCCTCACCCAAACCACTCGTTCCCTCATTTCCCTTTTTAATAAGTTGATTTTCAAAGTAGTTTAGACCAACTGTTAACTACGCCCTTTGGGCCAAAAACTTGAAAATCATGGAACCGAAAAAGAACCGAAAACTGGACCCCAACCGAAACAGCCTGCTCTATTTTTTTGTGGGAATGACAATGATGCTGCTTATGGCCTTTTTGGCCTTGGAGTGGAAGACCTACGACATAAGCAGTGATTGGGAAGTGGGCCTAATCGACCCTAGCATCTTGCCCGATGAAGAAGTCCCCATTACCATCCAAAAAATTGAACTTCCAAAACCCAAGATCCAATCTCCTCCTGAAATTAAAATTGAAGATAATGACGCGGAAATTGAAGAAACCGTCATAGAATCTTCAGAAACCGATCAAAATGAAGAAATTGCCAAAATTGAAGACATTGAAGTAGCCAAGGAGGACATCCCTGACCAAATACCCTTTGTCCTCATCGAAAATGCCCCTGTGTTCCCAGGCTGTGAAAACGAAAAGACCGAAAAAGAAAAAAGGGAGTGCTTTCAGGAAATGATGCAGAACCATATCCGGAAAAACTTCCGCTATCCGGAATTGGCCCAAGAAATGGGGATAGAGGGTCGGGTGAACGTCATTTTTGTGATCCAAAAGGACGGCAGCATCGGAAACGTACAAATGCGCGGACCGGACAAGAGTTTGGAGGCAGAAGCGGCCCGGATCATTTCCAAATTGCCCAAAATGGCACCGGGCAAGCAGCGGGGCACTGCCGTGAAGGTTCCCTATTCCATTCCCATAACTTTTAAATTGAATTAACTCTGCATCTTGACTATTTCTTCCGTCACTCTTTCGACTGCGCGCAGGATGACAGGCATTGGATTGATCCCATAAAAAAACCACGCCAAGGCGTGGTTTTTTCAGCTTTAGGGTAAAGCAAGCGCTAATTCTTTGCCTTAGCATTATTTTTATAGGCTTCCACCAATTTTTCCACTTCTTCCTTGGTTTCGCCGACAAATTCTTTGGTCTCTTCCACCAACTCACCATCGACCTCAGTGCTTGAGGTAACAACAGCTTTGTAGGCGCCTTCAGCGGTATTGCTCATTTCAATACGGATCTGCTTTTCGATGGTTCTGGATTCTTTCATACCATCCTCAGTAATCGTAATGGTAGTTCCATCTTCCTTGGTCATGCTGACACCATCTGCAGGGGATAGGCTCACCAAACTTGGGGCTATCACAAGTGCCACAACGGACATCAATTTCAACAAGATGTTCAATGATGGTCCTGAGGTGTCCTTGAACGGATCTCCAACAGTATCGCCGACTACGGCTGCCTTGTGGGCATCAGTTCCTTTTCGTCCGTCTGCTTCAATCATTTTCTTTGCGTTGTCCCAAGCTCCACCAGCATTGGATTGGAAAATGGCCATCAATACCCCACAAGTGGTCACACCGGCCAAGAGGCCCCCAAGCATTTCGGCCCGTCCTATAAAACCAACGGCCACGGGTACGGCAATCGCCAATAATCCGGGCAACACCATTTCTTTGATAGAGGCTTTTGTAGAAATGGCTACACATTTCTGATAATCGGCATGTCCATCCGCCGCATCAAAAATAGCTCTGTCCTCGGTAGTCGCTTTGGACATATCAGAATCATACTTCCGCATTACGGCCAAAGCAGCGTTGAGCTGTGGGATATCCTTAAACTGACGACGGACTTCTTCAATCATGGCCATCGCAGCTCGCCCTACTGCCTTCATGGAAAGGGCAGAAAATACGAAGGGTAGCATTCCCCCGATCAAAAGCCCGGCCATCACCTTAGGTTTTGAAACATCGATGGATGTAACATTCGCAACCTGCATAAATGCGGCAAACAGTGCCAAAGCGGTCAAAGCGGCCGAAGCAATGGCGAAACCTTTACCAATAGCAGCCGTGGTGTTCCCAACAGCATCCAATTTATCGGTCCGTTCACGGACTTCATGTGGCAGTTCTGCCATTTCAGCGATTCCCCCGGCATTATCGGATATCGGTCCGTAGGCATCAACGGCCAATTGGATACCTGTATTTGCCAACATTCCCACGGCGGCGATTGCAATTCCGTACAGTCCGGCAAAGTGGTGTGAAACCAAAATGGCGATCGCTATCAATATAATTGGAACCATCGTCGACATCATACCTACCCCAAGGCCTGCAATGATATTTGTTGCGGCACCCGTTTCAGATTGGCGCACGATCGAGCTCACTGGCTTGGTTCCGGTACCTGTATAATATTCTGTTATCTTGCCAACACCCAAACCGGCGATAAGTCCTGCTATGGTGGCCCAAAAAATTCCCATGGCCCCGTATGGTAAACCTTCAACAGATTCAGGAATCATGGCATTTATTATAAAATAGGAGGCTATCACCATCAAAATGGCCGAACCAAACTCACCAATGTTCAACGCTGTCTGAGGATTTCCCCCATCTTTTACTTTCACAAAGAAGGTTCCAATGATCGACATCACTATACCCACGGCGGCCAATACCAATGGAAGGTAAACCGCACCCAGTCCTTCAAAATCTGGAGTAATGATAAACGCTCCCAACACCATGGTACCAATGATAGATCCTACATACGATTCGAACAAATCCGCTCCCATCCCGGCAACATCACCTACGTTATCACCTACATTATCCGCAATGGTAGCAGGGTTCAAAGGATGGTCTTCGGGTATTCCTGCTTCCACTTTTCCGACGAGATCCGCCCCTACATCGGCAGCTTTGGTATAAATACCGCCTCCAACACGGGCAAACAAGGCTATCGAGGATGCTCCCATGGAAAATCCTGTAAGTACGTTCAAGACCATCGACAAGTTATCTGCGCCTGGCCATATTTCCTGATACATCCAGAACAAGGTACTCAATCCCAGAACACCAAGACCTACAACTCCAAGGCCCATAACGGCCCCTCCGGCAAAGGCGACTTCCAAGGCCTTGCCCAAAGAGGTCCTTGCTGCATTTGTGGTCCTGACATTGGCCTTTGTGGCCACTCTCATCCCAATGAACCCTGCCAAGGCGGAACAGATGGCTCCTGCAATAAAGGAAACGGCCACCATACCATTGGAACCAACCTCATTGCTCCCTTTGAAGAACAACAGGACAGCAACGGCCAAAACGAAAATGCTGAGTATTTTATATTCTGCCTTTAAGAACGACATTGCCCCATCCGCAATGTTTTTGGCAATCCGTGCCATTTTTTCGTTACCGACCTCTTGTTTGGAAATCCATACGTTCTTAATGAAAACGTACAATAGGCCCAGGATACCAAAAACGGGCAGAAATTTTACGATCAAATCCATAATTTGAGTTGTTTAAGAAATTTTTAACGGCTGCTAAAGTAGTAAAATACGAAGTAATAAAAAAAATACGCCATTGTTTATAAATGGCGTATTTTTTTATGGCTATTATTACCTATATGGTATAGGTGCGTTTCTTTTTGTGCTCACTATCATCATAGCGTTTCACACATTCGTGGTAAATCTGGATGGCCTCTTCCACACCACCCCAACCTCCGGTGTCCACTTTCTTTTTTTCAAGGTCCTTGTACACTTGGAAAAAATGCTCTATTTCCTTCAACCTGTGTGGGTTCAGTTCACTGATGTCGTCCCTCTTGCTCCAGATGGGATCGGAAACGGGCACACAGATCAATTTTTCATCGGGTCCTTTTTCATCGGTCATGTGAAAGACTCCAACAGGCTTCACCTCCATCACTACCATCGGATAGGTAGGTTCCGTTCCCAATACGAGTACATCCAAGGGATCTTGGTCCAAGGCCAAGGTCTCCGGCACAAAACCATAATCGCCAGGATACATCATGGAAGAAAAAAGGGTACGGTCGAACCGTATTTTATGTAACGTAAAGTCGTATTCGTATTTGTTTCTGCTACCTTTTGGAATTTCGATGAGTACGTCAAAGGTGACGGTTTGCTTTTTGGACATTCTTGAAGTTTTAATTTGGTGCAAAAATAACCAGTATGGCTGGAATAGGGCAAATAAATTGCTGTATTCGCATCAATTAAAAGTTAAATCCGAAAGTTCCCGTGATTCCGAAGCGGCGTGCATCGGGATTGTCCAAATAATTGCCCCTGAAATTAAAGTCGATTCGCAATATCTTGAAAATGTTTCCCACCCCGACGGAGTATTCCCAATAGATCTGATCTTCCGGGGCCATCAACGGAATATTGGCAGGCGCGCTCAGCGCAATGTTCTCATCGGACAATTGTCCCCAAGCTCCCCTGAGCCCCACAATTTCCCGAAGGTTGAGCTTGCGCAACATGGGAACCCTCGAAAATAGGCGTCCATTAAAATTGTGTTCCAAGTGCACGGTCGCATACGTATCGGTCACAAACTCATAAAAATCGAGGTTGGGAAACACGTTGTACAGCGAGAAAAGGGTCTGGTTACCGGGAATGACGCTCAATAGACTCAAAGGCACCTCACCAAAGGTCTTGCCCAGTTCCACACTGCTCGTCAATCGGCCCAATCCCCCTATCTGCCAGGGCTGCCTGTACGAAAACTGCAATCGTTCGTAATCGAAATCACTTTCCAGAAAACCGCTTATACCTTTGGTATAGTTGAGTACCAAGGTGCTGTAATTGTCGTTGATATTGGCCCTTTCCACCCCATACCCTATGGTCCGTTTGCCCGGTGTGTAGATCAGCGTGGTGGTCAGATCTAGCTGTTTCACTTCGGAAGATATGCCCGTGGGGGAACTGGGGTCCACATAATCCAGATTGAAGGCTTCGGGCAATGCGGAACTCAGGGTACGGAACGAGCTGCCCACACTGATCCGAAAATTTTTCACAGGCTCCATCTCCACATTGAAGGTGGACAGGTTGATGTTGGTGAGCCTATTGTTGGAACCGACCGTGACCAACGAAGATGATGCAATGCTCCTGCCCAACACATCATTGGTACTGGTGAGACTGAGGCCCAACTGCTCTATGTCCCTTCGGTTACCGCCGGAAATCATGAGCCTGCTCTTTCGGTCCAGCAGAAACTTGCCCGAAAAGCCGTGTTTGAACTTTTTATCGTCAAACCCGTAGGCCATGTAGCCTTCCAGACGCCAGGTGTCATTTTGGCCAAAATAGGTCCGTGCACCGCCCCGCAAACGGATTCCTTCGGCATCGTTATAGCCAAAAGTGCTGTAGATGTCCCCTATGTCGATGTTCCATTTGTCAATTTCAACATAACCCGAACCCAAGATACTGACAATATCGTAATAGGTCCTGAACTTGGGCACGGTCTTTAGGGTGTCCAGCAACTTGAAGATTCCGGACTCATCATCGTTCAGGTTTTCCAAACGGGCATTTTCCCAAAACACACTATCTTGAGAGAACACCCTTGGATCATAAGGATCGGAGACCGCCTTGTAAAATTCCTCAGGGCGGTTGGTGTTGAAATTATAATTGTCATAAACCGTGGTTCGCTTGCCATATACCCCTTTTGATGTTTCCTTTTTGGAAAAACTGAAATCGCTCAGCATGTAGTCCCGCTTGAGCAAAAAGACCGAATCGCTCACCACGTTGAACTCTTGTTCAATATAGATTTCCTTCACCCAGTTGATGTTGGCACTTTTCGTGACCTGCATGTTGATCTTCTTGATGGCGAAGGTGGTGTCGTTCACCCAAAAATCGCCTTTGAAGGTGAGTTCGTTCTTCCGTCTGGGGTAATAGATGATGTTGTAGCACCATTTATTGTCGATAAAAGTACTGTCCGAAAGCACATAATTATAAGTGTCAATCCCTGTTTTGGAGAGGGGACTGGTGAAACTCTTATCGAAAAATTTCAAATAGTTGTCATAAATGTCATAATCCGAATACAGGTCCTCCACAAAGGCCGTGATGGCTTGGTTGCCGCTGAACCCAGAACTCTTGTTGCCCAGAACATCCTCTTTTTCCTTTTCAAGTGTGTTGTCGCCATAGACTTTGGAGAAAGTCTCGTTCAAAAAGATAGGGAGGTAGGTTTTCCCCGTGATCCGGGACGTGTCCAAGTCCTCGAACATGAACTCCAACCCCTTGAAGAGTTTGCTTTTTATCAGCGCACTGTCTATCGTATTGAGATCGAACTCCACCTTTTCGTATTTGTCATACTGGTATTGCTTGAACTTCCGAACCCCGTTCACTCGCTTTTTCTCCCATATTTTTCTAAGGATATCTATGGCCGGATTGTTCTTTTTGGATTGTTTTCCGGTATAGACCACGACTTCTTTCAACTGTTCGGCGGATTCCGTCAGCACAATTTCCATTCCATAGTTCACTTTTTGCGTGAGCGGGATTTCCTTGGATTCATACCCCATAAAAGACACCTTGATGGTCTTGTAGGTATTGTCCGATTCAAAATAGAAACGGCCATTATCGTTCGTGATGGTGCCTTCGGACGAGCCGGTAAAGATGATATTGGCAAAGGCAATGGGCGTTCCGAACTCATCCATGACGATTCCCTCGATCTTGGTCTGGGAAAAGGCGGTTAAAAAACTAAGGCAGAAAAAAAGAAGGAGATATCTTTTCATGTTCAGATATATGGGACAATTGGGGAGAACCACCAAAGGCTTTCCCGTTTTTAATTTCGGTCAAATTTGGTTCAAAAGTAGTTTCCTATCAAAAATTGTTCCCTAAAAAAGCCCCGACAACTCTGTTGACGGGGCTAATATACCTTACAAATAGGATACTATAGCTTATATAACACTTTCTTAACAGCCTTGATCACATCCTCGTGATTGGGCAACCATTCAGCCAAAAGTACAGGAGAATAGGGTGCTGGCGTGTCCGCTGTGTTTATTTTTACGATAGGTGCATCCATATAATCGAATGCCTTGTCCTGAACGTGGTAGATGATTTCAGTTGCCACGTTACCAAATGGCCAAGCTTCTTCCAAGATCACCATCCTGTTGGTTTTCTTCACGGAAGTGATGATGGTATTGATGTCCATCGGACGCACGGTACGCAAATCGATGATCTCGCAGCTGATACCTTCCTTTTCCAATTCCTCGGCGGCCTTGTAGGCTTCCTTAATGATCTTTCCAAAGGAAACAATGGTCACATCCGTTCCTTCCCTTTTGATATCGGCCACACCCAAAGGAATGGTGTATTCCCCTTCGGGAACCTCGCCTTTGTCACCGTACATCTGCTCGGACTCCATAAAGATTACGGGATCGTCATCACGAATGGCAGATTTCAGCAAGCCCTTGGCATCGGCTGGGTTGGATGGTACCACTACCTTAAGTCCGGGGCAGTTGGCAAACCAGCTTTCAAAAGCCTGGGAGTGTGTAGCGGCCAATTGTCCCGCAGAAGCCGTTGGGCCCCTGAACACAATGGGACAGTTGAACTGACCAGCCGACATTTGGCGGATCTTGGCAGCGTTGTTAATAATCTGGTCAATGCCGACCAATGAGAAGTTGAAAGTCAT
The DNA here is from genome assembly GCA_030148335.1 of Allomuricauda sp. Lineage (GTDB taxonomy): Bacteria > Bacteroidota > Bacteroidia > Flavobacteriales > Flavobacteriaceae > Flagellimonas. Next base: position 233,616 of record JASBTQ010000002.1, on the reverse strand, counting down.
GAATTCAATGATAGGTCTGTTACCGTTCATGGCAGAACCAACACCGATACCGGCAAAACCAAGCTCCGAAATGGGGGTGTCCAGCACGCGCTCAGGGCCAAACTCGTCCAACATTCCTTTGGAAGCCTTGTATGCACCGTTATATTCGGCAACTTCTTCGCCCATCAAATAAATGGTGTCGTCCCTTCTCATTTCCTCGCTCATGGCCTCGGCTATGGCTTCCCTGAATTGAATTGTCTTCATTATATCGTACTAATATGATTCGTTGGTATGCTTAAAAATGCAAGCAAAAATAGGAAAAACTAAAAGAACAAAGCTTTGCATGAAACCAAAAAAAGAACAAAATTTATTATGCATGCATAATAAATTTTAGATTTATATGACTATATTTGAAACCATAAACCTTAAGCATATATGAAGATTCTAGTTTGCATCAGTAATGTACCGGATACCACGTCCAAGATAAACTTCACGGAAGGTGATACCAAGTTTGACACAAACGGGGTCCAATTTGTTATCAATCCCAATGATGAGTTTGGTTTGACACGGGCCATGTGGTTCAAGGAGAAGCAGGGTGCCGCTGTCCATGTGGTCACCGTGGGAGGCGCACAAACGGAGCCGACCATACGAAAAGCGTTGGCCATTGGTGCCGATGAGGCCATCCGTGTGAACGCCGAACCCACCGATGGTTTTTTTGTGGCCAAACAGTTGGCCGAAGTGGTCAAAAATGGCGGTTACGACCTGGTCATTGCAGGAAGGGAATCCATTGATTATAACGGGGGCATGGTGCCCGGAATGTTGGCCACCTTGTTGGACATGAACTTCGTAAACACCTGTATCGGGCTGGAAATTGATGGCAACAATGCCACCGCCATGCGCGAAATCGATGGGGGAAAGGAAAAAATAAGTACCACATTGCCCTTGGTCATTGGTGGACAGAAAGGACTTGTCCAAGAAAGCGACCTCCGCATCCCAAACATGCGTGGCATCATGATGGCCCGTCAAAAAGCACTGAATGTAGTGGAACCCGTGGACGCGCCACAACCTACCCAAGACCAAAAATTTGAAAAACCGGCACCAAAAGGTGCGGTCAAGTTGGTCGATGCGGACAATGTGGGCGAATTGGTCAACCTTTTGCACAACGAAGCGAAAGTGATCTAAACCAAAAACGTAAAGCACCAAAATACCAAACATTTGGAATTTGGGATTTGAACATTGAAATTTTAGAAAATATGTCAGTTTTAGTATATACCGAATCCCTTAAGGGAAAATTCAAGAAAAACGCATTTGAAGTGGCTTCCTACGCCCACAAAGTGGCCCAAGACCTGGGCACAAGTGTCACAGCGGTCACCTTCAACGCCAATGACGATGCCTCCTTGGGCAATTATGGCGTATCCAAGGTCCTAAAAATAGCAAACGACAAATTGGAGACCTTCAATGCAAAGGCCTATGCCGATGCACTGGCACAAGCTGCCCAGGCCGAAGGTGCCAAAGTCATCATATTGAGTTCCAGTGCCGACAGTAAGTTCTTGGCACCCATACTCACCACCAAATTGAATGCGGGCTATGTGCCCAACGTAGTCGCCGCACCGGACAGCACCTCCCCTTTTGTGGTCAAAAGGACCGCTTTCAGCAACAAGGGGTTTGCCCACACGGAAATCAGTGCGGACATCAAGGTCATCGGGCTATCCAGTAATGCTTTTGGCGTTGTGGAAAATGGCGGTTCCGCAGCCGTGGACAGTTTCAGCCCTTCCTTGAGCGATGGCGATTTTGCAGTGAAATCCGTGGAAGTGGACAGAGTGGTCGGAAAAGCGACCATTGCGGATGCCGACATCGTAGTATCGGGTGGGCGAGGCCTCAAAGGCCCTGAAAATTGGGGAATGATCGAAGAACTCGCCGATGTCCTCGGTGCCGCAACGGCCTGTTCCAAACCAGTCTCCGATCTCGGATGGCGTCCACATGGCGAACACGTGGGCCAAACCGGGAAGCCCGTGGCAAGCAATCTTTACATCGCCATCGGCATCTCCGGGGCCATTCAACATTTGGCCGGGGTAAGTGCCTCCAAGACCAAAGTGGTGATCAACAACGACCCTGAGGCCCCCTTCTTCAAGGCGGCCGATTACGGCATTGTCGGTGACGCCTTCGAGGTAGTGCCCAAGCTCATCGAAAAATTAAAGGAATTTAAAGCCCAAAACGCTTAAATTTTGTTAATTTGCCCATTGCAAGGGGCTGTTCAGATAACTGGCATTGCCGCTTATTTGAACGGCCCTTTGGGGTTTTTAGGAGGAGATTATGAGCTTAGTTCGATTAAAAATAAAGGGAATATCATACAGTCAAACACAAAATGGCGCTTATGCCCTTATTTTAAATGAGGTTGATGGAGATCGAAAACTTCCCATTGTGATAGGGGCATTCGAGGCACAATCCATCGCCATTGCCTTGGAAAAGGAAATCAAACCGCCCAGACCACTCACCCATGACCTGTTCAAAAATTTTGCGGATAGGTTCCAGATCGTGATCAAGCAGGTCATCATCCATAAATTGGTGGACGGTGTCTTCTACTCCAGCATCATATGTGAGCGCGATAATGTGGAAGAGATCATCGATGCAAGGACCAGTGACGCCATTGCCCTTGCCCTTCGTTTTGACGCTCCCATCTTCACCTACAAGACCATTTTGGACAAGGCCGGCATCTTCCTAAAATTCTCATCGAAGGAAGATGAGGAAAAAGATGAGGACGACAGCATCGTAGTAGACGAGATCCTTCAAGAAGGGGAAGCCGTGGAGATTGAATCCGGGGCCGCCTCGCACGGGTACCGCGAAATGTCCCTCGAAGAGCTCCACAAAGAACTGGACAAGGCCGTGGCCAATGAGGACTACGAAAAGGCAGCCAAACTTCGGGACGAAATTTCCAAGCGCAAATAAACATACATGGCGAAAAAGACCAACTGTTTTCTGATATTCCTGCTCCTCTGTTCGGTCGCTTTCGGCCAAAATTCCATCCCCACAGATTCCCTCAATGTCGCCATAGGCACCACCATCGTTGACGACATTTCAGCACAAAACACTTCGGGCATTGTCCCCAACCAGGGATTTTCCCTCAACAGCCTTTGGCGTGGTGCACTGGGAATGGCGTTCTTGATCCTGATCTCATTTCTGTTCAGTTCCAATAGAAAAGCCATCAACTGGAAAACGGTTGGCATTGGTTTGGCACTCCAACTTTTGATTGCCATCGGGGTATTGAAAGTGCCTTTTGTACAATATATCTTTGAAAAAATAGGAGAAGTCTTCGTCAGCATCCTTGAATTTACCAGGGCCGGAAGTCGGTTCCTTTTTGAAGGTCTCGTAGTGGACATGGACACCTTTGGCTACATTTTTGCCTTTCAGGTGCTCCCTACCATTGTCTTTTTCTCCGCCCTCACCTCCGTCCTTTTTTATTTAGGCGTTATCCAAAAAGTAGTAAAAGGAATGGCCTGGTTGCTTTCCAAATCCTTGGGGATTTCCGGAGCTGAAAGCCTTTCCGTGGCCGGGAATATCTTTTTGGGACAGACCGAGGCCCCACTACTGATCAAGGCCTATCTGGAAAAAATGAACAAGTCCGAGATTTTGTTGGTCATGGTCGGGGGAATGGCCACTGTGGCAGGTGCCGTATTGGCCGCATACATTGGCTTTTTGGGTGGGGACGATCCTGAACTGCGATTGGTCTTCGCCAAACACCTTTTGGCCGCATCTGTGATGGCCGCTCCAGGTGCCATTGTGATCTCAAAAATATTATATCCGCAGACCGAGGCCGTCAATACCGATGTGAAGGTCTCTTCGGAAAAAATCGGTGCCAACATCTTGGACGCCATTGCCAATGGCACCACCGAAGGATTGAAACTGGCCCTGAACGTGGGCGCCATGCTCTTGGTCTTTGTGGCCTTTATCGCCATGATCAATGGGATATTGGGGTGGGTCGGCGACCTTACCACATTCAACAATTGGATCGCGGCCAATTCCCCTTACGAGAGTTTTTCACTCGAGGCCATACTCGGCACAGTGTTCGCACCGCTCATGTGGCTCATCGGGGTGGCGAACGAAGATGTCATGCTCATGGGGCAACTGTTGGGCATCAAACTGGCGGCCAGTGAATTTGTGGGATATATCCAACTGGCGGAACTCAAAAATATGGCCAGTGGCATGCACTTCACCTACAACAAATCGGTCATCATGGCCACCTATATGCTCTGCGGCTTTGCCAACTTCGCTTCCATCGGCATCCAGATCGGCGGGATAGGCTCCTTGGCCCCAGGCCAGCGCAAGACCCTTTCCGAATTTGGGATGAAGGCCGTTCTGGGCGGTTCCTTGGCTTCCTTACTATCCGCCACCATTGCGGGTATGATTTTGGGGTGAAAACCCATCTCTTTCCGTTGATAAAATTTTCATAAGTCGACCCATTGTCTATTGTCCTGTTACCCACAACCATTTACCTTTAACCCATTATGAAACAGTACCACGACCTCCTCAAACACGTATTGGAACACGGCAACCAGAAAGGGGACCGCACAGGCACAGGAACTTTGAGCGTTTTTGGCTATCAGATGCGATTTGACCTTTCCGAAGGGTTTCCCATGGTGACCACGAAAAAACTGCACCTGAAATCCATTGTGCACGAACTGTTGTGGTTTTTGAAAGGCGATACGAACATCCAGTACCTTCAGGAGAACGGGGTGCGGATTTGGAACGAGTGGGCCGATGACAACGGCGACCTTGGACCGGTCTATGGCCACCAATGGCGCAACTGGAACAGCGAGGAGATCGACCAGATCAAGGAAGTGATCGAGACCTTGAAGCACAATCCGAACAGCCGACGGATGCTGGTCTCCGCTTGGAACCCCAGCGTATTGCCGGATACTTCGGTGTCGTTTGCGGAAAATGTGGCCAACGGAAAGGCCGCCCTTCCCCCCTGCCATGCCTTTTTCCAGTTCTATGTGGCCGATGGCAAGCTCTCCTGCCAATTGTACCAGCGCAGTGCGGACATCTTTTTGGGCGTGCCCTTCAACATTGCCTCCTACGCTTTGCTTACCTTGATGATGGCCCAAGTATGCGGTTACCAGCCCGGGGAGTTCATCCATACTTTTGGTGATGCGCATATCTACAACAACCATATGGAGCAGGTGGAACTGCAATTGAGCCGCGATCCCCGCCCCTTGCCCACCATGAAGCTGAACCCCGAGGTGAAGGACATCTTTGCCTTTACCTTTAATGATTTTGAGCTCTTGAACTACGACCCACACCCACATATCAAAGGGGTTGTGGCAGTGTGATTGATGTGAAAAAGAGTATCTTTTATGCTAATTTGGGAAGGGGTATATAGATATATTTTAAGTATCACCACACTAAAAAACACATTTAAAACTTGAATTGTACAATAATTGATTGGAATCTATTTTTTGATGCTTTACAAAGCATATCAGTTATTGTTGCTTCCGTTGTAGCAATATATAGCATCAACTCTTGGAGACGTGAAGCTAAATGGAAAAGAAAATATGAATTAGCTGAAGAGGTTTTGGCAAACTTGTATGAGTCGCAGCAAGCTATCAGATATATTAGGAGTCCAATTGGATTTCAAGATGAGGGAAGCTCTAGAAAAATTGATAAAAATGAAACCCCAGAACAAACAAGAGTTTATAATCAAGCATATGTTGTAAGAGAGCGTTTTAAAAACAATAGTGATGCTCTACAAAAGCTACGTTCACTTAAATACAGATTTATAGCATTATTTGGAAAAGAAAATGAAGAACATTTTAATAAGTTTTCTCAGACTATAAATCAAATCTTTTTTGCAGCCGATGAAATAGCCCGAACAAAATTAGGGGAGTATGGGAATGAAAAAGAATTTAATCTAAAAATTCTAAGGGATAACAGTAAAATTATATATGCTAAAATTACAGACAAAGACAATGATTTAATCGAAAAAGAAATTCAGAATGCTGTGGATAAGATTGAGACGGAATGTAGCAAAGTAATTGGAAAAATTAGAAACTAGACACAACAACAGCAACTCTTGCCCTCAGCTAGCGCGGGCCTCTTGGCTCCTACCTAGTACACCCCTTCAAAACCTTATTGATTCCCCGCAAGGCCGCTGCCACATTTTGGATTTCCCTTTGGGAAAAGGCGCCTTGTTCCACATAAAACAACATTTCCAAGCCTAAGTCCAACACATCGGCCAGTTCCGCAGGAGAAGCGTAGGCATCTTCAAACAAGTCCAAAAATATTCCCTCGCTTTTAATCATGATTCAAATGTAATCAACTGAATGGGGTTAAGCGTCATAACAGATTATGACCTTAAAATCAATTGAATTGTAGTGGAAAATAATTTCCTCCGCTAGCACAAGCCTTTTATCTCTTGCAAATCCCAAGACTCCAGAATCTCTACCTTAGGAAAAAATCAGTACCTTCCCAGCACAACCTAATGGAGCTAGCATGACACCTGTCTGCCAACAAAGGCAGGCCAGCATCAGCAATTATGAAATTTATAAGAAAAAATCAGGTATGAAAACACATTTAAAAATTTCAGTTTCCATTTTTTTGATTCTCTTCGCCAGTGACCGCATTGCCGCACAGGATGCCACAGAAGCCCATAAAGACTCATTAAATACGGTCATTGAGAACTATTACAAGTTGAACCTCAACATATTTCAGGCAAACTCAACAATCGAGGATATTGATGATGTCTTTGAGCTTTTTACAGATGATTTTGAATACGTCCATCCAAAATATGGCGGGACTTACACAAGAGAAGATCTGTACAACGGATATGTCAGGAACCAAAAAAATGGGGGTTACGACGGGACAGTCACGAATATAAAGATCATCAATAAAATCATCGGGCTGAACGCTGTAGTAGTACAAAGAATATTTGTGGAAAAAAAAGAGAATGGAATCAAGGAGGGAGAACCACAAATGACACTTTTCGAGTTCAAAAACGGAAAAATATCCCGGATTTTTGAATATTGGTAGTGAAGCCCCACACTAACGCGAGCCTCTTGGCTCGTTCAAATCCCAAGACTCCAGAATCTCTACCCCAAGACACCACCCTACTCAAAAAATCAGTACCTTCCCTTTTACAATCCCATCGCTACGAGACGGTTAGCTGTGATTGTATTCAAAAAACACCACCCTCCATCCTATGACACGAAAACATCTTTTGGCCTGCGCCTTTCTGATCAGCTCGTTTTCCCTGTTCGCACAGACCTACATCACCCATGTGACCGTGGCCGATGTGGAAAAACAACGATTGCTACCCGACCAGACCGTGGTCATCACCGATGGACTGATCTCCAGCATCAAAAAAAGCAGCAGCGTCAAAATCCCAGAAAATGCGACCGTAATCGACGGAAAGGGAAAGTTCCTTTTTCCCGGCCTTGTGGATGCCCATATCCATTTCTCCCAAAATGGGGGGCTGTACACCCGCCCGGATGCCATCGACCTGAGAAAATATATGGACTACAACGACGAAATTGCGCTTGCAAAATCCGACATGGAGACCAAATTGAAGCGATACCTCCAAAACGGGATTACCACGGTGGTGGATGTGGGCTCTACATTCAACCTGCTCGACGCAAGAAATGATTTCAAGGATAAAGCCGCTACGCCCCAAATATTCATGACGGGACCCCTATTGACCACCTATGAGCCGGCAGCCTTGGCCAACCTTGGAAACGATGGGGTGTTTACCTTGACAAAGACCATTGAAGAAGGCATCAAGGGCGTCCGGCAACAATTGCCCCACCAACCGGACTTTATCAAAATATGGTACATCGCAGGGGCGGACGGGTTGAATGTTGAAGAAAGTGCGCGCAAAAACCTGCCCATCGTAAAAGCGATCATTGAGGAGGCCCACAAGCACCAGTTGAAGGTGGCCGTTCATGCCACAGAACGGATCACAGCCCAATTGGCCGTGGAAAACGGTGCCGATTTTTTGGTCCATAGCGTGGATGACGAGGTCATAACGAACGATTTTGTGGCTTTGCTAAAGAAAAACAACGTGGCCCTCTGCCCAACACTGGTCGTGCCAAGTGGGTACATGGACACCTTTGGCCAAAAACTGGATTTTGACACCCACGACCTTCAAAAAGCCGACCCTTACCAATTGGGAACGCTGTTGGACCTGAGACATTTGCCCGAAACCTCGCTTATCGAGAATTATAAGAAGTATGCAAACGACCCGAAGAACGTTGCCAAACTCAAAAAGAGCGATTCCATTTCCAGGGTCAACCTGAAAAAACTGTCCGATGCGGGCGTTTTGATCGTGACCGGAACGGATGCAGGAAATATTGGTACCCTGCATACTTCGTCCTACCTTCCCGAATTGAAGGCCATGCAACAGAGCGGTATGAGCAACTGGGACATCATGCAGGCCTCCACTATAAACGGAGCAAAGCTCTTCGGTAAGGAAAATGAGTTTGGAACGGTAACTACAGGAAAAAAGGCAAATCTTTTGCTCTTGGATGCGAACCCGGTCGAGGACCTCGGAAATGTGACCCAAATACATACGGTCTTCAATCAAGGGGAAGCTTTCAAGCCCAACGACGTTTTGCAAGATTCCCCGACCGATTTGGCCCAACGACAACTGAACGCCTATAACCTAAGAAACATTGAAGCCTTTTTGGAACCCTATGACGAGGATGTGGAAGTATATGCCTTTCCCAACCAACTGCTCTATAAAGGAAAAGAAACAATGAGAAAACAGTATGCCCAAATGTTCGAGAACACCCCGGATTTGCATTGCGAACTCAGGGAGCGAATTGTTCAGGGCAATGTGGTGATCGATAAAGAGCGAGTTCAATTTGGCACGGAAACCGTAGAGGCGGTCGCCATGTACCACGTTGAAAACGGTAAGATCAAAAAAGTATATTTTATTCAATAAGAAATCGATTCCAAAACAAATGAAAACCATCTCCATCACCCTTTTTGTCACCCTATTATTTGCCAGTTGTGGCGAGCAACCCAAAAAAGAAACCACCGAAAAACCGGAAGAGACCGTGAAAAAAACCGAAGAAACCACCACCCGTCAGTTGCGTCATGTGGTGCTGTTCAAATTTAAGGAGACCTCCACCGCCGATGATATTGAGCAGGTAAAACAGGCTTTTGATGCCCTGCCCTCAAAAATTCCGCTCATCAAAGGGTATGAATGGGGACTGAACAACAGTCCAGAAAACCTGAACAAAGGTTTTACCCATTGCTTTTTCCTCACATTCAACAGTGAGGCCGACCGCAATGCCTACCTCCCCCACCCCGACCATAAGGCTTTTGGGGAGATTGCTGGCCCGCACATCGATGATGTCCTTGTGGTGGATTACTGGACTGAATAGGTCTTAAAGGAATGGATTCGACAACTTTCCTATCTCGTCTCAAATCTACCCTATGAACCGCTTTGAACTGTACCATAAGATCAAAGAAATACAATCGGACCCACTTAGGGAAATGGCCTATTATCTGGCGGATGAAAAACGGATTGCCATCACCTCTTTTGGACAGGCTTGGTCCAAAGCAGCCGCGCCTTGGATCTATTTTGATACGGTGCTGGATGTGGAGAGGTTACGATCCCAATTTGGATTGAGTGAAAACATGGAAGTCCATGAAAATTTAGACCCAAAATCCGGGCTTGAAAGGGGTTTTGTGGACCGAACGACCGGAGAAGGGCTGATGGGCAAGATTTGATGGCCCAAAAAACAGTAGGCTAGAAGAAGTTCGCAATAAAAAAAGGACCGCCATCAGTCTTGGGGAATCCTGATAGCGGCATACATCTTTTTACACTTCCAAAACGGCGTTCTCGGTGCCGGCATAGTCGTTCCACTGGAATCGGTCGGCCTCCGCATCGTTTTCAAAATTGCCATCTATCAAATATCTGAACTCGTAGCTGTTCTCCATCGGAAGTTCGAAGGTCCCTTTGAAGGTCCCGTTCTTCAACTTCTTCAGTTCGCTCGCAGTTGGGTTCCAATTGTTGAAATCACCGACTACGGCAACAGTCTCTGCCTCATCTGCGGGAACGGTGAAGGTCACCTTGCAGATAGGCTTGCTTTTTAGGTATTGTTTCTTAATCGCCATGGTACCAAATAATTTAATTCCAGTACAAAGCAAAACATAAAACTCCTTACTTACAATTAGTTAGCACCGATTTATCAAATTGATAAAATGTGGCTAACCATAAGGTTACTTTTGGCAAATTAACTCCTGCTTTTTTACCAATTATCGCTTTGACATCCAGCGCTTTAGAAGTGTACCAATCACATCGATTTCTTCTTCCGTATTGTAAAAATGGAAGCTGAGCCGTATGCCTCCGCCCCGTGGTGAGGCCACGATGTTCTCCTCATTCAGCCTGTTGAAGAGCTTTTCATCCCCTTTGATGTTGAAGATGGTGCTGTGCTGTTTTCTTTGGGTAATATGGGGCTCCAACAGCTCCAGTTCCGAAAAGGTCTGCATCGCTTTTGTAGAAAGTTTTTGCAATTGGGTCTGCACGTTTTCCAGACCAATATCCTCCAAAAAGTGGAGCGCAAACTCCAAACTGCCAAAGTTGAGGGAATCCAAATGGCCGGGTTCCAAGAACTTGCAGAACGAAATGTTGTTGCGCTGGGAAAGATCATTGTTCACAGAGCCATTGCCAATGCCCTTCAGGTCAAATTGGTCCTTCACCCCGTCCTTTACCAGAAAAAACCCGTTGCCATAGCCCGCCAAGAGCCATTTGTAGGCACTGGTCCCCAAAATGTCAATGCCGGAAGCTTCAAAATCAAACTCTTCAACCCCACAATATTGGGTGCCATCGGCAATGATCATCAGATTAGGGAAATCCTTTTTCAGCTCCTTTATAAAATCAAGATCGATACGGACACCATTTACCCATTGCACCAAGCTCAAGGCCAGTACATCAATCTTTCCCGATTTGACCTTTTCGCGGATATTATCTTCCATGTCCGCATCGATATCCACATATTCCCTTTTAAAGTTCCGGGTCTCGAAAGGCCAGTTCACAGACGGATAATCGTTTTGGAGCAACAGCACTGTTTTGTCCTTGGGCAGGCCCTCCAGCAAAAGGTTAAGCCCTAAGCTGAAGTTGGGCACGAGCGCCACGTTCTCGGGACTGCAATGAAAAAACGTTCCGACCACTTTCTTGATCTCGGGCATGTGAGCAAATCCCTTGTTCTTCATTTTACTCCCACCGATCAGGAAGTCGAGGTCGTGCCCTTGGCGCCATTCCATCAAATCTTCGCTCAACAGGCCCGCCGAGGCGGTATTCGCATAGATACATTGTTTGAGTACGGGGAATTTTTTTCTGAGGTTCTGCATTGCTACTGTTTTGGGTACAAATCTTTTATACATCATATATGAATGTGTCAGTGGTCATGATAAGTTGTATCAATATTTGATTTTGTCCTCTTGAGCGCAGTCGAAAGATGGACAAAACATCTCGACTGCGCTCGATGTGACATCCGAATAGACCACTGGCACAATTAGACCATACAATTTCCTTTATATTTGTTGTTAAAGATAGCCATTCCATGTTGTCATTCGGAAAAAAGAAGAAACCTGAAATAGATCTGGAACAGCACGAACTTTTGGAGAATGCCCACAAGCGCATCAAACAAAAGAAACGGCTGTTTTCCCACTTTGTGATCTTTGTGATCGGTAGCGTTTTTTTGGTGCTGATCAACAAGGTCCTGAAATATGGGGAAACCTATGATTGGTTCGTGTGGGCCATCCTCATCTGGGCATTCCTTTTCGTCATCCATGTTGTGAATGTGTTCGTGACCCACAGGTTCATGGGCCAAGACTGGGAGCGCAGCCAGCGGGAAAAATTGGTGGCATTGCAAAAGAAGCGTATTGCCGAGATACAAAAGGAAATAGAAATCGATTTTCCCCTTTCCAGCATCAATAAAAAAAAAGATCAATGAAGCGATTGGTCATCATTGCCGCTGCAGCGGAGAACGGTGCTTTGGGCAAAGACAACGACTTGGTGTGGCACCTTCCTGACGATTTTAAGCGGTTCAAGGCCCTGACCACGGGGCATAAGATCATTATGGGACGAAAAACGCTGGAAAGCTTCCCAAAGCCTCTTCCCAATCGTGAGCACATTGTAATTACCCGAGACACCAATTATACCCCGAAATTCCCTTGTACGGTGGTACATTCCTTGGAAAAAGCCATAGGATTGGTCAATGAGGAGGAAACGGCATTCATCATTGGTGGTGGTGAGATTTACAAACAATCCATGCGGTTTGCGACGGACATGGAACTGACCCGGGTGCACGGTATTTTTGAGGCTGACACTTTTTTTCCAAAGATTGATGAAAGCCAATGGGAACTGGTGAACGAGGAACACCATCCAAAGGATGACAGGCACAAATATGCCTTTACTTATCTTACGTATCGGAGAAAAGAAGCATAGGCCAACTGGGAACTGCACCACAAATCTAAGTGATGAGTTATGGGTTAAGAGTGATAAGTTTTATATCTCTTCTGACACTTCTGCTTGGCACTTGGGCCATATCCGATTGTCTCTATTCTATTATCTATTTTCTCCTCCAATTTTTCAACGTTCAGAAATCCAGATAGGAGACTTGGGCATCGGGACAATCAATCAGCGTTTTCATGACCGAAACATCCTTGTTGGAATAAAAAATAGATGTCGCGGTACCTTCATTTTTACGCAAAAGTCCATTTTTTTCGAGGACAGCCTTGGTCTGCCGCGCCACCGCCTCGCCCGAATCGATGATGGTGATGTCCTCGGGCAATAGTTCCTTCAGTACGGGCAGCAAGTAGGGATAATGTGTACAGCCCAACACAAGGCAGTCTATTTGCTGTGCCAACATGGGTTGCAAAATCCCTTCCAATAGGGTACGCATTTCTTTTGATCGGACCTTTCCTGCTTCAATGAGTTCCACCAGCCCCCTACCCTCCTGTTCCAAAACGGTTATGCCTTCGGCGAACAGTTTGGAGGTATTGTGGAACAGACTGCTGGAAAGGGTTCCCTTGGTGGCAAGCACCCCAACTTTTTTGGTCTTGGTCTGCAGTGCAGCTGGTTTGATGGCGGGTTCTATGCCAATAAAGGGAACATCGTAATTGGCTCTTAAATGATCTATGGCGTTGGTGGTGGCGGTATTGCAGGCCACCACGATAATCTTACTCCCACGCTCCAATAGAAATTCGGTGTTCTTGATGCTGAGCCGCAGGATTTCCTCTTTGGATTTCTCGCCATAAGGGGCGTTGGCACTATCGGCAAGGTACAAAGTATCCTCTTGGGGCAGCATTATGTGGATTTCCTTCCAAATGGAAGTGCCTCCTACGCCCGAATCGAAGATGCCTATTGGTAAGTCCATACCCAAAAATAAAGACTAAAAAGTTCATGGAACAAAAAAACCGCCTTTCATGGTGAAAAGCGGTCCTTTTTAATTTTTCAAAGTAAGGTTTAGAAGCCCAATTCTTTCTTTACTTCGGGCAAAAGGTCTTTTCCTTTGGCCACGATAAGGCTCAATCCTGGGCTTGCATCAATCACATAGTCAAAGCCTTGTGCAGCGGCCACTTTTTCGATGGCTGCTTTGGCCTTATCGGAAATCGGTGCGAACAGTTCCTGTTGTTTTTTCTGCATTTCCTGCATGGCAGCCTGCTCGGCTTCCTGAATGTTTCTTTCAAAACCTTGGAGCTCCAACGCCCTTTGCTCGTTTTCCTCGTTGGTCTTTGAGGTAGCTTCATTTTGGTATTGGGTCAGTTTGGTCTGAAGCTCCTTCATGGAGTTTTGTATGTCCGCCCTATAGGTTTCCTGCAATTTCTTCAATTCCGCCTGTGCGGCCTTCATCTCTGGCATATCGGACAGTAGTTGCTGCACATTGATGTGTGCAACTTTACTCTGTGCGCTCACAAAACCCGTAGCCGCTACAAACAATACAAGGGCCACAGCAATCCTTTTTACATTTCTCATGGTTCTAAGTTACTATTTGATATTAAATTTAGTGGTTCAATATATGTTAATCTATTGAATCTTTTTGTTGTTCCTGCGCTTTTTTCCGTTCATCCAATTTGGCATCACGTTTGGCCTCGCGCTCTTCCAATAATTTTTTTCTTCGTTCTTCGTAAGCTTTCTTACGTTCTTCCCGGAGCCTCAACTGTTCGGCCCTTCTGTCTTCCACCGCCTTGGCATTGGCCTGTTGTATGGAATCTGTCCGTTGTTGGCGCTCCAACAGGGCCTCGCTTATTTCTTCCTCTTCGTCCCCTTCCTCTTCAATGAACTGATCCAATCGGTTCTGCTGTTCTTGTTTTGTGTTGGAGGCACTTACTTTTCTGGTACGTGCTATTTCCCTTAAAACCAAGTCGCTGACGTCATGCCTTTTTTCGGAGTACAACATTACAACATCTGCCGATTTATCAAAAATAAAATCATATCTTTTATTGGCCCCGATTTTTTGTACCTCATTGAAAACCTGGTCCTGAATGGGCTGTATCAACAGTTGTTTCTGCATCACCAAATCTCCTTCTGGCCCAAAACGGTCTTGTTGGTAGTCCAGCATTTCCTTTTCCAATATCTGGATTTCTTCTTCCCGCTCGGCGATAAGTTCGTCCGTGAGGAGCACCTTTTCCGCCATCAGGTCTTTCTTCATTTGTTCGATGGCACTCTGCTTCAGCTCTATTTCCTGCTTCCACTTCTGCACCTTGATGTCCAACTGCTGGGTGGCATCCCTATATTCTTCCACATTATCGAGGATATACTCCATATCCACATATCCTATGCGCACGCCCCGTTGGGAAAACCCATGGAAGGATGATATGAGAATCACCAATGACAAAAGAACTTTTGTATTCATCTCTAATACCGCTTTTTACATAGAAAATATCGTGCCAAAATTACCAATTAATTTAAAATGAACTGCTTACAAATCAGCAAGACACGATTTTCCCTTGATTAAAACTGCTGCCCGATGATGAAGTGCGTTTGCCAGCCGCTTGGTCCGACCGATCCTGGCCTGGCATCGGTGTCGAAGCCATACCCAAAATCGATACCCAAGAGTCCGAATGCCGGCATAAAAATACGTAGCCCCACTCCGGCAGATCTTTTTAACTCAAACGGATTATAGTCATTAAAATTGTTGAACGAGTTCCCAGCTTCCAAAAATGTTAGTCCATAAATGGATGCTGAGGGTTTCAAGGTGAAGGGATAACGGAGTTCCAAAGAGAATTTATTATAAACGGTACCTCCTTCTTGTTCCAACCTTCCTGTTATGGCATTGTTAATGTATGGGGTTAAGGATTGGTTCTCGTATCCACGCAACTGTACAATGTCCCTACCGTCCAGCGTAAAGTTTCCGAGACCGTCGCCACCCACATAGAAGCGCTCAAAGGGCACATCCCCTATGTCGTGGTTGTAGGCTCCCAAAAATCCAAATTCGGCATTGGTGCGAAGGACCAGTTTGTCCACCAAACGGGTGTACCAATCTCCTTTGAACTTGACCTTATAGAATTCCAACAATTTGAACCGATCTTCCTCCATCCGTTCCAGATCATCCCTGAGTTGAGTGTACTCCAATTGTTCTTCAGGGCTAGCATTGGTGGGGTCTCCAATTTCCCTAAGCCTATCTGTGGTCGTATCTATATCGTCCTTGAGCTGTTTGAAATCCTTGGAGCCAAAAAGGGAATAGGGAGGCGTAAACTTGGCCGTAAGCTCAAAGTTGGACCCCGACATGGGGAAAATCCTACTGGGACCCTGTGAACTTCTGGAAATCCCGATGGTATAATTCAACGAGTTGGAACTACCATTTCCAAAATTGAACAGACCACTGTTATAATCGTTGAAATCGTATCGTTGATAACTCACCGCATGGGAAATGGTGAAGAAGTCATCGGGCCATTGTACCCTTTTCGCCAATCCGGCCGAAACTCCCGTGATGGCAAATCCTCTTGATTTATCCACATCTATCCTTCCGCGACTGTCATAGCCTGTAGCAAATTGCTGTGTCCTTGAGAGGGAAAGGTTGAACCTTACTGGCTTCTTACCGCCCAACCAAGGTTCGGAGAAGTTCAAGCTATACACCCTAAAGGTCCTACTGGCCTGCAAACGCAGGGCAAAGGTCTGCCCATCGCCCATAGGGACGGGTTTGTATGCCTCGCCGTTGAATATGTTCTTCAATGAAAAGTTACTGAAGGAAAGTCCCAATGTACCAATGAAACCTCCGCCGCCAAAACCACCCTGTAGTTCTATTTGGCTGGAACCTGCTTCCACAAGACTATACTCGATATCCACAGTGCCCTCATTTGGGTTGGGGTTTTCGATATTGGGCACTATCTGTTCCGCATCGAAAAAGCCCAATTGGCCCAACTCGCGGATACTCCTTACAATGTTGTCCTTACTGTATTTTTGACCGGGCCGTGTGCGCAGTTCCCTAAAGATTACGTGGTCGTTGGTCTTGTCGTTGCCCACCACGGTGACGTGGTCCAAAAATGTCTCTTTACCCTCAATGATCCTTATCTCAAAATCAATGGTGTCGTTCACTGCGGAAACCTCCACAGGATTGATGCTGGAAAAGAGATATCCATTGTTCTGATACTGGTTGGTGATATCTACGGCATCGGGCTTACTGTCATCGGCAATCCGCTCCTTCAACAATACGCCATTATAGGTATCCCCTTTTTTGATACCCAATATCTGGCTCAATTGCCTGTCGGTATATACCGTGTTCCCAACAAAGTCGATATCCCCAAAATAATATTTATTGCCTTCTTCCAGTTTTATCTTCAGATCGATATTGTTCTCATCGACCTTGGTGAAGGTGTCCATCAAAATTCGGGCATCCCTATAGCCTCTTTCGGCATAAGTGTCCATCAAATTGGACAGGTCTTCCCTGTAATCTTCCTCGATATATTTTGATTTTTTCCAGAATCGATAAAATTTCTTCTTTTTGGTCTTTTTCAAGGATTTGCGCAGTCTCTTGTCCGAAAGTTGCTCATTGCCCTCAAAAACGATCTTTCTGATCTTCACCTTGTCTCCTTTGTTCAGGTTGATGACCATGTTCTGGACATTGACGCCAGAAGTGTCCGCAGAAGTGGCTATGTTCACCTTGGCGTTCAGGTATCCTTGCTTTTTGTACTTGTTCTGCAGGTAGTTCTTGGTATTGGCAATAAGGCTCTCGGTTATCTTTTTACCTTTTTTGAGGTCGGTATCGTTGATGATGTCCTCTACTTTGCGCTTTTTGACACCATACACCGTCACATTGTTCAGGGTAGGCCGTTCTTGGATATAGAGCTCCAGGAAGATCTTGTCTCCTTCAATCTTGGTATAATACATCTCCACATTGCTGAACAAGTCAAGGCTCCACAATTTTTTGATGACTGCACTGATCTCGTCCCCAGGTACCGTTATGGGCTGTCCCACCCGCAGGCCGGTATAGGTCTTTACGGTCTGCTCGTTGTAGCTCTGGAGCCCGGTGACCGTCAAATCCCCCAAGATGTATTGCTTTCCGTCCTCAAATGTGGTTTCCTGGGCGAGGCCCTGGCCGGAAAAAAATAATAGGGGGAGAAGTAGTTTAAGGTATGAATGTATAGAGTTCCTAATACCCTTAATTGAGTTGTTCGCTAGTTTTTCCAAATCGTCGTTCTCTATTTTGGTAACTTAATATTGCTTCTACCAAATGATGCTCTCTAAAATCCGGCCAAAATACATCAATAAAATATAATTCGGCATACGCAATCTGCCAAAGCAGAAAATTGCTTATCCTACACTCGCCACTGGTGCGGATTAGCAGGTCCACATCGGGCAAGAAATGCGCGTAAAGATGTGTATTTATAACGGCTTCATCAATATTTTCAGGTGAAATTATATTATTTTTAACTTTGGTCGCAATCTGCTGTACGGCTGTTTTTATCTCTTCCCGCGAGCCATAGCTGAGGGCCAGGGTAACTGTCATCCCTGTATTTTTTGATGTTTTGGAAATGACCTCTTCCAATTCCTTGCGCACTTTCTCGGGCAAAGTGTCCATTTTACCGATGGCCTTCAACCGGATATTGTTCTCGTGCAAGGTCTTGAGCTCCTTTTTTAACGCGGTCACCAACAGTTTCATCAAGGTGTCCACCTCAATCTTCGGCCGGTTCCAGTTCTCAGTGGAAAAAGCATAAAGAGTCAAAAAGGGGATTTGGAGCTTGGCACAGCTTTCCACGGTCTGTCTCACGGACTCCACGCCATTCTCATGACCAAAGACCCTGAGTTTGCCCCGCTGCTTGGCCCAACGACCGTTACCATCCATGATGATGGCCACGTGTTGGGGAAGTCTGTCCTTGTTTACGTCTTCTAGTGTGTGCATTCTTATTGAAAACAATCCTGGCAGGGCTTGCGTCCAAAGGTATACGTCAACGTAAACCCTGTAAAGACATACCAGTCATCGCTCAATATGTTCCCGAACCGAAACTGCTCAAAATTGGAACCTTCGGGATTGCTTGCGTCCAAATTGTCCGTAAACGTGTACCTGGCCCCAATTTCGGCGCCGAGGATCAGGAATTGATTTAACCGATACTTTGCCCCAACCGTCATTGGAATTGCAAAACTACCTTCTTTTTGGTTAATATCCTGCACTTGAAGGGCATCAATATAATTAAAATCGTATCTGAAGTAGGTGAGACCCGTGTAAAGGTAAGGTGTGAAGGCCGGTCCGAGCTTGTGCAGATTATATTCCACAAAATTGATTTCCAGCCCCAAGGAGGCTTCCAGAACGGAATTGTCCACGATATAGGCCCTTTCCTGCCTGGATTCCATGCTGGATTTTGTATCGTCCGCCGTGAAATCACCATAGATGACACTGGCGCGCCATGCATACCTTTTGCTCTTGTTCCATTTGAAGATACCGCCAAAGGCCGGACCGGAAGGCAATATATAGTTTGTCCTTCCCACATCGCCCACCATATTGGCACCGCCGGCAAACACCCCCACTTCATAGGTCTGGGCACTGAGCTTGATCACACAGCATAGAAAAACAGCCAAAACTATCCGCATACTATCCAAAAAATTTCACGTGTTAAGAGTAAAGGAAGGTCAATAAGTACGATGTTTGCATTGTTCTCCTTTGTTAAACAGCTTTTCGCTCCTTTTATTGTTTTTGATGGGTTCAATTGCGTCTATCCTCTCCCCAAAGTAGTTTGTTGCGCAATGTTTTCAGAAAGCTTTCCGATTTGTACTCTATCATTTTTATGACAACGTCCGATTTTCTGATCTTGATTTCCTTGCCGTTGGGAATGTCGGCTATCCTGGAATCCAAGGACACCAAATGGGTCTTTTCCCTTCCGGAAACCTTGAGCCTGATCTGGGTATCATCCGAAATGACCAAGGGACGCGCATTCAGGTTGTGCGGCGCTATCGGGGTAAGCACCAAGGACTTTGCCGTCGGGGCTATCACAGGACCGCCACAGCTCAGGGAGTAGCCCGTAGATCCCGTGGGGGTGGAGACAATCAGTCCGTCCGCCCAATATGAGGTCAGGTATTCATCATTAAGGTAGGTTTCCACGGTGATCATGGATGTGGTGTCCTTTCGGCTGACAGTGACTTCGTTCAGTGCAAAGTTGAGTCCGTTGAACTCATCCAGATCGGAATTCAGTTCCACCTCCACCAAAGTGCGTTCCTCAATGGCATAGTGCCCGGCCACAAATTCCGTGACCAGTTTGCGGACATTTTCCTTTTTGAAGGTGGACAAAAAGCCCAACCTGCCCGTATTCACCCCCACAATGGGAATCCCCAGGTCCTTAATATAGGTAACGGCCCGCAACATGGTTCCGTCCCCTCCAAAACTCACGAACATGTCAAAAGTGGAATCCAATCCTTTGGATTGGGAAAAGGTGCCTTGGATGTGCCCACTCGTGGATGTGGAAACCAAATGGTTGAATTTTTCCTCTACAAAAATGCTGGCATCAAGTTTCTCCAGCTCTTCCAGCAGTTCCTCCACACAGTGTTTATCTTCTTCCAGAAAAGTTTGACCGTAGATGGCTACCTTCATGCTATACGTTGAGATATTTTTCCAAATAGTCCGATCGTTGTTTCAAATCTTCCAAAAACTGATCGTCGCTGTTGCCGAATAGAATGGTATAGTTGTATCGCCTAAAAGTCTGTGTCACCTCATTCAGGCTCTGCGTGCCTATCTTGAGGGTGATCTGCACCACATCGTTCTGGGAATCCGTGATGAAGGCCCCCAACAACCGGGCATTGTTGCTCTCCACAATCTGGGCTATCTCACTGAAGGAATAGTCCTTGATGCCCGTGGAAACCACAAGGATGGCTCCAGGCTCCCTAAAAAATGGGGTATCGATGAAAACACTGACAATGTCCTCAAGCCTGTAATAGCCCAGAATGACCTGGGCCTCGTCCAAAACGGGCAAAATGTTGGACTCGTTCCTGGAGAACATTTCCAGTACATCCAGCCAAGCCGTTTCCTTGGTCACAAAGAATCCTTCCACTTCATACCTGAAATCCTCAATTTTCTTTTCAGGTTCAAAACAGGCAAGGTCGTTTTCGGATAATAGCCCCAAATAAATCCCATTTTCAGTGACGGCCACATGCGAAAAAGTGGTCTCCTCAAAAAATTTGATGACATCCTTCAAGGTCTCCGAAACCTCAAAAACGGGAACATTGGTCACAATTTGGTCTTGTATGTACATGACAGTTCTATTAGGTGCAAAATACTAATTTAAAATGGCAAAAGGCGTGCCTAATCCTTATTTTTGCCTATCTAAAAAAGAAGTTTATGACAAAGTTGAGCGTCAACATCAACAAACTGGCAACTTTACGGAATTCCCGCGGTGGTAATGTCCCCAACCTGATCACATCGGCCAAGGACATTGAGTCGTTTGGCGCACAGGGAATTACCATCCACCCCAGACCGGATGAGCGACACATCCGTTACCAAGATGCCAGGGACCTCAAGAAAATCGTCACCACCGAATTCAATATAGAAGGCAACCCTGTGCCCAAATTCATCGATTTGGTGCTGGAAGTGAAGCCCACCCAGGTCACGCTGGTTCCCGATGCGGAAAATGCCATCACTTCCAATGCCGGATGGGACACCATAAAGCACAAGGATTTTTTGGTGGACGTCATCAAAACATTCAAGGAAAATAGCATCCGGACCTCCATTTTTGTGGATCCCGATGTGGAGATGGTGAAGGGAGCCGCCCAAACGGGCACAGACCGAATAGAACTCTATACCGAAAGTTTTGCCCATCAGTTTGCCGAAGGCCACAAAGAAAAGAGCATTGCCCCTTTTGCCGAGGCGGCCAAAATGGCACATGAACTCGGATTGGGCATCAATGCCGGACATGACCTCAATCTGGACAATATCAAATTTTTCAAGGAACACATCCCCCACCTTTTGGAAGTTTCTATTGGGCACGCCCTCATCTGCGAATCCATTTATTTGGGCCTTGAAAATGTTATCAATATGTATTTACACCGACTGAAATAATGGAACTTTTACATTCAAAAATACAGGGAGAAGGCAAACCATTTGTGATCCTACATGGCTTCTTGGGCATGTCCGATAACTGGAAGACACTCGGTGCCCAATATGCCGAAAATGGATATGAGGTGCATTTGTTGGACCAGCGCAACCATGGCAAAAGTTTTCATTCCCCTGATTTTGAATACGAACTGCTTGCCAAGGACGTGCAGGATTATATGGCCCACCACAAAATTGCTCCGGCCATAGTACTAGGACACTCCATGGGCGGAAAAACGGCCATGCAATTGGCCACCTCCCACCCCGAATTGGTCTCCAAGCTCATCATTGCCGACATTGCGCCCAAGTTCTATCCCCCACATCACCAAGATATTGTTGACGGATTGGCCACCTTGGATTTTAACCAAATATCAAGCCGCAGCGAGGCCGATGAGATCCTTTCCAAAAGCATCAGGAATTTTGGTGTGAGGCAGTTCCTCTTGAAAAACCTGTATTGGGTGGAACAGGGAAAATTGGGGTTCCGCTTCAATTTTGAGGTGCTCAGGCACAAAATGGAAGAGATCGGGGACAATATCAGCCCCACGGCCCTCTACGAAGGCCCTACCCTTTTCCTACGGGGAGACCGTTCCGAATATATCCAGCCCACAGACATTTCAGAAATCAAAAAACATTTCCCCAACGCACATATTGAGACCGTGGACAATGCGGGGCACTGGTTGCATGCTGAAAACCCCGAGCAGTTTTTCGAGAAAAGTCTCCATTTCCTAAATTCCTAAAATTTCACCCTTTTTATTATGCATGCATAATTTTTTTATCCATTTAATTGTCTGTATAACAATTTTGATATAGCTTTGGTTAATTCTGGTTTTATCAGGAACTAACTCTAACAGATTATTCGATATGAAAAAGTTTTATGCCTTGCTCCCCTTTTTAGGCCTATTCTTAATTGCATGTGAGGATGATACTACCCCGACCAACCCACCAGGCCCAGACCCTGTGGAATACACCGCAGGAACCGCAGATTTTTCCAACTATGTTGCCGTAGGCAATTCCCTTACCGCCGGGTTCTCAGACAACGCCTTATTTAGGGCTGGGCAAGAAGCCTCTTTCCCTAATATGCTGGCCTCCAATTTTGCCCTGGTCGGCGGAGGCGCCTTTGAAATACCTTATATGGCGGACAATTTGGGAGGTGCCACCATAAATGGTCAAACCGATGCAAACATGGACGGCTCTCCCGATATAGGCAACCGGTTGATACTTAGCTTTGCCGCTGGACCTGCTCCCGTCCCCGTGGCCGGACAAGGAAGCACCGAAATCACCAATAAGCTCTCAGGTCCGTTCAACAACATGGGCGTTCCCGGAGCAAAAAGCTATGAACTGCTGGCCCCTGGATATGGCAGCTTGGCCGGTTTGGCCATAGGAGCAGCCAATCCCTATTTTGTGAGGTTCTCTTCCTCCGAATCAGCCACCGTTATCGGTGATGCAGCTGCACAGAATCCCACTTTCTTTACCTTATGGGCGGGAGCCAATGATATTTTGTTATATGCCACTGGCGGTGGAACCGGGGTCGACCAGACAGGAAACCTCGACCCGAGTACCTATGCAAGAAATGATATCACGGATCCCAATGTTTATGCCAATGTAATGAACGGAATCCTAACGACTATGACGGCCAATGGGGCCAAAGGTGCCATTGCCAATATTCCCTATGTTACCGACATTCCCTATTTCACCACCGTTCCCCACAATCCCATCCCTTTGGATGCGAACACTGCCGATTTTTTGAACAGCGAGGCCGCCTATGGGGCATACAATGCCGGCCTACAACAATTACAGGCAATGGATTTGATAACTGAAGATGAATTGGCAAAAAGAACCATCACCTTTACTGCTGGTGAGGGCAACGCCGTGGTCATCATTGATGAGGACCTTACCGATCTAACGGGTTTCAATCCGGCATTGATCAACATGAGACAAGCGACCGATACTGATCTTATGGTGCTCACCTCAAGAACATTCATCGGCACTCTGGCCGACCCCAACAATCCAACGTCCATTAATGGGGTAGCGGTTCCTTTGGCCGACAAATGGGTTTTGACCCCTGAAGAGCAAAAAATGGTCAAGGACGCTACAGATGCCTATAACCAAACACTTTCCGCCTTGGCCGCTTCATACGATCTCGCCTTTGTTGATGCAAACGCCTTGATGACCAACATCAAGGTAAACGGTATCCAATTGGCGGACGGCAGTACTGTAACCGCAGCCTTTGCCACTGGTGGAGGGTTCTCATTGGACGGGGTACATCCATCCCCCAGAGGTTATGCCATCGTGGCCAATGCTTTTATGGCGGCCATCAATACCAAATATGGTTCGAATTTGCCCAATGTAAATCCATTGGATTACACTGGACTATATATTAACTAAGCAACATTTAATTTTACTATCTTAAAGGCACCGTTTCCGACGGTGCCTTTTTTATATCACAAAAATCTAAAACAACCTTATGAAACTCATTTTAAGACTTTTACTGAACGCCTTGGCCGTTGTGATCCTATCCTATGTCCTGCCCGGAGTGGGCGTGGACTCCATGTTCACTGCCATCATTGTCGCCGTGGTCCTGAGCATACTGAACTTTTTGGTCAAGCCCATCTTGATCATTTTAACACTTCCCATCACCGTCCTCACCCTCGGACTTTTCCTTTTGGTGATCAATGCCATCATCATACTTCTGGCAGCAAACCTGATTGACGGTTTCCACGTAGAGAATCTTTGGTGGGCCATCATCTTCAGCTTGTTGCTCGCTTTTTTACAGGCCATTTTGCACTCCATTTTGAAAGAGGACCAATAGAATTCATTTTGTTTGACATTCAAGCGTTTAAAAAGTTGCTGCCAAACCAAAAATGCATTACTTTTGCCACCCATTTTTGAATAGCAAATTAGGTAGGAGATGAATATTACTAAAGAGCAGATTGACGATCTTAATGCAGTTGTAAAAGTCGCCATAAGCAAAGAAGACTATCAGGACAAGGTAGAAAAAATCCTAAAGGATTACAGAAAACAGGCCAATATCCCTGGTTTCCGAAAAGGTCAGGTTCCCATGGGACTGATCAAAAAGCAATACGGCAAGGCCGTTTTGGTGGACGAAGTGAACAAACTGCTCCAGGACAACCTGAACAAATACCTTACCGAGGAAAAATTGGATGTATTGGGCAATCCACTGCCGAAGCAGCAGGAAAACTTCGATTGGGACAAGGACCACCTCGATTTTGAGTTCGAACTCGGATTGGCCCCCAGCTTCGACGTACAGCTCAAGACCAAAAAAGCGGTGACCCAATACAAAATTGTCGCCGACAAGAAAATGATCGACGAGCAAGTGGAGCGCATCCAGAAACAATATGGAAAACTTGTCTCCAAGAGCGAAGTAGGCAAGAAGGATGAGGTTACCGGCACTTTTGCCAATGAGGCCGAGGACATTGACCACAAGACCACCATCGAGATAGACAAGGTCAAGAGCAAAAAAGCCTTGGATACCCTTACCGGAAAGAAAGTCGGCGAAGCCGTGACCCTTCCCACCAAAGGACTTTTCAAAGAAGACTATCTTTTGTCCAGTGCTTTGGGCATCAACCGTGACAAGGCAGACAAATTGGACACCAATGTCACGTTCACCATTGAAGAGATCAATGAGCGCGAACCGGCCACTTTGGACCAAGAACTGTTCGATAAATTGTTCGGAAAGGACAAAGTGACCTCTGAAAAGGAGTTGAAGGACCGCATCAAGGAAGATTCTGAAAAGCAATTTGAGCAACAGTCCGATCAGAAGTTGTTGAACGACATCACTGAAAAACTGATCGACGAGACCAAGTTTGAACTTCCTGCCGAGTTTTTGAAAAAGTGGATCCAGATCAGCGGCGAAAAACCACTTTCCGAAGATGAGGCCAAAGAAGAGTTTGAAAGATCCGAAAAAGGACTTCGGTACCAACTCATTGAAGGCAAGATCATCCAGGAGAACAACCTTCAGGTACAGTTTGACGAGCTCAAGGAATTTGCCAAAGGCTTCATCAAATCGCAAATGGCACAATATGGCCACTTGGATCCCAAGGACGAGGAACTGGAAGGCATTGCCGCCAGGGTATTGGGCAATCAAGACGAGGTCAGAAGGCTTTCAGAGCAG
Organism: Allomuricauda sp.; assembly: GCA_030148335.1. Classification (GTDB taxonomy): domain Bacteria; phylum Bacteroidota; class Bacteroidia; order Flavobacteriales; family Flavobacteriaceae; genus Flagellimonas. Next base: position 207,987 of record JASBTQ010000002.1, on the reverse strand, counting down.
TTGATGAGCCAAAAACTATTGGACCTTTACAAAGAAAAGGCCAACCTCAAGGTAAAGGAAGTCTCTTACGACGACTTTATCAAGGAAGCATATAGCTAGGCTATCGCTAAAAGAAAAATAAGTATCTTTACGGTGCCGAAAAGCAACTTTTTCGGCACCTTTTTTTTAAGATAAATCGAAAGAAATCCTATGGATTACGGAAAAGAATTCAAAAAATACGCCACCCAGCACCATGGCATCAACAGCATGCACTATGACCAAATCATGAGCAGCATGTACCCCATGAACATGACCCCGAACATCATTGAGGAAAGGCAGTTGAACGCCATCGCCATGGACGTTTTCTCCCGATTGATGATGGACCGCATCATCTTTTTGGGCACCGGGATCAACGATCAGGTAGCAAACATTGTACAGGCGCAATTGCTGTTCTTGGAAAGTGCAGATGCCTCCAAGGACATCCAAATATATATCAACTCTCCGGGCGGTAGTGTGTATGCCGGATTGGGCATTTATGACACCATGCAGTTCATCAAGCCCGATGTGGCCACCATTTGTACCGGTATCGCCGCCTCCATGGCTGCTGTGTTGCTCTGTGCCGGGCATGCGGGCAAAAGGAGCGGACTTACCCACTCCAGGGTGATGATCCACCAACCTCTTTCTGGAGCTCAGGGGCAGGCAAGCGATATTGAAATTGCAGCCAAGGAAGTGTTGAAGATCAAGGACGAACTGTACCAGATCATCGCCAAGCATTCCGGACAGCCTTTCGATAAGGTATATGAGGACAGTGATCGTGATTACTGGATGAAAGCCGATGAGGCCAAGGAGTACGGAATGATCGACGAAATTTTGGCAAGGGACAAATCCTAATAAATTAGATTATTAAAAAACAACCACTTAGCGCAAACCAAAACCATTTTTTTTACGTTATTGTTGGTTGAATGTAGAATATTGATGAAGTATGGCAAAGGAAAATCTGGAATGTTCTTTTTGTGGTAGGAAAAAACCGGAAACCAATTTATTGATCGCTGGGCTTGATGCGCACATTTGCGATAGATGTATTGAACAGGCCCACAGCATAGTCGCTGAAGAATCCAAACAATCCAAGAACCAAGACCTCTCTTCCGAACTGGTCCTAAAAAAACCCATGGAGATCCATGATTTCCTGGACACTTTTGTCATTGGCCAGGAAAGGACCAAAAGAGTGATGTCTGTGGCCGTGTACAACCATTATAAAAGGCTTTTGCAACCCAAGGGCAAGGACAATGATGTAGAGATCCAAAAGAGCAACATCATCATGGTGGGGCAGACCGGGACCGGAAAGACTCTTATCGCCAAGACCATAGCCCGTATGCTGAATGTGCCTTTGGCCATTGTGGATGCCACCGTGCTCACAGAGGCCGGTTATGTGGGCGAGGATGTGGAAAGCATACTCACCCGTTTGTTGCAAGCTGCGGATTACAACTTGGAAAAAGCGGAAAGGGGCATTGTTTTTATTGATGAAATCGACAAGATTGCCCGAAAGAGCGACAACCCTTCCATAACCCGTGATGTTTCAGGTGAAGGTGTGCAGCAAGGATTGTTGAAACTTTTGGAAGGTACCGTAGTGAACGTTCCGCCCAAAGGTGGGCGCAAGCACCCCGACCAAAAGTTCATCGAGGTAAACACCGAGAACATCCTTTTTGTGGCGGGCGGTGCATTTGACGGCATTGAACGCATCATCACCAAACGCCTAAATATGCAGGCTGTTGGCTACAGTGCTTCCAAAGCGGAGGACAAGCTGGACAGTGAGAACATCCTACAATACATCATCCCGAAAGACCTGAAGGAATTTGGGCTCATCCCGGAGATCATCGGTAGGCTACCTGTGCTCACCCACATGAACCCTTTGGATGCCGTAACATTGCGCGCCATTTTGACCGAGCCCAGGAATGCCATCATCAAACAATATGAAAAGTTGTTCGCCATGGATGGAATCTCTTTCACCATCACAGAACAGGCACTCGACTATATTGTTGAAAAGGCGGTGGAGTACAAATTGGGAGCCCGTGGATTGCGTTCGCTCTGCGAGGCTGTGTTCACCGATGCCATGTTCACCCTGCCAAGCAGTGATGAAACCGAGTTCAAGGTCACCAAGGCCTACGCCGAGAAAATGCTCTCCTACGAGACCATCAAAAAATTGAAAGTGGTATCCTAGACCCTTTAGGGTCTAGACCGCTTTCTTGGTAACCACTTGCGTCACTTGTTCCAAAAGGCCCAAGCACACTTCTGAGATTATTTTTTCATCGGTATAAAGGCCATGACCGAAATGGGGAACCACTTTGAGGTCCACACCCATTTCCTGTGCCCATTTCTGATTGGGCATGAATTCATCATATTCCCCATAGATCAAGTTCATCGGCACATTGGGCTTTTGATCTTCCAACCTGATCCGTGTAGCCGATATAGAAGTAAGGGATTTCATGGGCAAACCACGAAGGGCCGCTTTATACGCAACCGTACCTCCTGTGCTGAAGGCAAGATAATGTGCAGGTTTTGTTTCCTTTTTCAACAATTGGGCAACTGCCGTATCAATTCCGCCATCGACAAAGGCCTTGTGGATGTTCTCTTCCGTGCCCAGTGGCACATCGATGCCCCCTAGTTGTTGGCAATCGTGGAAAACGATGTCATAATACTGCTGAAGGTAACCAAAATAAGACGCTATCCAAAGCCCCTTTTTAGCACCCCACATGTCGGAGATGACTACCAGTTTTTCTGTCATTATTCAATGGTTTAGTGTTTGACAAAAGTTTGATGGGGGGAATTTCATCATTAAACGCAAAAACACCGCTTTTATTTGTTCAAAAGATCCCTTTCCACGATAAAGAGTGCAATTTACGAAAACGTTTTCGTAAATCCATCATAACCTTCCACATACTATAAATAAACACTCTATTTCATGTTCATTTGCAGTAGCTCATCAATGTAATTCCTTTCGTTTGAGAGTCTTGGAATCTTGTGCTGCCCCCCAAGCTTGTTCTTGGATTTCAGCCAATCGTGAAAGAGATTTTTTCGTGCCAAATGCACCTTGGGCATTTTGAGGGTAATGTTATTGTGCCGCTTCGCTTCATAATCGGAGTTCAACGATTTGAGTGCATTGTCCAGGGATTCAATAAAATGGGAGAAATCCTGGGGCGGTTTTCTGAATTCAATAATCCATTCGTGGGCACCTTTTTCCTTATCGGTCATGAAAATAGGGGCCGCAGTGTAGTCCATGATCTCTGAATCCGTGGCTTGGCATATTTGGCGTAATGCCTCTTCAGCGTTTTCGATGATCAGTTCTTCCCCGAACACATTGATGTGGTGCTTGGTACGCCCCGTGATCCTGATCCGGTAAGGGTCTTTGCTGGTGAAGCGAACCGTGTCGCCGATCTTATATCTCCAAAGACCCGCATTGGTAGTGATCACCAAAGCATAGTTCACCCCCAGCTGCACATCCCACAAAGGAATGGCCTTTCCGTTCCCTTCTGGTCCCATCGGGATGAATTCATAAAAGATGCCATAGTCCAACATCAGCAACAGGTCTTCTGAATCATTTTGGTCTTGGATGCCAAAGAATCCTTCGGAGGCATTGTAGGTCTCATAGTAATTGAAGCTTTTGCGGGGCAACAATTTTTTATACTGGTTGCGATAGGGCGTGAAGCTCACCCCACCATGAAAATAGACTTCCAGATTTTCCCAGATCTCGAACAAATGGTTTTTGCCCGTTTTTTCCAACACTTGGTTGAGCAATACCAACATCCACGAGGGAACGCCTGCCAAACTGGTGACATTCTCCCGAATGCTCTCTTCGATAATGGCCTCCAACTTGGACTCCCATTCACTCATCAAAGAGACTTTGTTGCTGGGTGTGCTACTATATTCTGCCCAAAGGGGCATATTGTCTATCAAAATGGCGGAAAGATCTCCGAAAAAAGTCCCGTTGTCCTCGTACAGTTCCTTGCTCCCACCCAACCTGAGGCTCTTTCCCGTGAACAACTGGGAGTTCTCGTTGTTGTTGAGATATAGGCACAGAAGATCCTTGCTGGACTTGTAATGGCAGTCCTCCAGGGCCTCGTTGCTCACCGGGATGAACTTGCTCTTGGCATTGGTGGTGCCACTGCTCTTGGCGAACCATTTGATGGTGGTGGGCCAAAACAGGTTCTGCTCCCCTCGCCGTGTGCGTTCTATCAATGGGGCCACGTCCTCATAGCTCACCAAGGGCACCCTATTGCAGAATTCCTCGTACTTGGGCAAGTCCCTGAACCCATATTGTTTCCCTATCATGGTGTCTTCGGAAAAATCCATCAACTGTCTCAATACCTCATCCTGGACATCCAAGGGGTACTTCAAAAAAAGCTCTATCTGGTGATAACGCTTTCTCAATAACCAAGAAGCTATGGAGTTGAATAATGGTATTGGCATTTTTAGGTATCTTTAACCGAGAATTTAGCAAGGTGTAACCGCTAAAATAGCTTTTCTGGCTTTCATTTTCAAATTAGAAACAAACATTCATTCCACATGCTATACGAAGGAGTCCTACGCAAAATGCAAACCGAAAAAGGTGACCCAATCCAATATTTTTTGGTCTTTGAAAACGATTTCCTGAACCTGAACCAAGCCTTGGACAAGGAACTACAGATAGATTTTATAAAATACCAATGTCTCAATTGTGGAGAGGATAGGCCCATTTACCGACAGGGGTTTTGCAAATCCTGCTTTTATGAGACCCCACGTGCCGGGGATTGGATCATGAAACCCGAATTGAGCACCGCCCATCTGGACAAAGAGGACCGTGACCTGGAATACGAAAAGAAGATGCAGCTGCAGCCACACATTGTCTATTTGGCCAACTCCAGCAGCATAAAGGTCGGTGTCACCCGAAAATCGCAGGTGCCCACCCGCTGGATCGATCAAGGGGCGCACGAAGCCATCGAGATTGTGGAGGTGCCCAACCGATATTTGGCAGGAATCACCGAGGTGGCCCTCAAGGACCATGTGAGCGACAAGACCAGCTGGCAGAAAATGCTCAAAAATGATATTGAGGATGTGGACCTTGTGGAATGGCGTAGCAAACTGAAAGCATATATCCCTGATGAGGTAGCCGACTATTTCATTAAAAAAAATGGTGAGACCCATCTGAAATTTCCCGTGCTGCAATATCCCGAGAAGGTCAAAAGCTTGAATCTGGACAAAACACCCAGTTACAAAGGAGTGCTCAAGGGCATCAAAGGACAGTACCTCATTTTTGAAGATGGCACAGTGTTCAATGTAAGGGGCAGTGAGGGATATTATGTAGGTATTGGCATCGGTTGATGCCTTTTCCAAAACCAACCTTGTACCATGCTCAAATTTTTTAGAAAAATCCGAAGGGGACTGATCGCAGATAAAAAGATCGGCAACTATGTGCTCTATGCCATTGGTGAAATCGTACTGGTGGTGATCGGCATCCTTATCGCCTTGGCCATTGACAATGCCAACGAGGACAGCATCAAACACAAGAAGCAACAGGTCTATCTCATCGGTCTGAAAAAGGAATTCGAAACGAGCCAAAACAAACTCAAGACCCTTATTGCTGTCAACAAAAAGAGCTATGAGGATTCCAAGACCATCATCGGTTTCATGCAGGAACCAAACCGCCTTCCCAATGAAGAGGAATTGTCCAATCTGCTCTACAATGCCCTCGCTTTTGATATCTCCTATAACCCCAACAATTCGCTATTGGAAGAAATGATCAATTCGGGCAGCTTGAAGGACCTGTCCAACCCACAACTTCGGGTGTTGCTCACCAACTGGATTTCCAATTTGGATGATATTTCCAAACAAGAGGCCATGCTGGACCATGAGAGGGACCAGATCATCAATATGTTCCGAACGAATGAAAACAGCATCAAGACCATTTATGACCTCACGGGAGTTTCCGACGATTTGGGACTTCCCGTTGCCACGGAACAACTGAGCAACCTCGCCCTATTGCAGTCCACCGAATTTGAGAACAATCTTTTGATGTTCATCCTCACCAGCATCACCACGGAAACCATGCACTACGCCCCTTTGATGCAGAGCATGGATGAGATTCTGGCCACCATTGAGAGTGAAATCGAGGAATAAAAAAGGGCGATTGAATCGCCCTTTTCTTTTTAGTTCACGGTATCTTTTTTCTTTTTGCCGAGTAATCCGCCCAGCACGGATTTTGCCGTATTCTTTACATCTTCTTCCTTGGTTGTGGTCTTGGTCGTATCGGTAGTGGTGGTCTTTTTGTCACCTCCCAACAAGTTCCCCAAAGCTTCTTTCACCCCGGAGGATTTGGTGGAAGTGGTATCGCCCTCGTTCTTTTTGAACACATCGGACAACAGGTCCTTGGCCTTGTCCTTGCCTTGGTTCACCAATTTCTGCTTTTGGATCTCCACCAATTTTGTGGTCAAGGTCTTGACCCCCGAGGTCAAATCCGTGCTCACCGTTGGATTGGTGAAATTGCCCCCAATATTCGCGGTGACGGGGATAGTGACCTCTCCCAAGCTATTGTCGTTCATTTGGGCAATCAGTTTATTGACCTCCGTACCCAAGTATTTGGCAGGAACGTCCAAAGTGGCCTTGTACTCCAATTGCTTTTCAAAACTATGGCTACCCGCCACATTGATGGCGATGTCCTTATATTTTAAGGTGAACGGTTTTACCTTAACGGTCCCATTATCAAAACTCAGGGCCGTTTTGAGCCCATCCAGATTGATTTCCTTGGTGTTCAAAAAATTCAACTTGCTGTCCAAGGCCGAGATCAAGGGGGCTTTTTCGGTGTCCACCTTTGGTGACAACAGTTCGGCCAAAAGATTTCCGGATATGGTCGCCAAGTTTGGGGTAAAATCATCCTTCAGGTTCCCCGAGATCTTGATGTCGGAATTGAGTTTTCCCTGAATGGCACTGGCCAATGGCGTCAACACTTTGAACAGGTCCAACCCGGCAAAGGATTCCCCTATGTTGAAATTGTTCATGCCAAGGTCCACATCAAAAGTGGAATTGGCCCCTTTAGTGGATACCGAGCCCGTCAAGCCCAATGTGCCTCCAAAAAGATCAGAGGTAAGGTTTTGCACTGTTGCCGTTTCATCCCTGATCACCAAGGTTCCCTTCACGTTCTTCAACTTCAGGTTATCATAGACCACGGTATTCGCCGCTGCCTCCACGGTACAGTCCAAAAAGGAAGGTATTTTGATGCGCTCTTCGCCCGTCGATGCGGGTGTACTTTCTTTCTCACCTGTATGGGTTTCCGCTTCGGCAGTTTCTTCCATCATAAAATCGTTCAGGGCAAACTGATTGGAAGTCAGTTTAAAGTTCCCCTCCACTTTTTCATCATTGAACATAAAGCCCAACAAGTTGGTCAGGGTTCCCGAAGCATTGAAATCGGTGCTTCCCGTTTTGCCCTCAAAGGAATTCAGGGCAACCGTTTGGGGATTAAAAGTCATGGCCGCGTTACTAATGGCCACTGGGTTCTTCAGTTCCTCGGAAGCATATTCAAATCCTGTGAGCTGCATGTTACCGCTCATCTTGGTGTTCTGGTACTGTTTTTTCTCCAAGGATTCCATGTCAAATCCAGCGGTCACATCGGCATTCAAAATCCCTTTCAGATTGTAGTCATCGGGAACGGGATAGGCCTGTGAAATATTGGCCAGATTGATTCGCCCGTCCATGTGGGCATCCACCTTGGTGTTGCCCATGAGTTCCCTGATCTTGGCGTTCATGTTGAACTTGTCCTCGTCAATGGTAAAGGACAGCCTGTTGATGTCCACATAAGTGTCTTCTGTGATCCCGGTTTCGTTGTTGATCTCGGTATCGATGAACACATTTCGCACGGCCTTGGGCAGATCGGGATATTTGAAGGACGCATTGTCCGAATTGATGGCGATCTTGAACGTAGGGATGTGCTCGTCATCCACAATGCCCTTGAACTGGCCGTTCACCTCAAAATTGCCCGTGGTCTGCACGGTCTCGATGTTCTTGGAATAGGCTTCGGGGATCACGGCAAGGAAATTCTTGAAATCGGACGAAGGCGTCTTGAAAGTGATATCCACCTCTTGGTTGTTCTCATTGATCTTTACAAAACCATCGAACACCAAGGGCAATTGGTTCACCAACGCCTTGTTCTCCAAAAAGGAATATTTGCTCTCCGCCAGGTCGATATCGATCAAGGCATCCAGATTGATCTTGTTCTTGTTCAGATACAGGGTACTGTCCATCTCAAAGGAGACCAAGGCATCGGTCATGGTCTTCAATTGCGATTTTTCGAGGGACAAATCTCCGGTACCGGAGTGGTTCATTTCGGAAATGGCCAAACGCATACCGCTGGAAAGATCGTGGTACACAATCTCGGAATTGGTGATGCTATAGGAATCCATGTTCAGGCTGAAGCTGTCCCCGGATTCTTCGGTGGCTTCGGAAGGTGCGCTTTCGTCTTCCTTGGCAATGTCGTAGTTGGCATTTTCGTTTTCATCCACTTTGATGTTCAATTTGGCCTTGTCCACATTGAACTTCTGGATAACGATGGGCTCATCCGCAGACTTGAAGAGCTCCTTGATGGACATGGTAAGCTCTATGTTCCCTGAGGAAAACAGGGTGTCGCCCTCAAACGGGGCCTTGTTCACCAGCGAAATGTTGGTGAGCTCCACATTGGCATTGGGAAAGTTCTTGAGAAGGCTCAGGCTGGCATCCTCAAAATCCAAAGTGGCATTGATGCTGTTGTTGACCTTGTCCTTGATGATCTGTTCGATCTTTCCTTGGAGGAACAAAGGAATGGCCACAACAATGGCGATGAGTACAAGTAGGGTTATAACGGTAATCTTTAGGACTTTTTTCTTCATAATAGAATGTTTTACAACAAATTAAAGGAGAAGTCCTCAATCCAAGGAAATTTCCTCCCCTATTTTTAAGTTAAATCTTTTCCTCATCAGATATACGAAAAGATAGAGCAAAGGGGTGTCCAAAAGTGCTATAATTATCTTAAAAAGCACTCCGCTGATGACCAGACCGTAGAATTTGTCCCAAGGCAAAACACCAAATATGCACAAAAGTCCCACCACGGTGACCGTATCTATCAATTGGGACGAGAAGGTGGAAAAATTGTTCCTGAGCCACAGCATTCTGCCCTGTGTGACCTTCTTCCAGAAGTGATAGATGCTGATATCGATGTACTGCGCCGCCAGATAGGCCAACATGGAGGCCAGTACGCCCAAGGGAGACAGCCCGAAGACCTTGCTGAAGGTAACATCATCGATTGGTGAACTGGGAATGGCCTTGGAATAAATAGCCAATAAAATGATACCCATGGAAAAAAAGGAGGCAAAGATGCCCGCTGTCACCACTTGGTTGGCTTTTTTCTTTCCATAGATCTCAGAAATCAGGTCGGTGATCAAAAAAGTGATCGGATAGGGCAAAATCCCCACCGAAAGTTCGAAAAGTGGTGCCCCAAAAACAGTGATATCGCCAAACGGGGCCCAATGGAAAAACTTTTGGAAAATGAGGTTGGACACCACCAAGGAGGTAATGAACAGTGCCCCCAGATAGAGGTAAATGGAAAACGCAGCTCTTTTGTCCTTTTGCGTCATCCTTATTTAATGTTCAGACGGAACGGCATCTTGGCTTGGATCCCTTCCTGTTTGCCCAATTCCTTGAACTCCTTCAAGATTTGGTAGGCTTCCGTACCGATCTCTTCCTGGATGATGGACTCCCCTATCTTGGTCTTTACCCCGCCCATATTTTCCATAAACTGTTCAAAGCCTGACTTATATTTTGGATATTTCCGTATGCCATAGGAATCCAGTCCCGCCATCTCTGCCGCTGCCGCAATGGCATCGTCCAAATTGCCCAGTTCGTCCACCAAGCCGTTCGCCTTGGCATCCACCCCGCTCCAGACCCTTCCCTGGGCGAGTGAGTCCACTTGGGCAATGCTCATGTTGCGGCCTTGGGCCACTCGTTCCAAGAAGATACCATACGTTTCCTCGATGCTTTCCTGGATCACATTTCGGAACGAATCGTCCATGGGCTCGAACAGCGAATAATCCACCGAATTTTGGTTGGTGCCCACCTGCTCTGCATTGATGCCCACATTCTTGGCCAGTTCGTTGATGTTGGGAATGGTCCCGAACACCCCGATGGACCCGGTAATGGTCGTAGGTTCGGCAAAGATCTTATCACCGCCCACACCAATATAGTATCCTCCCGATGCTGCCACGTTTCCAAAGGAAACGACCACAGGTTTCTCTTTTTTGGCCAGTTGCATCTCCCTCCAAATGATATCGGAGACCAGGGCACTGCCCCCAGGGGAATCCACACGGAAAACGATGGCCTTCACACTTTCGTTCTCCACCGCTTTCTGCAGGGCGTCCACAATCAGGACCTGACCGATGTAATCTTTTCCGCCCTCTCCGTAGAATATCTCCCCTTGGGCATAGATCACGGCTATCTTGTCGGTCCCTGTCAATATATTTTTCTTGCTTGCTGATTGGGCATAATCCATGAATTTGATGTAGTTGAGCTCTTCATCCTTGTTCACCCCCATTTTTTCCCGAAGGAGGTCTTCGTACTCGTCAAAATGCAACACCCCATCCAACAACCCTGAGGACACGGCCAAGCTCGGCGTCCTTCCTCCCAAGGTATCGGCCACGGTGTTCAGGTCGGACGGACTCATCCTTCTGGAGGCCGAAATATCATCCACAATGACATCCCAAATGGAAGTGATCAATTCCTTGATCTGCGTGCGGTTCTCATCGCTCATGGTATTGGACAAAAAGGGTTCCACCGCACTTTTGTACTTGCCATGGCGAATGACCTCCATTTTTATCCCTGATTTTTCCTGAAGGTCCTTGAAGTACAATACCTCAGTGGCAAGTCCTTTAAAATCGAGGACACCTACGGGGTTCATGTACACCTCATCGGCCACACTGGCCAAATAGTAATCCTTCTGGGTATAAATGTCGGAATGGGCGAGCACGAACTTGCCCGAGGATTTGAAATCGAGCAAGGCCGCCCTGATCTCCCGGGTCTGCGCGATACCCGCTTGCAAAAAACTGGTGGTAATGCTGATTCCCTCGATATGATCATCCGTTTTGGCCACTTTTATGGTGTGCAAGATCTCGTCCATGCCCAACTCGGGGGCCCACAATGCCGCAAAGGGGTCTGTCTCGTCCTTGCCTGTATAATCCAGTACAGGGGCCATAAAGCCAAGCTCCAGAACCGTGTTCTTCTTTACCACTACTCCATCATCCGCGTTGCCCACCAGGGCCAAAAAGATAAAGAACATGGCCACAATGATTCCAAATGCCACTAGGCTCCCCAAAATCGAGGCCAATAGGTTTCTCAAAAAGTTCATCCAATGAAAATTTAATCTGTTCCAAATATAACCATTGTTGTATTGTTTTGCTTACTTTGTTTCTTCGATTATGGTCAGAAAACAAAAGGCATATCTTTCGCTGGGAAGCAATTTGGGCAATCGCCGGGCAACTCTCCAAAAAGCTATTTTTCGTATACAACAACGCGCAGGATCCATCTTGGACATTTCTTCGGTGTATGAAAATCCGGCCGTAGGTTTTGAGGGGGACGATTTTTTGAACATCTGCATTTCCCTACTGACCCCACTTTCGCCAGACGAACTGCTCGACAGCTTGATGCAGATCGAACGGGAATTTGGCCGTGTGCGTTCGGAAACAAAAGCGTATGGATCCCGGACCTTGGACATCGACATTGTTTATTACGGCAACGAGGTTGTGAAAACGGATCGCTTGGTCGTGCCCCATCCTCAAATGCAGCATCGGAACTTTGTGTTGAAACCGTTGGCGGACATTGCCCCACAACTGTACCATCCCGTGCTCCAAAAGGATACCCGAAACCTGTTGCAGGAGTGCAAGGACCGCAGCAAGCTCACCAAAACGAAATACCACCTGTTCAAGGATCGTTCGGGGCTGTATTCCCAACTGCAGTTCATTGCCATCGAAGGGAATATTGGGGCGGGCAAGACCACGCTTTCCAAGATGATCGCCGAGGATTTCAATGCCAAATTGGTACTGGAACGCTTTGCCGACAACCCTTTTCTGCCCAAGTTCTACCAGGACAAACCCCGCTATGCATTTCCTTTGGAAATGTCCTTTTTGGCAGACCGTTACCAGCAGTTCATGGACGACACCTCGCAATTCGACCTGTTCAAGAATTTCATGGTCAGTGACTACGATATATTCAAGTCGCTCATCTTTGCCAAAATCACCTTGCAGCAAGAGGAATTCAATCTGTACCGCAAGCTGTTCAATTTTATGTACAAGGAGGTGAAAAAGCCTGAAATCTACCTATACCTCTATCAAAACACGGAACGGTTATTGGCCAATATCAAAAAAAGGGGGCGGGACTATGAGCAGGACATGGACCCTGATTATTTGGAAAAAATCAATCGGGGGTATTTGGATTTCATCAAGGACCACCCGGAACAGAACAGCCTCATCATCGACATGGGCGAACTGGATTTTGTGAACCGTCCGGCCGATTACGAATCCATTTTGGAAAAGCTGGAAGACAATATCCTTTCGCTACCTTTTTAAGAGAATTTTTGCAAAATGTTTGGATATAACGATTGGTTTTATTTTCTTAGAGCCCTCTTAATACGGAACTAACTAACTCAAACTTTATATCGGGCCCTGATTTTTCAGGGCTTTTTTCATTTTTGGGCATGCAGTTTGGACCAGAGATCCCACACTACTACCCCTGCACTTACCGAAATATTGAGGGAATGTTTGGTGCCCAACTGCGGAATTTCCAAAACGGCATCACTGGCCGATACCACTTCTTGCGAAACTCCTTTGACCTCGTTGCCAAAGATCAATGCCACTGTTGTTTTGGGATCAGTTTGAAATGCATTCAACATGATGGCATTTTCGGCCTGCTCCACGGAAATGACCTTGATTTGTTTGGATTTGAGTTCTTCGACCAATTCCAGGGTATCCTTGCGGTATTCCCAATCCACACTTTCGGTGGCGCCAAGGGCCGTTTTGCGGATATCCTTATGTGGCGGGGTGGCCGTAATACCACAGAGATAGATCTTTTGCACCAAAAAGGCATCGGCTGTCCGAAACACTGAGCCGATGTTGTTCAAGCTACGTACATTGTCCAGGATAATGATGATGGGCGATTTTTCTGCTTCCTTGAAACCTTCCACATCCAGTCGCTCCAATTCGCTATTTTCCAGTTTTCGATTCATTTTTTTAACCATTGGGGGCAAAATATCAACAAAAATTTTGGGAAGCTGATGAAAACGATATATTCGTCTTCCACCCAATTTTGGGGCAAAAATAAAAGAATAAAATCGCTTTGGCAGCCAATAAGACAAAGAAGGTAACTCCGTTGATGCAACAGTATAATACCATCAAGACCAAACATCCTGATGCATTGTTGCTCTTCCGTGTGGGCGATTTTTACGAAACTTTTGGGGACGATGCCATCAAGGCCGCCAAAATTCTGGGCATTATCCTCACCCACAGGAACAATGGTGGCGATAAAACGGAACTGGCCGGATTTCCGCACCATTCCCTCAACACCTATCTTCCAAAATTGGTGAAGGCCGGGCAACGGGTGGCCATTTGCGACCAGTTGGAAGACCCCAAGATGACCAAGAGCATCGTGAAACGCGGGGTAACCGAATTGGTGACTCCTGGCGTGGCCCTCAACGATGACATCCTGACCGCCAAGAGCAATAATTTTTTAAGTGCCGTTCATTTTGGACGGAACAAACTGGGCATTTCCTTTTTGGACATTTCCACTGGGGAGTTTTTGACTTCGGAAGGTTCCGTGGAGCAAGTGGACAAACTCCTCCAAAACTTTGCGCCCAACGAGGTGCTGGTCTCCAAAAACCATAAAAAGGAATTTGCGGAATACTTTGGCAACCAGTACCACAGTTTCTTTACGGAAGATTGGATCTTTCAGGAAGATTACGCCCACGAAAGCCTGAACAACCATTTTGGCACCAAAACCCTTAAGGGTTTCGGCATAGATCATCTCAACCATGGCATCATTGCCTCGGGGGCCGTGTTGCATTACCTGTCGGAAACGCAACATAGCCGACTACAACACATCAACCAGATCCAACGCATTGCCGAAGAGGAATATGTGTGGATGGACCGATTCACGATAAGAAATCTGGAACTCTACCATTCCCCTCATCAAAATGCGGTGACCTTGCTGGATATCATCGACAAGACATTATCGCCCATGGGTGGACGTTTGTTGAAACGTTGGTTGGCCCTTCCTTTGAAAAATCTGGAGAAAATTCAGCAACGCCATCAAGTGGTGGCCCATTTGAAGGAACATGGCGATCAATTGGAAAAGATGCAGCACTGGATCAAGCAAATGGGCGATCTGGAGCGTCTCATTTCCAAATTGGCGACCGGAAAGATCAATCCGAAGGAAGTCATCCAACTCAAAAATTCCCTGGAAGCCATTGTTCCCATAAAATTGGCGGCACAGGACAGCAGCAATCCTTCGCTACAAAACATTGGGGAGCGATTGGATGCCTGCGAATCCCTTCGTTCCAAAATCAAAGAGGTCTTGAACGAGGAAGCTCCCGTGAACATTGCCAAAGGCAACACCATCGCCCAAGGCTATTCCGAGGAATTGGACGAATTGCGCAACCTTGCTTTTTCTGGGAAGGACTATTTGGACAAAATGTTGGAGCGTGAAACCAAACTTACGGGGATCACCTCGCTCAAAATCGATTCCAACAACGTGTTCGGTTACTATATTGAGGTGCGGAACACCCACAAAGACAAGGTGCCCGAAAGTTGGATCCGCAAACAGACCTTGGTGAATGCGGAACGATACATCACCGAGGAACTCAAGGAATACGAAGCGAAGATCTTGGGGGCCGAGGAACGCATTTTGCACTTGGAACAACAACTGTTCGAACGCCTTTTGGTGTGGATGCAGGAATTCATCACCCCGGTGCAGCAAAATGCCCATTTGATCGCACAGTTGGATTGCCTTTGCGGGTTTGCCCAACTGGCCAGCGAGAATAATTATGTACAGCCTATCATGGACGAGTCCACCCAATTGGACATCACCGAAGGCAGGCACCCTGTTATTGAAAAACAGTTGCCCTTGGGCGAGCAGTACGTGACCAATGATGTATTGCTGAACCGTGACGACCAACAGATCATCATGATCACGGGTCCGAACATGAGCGGTAAATCAGCTTTGTTACGGCAAACGGCCTTGATCGTACTCTTGGCACAAATGGGAAGTTTTGTACCCGCTTCGGAGGCCAAAATTGGTATCATTGACAAGATTTTCACCCGTGTGGGGGCCAGTGACAACATTTCCATGGGCGAATCGACCTTTATGGTGGAAATGAACGAAACGGCATCCATCCTCAACAACCTTTCCGAACGCAGTTTGGTGTTGTTGGATGAAATCGGTCGCGGCACCAGTACCTACGATGGCATTTCCATTGCGTGGGCCATTTCGGAATATTTGCACGAACACCCTGCCAAGGCCAAAACGCTTTTCGCAACGCACTACCACGAACTGAATGAAATGACGACCACTTTTACCCGAATCAAGAATTACAATGTTTCGGTAAAGGAACTGGAGGACAACGTGCTTTTCCTTAGGAAGTTGGTGCCCGGGGGCAGTGAGCACAGTTTCGGGATCCATGTGGCAAAAATGGCGGGCATGCCCCAACAGGTCATCCAAAAGGCGAACAAAATCCTGAAAAAACTGGAAAAATCGCATTCCAGTGAAGAGATGACGGACAAGCTCCAAGCCTCCCAAAACGAAATGCAACTGAGCTTTTTCAACTTGGACGACCCTTTGTTGGAAGAGATCAAGGAAGAGATCTTGCATTTGGACATCGACACCCTTACCCCGGTGGAGGCATTAATGAAATTGAACGAGATCAAAAGATTGTTGGGAAAAAAGAAAAAGGCGACTTCCTGAAAAAATTCTTTCATTTTAAAGGAAATGTTTTAAATTTGCATCCGCGCTTGATAAAAGTGCAGGGTTCTTTAAGATGCGAAAATAGCTCAGTTGGTAGAGCATCACCTTGCCAAGGTGGAGGTCGCGGGTTCGAATCCCGTTTTTCGCTCGACTTCGACTCCGCTCAGTCAACTCGGGTGGAGTTTTTTTTTACTGATAAGTCCTGTCATGCCTTCGGCAGACAAGCTCGAGTGGTGGAACCTGCCTGCCGGCAGGCAGGTTGGTAGACAGACTTTAAAATGGGGTTATGTTCTATACATACGCTTTGAATAGTTTAAAAAGAAACTATATTTATGTCGGAATAACTTCTGATATTGAAAGAAGGGTAAAAGAACATAACGCAGGCAAAAATAAAACGACAAGGCCCTATAGACCATTTGTCTTGATTTTTAAAAAGGAGTTTAAAACAAGAACAGAAGCCAGGGTTGAGGAGAAAAGACTAAAATCTGGATATGGAAAGGAGTTCTTGAAGAATTTGGTCCAGAACCAGCAAAAGCAACATACTGAAGATTAAGTCCTGTCATGCCTCCGGCAGACAAGCTCGAGTGGTGGAATTGGTAGACACGCCGGACTTAAAATCCTGTGGGCATTTGCCCGTGCGGGTTCAAGTCCCGCCTCGAGTACAATTAAAATCCGTATTTAGCTATTAATCAGCTTTTACGGATTTTTTACTTCTTTTTTGTACGGTTTTTGTATTCTTGCAAGAAAATTCCCTTGGTTGTTCAGAACCGTTAAATAGAGGTTAATTATAACAATGAAAAGTAATTTTGGAATGATTCTTACGTATATAAAAGTAAATAACCTTAATATTAACACTTAGTTTTTGTTATTTTTTATATTTTGACATCAACTAACCTTATTAACACTAAAATGAACACGGTCAAAACCACCACACCTTTTAAAGGAATCAGATACGCTATGTCGTTAGCCATAGAGCAACTTACTGATATCTTTGGGCATGATAATACTATTTCTGTTGAAAACTCGGAGATAATTACTAACGATAAGGATAGAGCTAAAGTTTCCAAGGCTATCAATATAATGATAGAAACTCAAATGGAAAACGCTAGAAATAATATAATCAAGGAACTAAAGGAGGATGTTGTTTTAGAAAATGGAGAGGCAATCACTGTAAGGCTGTAACTATCTATCAACATGTCTATTGCCTTAGATACTTTAATTCTTTTTTTGTTTATAATAGTACCGGGCATTGTCTTCAGGAGATTTTACTTCCAAGGAGAATTTACTAAACAATTTAATTCAAAAACTCTAGCCCATGCCATAATGGCAAGTATTTTGCCAGGGCTTTTTATACAATATCTTACCGCTAACATTTACCAATACTATTGGGAAAAAATAGATGGAGGTTCTATAACCGAGGTATACAATCAATTTGCACAAAATTTACTCCCCCTAACCTTATTCGATTTGGATATCTTATGGGAGGTTTTGGTTTACATTTCCTTAATGTTACTTATTTCATTTGTACTGGCTGAAATATGCTGGGGCACTGTAAGAGTGTTAAGAATAGATAGATGGTTTACAGTACTAAGATTCAGAAATCATTGGAACTATTATTTTAATGGTGAAATTAAGGGATTTAGAGCTTATAAAGGATTACTAAACGGCAAACTCTTAGAGGTTAGAGCTGACATTTTAGTTAGGATTGAAAATGAGGAACCAAGGTTGTATAGTGGCGTGGTAAAAAGTTACACAATAAACAACAACCATGAATTGGAGTATGTATATATGACAAAAACCTCCATTTTTAAAAAGAACAGCTTAACCAATAAGCGTGAACTAAAACAAATACCCGGAGA
Source organism: Allomuricauda sp. (assembly GCA_030148335.1). Classification (GTDB taxonomy): domain Bacteria; phylum Bacteroidota; class Bacteroidia; order Flavobacteriales; family Flavobacteriaceae; genus Flagellimonas. The sequence continues at coordinate 190,153 of JASBTQ010000002.1, read as the reverse complement.
TATTTTTATCATAAATGCGGAGGATATAATCAACCTAAATCTTAATTATGTTACCACTGATTATATACGTAAATATGACTTTAAAGCCATTTTCAATATATTGGTCCTAGGTATCTTTATTTGGCTTCTAGTAACTGACTATTCCTACTTTGTTAGTAATACATTGTTCAAAACAATATTGATAAAACTTTTTTTTGTCTTTTATACCACATTTGTTGTTACTCTATTAAGAACAATATTTTTTGAGTCTCATAGTGAAAAGAGGAGTTCTGCTTTAAAAGGATTAATTTTTATCCTTGTATCACTTTCGGTATTTTATTACGTTATTAGATACCTTGTATTTTAATTTTAAAAGCTTCCTTTTTAATGTAGATTCCCCAAACTTCAGGACAATTTCCCTACAAAACTTATATAATTACAAAGCGGTATTTCTTCGTATTCCATTCTCTGATTTTCATATCACACCTTATATGATTCCCTTTGTTAACCCATCTGGGGTGATTGTCCAAAAGCCTTCTTTTTTCATTCCCTACACCCTCGAACAACAGCATACCCTCTCCGTTACCTTGGTAACATCCAGTTTTTAAATGCAATCCCGTCAACATTAATCGTATTTGCGTCAGTACCGATTTTGAAAAAAATTTAGTATTGTATGGTGCGGGCTTTAAACTGTGGACAGCCCGTTCAATGATCAAACATTAGCATTTTGGGAAAGCCCCATATATATTCCAAACGATTTAAACCCAGAGATTTTCCCCACCTTGTCTTGGATACCTTCAAGGCATGGAGAAAAGCACAGCCCTGGCGCCTGAGTGCAGTGGTGGCCTACTACGCCGTATTGTCCCTGCCCGCTCTCTTGGTGATCATCATCAATCTGGTGGGGGCCATTTGGGGGGTGGACATCGTCCAAGGAAGGCTGACCGATGAGTTTGCCGTGGCGTTGGGACCCAATGCCGCCAAAACCATTGAAGAAATTGTCATGGATACGCAGAACAAGGACAAGAACTTGATCTCTACCATAATCGGTATTGCAACCCTGCTTTTTGGTGCTTCGGGTGTGCTGTACCAGTTAAAAATATCGTTGAACGAAATATGGAGGATAAACAGCCCCACCGATTTTAGTTTTTGGAAATTGGCATCGGAAAGGGCGCGTAGCTTTGCCTTTATTCTGGTCATTGGCTTTTTGCTGTTGATAAGCTTTATGGTCACTGCGGCCATATCCGCCCTGAACGATTATCTCAGGACCCTGATAACCGATATCGTGGTCTATTTGGCCTATATCGTGGACATCACCTCATCCATTGCCATCATCACGGTCATGTTCGCCCTTATGTTCAAGTTTCTGCCCGATGCCAAGATCAAATGGAAAGCGGTATGGTTTGGGGCCTTGATCACCGCGATCATGTTCGTGATCGGTAAATTCTTGTTGGGGCTCTATTTTGGCGAAGCAAAACCGGGTTCCACCTATGGTGCTGCGGGTGCCATTGTATTGGTGTTGCTATGGGTTTCCTATTCCTGTCTCATCCTTTTCTTCGGGGCACAGTTCACTTACGTCTATGCGAAAACGTATGACATTCTTTTTGTCCCTTACAATGAATTAAAAAATAAGAAATGATCGGCCTCCCCACCCTACAGGTGCACACAGAAAAAAACCGGGACTTTCATCCCGGCTTTATTGGTCGCTATTCTATCGGCTGTAGCTTCTTCAACCTATCGTTGATCAACCTTGTCCACTTTTCCATGGATTGCAGTTCTCCGCGCAATTGAAAACTATGGTCGTTGTTGTAGAGTTCCAAGGTAATCTCAGGCATGTCTTGATCCATTGGGACAAATTCCAGCCCCAGACGTTCCACTACCCGCTCCCCCGCAATCTTTCTTCCTATGTTGATGGGTTTACAGGCTACAATTTCCATAAGGTCCACGGCCCTTTCCTCTATTGCTTCCTTGCTTACTTGATGAAAAAACACATAACGCCCCCCCTGGTCCATGCCCAGAAGATAATTTCCGCAGAACTCTCGCTGTCCAATTTGACAATTGTGCTGTGCGGCCATGGTTTGAAGTGATCTCATCATCTGTTTTTCCCTTCTTTTTCTACCGCCAATGGTCAGAACAAAGGGGATGGCACATATGGCCACGGTTAGGGAACCTATCAAAAGGGTCCCAAAATCTATTTCCATTGTTTTTTTGATTTTGAATGATATGTAAAGTGATGTTGGCCATGCATAGGCAAAAGCCACGGACCTGGACCGGTCCATTTCAACCAAGAATGCTCAGAAAAACATCACCAAAAATAATGGAAGGGGAAAATGAGGTCGGCCTTTCGGTGCCGTACCAGAAAATTGACCGAAAAGCGGAGGTACTGTCGTCCGGTCGCCCCGAACAAAATTTCATGGGGGCTTTGCACATTGGCATTGCCCGTAAAGAAAACATTGGGACTTGGAGCGGGGTAGTCATTGACCTTGTCAAAAGAAGTTTCTGGCTGTGGGACATCGCAGAACAGGGTGGCCTTGGCCACGGAAAAATAAGTCCCCTGCCAGGAATGTCCGGCATCCGGAGCAGAAACGGTCTTGCTCGAAACACCGATTCCAAAAACATAGATCGATGCCAAAAGCAGCATCCCCAATAACTTATATCCTCTTTTCACAAGGCAAAGATACTTCAAGATTTGTTTTTGTGGTTCGATCTTGTCCAATTAATCTATCATCCCAAACGCCTATCGCGTTGATCGCTCGGTCATTGAAAAATAAAAAAAACGCATTGGTCAACCCAAACCCATCATCCGTCAATTCAAACAGGGCATCCGTCAATTGGCTCATCTGCCAATGTCCTGTACGGTTACCTTTAATTTATTGAACTCAAAACTATTAGGTATGAAATTTATCAAACTGTTGGGCATTGCTGTACTTGCCCTAGGGGTGTCCATGACTTCCTGTTCCATTGAGGACGGAAAAGATGGGGTGGACGGCATTGATGGTGTAGATGGCCAAGATGGCCTGAACGGCGCGGACGGAAAGGACGGCGCCGATGGACAACAAGGTCCTCCCGGACAGGATGGGCAGGATGGGCAGGATGGGCAAAACGGAGCGGTCGGACTTGAGGAAATGATTAAATACGGGGCGGTGACACTGGACCTCAGCGGAACACGGCCTGATGGCGTTGTCTTTGAAGACTCTGCAACCTTCCGGTTTACCCCTATTGATGCCGACGACTTTGATTCCTACAACATTGTATCTTCCACACAAATGGGGGACGATATAGAGTATAATTTCGCCTTCCGCCGTTTCTATAGTTCCCCTGATGGTACTTATAATATCAATTTCATTCAATGGGAACTCGTTGTGATCAATCCAGGACAAGAGACCCAAAATGTACAATCGGCGACCGTCACCATCAACAATTATGGTGTGATCGGTGATGACAACAAATACTTTATGGTCGATAATGTATTTGCATCCGGCGGTGCCGGGGTATCCGAAATGGTCTTCACCGATATGGTCTTTGATCCCAACGCCGGCAACCATCTTACCTTTTCCTATGCCTTTACCGTGGATGCTGCAAACAATGACTCTGGCAATGAACTCAGTGTATCGGGAACGGTGGACATCAACCTATTGGAACTCATACAACCATGACCATAACTCAACCCTAAGAAAAGGGGTGCAAAATTGCACCCCTTTTCACTTTTACTTATTTCCATCTTCGATATTGTGGGGCAAAAACCATCGAAATATCCGATATTTGGAGGAATGACATTGACTAACTTAAACCTCAGTTCCATTATGGGAAAATATCTACCTTCCATTGCTTTTTTGCTCTTCACCTCCTTTGGATTGTTCGCACAAAAAGGAAACATCTCTTCCTTAAAGATCAAGGACATCATGCAAGGGGATGATTTTGTCGGCCACAGGCCCTCGAACGTCCATTGGTCCACCGATGGGAAAACCCTTTATTTTGATTGGAACCCCGATGGGGCCATGAGCGATTCCCTTTATGCCTATTCCACAGCATCAAAAAAGATCCAAAAAGTGGATTTTTTGACCGCTGCCGCACTACCCTCTTCCCGCATCACTTACAATGAATCAAAGACTAAGGGCATCTACTCGAAGAACGGTGATATTTTCCTGGTGGACCTTGCCACCCATACATCTACCCCAATCACCAAGACCCAAGATCGTGAAGGCGACCCGCATTTCACCCATAAAGGCACTAAAATAGCCTACACCAAAGGGGATGACATCTATGTTTGGGATATCGCCACGGGAACCACCGAGCAATTGACCAATTTCGTAAAGTCCAAGAACGGGGAACCCAAAAGGGACTCCAAGGATGAATGGCTGTACCAAGATCAATTGGAACTTTTTGATGTGCTTAGGGAACGAAAGGCCAAAAAGGATGCCGGGGAAAAACTGGAGAAAAAATTGGAAACCCTGCAACCCTTGGAATTGGAGACCGGGGGAAAAACGGTCATCGGTCAACAAATAGATCCCTCTGGACGCTACATCACTTATGTCCTTATGGACAGGCCCGATTCCAAAGGCACTATAATGCCCCACTTTGTAACGGAATCTGGCTATACGGAAAACCAGAATACCCGTTCCAAGGTCGGTGATGAGCCCACCAAATTTGAAATGTTCGTGTACAATATCGCCCAACGCAAGAGCTACCCTGTGGTGCTGGACAACTTGGAAGGATTGGACTATGTGCCCGAATACACCAAGGATTATCCCGACAAACCTTATAAAAATGATGATCGTATCGGTTCCATAAGCGGTCCTACATGGAGCAAAGATGGTTCCAAGGCCATATTGGATATCCAGGCCAACGACTATAAGGACCGCTGGATTGTTCTTCTTGACCCCGAGAAAGGAACCGTGGAACAAATGGACCGTCAACATGACGAGGCCTGGATCGCTGGGCCTGGCATCAGTGGTTGGGGTGGCGGTTCCCTAGGCTGGATGCCCAATGACAAAGAGTTTTGGTTCATGTCCGAAAAAACGGGATATGCCCATTTGTACACCATGGACATCAATTCCAAAAAAGCCAAGGCCTTGACCTCGGGTGAATTTGAAATCTATGACCCTTTCATCTCCAAGGACGAATCCAGATGGTACTTTGGCGCGAATAAGAATCATCCCGGAGACCGCCAATTTTATACCATGCCCCTCAAGGGCGGTAAAATGGAACTGTTGACCAATGAGGTGGGCGGGAACGAAGTCATTCTTTCCCCTGATGAAAAAAACATGGCGATTCTTTATTCCTATTCCAACAAACCCACAGAGCTTTTCCTTCAGGAGAATCCGGTAATCGCCAAACAAAAAACAGAAATGGTACAGATTACCCGTTCCAACACCGAGGCCTTTGACGCTTATGATTGGAAAGATCCTGAAATCATCACCTTTGAAGCATCGGACGGTGCAGAGGTCTATGCTAGATTGTATCAGCCCGATCCATCTGTAAAAAACAAAGCGGCCGTGATCTTTGTGCATGGCGCTGGCTACCTGCAGAACGCCCACAAGTGGTGGAGTTCCTACTTTAGGGAATACATGTTCCACAATCTTTTGGTGGACAATGGTTATACCGTGTTGGACATCGACTATAGGGGAAGTGCCGGATATGGCAGGGATTGGCGTACCGGAATTTATCGCCACATGGGAGGAAAAGACTTGTCCGACCAAGTGGACGGAGCCAAAATGTTGATGGAAAAATACGGCATCGATACAGACAAGGTCGGTATTTATGGAGGGTCCTACGGAGGTTTCATCACTTTGATGGGCATGTTCAACGCGCCCGAAACGTTCAGTGCCGGAGGGGCCATACGTTCTGTGGGCGACTGGGCCGCATACAACCACGGCTATACTGCCCGCATCCTGAACACGCCTGCCACGGACAGTCTGGCCTATAAGCGAAGCTCTCCCATCTATTTTGCGGAGGGCCTTCAGGGACAGCTCTTGATATTGCACGGCATGGTGGACGACAATGTACATTTTCAGGACATGGTTCGCCTGTCCCAAAGGCTTATCGAACTCGGTAAGGAAAATTGGGAAATGGCCGTTTATCCCGTGGAGCGCCATGGCTTTGTGGAACCCAGCAGCTGGACGGATGAATATACCCGGATCTTCAACTTGTTCCAAGAAGCCTTGTTGGATAAATAAAATATTGACAAACAACCCATTGTGCATTTTTGACCCAAGAAACCTTGGAAATTCATAATGGGTTGTGCATCACAATGAAAGCCTATAAAATTTCAACAAAAAAACATATCTTCCTGCCCTAAAATTAACAAACGAACAGGATGAGAGCATTGTTGAAAGCACTTGGCCCAGGGCTGCTGTTTGCCAGCATGGCCATAGGAACGTCACATCTGGTACTCTCCACCAAGGCCGGGGCACAATACGGATGGATCATGGTCATCCCCATACTGTTGGCCAACCTACTCAAATATCCCTTTTTTGAATTTGGCATACGCTACACCACGGTCACGGAAAAAAGTCTGGTGGAGGGCTACTTGAACATGGGCAAGACCTATCTATGGATCTACGCCTTTGTCACCTTGATCTCCACTTTTACCATCTTGGCCGCGCTGTACGTGGTCACTGCTGGACTTTTCATCAACCTGTTCCAGATCACGGTTTGGGGTGCGGGCACCATTTCGCTGTGCCTGTTCCTGTTCATCAGCCTTTTGCTCATCGTAGGGAAATATCGTTTTTTGGAAACCTCATTGAAAGCCGTCATTTCCATCCTGTTCATCGCCCTTTTGGTCACTACCATAATGGTGCTGCAAAAAGGCCCCGTATCCATCGCCGAAGGCTTCCAACGTCCCGAAATCTTCAATGAAGCAGGCATTCTGTTTCTCATCGGGCTGGTGGGATGGATGCCCACCGCGGTAGAGGCATCGGGATGGGTGAGCCTGTGGGGCATGGAAAACCTAAAGACCATGAAGGAAAAACCCACCTTGAAGATTGCTCTTCAGGAATTCAATGTTGGGTATATCTTGACCGCCATCTTGGCCGTATTTTTTCTCATCATCGGTTGGATGACCCTGTACGGAACTGGAACGGAACTCAGTGGAAATGCTGTGACCTTTGCGGACCAATTGGTCAACCTTTTTACGGTGCACATTGGCAATTGGGCCTATTTCTTTATTGCGGTGGCCGCATTTGCCACCATGTTCAGCACCTGCATGACGGCACATGATGCCATTTCAAGGGTCAGTGTGGATGTGATGCAAAAATTGTTCCCGGAAAAACCTGTTTTCAAGAACACGAATGCCTTTGCCTATACGGTGATCCTGATGATGCTGGTGAACTGGATGGTCATCATGCTCTTCAGTGCCAATATGGCCGACCTGGTCGGTTTGGCCACCTTTGTTTCCTTTGTCCTAGCCCCACTCTTGGGATGGATGAACCTAAAGACCGTAATGGGCAAGGATGTTCCTTTGGAACATAGGCCCGGTACAGGATTGCGCATCCTCACCTATTGCGGGATGGTCTTCCTTTCGCTATTTGCGCTGTATTATTGTTGGATGCTGATCGTATGACCCTTATTCGAAAAGGACATTGTCGTTGAGCACAACAATCAGAGAGCGTTGGTTCTGTTTGTGCAAGACCTCGATGCAGAAGACCCCGTTGGTACAGTTATTCAATATCTTATCTTCCCCATATCCAATGGAATATAGAATGTTGGTGGAGGGCACTCCTTTTTTTACCAGGTATTTTTTTATGGCATCAGAGCGATCTTGCGTAAGCCTAAAATTGGCGCTGCTGCCACCCCTACTGTCGGTATAGGTCTCTATCCTGAGTTGCGCCATAGGGAATGCCTTGATGAAGGCCACCACATGGTCCAGTTCTGCCTCAATTTCAGGAGTCAGCTGTGTGAACGCGTTCCCAAAAAAGAACTTGTCCATTTTCACGACGGCCTGTCCTTCTTTTTCCTCCACCAAATCATCGTAGAGGGACATCCCAATGGTATAGGATTTGTTTTCCAGCCCTGTCAATTCTTCCTCCGAAAACTGCTTTTTGAATTTGGAATACCGTTCCTTGGATGCTTCAAGCACCACTCCACTTTCCCATGGAACCTCCAATCGATAGTTGCCCCTGTCATCCGAATAGGTCTCGGCGAGCACGGTACCTTCGCCATCCAACAACCGTATGGCTGCTTTGGATACGCTGTTCTCGTTGTACGGTTTGATGACCTTTCCTTTGAATACCAAGGTTTTCAGTCCCGGCTTTTCATCCACTTTAAATCCATAGAGATCATCCTTTCCCTTTCCTCCCGGACGATTGGACGCAAAATAGCCCAACAGACCCTCACCTTCGTTCCTCATCACCAGGCCAAAATCGTCATGTTCCGTATTGATCCCTTTTCCCAAGTTGATGGGAATGCCCAATTCGCCCTCTTCCCCGATGTTCGATTTATAGATGTCCATACCGCCAAGGCCGTAGAACACATCGGAAGCAAAATAAAAACTGTTCTCAAAAATAAAAGGGGCCACTTCATTTCCCGGTGAATTGATCCTAGGCCCCAAATTGATGGGAGCGGACATCACCTGCCCACTGTTGGTGTACACATAATAAATATCAGTGCCCCCATACCCGTCCTCAAAATCGGCGGCAAAATAGAGTTTTCCGCTGGCCTCATCGTAGAAGGGATAATAGAAGGACGTGCTCAAATCTTTCAACAACAACTGAAACTGTCCGTCCATGGTCTGTTTGCCTATGGCAAGGGCATTTTTTCCATTGGGATCAAAGGCTAATTCCCCATCCTGGGTGTTGGAAAGCACATAGAACACACTGTTGAGCTTTTCGGCATAATAGGGTGTCGCCTTATGGTAGCTGGAAGTTGCCACACCTTTGAAGGGTTGCGCTGCCCCAGCCTGTCCGTCCAACTGCACGGTGGACTCATAAATATTGAAATACCCCTCATTAGCAGGCGCATACCTTAATCCCTTTCCTTGGATACGGCCGCTGGAGAACAGCAGTTTGTCCTTGTAAAAGGTAGGCGCAAAATCCGTTTGCGGACTGTTCACGCTTAGGTTGAAGATTTCATAGTCCAGTTCCGTACCATCCGAAGCCTTTGCCAGCATTTGCTCGTTGAACTCCCTGTTTTCCATGAGCTCCTTGGGAAACTTTGCTGCCATTGTGGTCAGAAAGGCCTGTTTTCGTTCTGGGTCGGCGGTCTTGGAAAGGCTCTGCAACATTCGGTTGTAGCGATGTCCATCCAATAAGGTATCTTTTTTGAAGAGTTCCAGATAGGCATCGGAGGCCTTTTTGAAATTATTGGTCTTGAAGTACGCATCCGCCAAGTTCAAAAATTGTTGCTCCGTCAAGGTTCCCTTAGCCAGATCGGCCTCATAGGCATCAACGGCTTTTTGGTACTCATATTGGAAAAAGAAAACATCGCCCTTGGATTTTTTTCCTTGAGCAAAACATAGGGCCATTCCCAAAAGGGAAATCCAAAATGCCATTTGTATTTTCTTTGCCTTCATCATATCAAAAGAATCTTGGGGAATCTATCTGTTTGCCCTTGTTGGTATTCTTGTCCCTTTGCTTGTCACCTTTGTTCCCTGAACCAAATCCCCCCCTGCCTATGTAAAATTTCAATATGGCCTCATGGGACCCCCCGCTGTATTCGCCCAGCCCGTTGGTGGCATAATCGTAGGAATAGCCGATGAACATGGCATTGGAAATCTGGAAACCGGCAAGACCGCTCACTGCATTGTCAATTCGGTACGAGGCTCCAATGGTCAGTGCATCGATAAATTGGAAATTCGCAGAAAGGTTCACGGTGACTGGCGACCCTTCGAGGTAATTCACCAAAAAGGCGGGCTTGAACTTGGTCCTGTCCCCCAATTGGAACACATAGCCCCCAATGGCGTTGAACTGCATATTGTCCTCCACAATGGTGGCCACTTCGTCATTATAGAGTCCATTGGTCAAAAAATTGGGCACGGATACGCCCAAATACCAATCTTCTTCGTGATACATAAAAAGTCCGGCACCGATAGTGGGGTAAAAACTGTTGTAATTCTCCCCCAAAATGGAAGGGTCGGATGGGTTCTCGAACGTTCCCCTGGAATAATCGATGTCCAGCATGGAACCTCCCGCATTCAGTCCAAAAGAAAGTCTCGTCTCGTCCGACAATTGGATCTGATAGGAATAGGCCACATCCAAATAGGTCTGTCGGGATGGTCCCAGTTCATCGTTCACGATGTTGATGCCCAATCCTGTCCTTTCATTTTTGAAAGGGATATTGGCACCTGCACGGATGGTGGTCGGGGCCCCGGGAACATCCACCCATTGCGCCCTGTACAGACCAATGATTTCTGGGCTTTCCACCGTGCCCACATAGGCCGGGTTGAAACTGCCAATGTTGTACATATATTGGGTGTATTGGGGCTCTTTTTGGGCTTGGACGAGGCCAACTCCCAGTAAAAGCATCCAAAAAAGCATCCTATATGTTCGCAAACCTATCGTTTTTGGCATCTTAGTTATTCCTTACAATTTGAATCCATCCTTTGACCACTTCGGAACCATCCCCTAAATTCAGTATATAGAAATAGGTACCCTTGGGCAGATCTCCATTCTTTCCTGTTCCGTCCCATGAGCTGTCATACCTATCCATTTGGAAAACGCTGTTCCCATATCGGTCGAACACTTCAAAGTTATTGTTTGGGTATGCTGTGTGATCGACCAAAGTCAAACGATCATTGATACCATCCCCATCAGGTGAAAATATGTTACAAATAGTGCCGGGGTCTTCACATTGGCTTCGGTTCACTTGCAGCGATACCGTTGCTGTGTTGTTGGAAGCCACATCATCATTCGGGAAAGAAGAGACCAGCGTCGCCGTGTTCTGTAGGGTTCCGGTAGCTGTGGATATCACTGTGATTTCCAAGGTTGCCGTTGCATCAGTGGCGGCCAAATTGTCAATGGTCCATTCGCCCGTAGCTGGGTCATAATCTCCCAAGGTTGCTTGATGGCCTTCATACTGGAAGGCATCGTCCAACAAATCGGAGACCACAATATCGGTAACGGTTTTCCCCTCTACATTTTCCAAAGTAATGATAAAGGTTATGGGGTCGCCAAGTAGATAGGCTATTTCATCTTTCAGTTGCTTGGTCACTGCCAAGTCTATGGCCTCGTTCGAAACGCAATCCAAAACAGAGACTGTCACTTGGGCCGTTGTGTTCTCACAAGGGGTCACAGCCACGTTAGTAGTATATTCAAACACATAATCCCCGCTCGGCAAACCTGTAAAATCCACTACCTTTCCCGTGCCAATGACCAAAGTCCCATCGGATGGATCGGTGACCACAGTCCAAGTACCTGCATCCTGTCCGATCAAGGTATCATCCAAATCTAAGGTATTTGGTCCTTCATCACTTGAAACATTGCAAACAGAAATGTCTTCCAAAGGAACTCCTGCCAAAGGAGTTTCATTTATAGTCGCCACTACTTCCACTCTTTCCGAAACGCAACCATTGGCCGAAGCGGACACATAATAAGAGGTGGTCTCTGTGAGGGATGGGGTCTCAAAACTGCTGCCCGTGCCCAAGGACGAACCGCCTGTGGGAGCTGCAAACCAATTATAGGCAATGGTGCTGCCATCTTCCACGGTCGCCAAGGCAGTAAGTGTCACGGTGCCTTCCCCACAACGGGAACTTCCGACTGTTTCCTCCATATCCATCACCGGGGTATAATTTCTGACCAAAGTAATCTGCAATACAGGACTTGCGCAGTCATTGGATTCATCATAGAAAAAACCGTAGTATGAACCGGGATCTACCACGTTGCTGCTGATCAGGTGGGCATCCGTTTCCAAAGGATTGGGATCCACACTCCATGTCAGGACAGTTCCTGGCGGTGCTGTTGTGTTGGTCAAATAATTGTCAAGATCCACATTGATGACATCGCAGAACACAGTAGGTTCTGAAGCATCCAAAGGTGGGGCGGTCGGTGCCGTAGGGCAAGAACCTGGGCCGTCGTCACTGGTTATGGTCACAGTTGCAGATGAACCAGCTCCGATTGCATACGAAGCATCTGGAGCAATATTTAATATTACCGTTTCGTTCGGTTCGAACAATGCATCTTGAAGGACATTCAAGCTTATATCGGCAGAACCGTCCCCAAATATATTGGCATTTACTACGACCGAGGAGGGTAAAGATTCATAATCAACCCCCGAAGTTGCTGTACTGGCAGGATCCACTTCAAAAAAAACTTCTACTGAACCAAATAATCCCGCACCTGCTACAGATATTCTGAACTGCCCAGGATCCAGACCTGCTTCACTGGCATTGGGATCAGTAGCAGTTATCGAAACCGTCTGACCATACCCCATTCCCATACCAAAAAGTACTCCTAAAAAGAACAGGAATTTTTGTTGACCGCTAAGGATCAAGCGTGCAGAAGCAGTTTTTTTCAACAAAGACAACATGGCCTATTCAATCTATTTGGGGTTCGTTCAATTGACCAAGCAACAGTAGGTAATCTGGGATGAGTCAATATTACAAAAAAGGCAAGGAATGCCCCAACCAATCTGTTTAAATCTCTATTTAATCGGATGAACTGTTTGCCCAATCGACTATACCGCCGCTGAGCTGGTTTCGGCCTCCGGGCTTATCTTTTTCACCAAGCCTTGGAGCACCTTGCCCGGCCCTACTTCCACAAAGGAGGTTGCGCCGTCCTTCACCATTTGCTGTACGCTCTGGGTCCATTTCACGGGGGCTGTGAGTTGCAAGATCAGGTTCTTTTTGATCTCATCGGCATTGGAAACGGCCGTGGTGGTCACGTTCTGATAGATGGGACAGCTGGGCACGTTGAACTGGGTGGCCTCAATGGCCGCAGCGAGCTCTTCGCGGGCGGGTTCCATCAACGGGGAATGGAACGCACCCCCAACGGGCAACAAAAGGGCCCTTTTTGCCCCGGCTTCCTTCAGTTTTTCACAGGCCACGTTCACGGCATCCACCTCTCCGGAAATGACCAACTGTCCGGGACAGTTGTAATTGGCAGGAACCACGATGCCTTCGACCTCTGCACATATTTTCTCCACAATTTCATCATCCAACCCCAAAACGGCTGCCATGGTACTGGGTTTGATCTCACAGGCCTTCTGCATGGCCAAGGCCCGCTGGGAGACCAGTTTCAATCCGTCCTCAAAATTGAGGGTGCCATTGGCCACCAAAGCGGAAAACTCGCCCAAGGAATGTCCGGCCACCATATCCGGCCTGAAATTTTCCCCAAGCACCTTGCCCAAGATCACGGAGTGCAGAAAAATGGCCGGTTGGGTCACTTTGGTCTGCTTCAAGTCTTCGGTTGTGCCCTCGAACATGATATCGGTAATGGAAAAACCAAGAATATCGTTGGCCTTTTCAAACAGTTCCTTTGCCAAGGAATGGTTTTCATAGAGGTCCAAGCCCATACCTGTAAACTGTGCACCTTGTCCGGGGAAAATATATGCGTTCATAGTTGTCGAGTTTTTTGAGTGGGACAAAAATAGGGATATTTTGCTTCTTTACTCTTCTTTGAACCAACTGGCATATTTCACATAGTTGTTGGCGATGCGGTCTATCTCCCCCGAACTGAGCTCGGGGCTGATGTCCTTGATCTTCTTGGCCGGCATACCGGCATAGATGCTGTTGGCCTCCACATGGGTTCCTTTAGTGACCACGGCCCCTGCGGCTATGATGGAATTGCTCTCCACCACACAATCGTCCATAATGATGCTGCCCATACCCACCAGCACGTTGTCCTTGATGGTGCAGCCGTGCACTATGGCATTGTGACCTATGGAGACGTTGTTCCCGATGGTCGTTGGCGATTTTTGATAGGTACAGTGGATCACGGCCCCGTCCTGCACGTTCACCTTGTTGCCCATTTTGATGAAATGCACATCGCCACGCAGTACGGCATTGAACCACACACTGCATTGGTCGCCCATGGTGACCTCGCCCACAATAGTGGCATTTTCAGCAATAAAACAATCGGTTCCAATGACCGGGGCTATGCCCCTAACGGATTTCAAAATCATAGTTGCTCAGTTTAATCTTACAAAATTACATCACTACGAAGACATCTCGACTGCGCTCGATGTGACAACGACCAAATTTCTTGCTTTTTGCCTGCAATTACTGAAAATACGACAACAGGTCGGCTTTTTTGGAAGCGGAGACGGAGAGTTCCTTGCCATTGGAGAGGGTCACGCTCCCGCCCTTTCCTTTTTTGTATTTCACCACTTCGGCCACGTTCACCAGATAGGATTTGTGTATGCGGGCAAAGGGATAGGCCTGCAGGGCATCCTCAAAATATTTCAGGGTCTTGCTCACCACAATTTTTTTGTGTTCCAGGTATATTTCGGTGTAGTTATCATCTGCTTTGCAAAAAAAGATATCGCCCACATCCAAGATCTGGAAACCATCTTGTTGGGGCAAGGTGATCTTTCCCTCCGCCTTGATGGGTTTAGTCTTCAGCACCTGTCCTTCCAACGCGCTTTCCTTTTCCTTGATGGCCCTGACGTATTCCACGGCCTTGACCAACTCGTCGATATTAATGGGCTTCATCAAATAATAGGCCGCATGATGGTTGAGCGCATCCATGGCATATTGGTTGTAGGCTGTCACAAAAATGGTCTCAAAGCTACGGTCCGGAATTCTTTCCAATAGGTCAAAAGCATTGCCAAAAGGCATTTCCACATCCAAGAACACCAAATCGGGTTCCTGATTTTGGATCAATGACAACCCTTGTTCAATATTGGCCGCCTCGCCCAAAAGTTGTACCCCTTCGCAATATTTGCCCAAATAGTTCCGAAGGATCTCGCGGCTGTTGGCCTCGTCCTCCACGATGATCGCTGTGAGTTCCATCATTGCTTTTTCAGTTTGAGGGACACCCTGGTCCCGGTATGGTCTTCATTTAGGTCGGATATGGACACGTCCACACGGTTTTTGTACATATCGTTCAAGATCTCGATACGCTTTTTGATGTTGCCCATCCCCTTGGACTTTTGCTTCTTTTGATTGCTGGTCTTCAGTGCTGCGGATTTTTTTCTGCCTATGCCATTGTCCTCAATGATGATTTCCAGCATGTCGTTGGTCACCGGACGGACCTTGATTCTTAGAAAACCTTTTTCCTCTTTGTAGCGTAATCCGTGCCAGATGGCATTTTCTATGTAGGGCTGGAGCAACATGGGCGGAATCTGATAGGCGTCGATGTCTATTTTTTGATCCACATTGATTTCATAATCAAACTTGTCCGCAAAGCGGGAGTGTTCCAGTTTCACATAAAGTTCCAACAATTCCAGTTCCTTGGCAAGCGGTATGAAGTCTTCTTCCGAGTTTTCCAGCACACTGCGCATCAGCACGGAGAATTCGCTCAAAAATCGGTTGGCACTGCGTTCGTCGCTCTTGGCGATGTAGTTGTTCACCGAGTTGAGGGCATTAAAGATAAAGTGCGGGTTCATTTGGGTACGGAGCGATTTGAGAGCCAGGAGGTTGTTGGCCAACTTTTGCTGTCGGTTGCTCCTGTAGTATAAAAAAGCAGTGAAGGCCATCAACAATACCCCAAAACCAAGGGAGTAGATGATCCATTTCTGGCGCTTGCTGGTCTCCTCGTACAATTGTTGTTCGGTCACGGCCAAGCTGTATTTGCTCTGCGAAAGTTCCCGTTCCTGCTCCAAACTCGAAATACGGTTCTGGGTATTGGCGATTTCCCGGTTGAACCGGGCCGCCCTTGAAATTTCCTGCTCCTTTCTCACGTATAGACTGTCCACCACGGCCACATAATCTTGATAGGATTCCAGGGCTTTGGTGAAATCGCCCTTGTTCCGGTATACTTCCGAGAGTTTGCGGGTGGCATCTTTTTGGATGACCAGGTCATCGTCCTTATCGGCTTCCACGATACTTTTTTCGAGATAGGGAATGGCCTCATCCAACTTGTCCTGGGCGATATAGGCGCTGGCAATTTTGTAATTGATCTTTTGCGAAGTAATGGTATCGGCGCCCGATATACCTTTGTTTTCCCGAGGCACGCTGGGAGGGGAAAGTTGTTTGAGTTCATTCAGGCTTTTCTTCCGTTGCTGGATCTCGTCATTATATCTGCTCTTTTGATTGTAGAAATCGGCCACTCGTTCACTTTCTTGTATCAATCGTTCGGGGGCGACTTTTTTAGAAAGGTCCAACGAGTTTTGGTAAAACCCTTCGGCCTCCACTTCTCTATCCTCACTGGCAAAGGCATCAGCCATCTTGGAATTCAAATCGATGATCTTGGGGGAAATCTGGTTTTTTTCAGCAATCATCAGCCCTTGATTGTAATACCCTAGGGCCTCTTTTAATTTTCCCAGACCTTTGCTGGCATCCCCAAGGGCCTCGAAGAGTTCCACACGTTGGTAGGGCACCATGCTTTTTTCATCGATCAATGGGGTAAGGGTCCTGATGGCCAAATCGTGTTCCCCATTCAAAGTGTACGCTTGCCCCAATACCAATTTGGTCCGGTTGGATTCCGTGGCAGAAAGGGCGTCCTTAAAATTGTCGATGGCCAGGTCATACTGCTTGTGGTACAGGTAGATTTCCCCCAAAGTCCTCAGCGATTGGGCGAGTTCCCTTTTGTTGCCCGACGTTCCCAAAGGTTCCATGGATTGGGCTACAAAATCGATACTTTTCTCCAGGCTGTTTTTTTTGTAAAAATTGGCGGAGTCCAACAGCCGTTGATGGTCCATCGCCACATTCCGTGATCTAGCGGACGCGCTTTCCCTCTTTTTGGAGTTTGCCCTTTCATACCCCTCTACCAAAACATCCACATCTTCACCAGAAGTGATCCTGTGCCGCACGGTTTCAATCTCCGGGCTTTCAAAAATGAGCATGTCCCCAATGGAAGCCCTGATCCTGAACTCCCCCAAACTATTGGTCTTGGTATAATTTCCCCTGTCCGTGGTCACCTCAACTCCAGAAATGGGCACATGGCTCTCCCTGCCCTTCACAGAGCCCTTGATTTCCACCTCACCACTGGTTTGCCCCACTTGGGACATGGCGGTCAGGCCGGTCATCAATAAGAGGATGAATATGTATGTCCTTTTGCCCATAATTGAAGTAAACTTAGTTCATCCCAAGCGTATTAAAAAATGCATTTTTAGGGAAAAGGGTTCAAACACGCCTCGATTTTGCCACTTTACAAAGTCATTCGGTCCGTTGGCTCATTCCGGATGCCACTTGGCTCATTCTCGGTTTTTAGTGTAAAAAGATGCCGATACTTTTAGGCCAACATTTAAAAACATTGCATCATGAAACATTTGAATAAAGTATTGGGAACAGCATTTGCCCTTATGGCCACTGGTGCCAGCTACGGTTGCAACCTCAAAGCCCAGGAAAAGGAAAATACGGTATTGGTGACCCGATCCATTGTGGAAAAACCAAGCAAGCATTTTGTAAAGATTGCCTTGTTGCTGGATACGAGTAACAGTATGGACGGACTCATCAACCAGGCGAAAGCTCAGTTGTGGGACATTGTGAACGAGTTTACCCATGCCAAATGCGGCAACAATACCCGACCCATGCTCCAAATTGCCCTTTATGAATATGGCAATGACAATCTCTCGTCAAACGAAGGGTATATCAGACAGGTACTTGGTTTCAGCGACGATTTGGATGAGATTTCAGAAAAACTCTTCTCCTTGACCACCAACGGCGGTGAGGAATATTGTGGGGAGGTCATCCACACTTCCTTGAAGCAATTGGATTGGGGCAAGAACGCCGATGACCTTAAAATGATTTTCATTGCGGGCAACGAGCCTTTTACCCAAGGGAAGCTCAATTATAAGGATGCTGCCATGAACGCCAAGGAAAAAGGGGTCATTGTGAACACTATTTTCTGTGGAAACCATGAGCAGGGCATCTCCACGATGTGGAAAAGTGGGGCAAGTCTCACCGGTGGGGAATACATGGCCATTGACCACAATAGACAAGTGGTTCACATCGACACACCCTATGACGATATCATCATCAAGCTCAACTCCAAGTTGAACAATACCTACATTTCCTACGGTTCCCTTGGTTATGAGAAAAAAGCCCTGCAGAGCGCACAGGACAGCAATGCCGCTGAACTGGAAGAGGCTGTGGTGGTACAGCGCGCAGTGAGCAAAAGTTCACGGTTGTACAAAAACACGCAATGGGACTTGGTGGATGCCGTTGAGGACGATGAAGAGGTGCTGGCGCGATTGAAGGAAAAAGACCTTCCCAAAGAGCTCCAGGGGAAATCAGAAAAGGAAATCAAGACCTACATCACCCAAAAGAAGAACGAGCGTGAAGAGATCCAAAAGCAGATACAGGAACTCAGCGCCAAACGGGAGGCCTATATTGCCGAAAACCAGAAAGAGGAAAAGGGTGAGTTGGAAAATGCCCTCCTATCGGCCATTAAAAGCCAAGCTTCCAAGAAAAATATGAAGTGGGATTAATGTAGTTTTTATTGGTTGGTTGGAAATGGCTCACCTTAGTGGTGGGCCATTTTTTTAATTGTTGGCGGCAGGACAATAACAATCGTATCGTTTGCCCTGATCGCTCTGTCCAAAATCGTAGCCCAAAGTGATCTGATGAAACCCGCCGTTATCAAAACGGATATCCCCGGATTGGTAGGAATAGTTATAGGAAAACAGGAAGCGGTTCACATTCACCCCGATAATGGGCGTAAAAAGCTGTAAACGTTGTTCCCCGAAATTTCCGTTGGACTGGAACTGTGCCCCATCGAAGCTTCTGCGGTAGGACAGTCCTGCCCAGACCGTACCGAAGCTCACATCCTTGTACACCTTGGCGTTCAAATCCACTGTTTTCTCCTTGGTATAATCGGTCATCTGGAACAGAATGGATGGTTCCACCCTGGTATTTCGTCCAAACACATACCCGGCAGAGAGGAGATATCTTCTCAGATTATCAAATTCAGCTGCGCTGTATAGATCTCGACCGCTCCCCAAAATGTTCAAAATGGCGGCGTGCGCATAAAACTCCAAGTAATTATAGGATGCCCCGAGATCCACATTGAAATAACTTACGGTGTTTTTTACCCCTGTGACTATGGGGTCTGGGACCACAGACCTAAATTCGGTCTCGTCCAGACTGCTCAAGATCACCCCTGCGCTCAATCCAAGGGACAATTGGTTCAGGGTCCTAAAATCGCCCCCCAACTGCAAATGATGGGCGTAGGTTCCCTTAAAGCCTGTTTGGGAATGGTATCCGTTGGAGTCATTGAAAAGAATGGCACCGATACCGCTGCGTTCCCCTACCCTGGAATTGATGTTGAAGGTTTGAAGGCTGGGCGCCTCATCCACATTGAACCATTGTTTTCTAGCGGTCAGGCGTATTTTTGTCCCCTCTGCAATCCCTGCCATGGACGGATATACCAAGTAATAGTTATCCGCCAAATAATCAAAATATACCGGAATTCCTTCCTGTGCCTTGGCAATGGCTCCAAAAAGAAAGGCTATGATAATCGAGGTTAGGCTGCGTCTCATCTGACGATTGGGGCTAATAGGTGTGATTTATACGTAATCAAACATTTAGATAACGGTGGTTAAGATACATTATTATATAATGTTGCAGCACACCCCAACTATTGGTATTTTTGCATGAAAGATCTGCCATGAAAGAATATAACATCACCATTGTTGCCACGAACAATCCAAAGATCATCAAATTGGAGGCCAACCATTTTTTGGTCAAGGGCAACTACGAATATAAAAACATCGACGAGGCCAAGAACTCACCGTTGGCCCAACAGCTTTTCTACCTACCGTTCATCAAAACGGTCTATATCGCCAGCAATTTTATAGCCTTGGAACGATTTGACATTGTGGATTGGCAAGATGTGAAGGACGATGTGGCCCAGCAATTGGTGGAATACCTGAATGCAGGGGAACCCATTGTACATGAAGAACAGGACCTCAAGAAACAACCCGTTTCTGTCTATGCGGAAGTGACACCGAACCCTGCCGTGATGAAATTTGTGTGCAACAAGCGTATTGTGCCCACGGTCTTTGAGTTCAAGAACATCGATGAGGCAAAGGATTCCCCATTGGCCAAGGCCCTTTTCCACTTCCCGTTCGTCAAAGAGGTTTTCTTTGATGAAAACTATGTTTCGGTGACGAAATATGAGGTGGCCGATTGGGAGGAGATCAATATGCAGTTGCGTGAGTTCATCAGGGACTTTTTGGGTGACGGAAAAGAGGTCGTGTCCGCAGAGTCCATCCAAAAAACAAAGGAAACTGTATCGCAGAACAGTACCCAATCCCAATACGATGACACTTCCCAACAAATCATCGACATTTTGGAAGAATACGTAAAACCCGCCGTGGCCAGCGATGGGGGCAACATCATGTTCCAATCCTATGAAGAGGCCAGTGGCACCGTGAGTGTTATACTTCAAGGAGCTTGTAGTGGCTGTCCATCATCCACCTTTACCCTGAAGAACGGCATCGAGACCATGCTCAAGAACATGATGGGTGACAAAGTACGGGAAGTAGTAGCGCTGAATGGCTAATTTTAAAGGATTTCCTTGCCTTATTGTGGTCAAAATTCATTAAATTGAAGGAAATTAAAAAACATTGACCATGGCAGTTTTAAAAGTTATTGAAGTATTGGCAAATTCAAATGTAAGTTGGGAAGACGCAACAAAAAATGCATTGGAACAAGCCTCGAAATCCGTAAAGAACATCCGTTCCATCTATGTGAACGAGCAAAGTGCTACCGTAAAAAATGGAAAGATCGATGATTACAGGGTAAACGTCAAAATCACCTTTGAGGTGCAATGATTCCCTTTAGAAAAATGAAATTGCGTCCTTTTAGGACGCTTTTTTTATGTCCAAAAGCCATTTATCACAAACACAGGAATTTATAATCTCAAAACAAGCAGCGTGACCCACAAACATACGAACGCTCTCATCCTCGAGACCAGCCCTTATCTGTTGCAGCACGCCCACAATCCCGTAAACTGGGAAGCTTGGGGACCCAAAGTCCTGGAACGTGCACAAAGGGAGGACAAGCTGCTCATCATCAGTATAGGATATGCCGCCTGCCACTGGTGCCATGTGATGGAGAAAGAGTGTTTCGAAAATGAAGACGTGGCCCAAGTGATGAACGGGCATTTCATCAATATTAAAATCGATAGGGAGGAACGGCCCGATGTGGACCAGATCTATATGGATGCCATCCAAATGATCTCAGGACAAGGGGGCTGGCCCCTTAATATCGTTGCCCTGCCCGACGGCAGACCGTTCTGGGGCGGCACCTACCTCCCCAAAGAGGGTTGGACCAATGTGCTGCAACAACTGGCGGGACTATACAAAAACGACAGGGACAGGGTGGTGCAATATGCCACCGACCTCGCCAATGGGCTGTACGCCATCAATTTGGTGGAACCCTCAAAAGACAAGGAACTGTTCTCTTTGGAGCAATTGGACGATGCCGTTCAAAATTGGTCGGGCCATTTCGATACTTTTTTGGGCGGACACAAGCGCGCACCCAAGTTCATGATGCCCAACCATTGGGATTTTTTACTACACTATGCCACGGCCACCAACAAACCCGAACTACTCGAATTTGTGGACACGACCCTGACCCGAATGGCCTATGGCGGGATCTATGACCACGTGGGCGGTGGATTTTCACGATATGCCGTGGACATCAAATGGCACGTGCCCCATTTTGAAAAAATGCTGTACGACAATGGGCAGCTGATCAGTCTCTATGCCAAGGCCTACGCAGCCACCAAAAATGAAACCTATAAAGCCGTGGTCGAGGGAACAATCGCCTTTGTAAAAGATGAACTGATGGACGAGAGCGGCGGTTTTTATTCTTCTTTGGATGCTGATAGCCTGGATGGGAAGGGGGAACTGGAGGAAGGTGCTTTTTATGTGTGGACCAAAGAGGAACTCATTGGGCTTTTGGGAACCTATTTTGACATTTTTCAAGATTACTATAATATCAATTCCTACGGTCTTTGGGAGGAAGAAAACTATGTACTGATCCGGGACAAGTCCGATGTGGAAATTGCCAAAAAGCATGGAATTTCCGTTTCCAATCTTGAAGAGAAAATGGGAAAAGCCCTGTCTTTGTTGAAAAAAGAAAGGGCCAAACGCCCGAAACCCCGATTGGACGACAAAATCCTGACCTCATGGAACGGATTGATGCTTAAAGGTCTGGTGGATGCGTTCAGGTATGTTGGTCACAAAGCGTATTTGGAACTGGCCCTCCAAAATGCCGAATTCCTTGAGCGGGAAATGATCAAGGAAGATTTTTCCCTGTATCGGAACCACAAGAACGGGAAAAGCACCATCAATGCCTTCTTGGAAGATTATGCGACGGTGATCGAGGCCTTTTTGGTCTTATATGAGGTCACTTTTGATGAAAAATGGCTCGATTTGGGCAAAAAACTGCTAGACCATACCCGATTGCATTTTTTTGATGGAGACTCAGGAATGTTCTTTTATACTTCGGACAAGGACCAGTCGCTCATCCGAAGAAGTATCGAGACCAACGACAATGTGATTTCCTCTTCCAACTCCATCATGGCCATCAACCTGTTCAAAATGGACAAGATCTTTCCAAGTGAAGGCTATGGCGAGTTGCCCAAACAGATGCTCAAAAACGTGCAGAAGGATTTTTTACGAAGTGCACATGGGTTTTCCAATTGGCTCCATTTGGTGCTGTTTTATAACCAGGACTTTTATGAGATTGCCATAGTGGGCAAGGATTACAAAGCCATGGCTTTGGACATCGGCAAAAGATATGTACCGAACAGTTTCTTGGTCGGTTGTCCAGAAGAGGGGCACATCGAGCCATTGAAAAATAGGTATATGAAGGACAAGACATTGGCCTACGTGTGCATTGAGGGTGCCTGTAAGCTACCTGTCGAAACAATTGAGGACGTATGTAAAGAAATCCATGGCCCAATGGAATAACATTTGTTTACATTTTAATTTTTTAATATCATTCGAACATTCATTTAGAGTAACACTAAAACAAAAAACCATTATGAAAGAATTGGAAAATTACCAAGAATACGTCGATCAGGCCATTGAATGGGCATTTGGAGTAATCCCCAATATCCTCTTGGCCATTGTCATATTCTTTTTTGGACTTTGGGCCATCAAGTTGTTCAATAAAATGGTGAGGAGGTTTTTCGACAAAAAGGACTATGACGAAACGTTGGAATCTTTCATGCAGAGCTTTATCAGCATTGCGCTCAAAATCATGTTGTTTGTCCTTGTCGTGACCCAATTGGGTGTCAAGACCTCATCACTGGTCGCCATTATAGGTGCTGCGGGACTGGCCATTGGTTTGGCACTGCAAGGGTCCTTGGCCAATTTTGCGGGCGGGGTCCTTATCTTGATTTTTAAGCCATTCAAGGTAGGGGACTGGATCTCTGCCCAGGGAGTGGATGGCACTGTAAAGGAAATCTCCATCTTCAACACCAAACTCAGCACCTTTGGCAACCAAATTGCCATTATCCCCAATGGCCAATTGTCCAACGGCAATATTGTGAACTATAACATGGAAAACACGCGACGTGACAAAATCGATGTGGGCATAGGCTATGGGTCGAACATCAAGGAAGCCAAGGAAATATTGCTCAAAATCTGTGCCGACAACCCTAACATCAACACCGAACCTGCACCAGAGGTATATGTGGGAGCTCTTGCCGACAGTTCAGTGAACCTCACGCTTCGCTTTTGGGCCAATAACGACGTGTTCTGGTCCGCTCATTTTTATGTAATGGAACAAATGAAATTGCAATTTGATGCCGCTGGCATTGAAATTCCGTTCCCTCAAAGGGTCATGCACAAAGCATTGTAGGGGTTATTTTTTGGTCTGGAGCACAAAATCCTTTAGATAATAGGGCTCAAAATAGGCCACATCCTCAAACTGTTCGGCTTGATATTTTTTATAGGCAATAGGTCCCATCTGTGCTGCGGATGGGACTATGGTTTCATCAAAATGAAAATTGGGATGTTGGAGGATGTCCTTGCATTTTTGGGCCCCACTGCCAACGACGAACACTTTTTTATCGGACACAAAATCAGAGAATGCGTTTTCGGTGATAATTTCTGCACGTGTCTCCCTGATTTCTTCATAATTCCCATCGTACACACAGGAATAGACTTCCATTCGTCTCGCATCGAGAACGGGTATCGCCAATTCCCCTTTTTCCAATTTCACCTGATAGGCCATGCTCTGCAAAGTAGGTACTGAAATCAAGGGAAGGCCCAAAGAGAAACAAAGTCCCTTGGCCGAAGAGACCCCGATACGGAGCCCCGTGTATGATCCCGGCCCCTTGCTGATGGCAATGGCATCAAGGTCTGAAAATGACAAAGAAGCCTCTTCCAAGGCTTCTTTGATAAATAGGTGCAATTGTTCCGAGTGCGAATAGTCTGCCGCATTGTTCTCTTTCAGGGAAATGGTTTCATTCCCTTTGGAAATGCTCACGGAGCAATTGGTGGTTGCTGTTTCTAAATTGAGTATTATGGCCATAGCGGCCACAAAGATACTAGTTTAGGGTAATGGGCATACCAAAATAGAACTCCAATATTTTCAATCGGAAGATGTAGTCGTACTTGGTACGGATCACATCGGCCTGTGCATTGTCCACCCTAGCCTGTGCCTGACCAAAATCGAAGGCGTTCATCAAGCCATTGTCATAGCGTTCCTTGGCATATTCCAGGGCCAAAGTACGGGCCTCCAACGTTTTTAGGGCAGCCTCGTAGGCCTTTTCAAAGGTACTGACATCCACATAGGCTTGCTGTATGGTGTTCTCCAAAGCCAACTTGTCCTGCTCCAATTGCAATTTTGCCTTTTCCAGACCAATGGTGGAGCGTTTTACATTGTTTCGCGTACTCCATCCGTTGAAAATGGGAATGTTCAATTGGGCGCCATAGCTTATACCATCAAAGATCCACAACTGATCGGTCAAATTCGGAGTATAGCTCCCCCCGTTCCCATCCGGTATCTGTGTAACATCGGAATATCTTGTCCCATACTGGAAGAAAGCTCCAAGGGTGGGCAAGTAGGCCCCTTTGGCAATCTTGAGGTCTTCCTTGGCCAATTCCACATTGGATTCCGAGAGTTTAATGTCGTTCCTAAAGGTCAATGCCGTGTTAAAAATAACCTTTGCGGAATTGTTCAAGATGTCGGAAGGCGGAATATCAAACTCTTCCTCTGCGATGTCAAAATTTTCATAATCCGTAATCTGCAATAATTGGGCGAGGTTGACACGGGCAATCAGGACGGTAGCCTCACCATTCACAATCTGTTGCTGTTGATTGGCAGCCGTGGCCTCAACCTCCAACAAATCGCCCCTCGGCAATACTCCCGATTCCACTAACTCCTTGGTACGCTTCAGATCTTGCTCGGTCACCGCATATTGTGCCCTGAACGTCTTCAACTGCTCCTTCCCGGAGAGTACCTGCAGATAGGCATTGGCCACATTCAACCGAATATCGTCCTTCAGATTGTCCAGACGGTACTGGTTGGCAATGGCGTTCATCTTTGCCCGGTTCATTTGGTACACGTTACGGAGTCCATCGAACAGGGTAACATTGGACGTTAAACTTGCATTTACGTTGAACGCTGTACTGTTCGTGGGCAAGTTGTTCGTGGGGTTGATGGAGAAACCCGTATTGCTGGATGCAGATGTGGAACCACTGAGACTTGGGAGAAAATTCCCGAGTGCATCGGATTTGTCGATCTTTGCATTTTCCAGGTCCAGTTCAAACTGTTCTATGGTCAAATTGTGCTCCACTGCATACTCCACACATTCCTGAAGGGTCCATTTGCGCACTTGGGCACTGGACAAGAGGACGGTGAACAACAGTAGGGTCGTTATAGTATTTTTCATTCGTTTTTTGATTTTTGTTCGTTCCTTATTTTGATCGGTCGTCATCAATCAACGTCATCGGATTTCTTCTCCAACTTGTTCCACACCTTGATCTTGGCATCTTCGTCAATGCCCGATACTACTTCCACATCGATTCCGTCACTAACCCCCAGTTCCAGTTCCTTACGCTCAAACTTGTTCTCGGCAACCTCAACCTCCACATATGGTTTTTCGGTATCCTTGTCAAACTGCAAAAGGGCTTCTTTTATGGAAAGGACGTCTTTCTTTTCTTCCAAGACAATGGACGCATTGGCACTGTAGCCTGCACGCACATAGGCTGTGCTATCGGGAATGGTAAGATCACCCTCTATCTTGAACTGTACGGCACCTTCTTCTTCCACACCTTTTGGGGCGATGAACTTCAACTTGGCATCAAACTTTTCTGTTTCCAATGCTCCCAAGCTGATTTCCAAAGGCATACCCACTTTCAATTTGCCCACTTCGGCCTCATCTACTTCCCCTTCGAAAATCATGCGGGTCATATCTGCAATGGTGGCAATGGTGGTACCTTCATTAAAGTTGTTACTTTGGATTACCTGATCACCTTCCTTTACCGGAATTTCAAGAATGGTCCCTGATACGGTCGCCGTGATATTGGTGTTGGCACTTACAGAGCCCCCGGCAGACCCTTTTCGGATGATCTGGTAATCGGCCTGGGCATTTTTCAGCTCTTGTACGGCTTGATCGTATGTTAGTTTCTGATTGTTGAATTCTTGGTTGGAAATGACCCCTTTATCAAAGAGAGTCTTGTTCCTATCAAATTCAATCTTGGCATTGTTCAAGGCCAGTTCGGCATTGCGTACCCGTCCAGCAGCTTGGTTCAGAGACTGCTCATTGGGCACCACTTTGATGACAGCGATAAGATCGCCTGCCTTTACCTGTACTCCCTCTTCCAAAAGTATCCTGTCAATGATCCCGGATATTTGGGGTTTTATGTTGATCTCATCTTCTGGGATGACCTTTCCTGTAACGATCACTTTGTTGACGATATCCTTTCGCTCAGGGGATTCGGTCTTGTAGAGTTCCACAGGGGTACTGTTCTGCTTTAAAAAGTAAACAATGGCAGCCATTATCCCTATGACCACTATTCCGATCAATCCGTACTTTACATACTTGTTCATTAGTGCTTATTTGATTTCGTTATTTAATTGTGTTGATTGCTTATTTTTTATTCTTCTCTCAATGCTTCTATGGGCCTGATCTTCACGGCCCTGTTTGCGGGCAAAAGTCCGATGAGCACACTTAGGCCCACCATCAGTAAAAATGATATGATGAACTGGGGAATACTGATCATGGGGTTCACAAAGGGAAAATCTTCACCGCTTCCCCACATGGAATTCATGATGGACAATATGCCCACGGAGATGGCAAACCCCACCAATCCCGCAAATGCTGTCAGCACAATGGCTTCCAATAGAATCTGTCGCTTTACTATTTTGGGTGTGGCCCCGAGTGCCCTTCTCACCCCTATTTCCTGTGTCCTTTCCTTGACGGTGATCAAAAGGATGTTGCTAATGGCGATTACTCCCGCCAAGAGGGTAAAGATGCCCACGAAAAACGAGAACCCTTGGAGCACCGTGGTAAATGCGTTGATGTTGTTGAATATCTCGGACATATCAAAACTGCCTATGGCCCGTTCATCCTTTGGATGGATATCGTATTTGGCCTTCAGAATGTCCTTGATCTGCTTTTCCACTACGGCCACCTTGGTATTGGGTTCCACTGCTATGGCCATCCATCCCATACGATCTCCGGAATTGAATGCTTTTTGGAAGGTGGTAAAGGGAATGAAAACCGCATTCTCGCCATCAATGTTGATGTTGTTGTTGGGTTTGTACATGCCCACCACGGAAAAATAGACCCCATTGATACGGATGTCCTGCCCAATGGCCTTTTCCCCTTTTTCAAAGAGCAGTTTATAGGTTTCTTCCCCGATGACACATACTTTTTTGGAATGGTCGATATCGGTTTGGTTCAAGAACCTGCCCTCCACCAATTTCTTTTTGGTGATATTGTCTATTTCTGGATAATCACCATATACGGCTGATCCACTTGTACGACCATTCCGGTAAACGGTCACTATTTCCCTATGGCTTGCCAATTCTATCCTAGGGGCCAGCACTTCAATTTCAGGGATTTGTCTTTTCAAGATCTCGGCGTCCTCAATTTTGTAGCGAATCCTTCTCCCCCTTTCAAAGCCTTTGTAGGGCTCTGAGGTGGATTGCCCCCAAACAAAAAGGCTGTTGGAAGCGGTGCCGGCAAAGATCTTGTTGAACCCATTGCTCATCCCGTTGGCAGAGCCCAGTAGCAGCACCAAGATGATCATCGCGAAGATGACCCCCAACATGGTCAAAAAGGTCCTGAACATATTTTTGCCCAGCGTATGAAATATTTCGATCCACAAGTCCCTATCAAATAACCACATAACTATTTATCACTTAGTGCAACAATGGGTTTAACGTTCGCGGCCTTCATGGCCGGTATGAGGCCCGCCAGAACACCTGCTATGATCAGGATGATGGTGGCCGTTATCACAGTGGAGGCATTTACCGAGGGATTGCTGAATGCCGGGGTCTGGAACATGGGGCCCAATGCGGCCAATATGATCCATGCGAACAACAGTCCCACAAAACCGGAAAGTGATGTGATAAAGACCGATTCCAACAAGACCAGGTTGACGATTTGTCGAGGTCTGGCCCCCAGTGCCTTGCGCACGCCGATTTCCTTGGTGCGTTCCTTGATCGTGAACACCATGATGTTTCCAATGCCCACGATTCCCGCAATCAGTATTAAAAAGCCCACCCCTACACCAATTCCTTTGAGCACTGCTGTAAAGCTGCTGATGTTCTCAAAAGCCTCGGCATAGTTGAACACATATAACCCAGCTTGGTCTTCGGGGTCTACTTTATGCCTTCTCTTCATCAGATCTTCCAATCTTCTTGAAAACTCCAATGCCTTTGTGAGATCATAGGTCGGGTTATAGGTAAGCGCGATCATGTTGATGTCGTTGGTATTGCCATAGATCCGTTGATAGGTGCTTATGGGTGCATATATGCCCCGTTCGGCATTGTCGTCCCCATCATCGGTGAAAATTCCTATCACCCGGAAAGGCAGTCCATTGAATTCCACAAATTTTCCCAATGGGTCTTCTTCCTTAAAGAGGTCTTCGGCCACTTTTCGTCCAATGACGGCCACTTTGGCCTTGTTGACCACATCTGCCTCATTAATATACCTGCCAGCAGACAGAAGGGTCTTTTCTATGGCCTGATGGTCCGGATTTACCGCTTGCACCGAATATGACCCTGTTTCACTCTTGTACCTGGCCGTCGCATTGGCATAATACCGTGCACTTATATATTCAACGTCTTCAGGGAAACTCTTTTTGATGTATTCAACATCGTCATTTTTCAATTGTATCCTTCTGCCCGCCTCAAAGCCTGCATAGGCTTCCGAAGTGGTCCCTGGGCGGACGAAGACCGAGTTGGTGGCATCGTCATTGAACTGGCCCACAAAACCATTCTGCATACCATTCACGGAGGCCAAGAGCATTACCAAGATAAAGATGGCCCATCCCACCGAAAACCCTGTCAAAAAGGTCCTTAGCTTATTGGTCTTAAGCGTGTTGAATATTTCCTGCCAAACATCGCGATCAAACATACTGCTCTGCCCTTACTTGTTCTATTTTCTTGTCCTCAACGATCACACCGTCCTTCAGGTGCACAATACGCTTGCACATGTGGGCTATGTCCTCTTCGTGGGTCACCACCAAAATGGTGTTGCCATCGTCATTGATTTTCTGGATCAGGTCCATGACCTCATAGGAAGTTTTACTGTCCAAGGCACCTGTTGGCTCATCCGCCAAAAGCACTTTGGGTTCAGCAGCCATGGCCCTGGCTATGGCCACCCGTTGTTTTTGTCCCCCGGATAGCTCGCTGGGCAGATGCGCGGCCCAAGGTTTCAGTCCCACCCTGTCCAAGTATTTCATCGCCTTCTCCTGACGCTCCTTTCTGGGGACTTTTTGATAATATAAGGGCAGTGCCACATTTTCAAGGGCACTTTTATAGTTGATCAAGTTGAATGACTGGAAGATGAAACCCAAGAATTTGTTCCTATACTGGGCCGCCTTGGTCTCGCTCAGGTTTTTTATGGGCACGTTGTCCAAGGTATATTCCCCCGAATCGGCTCCGTCCAACATCCCTAAAATATTCAACAAAGTGGACTTTCCCGATCCTGAAGATCCCATAATGGCCACCAGTTCCCCTTCTTCCACTTTAAAGTTGATCCCTTTCAGCACATGAAGGGAATTGCTGCCCATTTTATAGGATTTATGAAGATCTTTGATTTCTATCATGATTGGTGATGTTAGCTATCTTTTTTTAACCTCTGCTTGTAAGACAGGCAAGTTGTTAAAATGTTACAAGAATTATTGAAAATTTTTGTTAAATGATTTTTAATTGGTTTGTTCTTCGGCAATTGCGTTCCAAATTTTGACCTTGTCACTTGCGGTGACCCCTGACTTCACTTCTACATAAATGCCATCACTCACACCCAGTTCCACGTCCCTACGCTCAAATTTTTGCGCCGCGGTCTCCACTTCCACAAATGGTTTTTTAGTATCATTGTCAAACTGCACCAAGGCTTCCTTTAGGGCCAGAACGCTATCGGCCCGCGCCAAGATGATGGAAGCATTGGCGCTTAGGCCCGCCCTTATGAATGTGGTATCCCCTTTTTTCAAGGAGCCCTTGATCTCGAACTGGATGGCCCCGTTCTCTTCTTTTCCCTTGGGTGCGATATAGTCCAGTACCGCATCAAAGACACGGTTCTCGATGGCACCCACAGTGATTTCCAAAGGCAGGTCTTCCTTGATTTTTCCCACTTCGGATTCGTCCACCTTGCCCTCGAAGATCATTTTGTCCACATCGGCAATGGCGGCAATGGTGGTCCCTTCGTTGAAATTATTGCTCTCTATGACCTGGTTCCCCACTTCTACGGGCACCTCCAGGACCATACCGCTCACCGTGGCACGGATCATGGTGTTGGCTGCATTGCTGAGGCCGCTCGTAGTCCCGGTTTTTACGATATCGTATCGTTTGTTGGCCGCGCCATAGGACTGTTTCGCCTGATCATAGGTCACCTGTGCCCTGTCCATATCGGCCCGGGATATGACCCCCTTGGCAAAGAGCGTGGATTGGCGTTCGAAGTTTCTCTTTTGATCCTCCAGATTGATCTTCGCCTCATCAATGGCATTTTTTGCATCGTTCAAGGCGGACAGGTTGGGCACTACTTTGATCTTGGCCAACAGGTCGCCCGACTTTACAAAATCCCCCCCTTCCACAAAGATCTCTTCAATGACACCGGAAATGTTGGGCTTGATCAACACTTCTTCCAAAGGGAGAATGCTTCCCGTGGCCACAGCTTTTTTGACTATGGTCTGGGTGGAAGGTGTCTCTGTTTGATAGACCACCGGATCCTCTGAGTTCTTCTGGTAGAGATAGTACATGGAGCCACCGAACACGATCACGATGAGCAACAAGATGGCAATGGTTACCGATTTTTTCATTGTATGCTATAATTTATTTGATTGATTTACTTTTATTCCGTTCGTAATGCCTCGATGGGCCGCACCCTAATGGCACTCTGGGCCGGTATGAAACCTGCCAACAGGCCGGACACCATCAAAATGATCAGCGCCCCGGTGACCACCCCAACACTCACACTAGGGCTCATGAACATGTCCACCGGCCCCACGCTGTCCAAGAGGGAATTGATCCCATAAATGACCAATGACCCAAAAATGATGCCCACCATCCCTGAAATGATGGTGAGGAAAATGGACTCCATCAGTATCTGTTTTTTGATGGACCACGGCTGTTCGCCCAAAGCCCTTCGGATACCAATTTCCTTGGTCCGTTCCTTCACCACGATGAGCATGATGTTGCTTACCCCGATAATGCCCGAAAGCAGTACCATGATCCCCACAATATAGGCGACCGCCTTCAATGCCCCAAAGAGGCTCTCCACCCGGTTGTACTGTTCATAGAGATCGAAATAGCCTATGGCCCGGTTGTCTTCGGGATGGACCTTGTGCCGTTTTTTCATTTCGTCGATGATCTTGTCCTTGAGTTGGGAAATGGAGCTGCCATCGTTTGCGGTGATGGCCATCCACCCTACATTTTCCCCTTGGTTGAAGGCCTGCGAGAATGCGGTAAATGGTACAAAAATCTCCTTCTGTCCTTCTTCTCCCCCACCGCTGTTGTTCTTTTTATAGGTACCGATCACCATAAAGTTCACTCCTTGGATCTTGATGTAGCTCCCCAGCACTTCCTCGTCCTTTTCGTAGAGGTCGTTCTTGACCCCCAGCCCGATCACGGCCACTTTTCTTTTTTCATCAATGTCATTATAGTTGATGAACCTACCAGAGGTCACTGCCATGGGGTCCTGATTGATGATTTCCGGGTAATCGCCATACACATTGAAAGCCCCGGTCCGAATTCCTTTCACGACGTTGTTGTTCCCCCCAAATCCACCCAATTGGTTCCTTGGGGAAATAAACCTGAGATTGGGTACATTGTCCCTGATGGCCTGCACATCGCTTATCTTGAAATTGAACCCTCTTCCTTGGGGCAGCCCTTCGTAGGCCTTGGTCGTGGCCCTTGTCCACATGAACATGGTGTTGGTCGCCGTATCGCCAAAGTCTTGCTTTATCCCATTTTCAAGTCCCTTACCTGCTGCTAGCAGCACAATCAGTATAAAAATCCCCCAGCAGACCCCAAAAGCCGTGAAGATGGTGCGCCACACATTGCTGGTGAGCACTTCCAGGATTTCCCGCCATCTATCCCTGTTGAACATAGAGCTTGTTTTTGTTGGATTGTTTATTCATCTCGCAAGGATTCGATTACCTGTACTTTGGCTGCCCTCCATGCGGGAACAAAACCGGCCAAGGTCCCTGCCAGTATAAGTACCAGCACCGTGGAAAAGGCTACTTTGAAATTCACGGACGGGTTGAGGACATAGTCCACTTCAATGTTCGGGCCCACCAGTTCGAGAAGGGCCATACTGAATATCAATCCCGTGAACCCCGAAATGGCGGTCACAAATATGGACTCGTGCAAGATCATGGCAATGATGGACCATGGCTTGGCCCCCAATGCCTTTCGAATACCAATTTCCCGGGTCCGTTCCTTCACCACGATCATCATGATGTTGCTCACCCCCACCACCCCGGCGATGATGGTGCAGATGCCAACGAACCAGAAAAAAAGTTTTATGTTGTTGGTGAGCCCATAGTAGCGTTTGGCCTCTTCCATGGCGCTCCACACTTCCATTGCACCCGTATCGTCCGGGGCAACGGTATGGATCTGCTGTAGGTATTCCCGCATGTCGTCCTTGAAGTTTATGGCCTGGGCGACCGCTTCGTCAAAGTTTTCCACGGGAGGGAGTGTAAAGGACATGTTGTTGATCCTATTGCCACCATTGAAGGCCTTTTGGGCGGTGGTTATGGGAATATAGATACGCTCTTCTTCGCGATCTTCCATTTCCTTATAGACCCCGATGATCTTGAAGGGGATACCGGATATCTCCACAAACTCGCCAATGGGCGAATCCACTTTGTTGAAGACGTCCGTTTTGATCTTG
Source organism: Allomuricauda sp. (assembly GCA_030148335.1). Lineage (GTDB taxonomy): Bacteria > Bacteroidota > Bacteroidia > Flavobacteriales > Flavobacteriaceae > Flagellimonas. Next base: position 156,614 of record JASBTQ010000002.1, on the reverse strand, counting down.
TTGCCAATGACGGCCACCTTGCCAGCTGAAACTTCGTCTTGGTAATTAATGAAACGCCCCTCCAACATGGAAGCATTCTCTATAAACTGGAAATCCGAAGCGACTCCCTGCACGCCATAAATGAGGGCCTCTTTTCCATAATTCACACTGACTCCACGGACAAAGATTCGGGAAGATCCACGTTCGATGGTATTCTTGAACATGGCACTCGATCTGTCAAAATTCTCATTGACCAACTGGATGCGCCTTCCTGGATTGAGCCCCTTGTATTCCTTGGAAGTGACTCCGGGCCAGACCCAGACACTTGTGGATGCATCCTGTTTGAACTCTTGTTCGATGCCATTGCGCATACCTTGTCCAAAACCCAGAAGGATTACAAGAATGAAAATTCCGGAGGCCACGGAAAGGCCCGTTAAAAAAGTGCGCAGTTTGTTCTTTCGTATGGTGTCAAATATTTCTTGCCACCTTTCCAAGTCAAACATAGGTCAGTGTTTTTGATTGATGAAGTACATCTTCTGTACCCTTATAAGATGATCAAGTACACCAAATGTTACACTTCAGGGGAAAAAATATCAACATCGGGTTCAGCCCCTCATCTTTCTGTATATAAAATAGAACAAGCCGGCCACCAAGAGATAGGGAAATGCCATGAGGTACACTATCCCATTATTGATGCCCTCCGCTGTCTTGCCATTGGCCTCACTCTCCACTACTGCGCGGCACATGGCACACTGGGCATCCACCAAGGAGGGAAACGCCAACAGCAACAACAGTACGAGGAGATATTTTGCTTTCATGTGGATCAATAGGGGTAATAGGGGGAAATCATGACATAGACGATGACGCCTGTAATGGCCACGTACAACCAAATGGGAAAGGTATATTTGGCCCATAGCCTATGGCTCTCAAAATCGTCCAGATATACTTTTGAATAGGTGATCAGCACCAAGGGAATCACGGAGATGGAAAGCACAATATGCGTCATCAAAATAAAGTAATACACGTACTTTATGGTTCCCTCGCCGCCGTACATGGTGGTCTCTGAGGTCATATGATAAGCCACGTACATAACGAGAAACAGTGCGGAGAAAATGATGCAGGTGGTCATGAGCTTTTGGTGGAGCGACCTTCTGCCATTCTTTATGGCAATCACTGCAACGATCAACAAAATTGCGGTCAAACCGTTAATGGTCGCGTAAATGGGCGGAAGGAAACCCAATGGTTCGGCATTGGGTATCTTGTATCCGAAAAGTAATGCCACCACAATGGGAACGGCAATGGATATGACTGTGATCCATTGGTTGAACTTTTTTTCCCGCATAGAAATGTCCTCGGTCATTCTGCCAATAATTTTTTAATGTCCTCTTTTAACATGGTGATCTGCTGGGCCTCTCCCTCGGCATTCACTCCTTCTTTTTCAGTGATGGTGCCCCTGTAATAGATTAAGGGATTTCCAAATTTATCCTGACGGGAGCGAATATAGCCATTTTTGTCCACCAAAGCGAACATGCCCGAATGCTCGAAACCGCCTGGGGCATCCTCTACTTCGTTGGCCACGATATAGAAACCTTCTTGGGCCAATGTATAGATCTTCTCTTGGTCCCCGGTGAGCAGATGCCAATCCTTGTCCACGATACCATATTTTTCTGCATATTTTTTGAGCACCGCTGGGGTATCATACCGTGGGTTGATGGTAAAGGATGCCACTCCAAAATCCGCATCGTCCTTGAAGGTTTTTTGCAGCTCCAGTAGATTTTTGGTCATTATGGGGCATATGGTAGGACAGGTGGTAAAGAAAAACTCCACCACATATACTTTTCCAAGATAATCCTTGTTGCTGATCAGTACACTGTCCTGGTCCATAAATGAGAATTCAGGAACTTGGCGCTTTTTTCCCTCGTTGATGACAAATCCTACCTGTTGCTCCGCCGAGGCCACGCTCATACGGTCGTTTTCTACAATGGTTCCCCCTTTCACCCTTTTGGTGATCTCATACACGGCAAAAGTCCCAAAAATGAGAATGATCGCCGAGACCCAGACGTAGGTGTATTTTTTCTTGTTATTTGCTCCTGTCGGCATTGTTCTTTTTTAAAGCGAGTCGGTATTCGGCCAAGACGATCTTGACATCGTCTTCCATTTTGTTGTTCAATTCTGCGACCGATGAGGTATCAAATCCATATTTCAGTCCTTCGTCCTCGTCATCTTCCCTCCCCCTGAGGTTGCGGTCCTTGTCAACGATGAACACATAGGGAGAGGAAAGGTCCTCTTCCAAATCCAGATCTGTTTTCAGGTCCTTGAAAAATGACTTTATCTGCGCTTCATCCGCAAAGGCAAAATGCCATTTGTCCACATTGGATAGCTCTCCAAGTTCTTCTTTCAGGGCATTGGCCTGTTCCTCATTCCCTTTGGGAACCACCATTACCACTTGAAAATCGGTAAACTCCCCGAACCTTTTATAGATCTTTTGGTTCAGGTTGAAGGCATTTCCCTTCATGTTGTCCACCTTGGTGCCCAAAAATCCCAAAATAGTGATCTTACCATCCAAGGTCACCCCTTCCTGTATGGTGGGCACATCGGGGACACTTTCTGTCAGTACAGGTAGTTTTCCAAAGTTGTTGACCCCTGATGCAAAGAAGAGATAGGCCACCAATGGAAACACAAAGAGAACCACTAAGACAACTGTTTTTTTCATAGTATGCCCGACTTTGCAAAAATAAAAAAAGACGGTTGGAAAACCGTCTTTTTTAGTTGTTAATACTTTATTAGAAATCCCACGTCAGGAAACCATCGTGGAACACGTTGTACACATAATCTGCTTCGAAGAGCAAAATGAATATGAGGTAGGCTATCAAAAATATGGGTGTCCATACAATGGCCCTTCTCAACGAACTTTTCTCGTCGCGAAGGTGCATAAAGTCCCAAGCAATATAATAGGCCTTTACCAAGGTCAAAATGATGAAGATCCAGTTGAGGAGCTTCATCCCCAAAAAGTAGTTATGCGTCAGTGCCTTGGGCTTTATGATACCGAAAGCAACCTCAATTGCCGTGATGATGGTAAGAAAAACCAATACGCCCCAAATTTTTTGGGTATTCGATTTGAATTTTACCAGTCCTCTGAAAATCTCTAGTTTATGATCGTGTGCCATTTATATCGTCAATTTTTTATACCAAATAAAAGAATGTGAATACGAATACCCATACCAAATCCACAAAGTGCCAGTACAGACCTACTTTTTCCACCATTTCATAATGTCCCCTGCGCTCATAGGTGCCCAAGATGACATTGAAGAAGATGATGATGTTGATCACCACTCCGGAAAATACGTGGAATCCGTGGAATCCTGTGATAAAGAAAAAGAAATCGGCAAACAGTCGGCTACCGTATTCGTTGTGGATCAAGTTCGCACCTTCCACCACCTGTGTGGCCTGCATGATCTTGGCCAATGACTCTTTTCTGTCCAGGACGGTCTTTTCGCCATCTTCGTTCAAATATTCCGTACGGATAAGGATATTTGGGGTGGACTTGAATCCTTCCACCACTTCGTTCAAAGAATAGGATGTCTTGTAGCCTTCGCCCACGAACCAAATCCCCTCGCTCTTTTCATGTTTTATTCTTTCCTCTGGAAGGGTCTTGGCAAAATCCCCCAAAGCGGCCCTTTCGCCGGTCTCCGCATCCACAAATTGAAGGATCCTACCTCCCTTGGTCTCTACTGCCCCATAATCCCCTTTGATGAAAGTGGCCCACTCCCATGCCTGTGATCCCACGAAGATGGCACCACCGATAATGGTCAGGAACATATAGATCACGACCTTGCTCTGCTTCATCTTATGTCCAGCGTCCACGGCGAGCACCATGGTCACGGAGGACATGATCAGGATAAAGGTCATGAAGGCAACATAGTACATAGGGTAGTTTCCATGAAAAAAGGGCACGTGGGTGAACACCTCATCGGCAATGGGCCAAATGTCTATGAACTTGAACCTGGAAAAGCCGTACGATACCAAAAAACCTGAGAAGGTCAGGGCATCAGAGACAATGAAAAACCACATCATCATTTTTCCATAGCTAGCGCCGAGCGGTTTGTTTCCCCCTCCCCAAACGCTTTCTTCTGTACCGGTAGTCACCGTTGCATCCATATAAAAGGTCGTTTTATTAAAACTTTCACAAATTTACACCTTTTGGCATATTTGAAAAGATAAACTTGAACGAAAACTGCTTCGTCCCAGATTTATTTCACGAAATACATGAACAGGATCAAATACACCCAAAGGAAGTCCAAAAAATGCCAAAACGTGGCACCGAGTTCCATTCCCAACATATTCCCGGGCATATATTTTCCTCTGAGCTGCTGCAACAGCACCACCAATAGGGAAATGAGACCGGCCACAAGGTGCACTATGTGCACTGCTGCAATGAGAAACACATAGGACATCTTAATATTGCTCGTGGGTCCTGTAAAATAATATCCATTCTCCAACATCTGGGAAAACCCCTTGAACTGGAAGACAATGAATGCAATACCAAGGGCCAAAGTGACCAACAAAAAGATGGTCCCCAACTTTTGGTCGTTCCTTCCCACGGCCTTTTTGGCCACAAAGTAGGTGATGCTGCTCAGGATGATGATGGCCGTACTGATGAAAAATGCCTGTGGCAACTCTAGATCACTGATCCAATCTTCCCTCTTGCTGCTCACAATATAGGCACTGGTCCATCCGGCAAAGCCCATGATCAAACTCACAATACCGAACCAGAGCATCATCTTCTTCGCCCTTCTGTTCTTTTCTTCTGCCGTTCCTTGGGTCAAATCCATTTCTTAACTGATAAATTTATCCATTACATATACCACCTGAATCAATGATATATAGGTGACACTGGCCAACATGAGCTTTCGTGCCGTTATGTTGTCCCTTTTCTCATACAACCTGAAGGCAAAAAACAACATGACCAAGCCTGCCAAAAACACGATCACCGCCGCTGTGACGGACAATTGCAATCTTCCGGTAAATCCGAATACCGGGACTATGGAGATAACGATCATCCAAATGGTGTACAATATGATCTGCATGGCCGTTCCGGTATCCTTGTTTCCGGTAGGCAACATTTTGAAGCCTGCTTTTTTGTAATCTTCGTCGAGCATCCAGCCCAGTGCCCAAAAATGTGGGAACTGCCAAAAAAACTGTATCATGAAGAGCGTACCCGGTTCAATCCCGAAATCGTCCGTAGCGGCTACCCATCCCAACATGAATGGAATGGCCCCCGGAAAGGCACCCACAAATACCGAAAGGGGTGTTTTGGTCTTCAGAGGTGTATAGACACTGGTGTACAAAAAGATGGAGATGGCCCCGAACATGGCTGTTTTGGGGCTCAGGGCCAAAAGCGACAGCACCCCGAGTATGGTCAATGTGACCGCTATGGCAAGTGCTGTTTTGGGCGACATGCGTCCCGAAGGGATGGGACGATTTCTGGTCCGCTTCATCAAAGCGTCCAAGTCTTTTTCAATGATCTGATTATAGGCATTGGAGGCCCCGACCATACAATATCCGCCAAAGGTCAGCAACAAAATGGCCGTGACACTGACTTCATAGGCCCCCAAAAAATAACCTGCAATGGACGAAAAGACCACGCTGACGGCCAATCTGGCCTTGGTGATTTCCTTGAAATCAGAAAAAGCCAAGGAAAATGAAGCATTTTTTACGGATCCTACTGCAGATTTCATCCACGAACTGAATTGACTGGCAAAGATAACGCCAGCACATATCTTTTCCAACCAAAGGGAAGGTTTTATGATAGTTGGCGAAAAATAAAGGACTGATTGCCATAAAAAAAGCCCCGACGTTTCCATCAGGGCTTTTTCCATTCCTGCCTCGACAGGAATCGTATACTTATTATTGTAACTTAAATGTAATCGGAATACTGAACGGTACCTTTACCGCTCTTCCCCTTTGTTTTCCAGGGGTCATTTTGGGCAACTTTTGGATGATCCTCAAAGCTTCGGCCTCCAAGTTTTTGTCCGGTCCACGCATTCTGATATCCCCGATACTTCCATCTTTCTGGATCACGAAGATCACGCTCACCCTACCTTGGACACCCATCTCTTGGGCGATTTCAGGATAACGGAAGTTTTTACGGATGTGGTCCTGCATTTTCTCTTGGAAACAGTCCTTTTTGTTTGCTGCATTTTCACAACCTGGAAAAACAGGTACGTCCTCGATAACGGCAAATGGAACACTGATATCTTCTTCTACCTCTTCTACCTCAACTTCTTCGATTTCTATAACTTCTTCTTCTTGGCTGGTCTCTGTGGACTCGATCACGGTTTCCTCGACCTCTTCCTCATCCTCTACAACTTCGATGACCTCCGGTGCCGCTGGTGGCGGTGGTGGCGGTGGCGTCTTGATCTGTTCGGTCATTGGCACTTCCTCGTCCAACTGATCTTCAACGTTCATCGAAATGTCATAATCGTTAGCCTTGTCGTATTTTTTCCACTCCATGGCTCCATAAACCAACGCCAAGACAGCTGCCAACCCTATCACAAAATAGAGGGAGCTGTTTCTTCCTACGTCAGCTTTTGGACTCTTTTTTGGTTCCATCTTTCTAAATTTAGTGTTTGCTAATTTAATTATTAATTGGTTAAATAAACAATTAAAATTTCCATTTTAACGGCTTTTCCTTGGAAAAAAACCACCGAATCAATCCAATTCCTACAAATGCCCCTAAGGTATTTGCCAGAACGTCCGCAAATTCGGCCATTCGGTCCTCCGTTAGTGTATATTGTAAAGCTTCAATAATTATGCCATAGGATATGGCCAAAATCACGACCACCCGCATTGTTTTTCCCAATGTCCAAACTCCTTGGGTACGTTCACGGACAAGCAGACATCCGAGGGCCGAAAAGATCAAATAGAACACAAAATGTGTGATCTTGTCCGCATACGGAATGTTCAGATTGCCCTCGTCGAGATCCATGTCCGAGAAAGAAAATAAGCTGAGCATTGTGATGAACAATACCCAGCTTATGAACAATATGGTGTATCTGTAATGCCTAAGCACCAATCAATGCCTTGTAATCTTCGTCACTCATCAGCTCATCGACCTCGGAAGGATCGCTGATCTTGATCTTGATCATCCAGCCTTCGCCATAAGGATCGGTGTTCACTTTTTCGGGCTCGTCCTCCAGCACTTCATTGAACTCGATGATCTCACCGCTCAAGGGCAGGAAAAGATCGGAAACGGTCTTCACGGCCTCAACGGTCCCAAAAACTTCTTCCTTATCCAGAGTTTCATCCAAAGTCTCCACTTCCACATATACAATGTCACCCAATTCGCCCTGGGCAAAATCAGTGATGCCCACAGTGGCAATGTCCCCATCTATCTTGACCCATTCATGGTCCTTGGTGTACTTCAATTCTGACGGTATGTTCATTATAATAGTGTTTGAATTTGTTGATGGGCAAATGTAACGGATTGCAGGTTGCTTTTCAAACAAACCGACGAACAAAATTCAAGAAATTCCCACTAAGGTCCTTAGTTCCCGAAATTATACCGGAGGGTAAAGCCCGCATTGATGGTGGTCTGCGGAAATGCCGTGGAAACCGCAAATTCCGAGAAGGAGTGATCGTAGAAGAAAAGGGCGTTCAAACTTTTGCTCAGGGCATAGTCTGCCGTGAACTTGACGGACATAAGCTTTTGACCCGAAGTGATCTGGTTGTTGTCGATGTCCAAGTTGCGGATGATGGTGATGTTGTCCCGCAGCGAAAGGTCGGCCTTGAGGTTAAGATCTCCTTTCAAACGGGTTTTTTCCCCGCCAATGTTGGTGACGAATTTCACATCCTTGAACCTGTAACCCAAACCAAGGGTATATTCCTTTCCGTTGATCTCCGTGAGCAGGTTGTTGTCAAAACTCAGGGAAAGAGTTCTGTCCGTTCTTACTTCGGCCAAGAAACTGAAGGAATTCTGCATTTCAAAGTCCATGCGCATCAACGGATTGAACTGATCGGTGAGCACCACGTTGTTGATCAAGGTCTCAGGTAGCACATCGTTGGTCTCCGGATTGATGGAAGTGTTCTGTCGTTCCAAATTAGTCTGGAACTGGTTGATGCTGTAGGCCGCCCGATAGCCATGGCTCAAAGAGAACCGCTTGAATTTCTTCTTGAACCAGCGGTTTTTCATCAAGCCGGTGTACTTGATGTTCCAGTTCGGAATCGGGATGTCCCTAAAAGCATCCAGGTTCACCCGGTTCACGTCCTGCCCAGTGTAGGCTGCAAAAAAAGCTGGGAGCAATACCTCCTGCTGGGTCTTTCCATACAGTTCCGGGAACCCGTCCTCATCAAGGGTGCCTGGGTTTTGTCCCCGATCGGCCACCAATCTGTTGGCCACCGTGATCCTGTTCTGTTTGAACTGCTCAAAAGTCTCCGAATCGAACTGATCGCTTTTGTTGAAAATGGTCCCGATCATGACCGTGGAGATACTGAAATTCCCCATTTCGTTGACCAAGCCATCTTCAAAGTTGATCCATCGCTCAGGACTGTAATTTTCTTGGGAGTTGGCAGTGAACTGTCTGTCCGCCGTCAAATCGATGGTCAAGTCCTGTGTGGGTTGTGCCGTGGCGGTGAGGTTCAACTGTTTGTTGGCACTCCTTATATATTGTGAATTATACTCCGGATAGGTGGTGAGCCACCCGTTTCGGGCCGCTTCGTAGCGCACATCGGACTGGCTTCCGAACACAAATCCAAAGGTTGGGCGCGTGGTCCCTATGAATCCGACGGACTGGGTATAACCCGGAAGCACAGTTCCTCTGTTCTCACTATAATTGACATTGATACGCTTGACCATCGTCACGATGTCCACCAAGGTATTGAAGCCTTTGCCTGTCTTTTTCGGTGCATTTTCATCGGTACCGCTCACCGGGTTGCCTGCTTTGTCCCTTCGCACAGGAGGCTGGTTGGCCAGTACCTTGCCATCTTTTTTCTTCAACCCCAAAAAGTCGTAAAAACGCTGCATGCTCAAATTGGCCGTTAGGTTATGGGTGCTGGCGTTCTGTACAATGTTGATGTTCTCTCCAGCAACCTCCAGCAGGGCATCCCCACCACGTTGCCAATCAAAATTACTGGTGTAGGTATATTGCGCGTTGATGAAATTGAGGAACGGAAACTTGCTGAAGGGCAGTTCGTAGTTCAATATCATCTGCTGGGCATGCCTGTTGGGCTCCCCGATGTCAAAGAAACCATCCCATAGGTCCAGTGCTTGGTCTATGCCCGAATCAGGATCTTCATCCACATTGAAATAATTGCGGACAATATTGTTGTTGGAAGCCGTCAGGTTCAACCGAAGGGATTTGGTAATGCTATAGTTGAGCGCATACTGCCAGTTGAACATATAGTTACGTTGCTGCAAAAGGGGAAGTTCCAACGCCTCCACCCCTGGCTCCAACACATCCCTGAACCGTTGTTGGTTGAACGCCCTATTGTAATTGGCGTTCACAGAAAGACTGGTAGGCAACACATTCAAGTTCAAATCCTTCAACCACTGCCAGTACTTGCTCATGAAGAGCGAATCTTTTTTCGCAAAGGGAGCAACAGGAGCCGGTTTGAAATTATGGTTGTACACAAATCCGGTGGTCACATTCTGATCTTGAAGATCGGCCACTTCAAAATCCCTGTGACTGGTCTCGTTGTATGAATAATTGAAGGTAAAGTTCTCGATGTCGAAGAAATTCTCCTCTGCCTCTTCTCCCCTGTTCTTCCGGACACCGATAAGGTTGATGCTGGTCCGTTTGGTATAGTCCTCAGCCTGTTTTTTGATGGTCTCCGCATCTTCGGCCGAGGTGGCCGCGGCAATACGGTCGTCCAGTTTCAGGTCGTCGTACACGGGATCGAACTCGGGCGTGATGAGCGTTTCCGAGATTCCATAGTTGAATGGCAATTGCAGGTTCCATTTTTTGGGAAGCAATTGCCCCACGTTCACATTGGTGACCACATCATAGGAGATGGCATCTTCCCTGGAACGCTCGTTCGGCATTTGGTCAATAGATCCAAATCCTGAGGTACTCTTGCTTCCAGTAGCGGAAACATTGGCAAAATCGGCCATGTTGGCGTCCATCGCCACAATCGCTGCCCAACCTCCATTATTGTCAAGGCCGGCCAACCGAAGTTCGTTGAACCAGACTTCGCCCCGTGCCGGAACATCATCTGTGTTCTTGACACCGACCATCATCCCCCGGATGCTTCCCAAAGAAGGGTTACCTCGTATCCCGATACGTACCACTCCCAATGTCCTGGGCGCAAATTCTGCCACGGGAACGGCCTCCCCATCCACAATCTCATAATAATTGATATCGTTCAAGGTCTGCTCGGCAATACCTTTGGACTTCACCTTGTTCAAATCGCTCAGCGCGATGTCCAGTTCGTTCACAGAGGGCCAAATCTCTTCAGCGGATGTGGAACCAAAGGGTGTAAACTGGAGCGGTATTTCCAATTGATAGAAGTTTTCCGAGAAATCGGTCCCTATCCGAAGGAACCCGACCAAGGGTGTATCACTGTCGGAGTAGTCCCCGTTCATTCTTTTTTCAGCGTGCATGAACATCTTGATGCGTTGGTATTGGCGCACATCGATGTTCACATTCTTGAACACACCCCGTGAATCCTCGGATTCCAAGTTTTCCACCACCATTGACAGCGATTGCTCATTCTGACGGATGATGGTGTTGTTGTTGTTCAACTGCTCCCTGACCACACCCGGGGGCAATTCGTAAGGAATGGGCTGTCTTCCATAGTTCTCTTCCCTGTTCACCGTATTCACATCGACCAAGGTTCCATCGTCCGTAGGGTCATTGTCCACATCGGGCTGTAAGGAATTGGTATAGGTCCTCCAATCGCCGCGCACCAAATCCAAGGTAGCAAAACGTAGTACCACGTCATCCGAAAAACCGGTGAGGTACATCCGCATGAAACTGATGGACCTAAAATCTGTGATTCCGCCCACGGCATCGGTAAAATCACTCAAGGGAATCTTGTACTGTATCCACCTTCGGTTCAGTTGGGCCCCATTGGGAAGACCAGGAGTGACCCCTTCCCGGATATCGGTTACATACTTATCATCAATGGTAGTATTGGGCCCTATCGGAATCCTGTATTCGTAATAACTGTTTACCGTGTTCATAGTAAGGTCCCTATCAATGTCTTCCACATCGGGCAAGGTAGTAGAGCCCCTATTGGTATTGGTCACGGCCACAGGGGAGTTGCCCTGGGTATTATTAAAATCGAGATACCGCTCCAAAATACTTCCATCACGGTTCAGGTAATATTGATAGTTGTCCAATGCAGGGTCTTCTGCCGGACCATTATAAATGGTGGCTTCCGTAGCATCATCCAGACCATCGAGCCCCACATCCTGAAGGACCCTGTTGGTCTCGTCCGCATCAAAGGCATACACCAGGGACTGCGTGGAGGGCACTTGTCCCCAAGGGGTTTCCCTAGGGATTTCGTTGTTGGTGCTTGCAGGCAACCCATTTTCATACTGCTTGCGGCCGTCCCGCAATATATCTTCCGAAATGTTACCCAGGTTCAATACCAATTCCCCAGCATTCGCATCGGTAGTCTCGCCGTCCACATAAGGGTCTAGCACCCAAAACTGTACAAACTCCACATTGGATTGCTCAAAGTTGGTGCTGCTCAAGGGTCGCATGATCCCAGCCCACTTGTTGTCCGGTGTCTCCGTCTCAAAAGTTGGATTGGCGTTGTAGGGCCCTTTCTGATTGGGATAGTAAACAATATCCAAAGTGCTCTGCACCTGGGTCTGCCCTTGGGCAATGTCCGTCTCGGTAAACACCTCATCGATGAACACCCTTCGGGTGGAGTTCAGGGAAATATCGTTATCGGACAATCCTGATGGTCGTTGGTTGGTATAAAAAATAGGGTCGATGGTGTACCAAGCCATTTTGGCCCGCTCGTGGCCCACTTCCACTCCGGTGCGGTCCTGTAAAAATTCAACCGGTGGGCTTGCCAAGGTCCAACCCAATGAGGAGCGGATGTCTATCAAGGCCTGTGCTCCCTCAAAATCATCAAGATAGGTTGTAGTCTCTCCTTGAAAATCAGCATTTTTGGGTGAGTTGGGCTTTAAAAAGGCCACCTCTCCACGCAAGGACATATTGGAAGGCACATCAGTGTCGATATTGGGCAACTTGTTTGCCAATCGGGTCAAAAACGGCAACTCCGTACTGAAGTTTCCGTTCAATCCGAAAATGGTATTGTTGACGGGCTCCACCCCGTAATTCGATTTTTGGGTAAGGGGTCGCTCGTTCAGGTTGAGCATGGTTCCTCCCAAAACAAAGTTTTCATTGAATCGATGTTCCACATTAACCCCGGCAAACCTTCGGGTCTGTTGGCCAAAAACGGCATTGTTTTCCACGGAAATATTGATGGGCGTATCGGATGCCGCCAAACTGGGATCCAAAATCTGAACGGTACCTGCCTGATAGTTCACGGTGTAATCAATCCCTTCCTGAAGCTGGCGCCCCCCTGCGGTAACACGCACGGAACCTCTGGGTACATTGAAAGCCCCGATGGGAATGCCATTGTTCCCCTGTGACTTGTACCTACCCTTCAACTGGAAACGGTTTTTTTCCGCATCCTGAAGTGATGCGGCCTTGGTCTTGGCATACATGTTCCTGAACACGTATCGTCTTTGGTTGGCATTGTAGCCTTGATCGTTGTTGACATCATAGACCCCACCGCCCAATTCATCGAACAGGTATTCCCCAAAGGGCTCCACCTTGGTAAAAATGATCCGGCCTGATTGGGAATCCACCGTTATCCCTTCGAGGTAATCAAAAAAGCCATCGCCCCCGGGCTGCACATCGTTGTACACGTTCAATCGGTCCAAATTGAAGACCCTCAATAAAATTTGATCCTCAAGCCCATCCGGCCAACCCGCGTTCGGGTCCACCGGGGTGATGTAGTTCCGTGGTGTGGGATCGGAGTATAGAATGTTCAGCTTGAAGTCTTCTTGGCTCAACTGGTAGGCTCCTGTGGAATAGATGTTCTTCATCATCAAGTCCCAAATGGGGTCTTCCACATTGGTGATGTTGCTCTTGAGCAGTTTCAAGATCAAGGTGTTGTTCTCGATAATGGGGTTGATCCCTCCCGATACCGTAGTGGCATCGATCCCTCCGTTGGCAAACTCCCCAACCTGGAATACCTGCCCGTTTATGGTGTATTGGAAAGCTACCCCAAGTACCTCATCGTTGCTCAAGCTCTGGCTCAAAGAGATATATCCCAATTGGGTGTTGAACTGATAGTCCCTTCCCTGTTCCAGTTTTCGGGCATTTTCTAAAATGGCATAGTCAAAACCCTGGTTCACTTGATATCCGGGAACATTGAACCCGGATTCCACGGTGGCGATGTCCCGAATGGACTGGGTCAATGCACCCCCGTTTCCAATGAGCCTTGGGTCATAATCGTTGGCCCCGTTCTGTGGCAATACATCGGTGCCCGTGATGTTGAAGAACCCTGCCAGTGCCCCGTTGGCAATTCCGATCCTGGTCTTTTCGCGCCCTTCCCTACCGAGTTCCGATTCTCCCAGATCCTGAATGGCCACCACGTTCCTCACATTTTGCGTCTGTTGGTTTCGGTTGGTCACCCAGACCTCCAAACGGGTAATCTGCACTTGGCTCTGTATGAACGGATAGTTCTGGAGGGCACGGTCGTAATTGTCCCTGAAATAATGGGCCAAGAAAAAGTGACGGTCCTCATCATAGTCCAAAGCTGTGAGGGAGAATTCGTTCAGCGTTCCCCCGCCTTGGGCCACGACGGTATTGTTCTGCGAGCGTTGTTCGGAAAAAACGGCGGTCACCGTGGTCTTCCCGAACTGCAATTGTGTCTTGACCCCAAACAAACTCTGCGCCCCTGTAATGAGCGAACTGTTCAAGGGCATGTTCACGTTACCTATCTCAATTTTCCGGAGAATGTCATCTTCCGTAGGCGTATAGTCCAGTTTGACGAGGTTCTGGAAATCAAATGTGGCCTCGGTGTCATAATTGGCAGTTACCTGAAGGCGTTCACCTACCTTTCCCAAGAGGCTCAGGCTTATGCGTTGGTCAAAATCGAAGGAGAGATTGGTCCGGTTTCTGGGCGAAAGGGCCGGATTGTCATTTTTTTGCCACAGTACCCCAAGATCCATCGCCACAGAACCTTGTGGGATTACTTCAATGGTGTTTCCCCCAAAAATGGATTCAAAGAAATTGTTGTTCACATAAAAATTGGGCAAGAGATTTTTTCGGGCTTCCTCACTACCTTCCTTTCTGCCTGTGAAAGCATCTATTTTCTGCTTGAAATAGGACCTCATCTGCTCCTTGCGCACCAGTTCGTAGTATTGCTCCGGGGTAAGGATGATGGGATGGTTGATATTGAAGTCCCCAACGCTTTCGGTATAGATGTACCGGTCGGTCTTGGGATCGTAGGTGTATTTGGCAATGATGCTGTCGGGGTTCTCCAAAATGAGGCGACCAAGCTCAACTCCCGATGGCACGGAATCCTGAGCCTGTTCGTTGGTCTCCTGTCCGAAAATGGTGGTCATGGACAGGAAACAAACCACAAAGAAGAAGTACTTAAAGCTTGTTGGTTTAAGTATTGGTTTTGCCCCTTTTTTCAAACTAGTTACAAATTTTTCAGCGCCCGTTTAATAATGTTCTCAACGCTTAGCGAAGTGTCTTCGGACAACACCTTCTCGACGACCTTTTCAGATTGCCTTCTGGCGAAACCAAGAACCTCTAATGCAGATAACGCTTCTTCTTTATTTGTATTGTTTGATGTTGTTGAAACTTCACCCATGTCATAGACTTTCAAAATCTTGTCCTTGAGGTCTAAAATGACACGTTGGGCCGTCTTGGCCCCAATCCCTTTGACAGCCTGTATGGAGGCCACATCCCCATTGGCAATGGCATCCCTTACATCGGTGGGGGAAAGGGAGGACAACATGGTCCTTGCGGTACTGGAACCGACCCCTGAAACCGAGATCAGCAAACGGAAAACCTCACGCTCCGATCTTTCCATAAAACCAAAAAGGGTATGGGAATCTTCCTTGACCAATAAATGGGTATAAATATGGATGTTCTCATCGTCTTTCAGCAACGAAAAAGTGTGCAGCGAAATGTTCAGGAAATAGCCCACGCCGTTGCACTCCACAACCACATAGGTCGGGTTTTTCTCTACCAGTCTTCCTCTTAAATGATCGATCATAACAAATCGGTTGTTCGGTGGTATGCTTTGAAAATTATTCCGCCTCCATTCTGGCCTTCCTCCTCTTTTCCCGTTCTTGGGCATCGATGACCGCAACGGCGGCCATGTTCACCATTTCATCCACACTGGCACCCAATTGCAGGATGTGTGCCGCCCTGGGCAGTCCCAACATAATGGGACCGATGGAATCCGCTTCGTTGAGTCCCTTGAGCAATTTGTAGGTGATGTTGGCCGATTCCAAATTCGGGAAAATCAGCGTGTTCACCTTTTTTCCGGATATTTTTGAAAACGGGAAGTTGTTGTTGCACAGTTCTTGGCTGAGGGCAAAATCGGTCTGGATCTCTCCATCCACGACCAATTCGGGATCAGTTTCGTGCAATATCCGCACCGCCTCCTTCACTTTTTGTGCATGTGGGTGGCTGGACGATCCAAAGTTGGCATAGGAAAGCATGGCCATCACCGGATTGAAACCAAAAGTTTTCGCCACATTGGCGGTCATTCGTGCGATTTCTGCCAAATCCTCCGCACTTGGATCAATGTTGATGGACGTGTCGGCCAAGAAAAGGGGCCCACGTTCGGTGATCATGATATTGACCGTGGAGGCATTTTTCACCCCCTTGGCCCTGCCCAATACTTCAAAAACGGGACGAAGCACCCTTGGGTAAGATCTTGAATACCCCGAGATCATTCCATCGGCATCACCTTCTTGGAGCATCATGGCACCAAAATAGTTGCGTTTGCCCATATTCACCCGGGCACTGTATTTGGTCTCGCCTTTTCGCTTTCTGGATTCCCAGAGTTTCAACGCATATTTTATCCGCAACTCCTTAGACTCATCCGCTCTTGGGTCGATGATGGGCACCTTCGCATCAAAATCAAGTTCTTTCTTAAGGTTCTCAATGGTTTCCCTGTGTCCTAACAATATGGGGGTCGCAATGCCCTCTTCGTACACGATCTGTGCCGCTTTCAGCACATCCAGCAATTCCGCTTCGGCAAAAACGATGCGTTTGGGGTTCTGTTTGGCCCTATTATGCATCAAACGGACAACCTTGTTGTCATTGCCCGATCTTTGATAGAGTTCTTCCTCATACCCCTCCCAATCCTGAATGGGCATCTTGGCCACACCACTCTCCATGGCAGCCCTTGCCACTGCAGGGGGGATTTTGGTGATCAATCGGGGGTCAAATGGTTTCGGGATGATGTAGTCCCTTCCAAAGGTCAACCGCGTTGTATCATAGGCGATGTTCACCTGCTCCGGCACGGATTCCCGGGTCAGATCGGCCAAGGCACGTACAGCGGCCATTTTCATTTCTTCATTGATCTTTGTGGCCCTAACATCCAACGCTCCCCTAAAAATAAAGGGGAATCCAAGTACATTGTTCACTTGGTTGGGATGGTCCGAGCGGCCTGTTGCCATAATAATGTCCTTTCGGGTCTTGCAGGCCAGGTCATACTCGATTTCAGGGTCTGGATTGGCCATGGCAAAAACGATGGGATCTTTCGCCATGGACTTGAGCATCTTTGGCGTAACAATATTGGCTATGGAAAGCCCGATGAACACATCGGAATCCACCATCGCCTCTTCAAGCGTGTCTATTTTGCGATCTGTGGCAAACTCAGCTTTTTCCGAGGAAAGGTTTTCCCTATCGCTTCGGATGACTCCCTTGCTGTCCAACATTACGATGTTCTCCCCCCTTGCACCGAACGCTTTGTATAGCTTGGTACAGGAAACGGCCGCGGCACCCGCGCCACTGACCACGATCTTTACTTCCTCTATTTTTTTGTTGGCGATCTCCAAGGCATTGATCAAAGCGGCTGCCGAAATGATGGCGGTGCCGTGCTGGTCATCGTGCATGACCGGAATGTCCAGTTCTTCCTTCAGGCGTCTTTCTATCTCGAAGGCTTCGGGAGCCTTGATATCTTCCAAATTTATGCCCCCAAACGTAGGGGCTATGGTTTTGACGGTTTCGATGAACTTGTCCACATCCTCAGTATCCAATTCAATGTCAATCCCATCGATATCGGCAAAAATCTTGAACAGAAGGCTTTTTCCTTCCATCACGGGCTTTGAGGCCTCAGGGCCAATATTGCCCAGCCCCAGAACGGCCGTTCCATTGGATATCACGGCCACAATGTTTCCCTTGGCGGTATATTTATAGACATCGTCCTTGTTCTTTGCGATCTCCAAACAAGGTTCCGCTACTCCGGGGGAGTAGGCCAATGCCAAGTCTCTTTGTGTTGAATACGGTTTGGTCGGTACTATCTTTATCTTTCCCGGTTGTGGTTTTGCGTGATAAAGTAACGCTTCCCGTCTTTGCTTTTCCTTACTCATATAGTAGTCAATGAAAGGGTAAAGGTAGGGCATTCCATGGTTTTTAGGTAATACCATAAACACCTATTTTGATATAAAATCAAGCCTTCAACCACAATAAAGGTTTTAATCCCCTTTCTAAATCTCCGGGATTTCCACATCCAATTCAGTATCCCTCTTGCTTTTGGGAAGGGTGAGCCGCATGGCCAAAATAGCCGCAATGACAAAGCAAGTTCCTGCAAATAGGATGGCATTCACGGAATTTGCCCCCAATAGGTTTTTAAAGATCGGACCGAAAGAAATGGTCTGTATGAACATGGGGATCACGATCATCATGTTCAAAATTCCCATATATACCCCTCGCCGTTGTTGGGGCACAATTTTGGAGACCATGCTGTATGGAATCCCCATCATGGCAGCCCAACCGATACCGAACAACACCATGGGAAACAACACACGGACAGGGTCGGAAATCTGGGGAATGGCAAAAAGTGCCACGGCAGTACCAACCAAACTTAATGCATAGACCTTTTTACCCCCAAAGCGCACTGTCAATGGCACCAAAAGAAGCGCAACAATTGTAGTCACAATATTGTAAGTCAAACTCATTGTCGCTGCTTGGGCAGTCGCTTCGGAAGTATCCATTTCCATCGTCACTCGTAAAAGCGGTGTGATGAATTGCCAATAAACAAATAATGCATACCATTGGAAAAGATAGACCGCAGCTATTTTCCACATGAACTTGGGCATGTCCTTTACAGCATTCCCTACTTCCAAGAAAGGGGCCAGGACATCTGCAAACTTTTTGATCGAGGCATTGTCCGTGTTCTTTTTTATGAGTCGAAAGAGGTAAGAGAACCAAACGGTACATATCAATAGCACAATAACCACCCATAAGTTAATATCCTCAAATAGAGCTGGATATTGTTTACCTATTAAAAATCCCAATACCAAGGGCAGGGAAAAAAGGATGAATACCACCCCTACTATCTGGACAAATGCCGAAGGCTTGCCTTTGTTAAATTCATGTATGCTTTTTATTTCTTCCTCGCTTGGGGGAATCTCTGGAGTTTTCAACACCGACCATAGAATGGTCACTATGGATAAAATGGAACCTATCAGAAAAGGATAAAATACCCATTTGGGAATTACCCCGATCACTTCTGGTTCTTCAGCTCCAAAAAATTTCTGAAAAAAAACAATGGCCCCGGTTGCTAACAAAATACCAGCTCCAACAAAAAGACTTTGCATTTGGTAGCCCAAACTCAATTGCTCATCGGGAAGTTTATCCCCGACAAACGCACGATAGGGTTCCATCGCCATGTTGTTGCCCACATCCAAAATCCAAAACAACCCGGCAGCGAACCACAGCGAAGGGCTTTGGGGAAAGGCAAAAAGGCAAATACTTGCCATAATGGCCCCTATCAAAAAGAAGGGTTTCCTACGGCCCCATTTGAATGACCAAGTTTTGTCTGAAATCGCCCCAACGATTGGCTGGACCACCAATCCAGTCACAGGGCCTGCAATATTAAGTATGGGCAACATTTCTTCTTTTGCGCCAAGCCAAAGAAATATGGAGTTTACGGCACTCTGTTGGAGGCCAAAGCTATATTGGATCCCAAGGAATCCAACGTTCATATTGAAAATCTGCCAAAAACTCAGTTTGGGTTTGGTCATCTTGATCATAGTCGGAGTTCAGTTAGTTTTGTGGTCTGGTTTTGAGCAAATATCAATTCCTCAAAAAAAACATCATCAATATAGCATTTTTTCCATCCAAACTGCCAAACAAAGTTTTTTTGGTAAAATTCTTTGGTAAGTTTTAATTCTTGAGAAAATCAATGTTGCGCTTTAGGCCGGAAAGTTTGGTCCGTTTCACCGCTGATTTCTGGAATACCTTTTTAAAAACGTCCTCTGTGATCTCTTCCCAATCCTTTTTCGTGAAGGACAACAATTCTGGGTTGGGATCGAACAAAGGTTCCCGATGCGGTTTGGAAAAACGGTTCCAAGGGCACACATCCTGGCAGACATCGCACCCGAACATCCATTCGTCAAATTTTCCCTGGAACTCCCCAGGAATTTCATTTTTCAGCTCGATGGTGAAATAGGAAATGCACTTACTCCCATCCACCACATAGGGTTCCACGATGGCCTGCGTAGGGCAGGCATCGATACAGGCGGTGCAGGTACCGCAATGATCGGTGACCGGTGTATCGTATTCCAGGTCCAGGTCCACGATCAATTCGGCAATGAAATAAAAGGACCCCACTTGCTGGGTCAACAGGTTGCTGTGCTTCCCGATCCACCCCAGACCGCTTTTGGCCGCCCAGGCCTTGTCCAGCACAGGTGCGGAATCCACAAAGGCCCTTCCGTGCACTTCCCCAATTTCTTCTTGGATAAAATGCAAAAGGCTCTTGAGCTTGTCCTTTATCACAAAGTGATAATCCGTTCCGTAGGCATACTTGGAGATTTTATAGGACTCCGGGTTTTGTTGTTCGGATGGAAAGTAATTCAACAACAGGGAAATGACCGACTTGGAACCTTCCACCAATTTTGTGGGGTCGAGACGCTTGTCAAAATGGTTTTCCATGTACTGCATTTCTCCATGCCTATTCTGGTTGAGCCATTTTTCCAGACGGGGCGCTTCCTCTTCCAAAAAACCTGCTTTGGAAACACCACAAGACAAAAAACCGAGGCGCTTGGCTTCGGCTTTAATAAGGGACGTGCGTTGGGAAATGGACTGCATCCTTAAAAATACAACCGATTAGCTGTTTTCCAAAACATATCGCACAAACGCACGACAGTCGTACACTGGAATCTCAGAAAAATAGAAGTCAGTCACATCTTCGGTCACAATAATCTGGCAACCTGCCAGCAATGCCGAATAGTACTCCAAACCATCCTCGAAATCGTTAATGGCAGGATTGGCCACCGTTTTTTTGACAACCGAAACATCAGCCGTTGCAATTTGCAGTTTATGGGAAAGAATGGAAATTTTTTCAGCGGCCTTCTGTGTACCGCTCTTTTTTTCGGCGAAATAAAATGCTATGGCCAAGCAAATAGGCGAAGTGAACACTTTATATTTTGAAGAATCGGCCAAACTCAAAATCCGAGCAGCATGTGCATACAGCGGGTATTGTCTGTTCAATACTGCCACCAGCACATTGGCATCTACAAATATCCTCATTTACGGGATTCCATGAATTCGGATTTCAGCTTTTTGCGAGAAGTAGGTCTCACATATTCCGCCTCTCCCTCTGCCACGCTGTTTACCCAATCTGAAATGGGCAATTCATCCAAATTTTGATAGGGCTTTTCAGTGATTTGGGAAAGAATATATTCCGTCAGCCGGGAAAGGCTCATATTGTTCCTTTTGGCATACGCCTTTGCTTTTTCGATAACTTCCTTATCAAAAGACAATGTGATTTTGGCATCCATGGCATCCATTTATACGACAAAAATAAATATTTCATACGTAAAAATAAACAACCCGGCAAGCTTTAGGTTTTTTTTTTGATTAGAAATCCGGGTTAAAACAAGCCTCCTTGAAGGCCTCCCTTTATTCGACCCAAATGTTTATATGCCAATTCGGTCACTTCACGACCTCTTGGGGTCCGCATGATAAACCCTTGTTGGATGAGAAAGGGTTCATAAACCTCTTCAATGGTCTCTGCACTTTCGGATACTGCGGTGGCCAAGGTGGTGATCCCCACCGGACCTCCTTTGAACTTGTCGATGATGGTGGTCAGGATCTTATTGTCCATCTCATCCAATCCGTGGGCATCCACATTCAAAGCTTTCAACCCAAATTGGGAAATATCCAAATCGATGTTCCCATTTCCTTTGATCTGGGCAAAATCCCTGACCCTGCGCAAAAGGGCATTGCAAATCCGTGGGGTGCCCCTGCTCCGTCCTGCAATTTCAATAGCCGCTTCTTGGGTGATAGGCACTTTGAGGATTTCCGCACTTCGTTCCACAATGGTGGAGAGCAGTTCCGTGTTGTAGTATTCCAATCTGCTCTGGATGCCGAACCTCGCCCGCATGGGAGCTGTCAGCAATCCGGAACGGGTGGTGGCGCCTATCAAGGTAAACGGACTCAGGTTGATCTGGACAGTCCTAGCATTCGGACCGGTCTCGATCATGATATCGATCTTATAATCTTCCATGGCCGAGTAGAGGTACTCCTCAACAATGGGGCTGAGTCGGTGGATCTCGTCAATGAACAGCACATCCCGTTCGTCCAGATTGGTGAGCAAACCAGCCAAATCGCCCGGCTTGTCCAAAACAGGTCCCGAGGTCACTTTGATGCCCACGCCCAACTCGTTGGCCAAAATATGTGCCAGTGTGGTTTTTCCCAGACCCGGAGGTCCGTGAAAAAGGGTGTGATCCAATGCCTCTCCTCTCAGATTGGCGGCCTGCACAAAAACCTTTAGGTTTTCCAATACCTGGGCCTGTCCCGTAAAATCATCAAAAGTGACGGGACGGAGGGCCCTTTCAATATCGAGCTCCTCTTGGGAAAAATTACTGGCCGTTGGATCTAAGTTTTCGTTCATCGCTCAACAAATATAATTGAAAACCCCATCCGCCTGAAACCATTCTTCCTAAAATGAGTTTTGGTTCCCACCTTCAAAATCTAAGCCTTACCTTAGTTATATTAAAAAATGAGCTACATCGGCCCCAATAAAAATACCATGCACGACATTGATTATTCCCAAGGCATCCTACAATACATCCCTTTTTTCTATGTAATATGGTCCGATGACCTGCTGTCCGCTTCTGAGATTTCCGTGGTGATGAAGACCATCGAGCAGGACGATTCGTTGGAAGCCAAGGAAAAAGAGCAATTGCTGCGTTGGCTGAATACGGAAAACCCTCCCACTGATGCGGAAATGAAAAATTGGAAGCAGACCATTGCCTCTTCCAAAATAAAACTCATTGAAAGTGAAACCTACCCTTTGGCTTCGTTCAGCCAACGATTGACCCAACAACAGAACGGGACCGGTTTCAATGACCACCTGAAACACATCGAGGTCAATCTGGGAATACAGCCCAACCACTACAACCATTTGTTCGATGTGGAAGTGGTGCATGAGAAAACCTCTGATCAGTATAGCGCAGCCATCCTTGATGACATCCTGAAAGGGCCACATGCCCAAACGGTGGATGGTTTCCGTGAGTTTTTGGACCAACCCATCTTTAGATGGGAAACCCTCCGAAAGAAAGAGAGTTTTAGGGCCAGAACATTGGAACAGGTGCAGGCTTTGGCAAAAAAAGGGTATGGCGCCATGGCCTATCCTACCGAATATGGGGGTACGGGAAACATGCCTGCCTATGCCGCCATTTTTGAACATTTGATGTTCGTTGACGGAAGTTTGGCGGTCAAGTTCGGGGTGCAGTTTGGCCTGTTTGGGGGAAGCATCCAAAAATTGGGCAGCAAGCGACATCATGACCAGTACCTGACCGATGCAGGCGCCACTAGGCTGCTTGGCTGTTTTGCCATGACCGAGACGGGGCACGGTTCCAACGTACGGGGTATCAGGACCACCGCAACCTACGAACCGGCTTCGGACTCTATCGTGATCCAGACCCCTGGCAAAAATGACAATAAGGAATACATTGGGAATGCCCTGCACTCCAAAATGGCCACGGTCTTTGCCCAACTGATCGTGGACGGAAAAAATGAGGGTGTGCATGCCATTTTGGTACCCCTACGCAATGAAAAACATGAGGAACTTGAGGGCATCACCATTGAGGACAATGGGTACAAACTTGGCCTGAACGGGGTGGACAATGGCAAGATATGGTTCAACAATGTGAGGGTCCCCCGCGAAAACCTTCTAAACAAATATGGTGAGATACGTGAAGATGGCACATATTTTTCTTCCATTAAAAACCCCAACAAACGGTTCTTCACCATGTTGGGCACCTTGGTGGGCGGACGCATCTGCGTGGCCCGTGGTGCTCTTGGCGGGGCAAAGATGGCACTTTCCATTGCCGTGAAATATGCCTTGAACCGAAGACAGTTCAACGACAGCGTAAAAATCCAAGAGGACCTGATCATGGACTATCCCACCCATCAGATCCGGTTGACACCCTCCATTGCCAGTGCGTATGTGTACCACGTGACCTTGGAAGAGATGATGAAACGTTACAGTGATGACTCCCAACCGGACAAACGCAAGATAGAGACGCAGGTCGCTGGATTGAAATCCATCATCACCAGGTTTGCGAACGATACCATCCAAGAATGCAGGGAGGCCTGTGGTGGCAAAGGGTACCTGTTGGAGAATCGGATTGCCGACCTGAAGGGCGATGTGGATATTTTTACCACTTTTGAAGGTGACAACACCGTATTGCTCCAATTGGCCGCCAAAGGCGTTCTGTCGGATTTTCAGGCGGAATTCAACAGTGCCGGGTTCACCTCGGTGCTCAAATTGTTGCAGAGCCAGCTTTCAGATACGTTGACCGCCATCAACCCTCTATATTCCAATAAAGTGGATGCCGAGCACCTCTACAATCCCAAGTTCCATAAGCATGCTTTCAGTTACCGCACCCGAAGGCTGACCTATACGTTGGCCATGCGTATCCGGAACTATATCAAAAAAGGGGTGCCATCCTATCAAGCCTTCCTTAAAGTGCAGACCCATTTGTTGGCTTTGGGAAAAGCCTACAGTGTTGAATTGGCCTATGGGGTGTTCCATGATTTCTGCGAAACGGTTTCCGATGCGGAACACAAGGCGTTATTGGAAAAATTGGGAACACTCTACGCCCTTAACGAAATCCATTCGGATGCCCGATGGTTTTTGGAGCAGGGCTATATTGGCGGAACCAAGTCCAAGGCGATACGGCAGCGGGTGGAACGGTTGTCCACCGAACTGCGCCCCCACATTGAGGTATTGGTGGACGGCTTTGGCATTCCGAGCCATTGCCTGACAGCTCCGATTGCCCAATAGCCTATTCCTGCCGCTTGATCAGTTGCGAAGTATCCAAAAAATCGACTATGGTGATCTTTGGGTTTCCGAAGAGATATATTTTGGAGTTGCCCTTGGCACTCAGTTCCAAATTTCTAAAGGCATAAATGTAGGCCGATGGGTCATTTTCCATGGTCAGTTTCAGGTCGCCCACTTCCATGGTCTCCCCCTTGTACCTCGAATTTCCCACCAACCGAACCTGTAAATTGTCCGAAGTGCCCTCTAAGGTCATGGAAGCATCGCCCTCCAAATCAATCAGACCGGTCTGCCCGACACTGTACACATAGGCCTCTGCCCTATTTCCTAAGGATACATTGAGGGAATCCACATCCACATTGAAATTGCCCCGACTGGTCTCTTCCAGATTGATGTCCATCACCGCTGCCTTCGCCTTGATGTCCAAACGGGTATTGTTGAACCCATCCACGAAGAGTTCATCGCTTTCGATCACATCCTGCGTGACCACACTCCCATCTTTTAGGGTAATGGCCCGTAAGTCAGTATAATTTACCGTGATATCGAACTGCTTTTTTGCGGTAACATCATAATAGGAACTGATGATCAAAGTGCTGTCCTCCACATTGAACTTGAGGATATCTATCAGGTTGTCATCGGCCTCAATATCGTAACCTGGCCCAAAGGATTTTTTCAGCACAATGTCCAGGTTATCGTTCAACACAATGGCATTGAAGGGTGGCAATTCCTCGTTTACGTGGGTCACGATCCGGCTTCCTTTTATCTTTGGTTTTCGCTGGGCTGTGGACAGAAGGGGAAACACAATCAAGAAAAGGGCGAGTATTTTTTTCACGGTTCTAGTTTTAGGACAAATTGTTTTCTAAAGATATTACAATCAAAGCTAACCATTGTATTTCAGACCCTAAGAAACAAAAAACCCATCCAAATAGGACGGGCTTTCTTTATCTTTTGAAACACATCAACATCAGTGGTTGAGTTCTTCTTCATTTTCCTGAAGCGGTACGTTCTGCGGAACAAAGTCCTGCCCAGCAATGATGTACTCTCCATTTTCATAGGTCTTGCTATAATCGTAGGCCCAACGATATACGTGTGGTATCTCCCCTGGCCAGTTTCCATGGATGTGCTCCTGTGGGGCAGTCCATTCCAAGGTATTGGATTTCCATGGGTTCATAGATCCCTTCTTTCCGTAGAAAATACTGGAGATGAAGTTGTACACAAACACCAATTGCGCCAATCCTGCTATGATGGCAAATACGGTCATCAATACCTGAACGTTGGTCAACTCATCGAACATAGGGAAGGCCGTGTTCTCATAGTAACGTCTTGGCACTCCCGCCATACCCACAAAGTGCATGGGGAAGAATACGCCATAAGCGCACACTGCCGTGATCCAGAAGTGGACATAACCCAAATTCTTGTTCATCATCCTACCTTGGAACATTTTGGGGAACCAGTGGTACACCCCTGCAAAAAGTCCGTACAAGGCCGAAATACCCATTACCAAGTGGAAGTGGGCCACAACGAAATACGTATCGTGAACGTTGATGTCCAAAGTACTGTCACCCAAAATGATACCGGTTAGACCTCCCGTGATGAACGTGGAGACCAAACCGATGGAGAAGAGCATCGCAGGGTTCAACTGCAGATTCCCTTTCCAGAGGGTGGTGATATAGTTGAATGCCTTTACCGCGGATGGTATGGCAATCAAAAGCGTTGTAAATGTAAATACGGAGCCCAAGAAAGGGTTCATCCCGGAGATGAACATGTGGTGACCCCATACAATTGTTGAAAGGAAGGCAATGGCCAAAATGGAGGCCACCATCGCCCTATAGCCAAAAATGGGCTTCCTTGCATTGGTGGACATTACTTCGGAAGTAATCCCCAATGCGGGCAACAATACGATATATACTTCGGGGTGTCCCAAGAACCAAAACAAGTGTTCGTACAGTACGGGAGACCCTCCTTGGTAGTGCAGCACTTCCCCTTGGATAAAGATATCCGAAAGGAAGAACGATGTACCGAAACTTCTGTCCATGATCAACAGTAAAGCTGCTGAAAGGAGAACAGGGAAAGAAATCACACCGATGATGGCAGTCACGAAAAATGCCCAAATGGTCAATGGCAAACGGGTCATCGACATTCCTTTGGTCCTTAGGTTGATCACCGTTACAATGTAGTTCAATGAACCCAAAAGGGAAGAAGCGATAAATATGGCCATGGACACCAACCAGAGGGTCATACCAGCACCAGAACCGGGCTGTGCCATCGGCAATGCGCTCAAAGGTGGGTAAATGGTCCAACCTGCGGCCGCAGGTCCTGCTTCCACGAACAAGGATGTCACCATGATGATCGATGATAGGAAAAACAACCAGTACGACACCATGTTCAAGAAACCTGATGCCATATCCCTTGCCCCTATCTGCAATGGAATCAACAAGTTACTAAAAGTACCACTCAGACCGGCGGTCAATACGAAGAAAACCATGATGGTTCCGTGTATGGTGACCAATGCCAAATAAATATCGGCATCCATGACACCATCAGGCGCCCATTTTCCCAGTACGGCCTCAAAAATAGGGAATGATTGCCCTGGCCATGCCAATTGCATCCTAAAGAGCAAAGACATTGCTATACCGATGAACCCCATGATAAGACCCGTGATGAGATATTGCTTGGATATCATCTTATGGTCCTGACTGAAGATATATTTGGTAATAAAGGTCTCCTTATGATGATGCCCGTGATCGTCGTGTCCGTGTTCGTGTCCAGTAGCTGACATAATCTCTTCTAAATTTTGTTATGGTTTTTCCTAGCCTTGTTTTATTCCGCGGGAGTCATGTTCTCCTTAAAAGTCTTCTGCTCCGCCATCCATTTGTTGAATTCCTCCTCAGTCTCCACTATGATCTTCATCTGCATGTTGTAGTGCGATTTTCCGCATATCTTGTTGCATAGCAATATATAGTCAAATTCCCATGGGTCTGAGTTCGGAATTCCTTCTGCGGCACGTTCTGCCCTGATGGCATTCGTCCTTTTCACTTTGTCCACCACATCAGGGTTGCGACGCATTTCCTCAGTGGTCACGGTAGGTGTGAAGGAGAATTGGGTGATCATACCCGGAACACAGTTCATCTGCGCCCTGAAGTGTGGCATGTATGCAGAGTGCAATACATCTTGTGAACGCATCTTGAAGTTCACCTTCCTGCCCACGGGCAAATGCAGTTCCTTTACAATGACATCGTCACCTCCATTGGGATCGGCCTCATCGATACCGAGCACGTTGGCCCTGTTGATGTCGATCAAGCGTACGTTGGCATCTCCCAATACATTGTCCTCACCGGCATAACGTGCCGTCCAGTTAAACTGTTGTGCATATAGTTCGATTACGATGGGGTCGTCCTCATCGTTCACATCCATGATAGTGGTCCAAGTATAGAGTCCCCAAAGGATCAATCCGGCCAATACGATCACAGGGATGATGGTCCAGATGAACTCCAAACGGTCGTTGTCCGCATAAAAAAGTGCCTTTCTGCCTTCTTGCCCCCTGTACTTGTAACCAAAATAGTGCAACAGGGCCTGGGTAATGGTCTGCACAAAAAAGATGATGGCAAAGGAGACCCACATCAGTTGGTCATATTCCCCACCATGCTCCGAAGCGGCTTCGGGCAACAACATCTTTGAATATTTTGCAAAACTGAATATGGTGATCCCGTAGATAAAGATCAGGAATGCGAACAAGAGGTAACCATTGGTATTGTTATCGCTGTCGTTTGCTACCTCGGTGTGCTCTGTCTTGAGTTGCGACAATTGGAAAATCTTGGTCATTTGCCAGATTGCAATTGCCACCAGTGCCAAAACAGTGAATGTTAATAATGCAGTCATCGTGTATCTATCTAAGACTTAAATCGTATTAATAATGAAAATGTTTGCTTTCCTCAATGAACGGGTTCCTCTTGGGCTGCAATGGTGCCTTGGTCAACGCCGTGAACACCCAGAACACAAACAGACCTCCAAAGAACAACAGACCACCGATCTCAGGGAATCCAATGTACCACTGATCTCCCACCGTAGCTGGCATTACCATATTGAAAACATCCAAATAATGTCCCAATAGCACTACAATCCCGGCCATGACCACAAACCAGTTGACCCTTTTGTAATCACTGTTCATCAACACCAACAACGGGAACACAAAGTTCATCACCAACATGCCAAAGAAAGGCAGTTTGTAATCCTGGAACCTTGCCACGTAGTAGGTCACCTCTTCCGGTATATCCGCGTACCAAATCAGCATGAACTGGGCAAACCAAAGATAGGTCCAGAAAATACTGATACCGAACATGAACTTGGCCAAATCGTGAAGGTGGCTATCATTCACATTCTCCAAATATCCCCTTGATTTCAAGTAGATGACCACCAGCGCAATTACGGTGATCCCAGATACGAACATACTGGCAAACACATACCATCCAAAGAGGGTACTGAACCAGTGTGGATCCAAACTCATGATCCAATCCCATGACATCATGGATTCGGTGACCAGATAGAATACCAAGAAACCTGCGGACCATCTAAAATTCTTTACAAAATTGCTGTTGTCATCCGACTCATCTTGGGCCAAGGACAATTTTCTTGAATGCTGGCGGTAAAAGATCCAGCCGCCCAAAAAGATAGCGGCCCTGATCAGGAAGAAAGTCGGGTTCAAATATCCTGCTTTCCCTTGCAACAATTTATCGTGCGCAACGGTCTCTGGGTCCATCCAAACAAACATGTGGTTCATGTGGAGCACGGAAAGTACCAAAATCACGAAAACAATGATCCCACCGGGAACCAAATAAGCGGTGATACCTTCCATCACCCTGAACAATATGGGCGACCATCCGGCCTGTGCAGCCCTTTGGATGGCATAGAAAGCCAAAACGCCCAAGGCTATCATAAAGAAAAAGAAAGCTGCTACATACAGTGCAGACCAAGGTCTGTTCTGCAACTGGTGCAACAAATGGGTATCGTGGGAAGCATCGTGTTCTTCTCCGTGGGCGGCAGCTGCGCCATGCCCTTGTTCTTCCCCATGGGCTGTCGCTTCTTCTGCATGACCGCCTCCGTGGCCATCACCGTGTGCCGATGCTACCATGGCCTTGGCCTCTTCCACTGTTGATGGTGCCGACACAAAACCGATTCCCAAAAAAAGCAGTCCCACTGCCATGGCAATGAAAGATCCTATTCTAAGTCTGTTTGAAAAGGTGTACATAGTTTACTCTTATCCAATTATTTTGTTAGGTCTTCCTTTAACTTCATTACATATTCGGACACTTGCCACATCTCCTCTTCGTTGGCGAACTGGGATGCATAGGAGCCCATGGAGTTCAACCCATAGTAAATGGTGTGGTACGTGGTGCCCACGGTGATGTTCCTTGCCGGATCGGCATAACTGGGAACACCCAATATCTTTTCACGCTTCACCAAATTGCCCTGTCCGTCTCCTTTGTCCCCGTGGCAAATGGCGCAGTAGATGGTATACAACTGCATCCCTTTGGCCAGGTTGTCCTCTGTCTTCAAAGAATCCAACGGGCTGGTGTTCAGCCTAGCGAGTTCCTTACCTTCTGGGGTATTTTCAAATTCATAGGGCATGTATCCCCTGGAGATGGTCCCTTCAACGGGAAGCATGGCCTCCGTTCCTTCGGGGAACAGACCGTTGTCCACCCCTTGATAGGTTTCATATCCCACAGGTTCGTACATATTTGGCATATATTGATAGTTTGGACTGTTCTTGTCTGCACAGGCAGCAACGAACAGTACCAAGACCAAAGCAACACTTATTTTACCTAAATGTTTCATATTCTTAAGAGTCCTTTTCTGTAACTTTTACTTCTACCGCACCTGTTTCCCACAACAGTTCGGCAAGTTCACTTTCATTGTCGTGCACTCCGATTTCCATCAAAAAATGGTCATCAGTGGTACGTTTGTCCGGGTTTTCCGCTTTCTTGAAGGGCCACATCTTACTTCTAAGGTAAAAGGTGATCACCATCAAGTGGGCCGCAAAGAAAACCGTCATTTCGAACATGATCGGAACAAAGGCGGGCATGTTCTCCAAGTAACTGAAACTTGGCTTACCACCAATATCCTGGGGCCAATCCTCGATCATGATATAGTTCATCATGACGATGGCCACTATAAGCCCCAAACATCCATACATAAAGGAAGTAATGGCTATCCGGGTGTCCGCAAGCCCCATGGCCTTGTCCAGACCGTGCACGGGGAACGGGGTGTAAACTTCCTCAATATGATGGTGCGCTGCCCTAACTTTTTTTACGGCATGCATCAATACATCGTCATCGTTGTAAAGTGCCTGAATAACTTTTGATGCCATACTTATTTTTTATTGTTTAACAACCTTGCTTGACCCGCCCAATCATCACGTTGTGCACGACCTGGGAACCTTCCGGTTATCGAATCCAGCAAATCATACTCCCTTTCGGTCATTCTAGCAACCTGGGCATAGGTAAATATACCTATCTCGTTCAGGGTACGCTCCATTTCCGGGCCCACGCCTTTTATCAATTTCAAATCGTCGGGGGTTTGCGTAGTGGCATCGAATGTTCCGATGGTGCTCAATAGTTCGGACACACCGACTTTGTCGCCAACGGCTGGCTTCACCTCACCCATCAACACATCGTCTGTGATAGGCTCTTCATAGCTCACCACTTTGTTGACGCCTTGTGGCATTTGGTACAAAGGTTTTCCTGCGTCACGCAGTTTTTTGTATTTCTCTCCTGATGATTTCAGGATGGATTTCACCTCTGCCTGTGCAATCACAGGGAATGTTCTTGAGTACAATAGGAATAGTACAAAGAAGAATCCTATTGTCCCTATGAAGATACCGATATCCACAAAGGTCGGGGAGAACATGGTCCAAGAAGATGGCAGGTAATCCCTGTGCAATGAGGTCACGATGATCACAAAACGCTCGAACCACATCCCGATGTTCACCACAATGGAAATAAAGAAGGAAAACATGATGCTGGTACGCAATTTTTTGAACCACATGAACTGTGGGGAGAACACGTTACAGGTCATCATTGACCAGTAGGCCCACCAGTAAGGTCCTGTAGCCCTGTTCAAGAAGGCGTATTGTTCATATTCCACACCAGAGTACCAAGCAATGAACAGCTCCGTGATGTAGGCACATCCCACTATGGAACCTGTAATCATGATCACGATGTTCATCAACTCAATATGCTGTACAGTGATATACGCTTCTAGGTTACATACCTTTCTCATTATAATGAGAAGAGTGTTCACCATGGCAAATCCGGAGAAGATTGCACCCGCAACGAAGTAGGGTGGAAAGATGGTGGTGTGCCATCCCGGGATTACCGATGTGGCGAAGTCAAAGGATACGATGGTGTGTACGGAAAGTACCAGTGGCGTTGCCAAACCGGCCAATACCAAGGAAACTTCCTCAAAACGCTGCCAGTCTTTGGCGCGACCTGTCCAACCGAAGCTCAACAGGCTATAAATTTTCTTTTGGAAAGGCTTTACCGCCCTGTCACGGATCATGGCAAAATCGGGCAGAAGACCTGTCCACCAGAACACCAAGGATACCGAAAGATAGGTCGATATCGCAAACACGTCCCAAAGCAGGGGCGAGTTAAAGTTGACCCACAACGAACCGAATTGGTTGGGAATTGGCAATACCCAGTAGGCCAACCACGGACGTCCCATGTGAATGATTGGGAACAATCCCGCTTGGATTACCGAGAAAATGGTCATCGCCTCAGCAGAACGGTTGATCGCCATTCTCCATTTTTGCCTGAACAGCAACAATACGGCCGAGATCAGGGTTCCCGCGTGACCGATACCCACCCACCAAACGAAGTTGGTGATGTCCCAGGCCCAGTTGACGGTTCGGTTAAGACCCCATACCCCGATACCTGTGGAAACGGTATAAATGATACATCCTAGACCCCAAAGGAATGCAACAAGTGCTATGGTGAACACTATCCACCATTGTTTGTTGGCCTTTCCCTCTACTGGACGGGCAATGTCCACGGTTACATCGTGGTATCCTTTGTCTCCAAGTACTAAGGGCTTTCGAATAGGTGCTTCGTAATGCGACGCCATAATTTATCTTCTAATTACTTCTTTTATTGATTAAGCCTCGTTGGTGTTCCTAACCTTGACATGATAGAACACATTGGGTTTGGTCCCGACATGCTCCAACAAGTGGTACATTCTATCATCCTCTTTCAGTTTGGCCACCTTGCTCTCCTTGTCATTGATGTCACCAAACACCATGGCACCACTGCTACAAGCTGCGGAACAGGCCGTCTGGAACTCCCCATCTTTGATGACCCTTCCATCACGCTTGGCATCCAAAATGGTCTTTTGGGTCATTTGGATACACATGGAGCATTTTTCCATGACACCTCTTGAACGCACGTTGACATCTGGGTTGATGACCATCTTGCCCAAATCGTTGTTCATGTTAAAATCGAACTCATCGTTGTTGCTGTAGAGGAACCAGTTGAACCTACGTACTTTGTATGGACAGTTGTTGGCACAATACCTGGTACCCACACAACGGTTATAGGCCATGTGGTTCTGCCCTTGCCTACTGTGCGAAGTTGCAGCCACCGGACACACTGTTTCACAGGGCGCATGGTTACAGTGCTGGCACATTACGGGCTGGAAAGCCACTTGAGGGTTGGCAGATGGGTCTTCCATCTCCCTGAAACCGCCCAAGGAACCTTTTTCTCCCCAAAGACCATCCATTCCGTCCTTCTTCTCATTGTCCTGCTCAAAGGTCTCTTCTGAGGAATAATATCTATCGATGCGCAACCAGTGCATATCGCGCGAACGGCGCATCTCCATTTTTCCGACCACAGGAACGTTGTTCTCCGCGTGGCAAGCAATCACACATGCACCACATCCTGTACAAGCGTTCAGGTCGATGGACAAATTGAAGTGATGTCCAACAGAACGATCAAACTCGTCCCAAAGATCAGCATCGGGAGAGGTTACCGGAATCTCTTGGTGGTTCAAGGTCACGTGTGGCATCGGGTTCCACTCGGCATGATCTTTTGTATTGAAGATCTCCAAGGTGGTTTCCTTGATGATATCGCCCCTACCCATCAATGTTTTTTGGGATTGGATGCATGCAAACTCATGCACTCCGGATACTTTCTCAACAGTTACGGTCTGTACATCGGAAAAATTGGTGTAGAGGGTATAGGCATTCACACCGGTCGCCATTTCGGCTTGCATACCGGCCTTCTTGCCGTAACCAAAGGAAAGTCCGATCGTCCCCGCTGCCTGACCAGGCTGAACGATCACAGGAACTTCTTCCAATACTTTTCCATCAACAGTCAATTTTACGTAGCCACCGTTAACACCTCCATCGGCCACCATTTCATTTTCAACGCCCCATTTTTCGGCATCCGCTTTGGAAACGGTCACGTAGTTGTCCCAAGACACCCTTGAAATCGGGTCAGGGAACTCTTGCAACCATGGGTTGTTGGCCTGACGACCATCGCCCATACCCACTTTGGAGTAGAGTACAAGCTCGGTCCCACCACTAGTGGCATTGACCAAAGAGCGTATCGCGGAAGCGATGGGAACAACTGTGGATTCTTCCACCACAGTTTCTGTTTCTACTGGAGCAGCAGCCGAAACATCACCTTCCACTGGGGCAGGTGCAGCAGCCACGAACACCCCATCCTGAAGTGCCTTGTTCCACGAACCTCCTTGAAGGATGTCCGCATTCCAAGTTTCCTTGATGTAGTCGTAATATGTTTTTTCAGTGCCCATCCAGGTCAACAATGCCGTTTGGAACTGTCTTGTATCGAACAATTCACGGATGGCAGGTTGCATGAGGCTATATTGTCCCTTTTTGAACTGGGCATCTCCCCAAGATTCGAGGTAGTGTGATGCCGCAGCAACATATTGGGAGGCTTGCGCCGTTTCATCATTATTGAAGGCAAAAGCGACCGAAAGGTCCACTTTTTCCAATCCTGATACAAACTCTTCGGAGTTCGGCAAGGTATAAACGGGATTCACACCGTCCATGATCAACGCCCCAATGCGGCCAGCGTTCATATCGGAAACCAATTTGGTCACTTTGGCCGTATTGCCCTGACGGACATATTTTGGGTTTTTTGCATCGAATGCCTCACTGGCCAATAGTTTGTTGATGGCCAACACAACGGTCTGCGCATTGGCATCATTGAGTCCTGTGACCACTACAGCTTTGCTGCCCGCTTTCTTGATCTCGGCAGCCACCTTGTCCACAACCTCGTCCACATCGGACGTTCCACCACCCACATTGCTTCCGTTCAACTTGCCGTACAACTTGGCCAAAGCGATCTTCTGCTGGGTCGGGGTCATTGGGTAACGCTTGTCGGCATTGGCACCGGTCAAGGACATATTGGATTCCAACTGGATATGTCTGGACATTTTCCCGTTCTTAGGCACACGTCCTTTGGCATAGCCACTATCATAACCTCCTCCTTGCCAATCTCCCAAGAAATCGGCACCGAAAGAAACGATCAATCCAGCTTTTTCAAAATCATAATCGGCCAAAGCCCTTTCTCCATAAGCCGCTTCAAAAGCATTCAGCGCAGCATCTTCGGAAATGGCGTCGTAAACCACATGGTTCACATTCTCTCCATAAGCCGCCTTGAACTCGGCGATCAACTTATCGGTGGATGGACTGGCATAGGTTTGGGTCAACAGTACAATCTGCTTGCTGGAACCTTTCAAACTGTTGAGTCTGGCCCGAACAGTGGCATCCAACACTTTCCACTCCACAGGCTCGCCGTTAGCAGACGGACCTTGCAATCTTTTGCTATCGTATAGGGTCAAAACAGAGGCCTGCACCCTTGCATTCGCTCCTCCATTGACCTTGGCATCGGTATTGTTCTCTATTTTGATGGGCCTTCCCTCCCTGGTCTTCACCAAGATGCTGGCAAAGTCAAAACCATCGGCTATGGTAGTGGCATAGTAATTGGCCACACCGGGCACGATGCGATCGGGCTGCACCACGTAGGGAATGGACTTGTGAACCGGTCCTTCACAGGCAGCCATCGTTGCCGCAGCCGTGCTGAAACCAACGTATTTTAGAAAATCCCTACGGTTGGTGGTCGATGCGGACAGGTTTTCCTTGTCGCCCAAAAACTCATCAACGGGGATCTGCTCTGTGAATTCATTATGTTTTAGCGCCTCAACAATGGAATCGTTCGGATTGAGCTCCGCTGTACTTTTCCAATATTTTTTGTTTGATGCCATACGATATATCTGTGATTATCTTCTTTTACTTCTTAATAGTGACACTTACCACATTCCAAACCACCCATCATCGCCGCGGTCAACTTATCGACCCCGTACTTTTTGGACAGTTCCTCATGAATGGCTTCGTAATAGGCGTTGCCCTCCACTTTTACGTTGGTTTCCCTGTGACAGTTGATACACCAGCCCATGGTCAATGGGGAGAATTGCTCCACTATCTCCATTTCTTCCACCGGACCGTGACAGGTCTGACATTCTATCCCAGCAACAGAAACGTGCTGTGAGTGGTTGAAATAGGCAAAATCGGGAAGGTTGTGGATCCTGACCCACTCTACTGGGCGGCCCTCACCTGTATATTTTTGGTTTTCCTCATCCCATCCAACGGCCTTGTAGAGCTTTTTGATCTCTCCCGTGTAGAATTCGTTGGTGTATCCGTTCGCAATATCATCAGCCGACGGTCCTTCGGGATTGCCCGCATATTGATAGATGGATTTGTGGCAGTTCATACACACGTTCAACGAAGGGATTCCTGAGGTTTTGGATACCCTGGCGGACGAGTGACAATATTTACATTCAATCTTGTTGTCTCCAGCATGTATCTTGTGTGAGAAATGAATGGGCTGCACCGGGGCGTACCCTTGGTCCACGCCTACTTGCATCATCCATCCGTAAGCGAAATACGCACTGGCCAGTAAAAGGAAAACAACACTCACCAACACCAAAAACTGGTTTTTGGCGAAGGCTTTCCACAAAGGCAAACGTTTTTGTTTTTCCTGCTCCAATACGATACCGTTCGCTTCGGCGATGCGGCGCAAGGTCTTGTTCACCAATACGAGCATGATTACCAAAAGTCCGAATACGAGGGCCAATGCCCCTAGGATCAATTCATTGGAAATTCCTCCAGAAGAAGGTTGGCTACCATCTCCACCACCAGATGGGGTCTCAGCTTTTGCTGGAGTTGCCGGAGGAGCGGCGGTATAGGCCAAAATATTGTCAATATCCTGATTGGACAGGGTAGGGAACGGCGTCATGGCCGCTTGGTTGTATTCCGCGTAGATTTTGTTGGCATAGGCATCTCCTGAAGCGATGACCCCTGGGCTGTTCTTGATCCATGCATAGAGCCATTCCTTATCCAAGCCTTCATCTTCGGCCAACCTAGCCTCCACATTGGCCAATGCCGGACCGGTCATCTTACGGTCCAGAGCGTGACAGGCCGCGCAGTTTTGGTTAAAGAGCTGTTTCCCTTTTACAGCATCCCCACCTGCTTCTTCTGCAGCAGCAACCTCCTCTGTTGGGGCGGCAGCTTCTTCCTGTGCATAGAATGAAATAGGGGAAAATAGGAGAGATAAACCTAAAGCTTTGGAAAATAGATGGCGGTATAGAACCTTTTTCATATTAACGAAATTTCTATCGAAATCTTTGGCACGATTCTTTCTATTGAGTTTGAGAACTATAGCTTTTCATCCTACCAAAATTGGTCACAAAAGTACGACATACAGTCATTTTTTAAAATGTTAAGGTATTTATAAGAAGTAATTTATAAGGATTCTAAATAATGGGCGCAAAGCCCGTTTCAAGCATAAAAAACTACTTTTGTACGTATATATCTCAAAATTTTACCCGAACACAATGAAAACCCTTGTATTTACTGCCATTTTGATAGGTTTATCCCTATCGTTGTCTGCCCAGGAAGGCAGGGTGAGCATCCAACAGGATCCCAAAATAGATGAATTGGTAAAACTCTACACGGAGGTCAATTCAAAAGCTGGATATTACCAGATACAGGTCGGTTTTGGCAATTTCCAAAAGGCACAGAACCTGAAATCGCAAGTGGACATCGATTTTCCGGATTGGTACTCCAAAATAGAGTTTGAATCGCCCACCTACCGTGTGCGTTTGGGAAGGTTCAAGACCAAATTGGAAGCGGAACGCAAGTATTTGGAAGTACGCAAAAAATATCCGGATGCCATGCTCCTGAAGCCTTCGGTAGAATCCAAATCGGAGTAAATCGACCATAATAGAACAAATAAAAAATCCCGCCAAAAGCGGGATTTTTTTATGTCTAATCTATTTGTAAGGTTACAGCTTTTTCTTCACTGCCACTTCCTGGAAGGCTTCCACGATGTCACCCTCCCTTATATCGTTGTAATTTTTGATCTGCAATCCACAATCGTATCCTTTGGATACTTCCTTCACATCGTCCTTGAAGCGTTTCAAGGATGCCAGTTCCCCTGTGTAGATCACAACTCCGTCACGGATCAATCGAATGTGGGAGTTCCTAAAGATCTTGCCACTGGTGACCATACATCCGGCAATGGTTCCTATCTTGGATATCTTGAAGGTCTCCCTGATCTCCGCATTCCCCGTAACCTCTTCCTTGATCTCTGGGGACAACATTCCTTCCATCGCATCCTTAAGGTCGTTGATGGCATCGTAGATGATGGAATACATCCGGATATCGATTTCTTCCTTGTCCGCCACCGCACGGGCATTGCCCATCGGCCTTACGTTAAATCCTATGATGACTGCATCGGACGCACTGGCCAACAATACGTCGGACTCGGTAATGGCCCCCACTCCTTTGTGGATAATGTTGACCTGGATCTCGTCGGTGGATAGTTTCTGGAACGAATCGGTAAGTGCTTCCACGGAACCGTCCACATCCCCTTTGAGGATGATGTTCAGCTCTTGGAAATCGCCCAAGGCAATTCGTCTTCCAATTTCGTCAAGGGTAATATGTCTTTGTGTCCTGACGGATTGCTCACGTTGCAACTGGGAACGTTTTGCGGCAATCTGTTTTGCCTCACGCTCGTCTTCCAGTACATTGAACCTATCCCCTGCCTGTGGTGCCCCATCCAATCCTAATATGGATATGGGTGTGGAAGGTCCTGCACTTTTAACAATCTTGCCCCTTTCGTCCTGCATGGCCTTGACTTTTCCGCTACAGGTACCTGCGAGTACATAATCTCCTATTTTCAAGGTTCCGGACTGCACCAAAATGGTGGACACATATCCTCTTCCCTTGTCCAAAAAGGCTTCCACTACGGTTCCCGAAGCCAGTTTGTCCGGATTGGCCTGCAATTCCAACAATTCTGCTTCGAGCAATACTTTTTCCAAAAGTTCCTTCACTCCCTGACCTGTCTTTGCAGAGATGTCATGGGATTGGATCTTACCACCCCAATCTTCCACCAAAAGGTTCATTTGGGCAAGACCTTCCTTGATCTTGTCAGGGTTGGCCGTGGGTTTGTCCACTTTGTTGATGGCAAACACTATGGGTACGCCAGCCGCTTGGGCATGGCTAATGGCTTCCTTGGTCTGTGGCATGATATCGTCATCCGCAGCGACCACAATAATGGCGATGTCGGTGACCTGGGCCCCACGTGCACGCATGGCGGTAAACGCCTCGTGACCCGGAGTATCCAAGAAAGTGATTCTTTGGCCGCCTTCAAGGGCAACTCCGTAGGCACCGATGTGCTGGGTGATACCTCCACTTTCGCCGGCAATCACATTTTCTTGCCTGATGTAGTCCAACAGGGATGTTTTTCCGTGGTCCACGTGACCCATCACCGTAACAATGGGCGCCCTTGGTTTCAAATCTTCCGGTGCATCCTCCTGTTCCTCGATGGATTCCTCTATTTCAGCCGTGACAAATTCCACTTCGTAACCAAATTCATCGGCCACAATGGAAAGGGTCTCAGCGTCCAAACGCTGGTTCATGGTCACCATGATACCCAACGACATACAAGCTGATATGATCTTGGTGGAAGGAACATCCATCATGGTGGCCACTTCGTTCACGGTTACGAACTCGGTCACTTTCAAGGTCTTGCTTTCCAGCTCCTGTTGCTCCAGATCCTTTTCGGTCTGTTGTCGGTGTTGGTCCCTTTTCTCCCTTCTGTATTTGGCTCCTTTGCCCTTGGCGGATTTTCCTTGAAGTTTTTCCAAGGTCTCCCGCACTTGTTTTTGCACTTCTTCCTCCGTGGGCTCCACTTTGGAAATTGGGCCACGCTGTCCCTTTCTTCCTGCGCCTGCTCCTGCACCATATCCAGCACCTGGCCTGTTGTTGGGTCGGTTATTGCCAGGCTGCGGACCATTTTTGACAATACGTTTTCTGCGTTTCTTCCTATCCGAATCAGAAGATCCTGCAACCGGTTTCTGATTGTCCTCTTTTTTCTTCTTTGGCTTGTTGAACTGGGAAAGATCTATCTTGTCCCCCGTGATCTTGGGCCCGGTAAGTTTTTGGTACTGCGTCTTGAAAGTTTCAGGCTCCTTGGGTTGCTCCTCCTTTACTTCTTCTTTTTCTTTGGCCGCAGTATCAACCTTTTCTTCAGGTTTTACCTCTTCTACTTCTTTTTCCTTGGGCTGTTCTTCTTTTTGGACAATTTTGGCTTCTTCAACCTGCTTCGGTTCTTCTTCCTGTTTTGGCTCTTCCTCTTTGGGCTGGCTTGGTTTTGGATCTAAGTCTATCTTGCCCACGGTCTTGGGACCTGAAAGTTCGGCCTTGGCCTTGATCACCTGTTGTTCCGCGTTCCTTTTCTCCCTGGCCAACCTGCGCTCTTCCTGCTCCTGTTCCATTTGGACCCGAATAGCTTCCTTCTCCTTGCGCTTTTCCTCACCCACTTCTTTGGAAGCTACCTTTTTGCTCTTGTCCGTTTGGAACTCATCCAACAGTACCTGATACACCTCATCGGATATCTTTGTCGTGGGACGTGCCTCTATCTCATGCCCCATGGAGGTGAGATGGTCCACTGCCCTATCCAGTGAAATGTTCAGTTCCCGAAGAACTTTGTTGAGTCGTATTGTTGGGTTTCCTGCCATAAATTGTATTCCTTGCCCTAAAATTCGCTGCTAATATAAGTTTAATCTTCAAATTCTTCCTTGAGGATGCGTACGACCTCTCGGATAGTTTCTTCTTCTAGATCGGTTCTTTTGATCAAATCGTTGACATCCTGCTCCAAAACGCTACGGGCGGTGTCCAGTCCAATCTTCTTGAACTCCTCGATCACCCAGCTTTCTATTTCGTCGGAGAACTCGGTCAATTCCACATCTTCCTCAACTCCTTCACGGAACACATCTATTTCATAACCAGTCAACTGACCTGCCAATCGTATGTTGTGCCCTCCCCTACCAATA
This sequence comes from Allomuricauda sp., assembly GCA_030148335.1. Lineage (GTDB taxonomy): Bacteria > Bacteroidota > Bacteroidia > Flavobacteriales > Flavobacteriaceae > Flagellimonas. The sequence goes on along the minus strand of JASBTQ010000002.1, from coordinate 115,712 downwards.
GCCTTGGAAACTTCCTCTGGCTTCAGATAGACCTGGGCTGTTTTTTTCTCGTCGTTCAGTTTGACGGACGATACCCTTGCCGGACTAAGGGCACGGGTGACCATCAATTGTGCATTGTTGGTCCAGTTGATCACATCGATGTTTTCATTGCCCAACTCCCTCACGATACCATGGATCCTAGATCCCTTCATACCCACACAGGCCCCTACGGGATCGATCCTGTCATCATAGGAATCCACGGCCACTTTGGCCTTCTCACCTGGGATACGCACCGCTTTTTTGATGGTGATCAGTCCATCGAACACCTCTGGGATTTCTTGGAAGAACAATTGCTCCAAGAAAGCAGGGGAGGTCCTGGACATGATGATGGTGGGCTTGTTGCCTTTCAGTTCAACGCTTTCAATGACACCCCTCACGTTGTCCCCTTTGCGGAAAAAGTCGGATGGGATCTGTTTTTCCTTTGGAAGAATGATCTCATTCCCTTCATCGTCCAACAAAATTACGGCCTTATGTCGAATATGGTGTACCTCTGCAGTATAAATCTCCCCTTCAAGGTCCTTGAACTGTTTGTAGATGGTAGTATTGTCATGCTCGTGGATCTTGGAGATCAGGTTCTGGCGCAAGGCCAATATGGCCCTTCTTCCCAAATCGATAAGCTTCACCTCTTCCGATACGTCCTCACCGACCTCAAAATCGGGCTCTATCTTTCGTGCTTCGGAAAGGGAGATCTCCTCATTGGGGTCTTCCACCTCTCCATCTTCCACGACCACGCGGTTTCTCCATATCTCCAAATCCCCTTTGTCCGGGTTGATGATGATATCAAAATTGTCGTCAGAACCAAACTTCTTCTTTAGGGCACTTCGGAACACTTCTTCCAAAATGGCCATAAGGGTCACCCTGTCTATAAACTTATCGTCCTTAAACTCCGAAAAGGATTCGATGAGCGCTAGGTTTTCCATTTTCTACTACAATTAAAATTTTAATATGACTTTTGCTTCTTTGATATCAGAAAAGGCAATGTCCTGCTTTTTCTGTACGGTAACTTTCCCTTTCCCCTCAGGCTTGGGCTCGCGGGCCTTCCACTCCAAGGTAATATTATTTTCCGAGGTTTGTACCAGCGTGCCTTCCAATTCTTCGGTACCTGTCCTCACCTTTAAGATCCTACCCATATTCTTGGTGTACTGTCGCGGATATACCAGCGGTGATGTGGCCCCTGCGGAGGTGACCTCTAGCGAAAAATCCTCCTCTTCACGATCCAAGTTGTGCTCAATGGCACGGCTGATGTCCATGCAATCCTTGAGGTTCACCCCGTTGTCCCCGTCCAAAACCACCCTGATGGTATTGTCCCCGCCTATCGTAAAATCAATCAAAAACAAGGACGGACGCTCTTCCAAAGCCTTGTTCAACAGTGATTCCACTTTTTCCTTCAGCATAACAATTCAGAATAAAAGAGGGGACTCGAAGTCCCCTCATGAATACTTTTATATCCGTTCAGTGGTGCAAATATACAACAATTAATACCTTTTGTGCAACACCCTTTCCTTCAAAGACTTTCTTTGCCCAATATTTAACAGGAGTGTCTTGGTCCTATCGTTCCAACAAACCATCGAAAGCCCCATCCTTTGCATGACAGACCTTATCTCATCGACAAAATGCAACGTAGGAAACCATAGGTATCCACAGTTTACCATAGCTATTCTTCCATTTCACAACAAATATTTTCCACGGAGTGTGTGCCGACTAGTTTTGTACCTGAAAAAGTATATTTGGTCATGGGAATATTTTCTGATAGTGGACGTCCGGCACGTGGTTTGGCCATAGGCAGGAGTTTTTTTATTGTCTTCTTTCTGCAAGGGACTTTGTCCTTGTTTTCCCAGACCACCATTTGGAGTGAAAACTTCAACAGTTATGCTGATGGCACCGAAAATGGGACGGCATCCGGACCTTCCGCCTCTAGTTGGACCACAAACAGACCTGGAAGGCTTGATGTTAGAGGTGGTATTGTGCGAGGAAGAGACTTGGACGCCGAAAGCAGGTGGCAAACAAACCCCATCAACATATATGGTTATACCTCGGTAAGCTTCAGTTTGGATGCATACGTAAACACTGCCAGCAATTTTGAGCAGGGTTCGGATTATTTTATTGGGGAATATCGGGTGGATGGTGGTTCTTGGACCCAGTTTGAGAATGCCTCCGGAGATTCCAGTCCCTCTGATCCCCTGGGCCCCTCCTATACCGTTAGTCTTCCATCAACAGGATCCACCCTTGAAATAAGGGCCCGGATGTTCAACAATTCCACGAACGAACATTACTTTATAGATAATGTGGAGGTTGAAGGCACCCTTGATCTCTGCAACGGGGAAGTTGACTTTGAGTTTTATGACAGTGGTCCTTCGGGAAGTACAGTGGACAACATTCCAACTTCTGGAGCTTTGGCAACCGGCACATTCACCAGTTTTGATGTCGATGCACTTCAAAACCAAGAGGACCCGGGAGATACCGACAACTTTAGCATTCGTTATATAGGTTACCTTCAGATAGACACATCGGGTTCCTATACTTTTTACACCACATCGGATGACGGTTCCAAACTATACATCGATGGCACCCAAGTGGTGAACAACGATGGTGCCCATGGCTCCCAGGAAAGATCGGGAAGCATTACACTGACCACTGGTCTGCATGACATCACCGTACTTTTCTTCGAAAATGGCGGAAGTGAAAACCTATCAGTCCAATATCAAGGACCATCCATTTCAAAACAGAACATCCCGTTTTCCAAACTCTATTCCAATTGTAGTGTTGCAGTGGCCGACCTGGATGGCGACGGTGTTGGTGATGATGTGGACGTAGATGATGATAACGATGGTATTTTGGATACCGATGAATGTGGGGGGCCAAGCGGAAACTTTGTACAGACCGCGTCCAATGTCCAATATTTCAACAATCCATCCAATGCAGAAGGAAACCCCGGGACCACTTATGCTGCAAACTCGACCACAACCCATCAAGGTCAATCCATCATTTCCTTCCAGTTTGCTCAAGTAATCCCTACTGGCACAACCGTTAGTGTTTTCTTGGGGGCCAATGCGGGCACCTCCGATATGCAAATCCAATATTCCAACGGCAGTTATTTGGCTGCAGCCAATGGTATTCCATCAGGATCTATATCAGAGATAACATTTACGGTTTCCCAAAGTAACTTTCAATCATTCCGCGTCATGGCCTACCAAGTAGGAGCGCGGGTCTATGGAGCCAGTTATGGCGGTTCCGTGGATTGCACCACCGTGGATACCGATGGGGATGGCATCCCCAATTACCAAGATCTGGACAGTGATGGAGATGGTATTCCCGATAATGTGGAAACACAGACCTCTTTGGGCTATACTGCCCCTCAAAATAGCGATTCTGATAATGATGGTCTTGACAATGCCTATGAAACCACGGGGATTTCCCCTGTTGATACCGACGGGGATGGAACACCCGATTTTATGGACACCGACAGTGACAACGATGGCACCAGCGACACCGCCGAAGCCACTTTGACGCTCTCTGGCACGGATAGCGATGGTGATGGACTTGACAATGCCATGGACACCTCTGCGGACTATAGTGATCCAGGAGGAAGAATAGACAATCCCTTGAACACCAATGGCGGCTCCCTGATGCTTCCCGATTCCGATGGCGATGTAGCCGCAGGCGGGGACCTTGATTTCAGGGACGATACCAATGATGGCAACCAACCCCCATCCATAATAGCGACCGGGGACCAAATATTCTGCCCAGGTGATCCAATTGGCGTGGTTGAAAGTGTTTCCATTACCGATCCCGACAGCAGCACCTTGGAAGCTGTTTATGTACAGATTACCTCTAATTATGACAATACGGGCGACCTATTGACCCTGACCGGTTCACACCCCAATATCACAGCAAGTTGGAGCGCTTCCGAAGGAAGATTGACTTTGGAAGGCCCTGCAACCTTGGCCGAATTCGAGGCAGCGGTGAGCGCGGTCATGTTCCAGACCACAGCTACTGTCACAGCAGGGGATACCCGCAGTTTTTCCATAGTGATGAACGAAGCCAACTACCTGGCTTCCACAGGTCACTATTACGAATATGTGCCCTCGCTGGGCATTACCTGGACCTCGGCCCGAGATGCCGCAGCATTGCGCAACTTCTATGGCCTGCAAGGGTATTTGGCCACCATTTCCGTTCAAGACGAATCCGACCTTTTGGGGTCCCAGGCTCCAGGAGCGGGATGGATCGGTGCCAGTGATGCCGCCCTTGAAGGGGATTGGTACTGGGTGACCGGACCAGAGGCAGGGACTTTGTTCTGGAGAGGGGGCGCTGGCGGCACCGCCTTTGCCTACGAGTTCTGGAACGGCGGGGAACCCAATAATTCAGGGGATGAAGACTATGCACACATCACCGCACCGGGAGTGGGCGCGCCAGGTTCCTGGAACGACCTTTCCAATACCGGAGCGGCGAGTGGCGATTATCAACCCAAAGGATATTTGGTGGAATATGGTGGTATGCCCGGAGATCCCGCTGGCCCCACTATTGCCGCAACGACTTCCATAACCGTTGAGAACGTTGCGCCTACCGCCAGTAATCCAGCCCCAATCAATGTATATTGTTCCGTTGATATCCCAGCCCCTGATGTGACCGTGATCACGGACGAGGCGGATAATTGCGACCCAGACCCCACCGTTACCTTCATCAATGATGTGAGCGATGGCGGGTCCAACCCGGAGACCATCACCCGCACCTACAGGATCACCGATGATGCGGGTAACACTTTAAATGTACAACAGACCATTACAGTCACACCATTTTCAATAGCGACCCAACCTGTTGACCAAAGCATCATTGTGGGTGCCAATGGAGGTTTTTCAGTGACAGCAAGTGGCACGGATACCTATCAATGGGAAGTCAGCACGGATGGTGGAAGCAGTTTTATACCTATTTCTGATGGAGCTGAATATTCGGGCAGCCAGACGGCCAATCTTACAGTAACTGCGCCCGATATGGGCAAGAACGGATATGTATTCCGTGTTCTGGTCTCCAATTCTGCGGCTTCCTGTAATGCCTTGACTTCCAATGGTGCCGTGCTTACACTTAGCGTGGGAACAGTGATCACCAATAGGAAGATTACGTATAGGGTGAACAAAAACTAATGGAAGATTACAATAAAATAAAATAAAAAAAGCCCCCTGAAATTTTTCGGGGGGCTTTTTGTTGGCCTACTAGGACTCGAACCTAGAATGACTGAACCAAAATCAGTAGTGTTGCCAATTACACCATAGGCCAGTACCATATAAAAGCCAAACTTGATTCAGCTTTTGAGCGTGCAAATTTATAACAAACTTTGGTTTCAACAAATATTTTGACAAGTTTAAAACCTATTTTTATGGAGACCCGCTGTTAAAGCTTTTCCAAAAATGGCCACCCTTCTGTTCTATATTTACTAAATTCGCCCCAATTCGGTTAATGACCAATTCTATGTTCGAAAAAAACTTCAGAAAATGGGATACCATTCTAGGGTGGGCATCCTTCGCCATTGCCTTTATCGTTTACGCCCTGACCGTTGAACCCACAGGAAGTTTTTGGGATGCCGGGGAATACATTTCCACCGCTGCCAAGTTGCAGGTGGGACACCCTCCAGGGGCACCATTGCTCCAGATGATAGGTGCCTTTTTTTCCATTTTTGCCTTTGGCGACCCCTCCAAAATTGCCTTGATGGTGAATGCCGTGTCCATTGTGTCCAGTGCCTTTACGGTTCTGTTCACTTTCTGGACCATAACCAACCTGACCCAAAAACTCGTTACCAGCAACGGCCAGATGACCAACAGTAGGGCCATTGCCATTTTGGGAAGCGGTCTGGTGGGTGCATTGGCCTTTACCTTTTCCGATAGTTTTTGGTTCAATGCCGTGGAGACCGAGGTCTATGCCATGGCCAGCTTGATCATGGCTCTTTTGCTATGGTTGGGACTAAAATGGACCGATAATCTGGAGGATCCCAGAGGACACCGATGGCTTTTGCTCATCTGTTTCGTGGTCGGTCTTACCTTTGGTATACAGTTCATGGGATTTTTGGCCATTCCCTCGATTGGTCTTCTATATTATTTCAAAAAATACAAGACCACCACGGTCAAGTACTTCCTATTGGCCAATATCATTGTAGTGGCCATTTTGATATTGGTCTATAAATTTTCCCTCACCTACGTACTGGAACTCTTCGGTTGGAGCGAGGTCTTTTTCATCAATGAAATTGGGCTTCCGTTCAATTCAGGCTCCATCATCATGGGGCTGCTGTTTGTCGCCGCTTTCTACTTTGGCCTGCGATATACGAGAAAACATAACTTTTATAGTGGACACTTGATCATCATGTGCCTGATGTTCCTCATCCTTGGTTTTTCCTCATGGTTGATGCTCCCCATCAGGGCCAATGCCAAAACAGTGGTCAATGAGAACAACCCTGCCGACGCGCGTGCCCTTCTGGCCTATTACAACAGGGAACAATATCCTGGGGTGGACAGTCCAATTTATGGGGCCTACTATTCGGATTCCTTTGCCCCTTCCGGTGAGGACAGGGACGATAGCCCCAAATATGAAAAGGACCTGGAGTTGGGCAAATATGTCATCGTGAACAAGTACAAGGATGCCGTTCCCGGGCCCAATGAAAAGCATGTGGGGCCGCTTCCCCGTATGTGGAGCGACCAACATGCCGAAAACTACATGCGCTATTTTGGCGTGCTGAATTTCAAGATCAAATCCGAATATATTTCCAACAACGACCTCAGGGAGGCAGTGAACCAATTTAAGACAGCCTACGCCCAACAAGAACTGGATACCGAACAATACATCCGCTTCCTCCGGGAATTTGGGGAGTACATCGAAGTGGAGCCACCCACCCTTGGACAGAACCTGCGTTATATGTTTGAGTTCCAGTTCGGCTATATGTACATGCGCTATTTCATGTGGAACTTTGTAGGGAAACAGAACGATGTGCAGGGCCGCTACGATGACAATGGCGACTGGCTCAGCGGTATCGGTTTTGTGGACAGTCTCCGCCTGGGCAGCCAAGACAACCTCCCAAGTGACTGGACGGACAACAAAGGGCGCAACACCTATTTCTTTTTGCCATTACTATTGGGTATTCTGGGCATTGTTTTCCAGATTTCCAGAAACCCCAAACAGTTCTGGGTGTTGTTCATTTTTTTCATGTTCACCGGGCTTGCCATACAGTTTTATACCAACCCTTACATCTTTCAGCCACGGGAAAGGGACTATTCCCTCGTGGGATCGTTCTATGTGTTCTGCATCTGGATCGGAATCGGGGTATTTGGACTTTACGAAGAGTTCAAAAAACTATTGACCCCAAAAATAGCCGCCCCTGCCATCACCACTATATGCCTTTTGGCCGTTCCCTTGTTGATGGCCTCCCAGAACTGGGACGACCATGACCGCTCCGACCGTTATACCGCTCCTTCCACCGCAAAGGCCTATCTGGATTCCTGCAAGGAGGATGCTGGCGCTATCCTGTTCACCATAGGTGACAACGATACCTTCCCGCTGTGGTATATCCAAGAAATCGAAAACTACCGGACCGATGTCCGCATCATCAACACCAGCCTGTTTGCGACAGATTGGTACATAGACCAAATGAAAAGTAAAGCCTATGAGAGCGACCCCATACCGTCCCAATTGACGCATGACAAATACCGATATGGGACCAGGGATGCCATTTATTACCAAGGGATCACGGATAGCCGATGGGACATAAAGGATTTCATGAACTGGGTGGGGAGTGATAAACCGCAGACCAAGTTCAGACATATTTTGGAAAGCCGGGGCGCAGACCTCAGCGCATATCCGGAAAACAATCTGGACATTGTCTATTACCCCACCAATAAGATCAGGATTCCTGTGAACAAACAAAACGTGCTGGAAAGTGGGCTGGTCAAGGAAAAGGACTCTGCATTGATCGTGGATTATATCGACATCGACCTACCGCAGAGCGCATTGCCCAAAAACCGAATCATGATGTTGGACCTGATTGCCAACAACGATTGGAAACGTCCCATCTATTTCTCGGGGGGCAGTTTTGACAGTGCCGAATACATCTGGATGAAGGATTACCTGCAAATGGACGGTCTGGTCTATAAATTGGTACCCATCAAGACACCGAACAGAAACTCTTTTGAAATGGGCCGCATCGATGCTGAACTGACCTACGACATTGTGAAGAATTGGGAGTGGGGCAATTCGGGCAGTGATGACATCTACCACGATCCCCAGACCCGCTCGCAGGGATTGTCCTTCAGGAGCAATATTGCCCGATTGATGGAAACCTTGATCGAGGAGAAGAAAATCGACAAGGCCAAAAATGTCATTGACATCGCCATGACCAACATGCCCGTGGAACATTTTGGCTTCTATGCCTTTGTGGAACCCTTCGTGGATGGTTACTACAAAGTGGGCGAGACCGAAAAAGCTAGGGGACTGTATGCAAAGCTCAAGAAGATATACCAGCAACGCTTGGAATATTACGCCGGCATTCCCTTGGATGAGCAATATGAAAAGATGGACGATATCTTGGCCGATATGCAGGCCTACCGAAGGAACATCGATATATTGATAGAAAACCAAGATCGGGAACTGGCAGAATCCGAAACGTTGATCTTCAACGAGTACATAGACAAGTTCTCCCAATTTGTGGAAGGTGAGGATGAAGAAGATATGCTGGAGGGACCTTTGGGCATAGACCCCGACATGGAGGATTCCATCCCGTTGGACACCATCAGACCAGTTGAGGAAGACTCAACAGTACAACAATAAGTAAAAAAGCGAGGTTTTTACCTCGCTTTTATTTTTAGATATATTCGTTCAAAATGCCTATCAGCGTGTTGGCGTCCTGTTCGCCGCTCTGTCGCCAGACCATTTCGCCTTTTTTGTAGATCATCAAAGTGGGCAATCCTTTTATCCGAAGGGCCTGTGAGAGCTCCTTGTTCTTGTCCACATCGATCTTTATCACTTTTCCCTTATCGCCAAGGGCAGCGGCCACATCGCGCAGAACGGGATGCATTGAAGTGGACTGTTCGTTCCATTCCGCATAAAAGTCCAGCAGTACGGGGACCTTTACATCTATGAGTTCACCAAATTTGGACATGAATTCTAAAGGTTTACGGTCAAAAATAAGAAAAAATGTTAACGTTTTATATCCTGACATTGCTTTCCCTCCAAGTCCTTAGTTAAATTCACGTTAAACGTTACTCCCCCAAACCAATCCCAGGATTGCCTCTTCCCATCAAAACACCCAAAACCAAAATTCCTTCCCATTTATGTAACCTGTCCTTTTCAATGCCCGTCTATTTGAAAAAGCCGTAGTCAGGATAATTATGAAAAACAGACACCAAACCAAAATCCTTGTACTTTCCCTAATCTTTATCTGTATGTCCATTCAGCCCAAGGCCTTTGGGCAATCACTGGAATCCAGTATTGATAGTGTATTGATGAAAAAATATGCAAGCAGTTCGCCTGGTGCGGTTGTTTTGGTCTCAAAAAAGGGCAAGCCAGTTTATCAAAAGGCCTTTGGCCTTTCCAATTTGGAATCCAAAACTCCGATGGTCACGAACAACGTGTTCCAACTAGGTTCCATTACAAAACAGTTTACCGCCATGTCCATATTGATGCTGGTCCAAGATAAAAAATTGGACCTCCATGACACGCTCAACAAGTTCCTCCCCGACTATCCTGACGGGAAGAGCATCACCATACACCATTTGCTCACACACACCTCCGGAATCAGAGATTTTACAAAGATCAAAGGACTAAACGATATTGCAAAGGAAGAGCTGAGTGCAAAGGAACTAGTGGATTTTTTTAAAGATGGACCGAAAGACTTTGCTCCGGGAGAAAAATTTGAATATTGCAATGCCGGTTATATGCTGCTTGGATACATCATTGAACTGGTCAGTGGAAAAAGCTATGGGGATTTTGTGAAGGAAAACATCTTCGATAGATTGAAAATGGACAATTCGTGTTATGCAAGCCATCAAAAAATCATACCAGACAGGGCGTGGGGCTACGACCAAAAGGACAGTACTTATGTGAACACCAGATATATAAGTTTTTCCATCCCCTATGCCGCAGGTTCATTGATGGCAACCGTTGATGATATGCTGAAATGGCAAGAGGCCCTAAAAAACAATGTCCTGATCAGCAAGGATCTCACCAAAAAAGCATTCACGAACCACACCCTGAACAACGGGGAACAAATAGAATATGGTTACGGATGGCACATCAAATCCTTGGATGGGGATCTTAGCTATGAACACGGAGGTTCCATCTTTGGGTTTAAATCGATGGGAGTCTACTTGCCCGCTCAAGATGTATATGTGCTTGCCTTGACAAACTGCGGATGCAATTCACCCACCAAAATCACAAGAGAAATTGCCACAATGGCACTGGAGTATTTTAGAGAATAAAAAATCATAGGAACGGTAGGGGAAAACAGTGTTATGCCAACCCTTTCTTCTTCAAGGTGATCACGGAAATTTCAGGCCAGATGCCAAATCGCCCCGGATAACCAATAAACCCAAACCCGCGGTTCACGTTGATGAACTGCCCGAGTTCCTTGTAGATGCCCGCCCAATACTTGTAGCGCCATTTCACGGGACTCCACTTGATCCATCCGGGAATTTCCACTCCAAACTGCATGCCGTGGGTGTGCCCGCTCAAGGTCAGGTGGAAATGGTAGTCGTCATGGATCACCACATCTTCCCAATGCGAGGGATCGTGGCTCAACAATATTTTAAAATCATTTGAAGAAATGCCCTCTTTGGCCTTTTCGAGGTCGCCAGCCTTTTTAAAGCCGCCACGTCCCCAATTCTCCACACCGACCAAGGCAATTTTCTGCCCATTCTTTTCTAAATATCGGTTGGAGTTCAAGATCAGGTCAAAGCCCATATCCTTCTGCAAATTCTTGAGGTTTTCCAGGTTTTTGGATTTGGCCTCTTCCGTGGGCCAGACGGCATAATCGCCATAGTCGTGGTTGCCCAGAATAGAAAACTTGCCGTCCTTGGCCTCCAATCGGGCAAAGACATCTGTCCAGGGTTCCATTTCGTCAGATCGGTTATTGACCATGTCCCCAGTAAAGAAGATCACGTCGCTTTTTTGCTCATTGATCAAGTCAATGCCATAGGCCACTTTGTTATAATCGTCAAAACTGCCGCTGTGGACATCGGAAATCTGCGTGATCTGGTAATTGTGAAAGGCATCCGGCAGGTCATCGAATTCCAGCTCGTATTTGAGCACCTGATAGTTGTATTTTCCGCGGTACATGCCATAGAGCAAGGCACCGAAGGGTAGGGCCGCCAATCCCAGTGCCAAACCACTGATAAACTTTCTGCGTGAAGGGAAATAGCTGGCATCGGAGTCGGACATCCCAACCAATTTGTTGTACCCAAACCCAAACAAACGCACCACATCTTCCAACAAAAGGAAAAAGCCCAATACCAAGGCCATTAGAAAAAAGGCCGCAAAGATGGTCCCCGCCACGGCCATGGTCCCTTTGAATCCATTACTGGGATCGTAGCCCATGATCTTGATGGCCAAGAACAACAGTGCCCCCAGAAACAAAATCCCATAGGCCCAGTGCATCCAAGGACTCTTGAACAAGGTTCGGAAAGCCTGGAAACCGTATATGGCCAGTACGACATAAAGAAAGGCCAGAATGATAAATCGGGACATAGTCTATTTTTTGCAAAATTATGGGTAATCCACTAGAAAATAGGTCTTTTTAAATTTATTTAACGGCCTGCACAATGCTCCGTACCGTATCGACATGGGTGATCGCCACCTTATCCTCCTCCAAATGTTTGGCTGAATTCATGGGAATCTTTTCCGAAACGTCGAGCTGATTTGCAAAGGAAGTCCCCGAACAGTGGACGGCCCTCAACCCTATTTTTTTGAACCCAACGGCATTGGAAGGTGATACCCCTCCCCCGGCCATAATAGTCATCGAAGTCCGTTTCTGCCAATCTTCGAGTTGCTCCAATCCCTTTTCCGCGGAAGGATATCCGCCCGAGGTCAGGATGGTATCGATCCCCATTCGTTCCAACTCCACCAAACAGGAGATGGGATCTTGGATCCAATCAAAAGCGCGGTGGAACGTAAAATGCATTGGTTGGGCAAGTTCCACTAATTGCCTTGTCCGCGCCACATCCACAGAGAAATCCTTCATCAGCACACCGGAGACCACTCCATCCACACCCAGTTCCATACAGGCCACGATGTCCGCCTTCATCACTTCGAACTCGGTATCGGAATAGGTAAAATGACCACTTCGTGGACGGATGAGCACATGCACGGGAATGCTCAAACGTTCCCGCACCAATTGGATCAGGCCCATGGATGGGGTGACACCCCCTACCCCAAGTTCGGAACAGAGTTCGATTCGGTGCGCACCTGCCTTTTGTGCATTTAGGGCCGATTCCAAGGAATTGGCACAAACTTCTACGAGCATATTGCTATATTTATCCAGCTTAAAAATAAAGATCCCTTGCATGAAACGACGCAATTTCCTTAAAAATTCCAGCTTAACGGCAGCCGGATTGGTTTCTGCCTCAGCCATGGCGGCCTGTAAAACAGAGAACAAGCCCGAAGAAACACCGGTTTTGGCCGCAACCCCGGTCAATCCCATCAAACCCATAGTGGTCTGCACTTGGAACTTTCTGAATGCCACCGACAAGGCATGGGAAGTGCTGAAATCGGGCGGAAGCTCCTTGGATGCCGTGGAACAGGGCGTAATGGTGGAAGAGGCCGATGTGACCAACGAGACCGTGGGCAAGGGCGGCCGGCCAGATCGGGATGGAAACGTGACCCTGGATGCCTGCATCATGGACAAGGACGGTAATTGCGGTTCCGTGGTCTGCATGCAGAACATTGCTCACCCTGTTTCCGTGGCAAGAAAAGTGATGGAAGAGACGCCACATATCATTTTGGCCGGAAAAGGGGCTGAAAAATTTGCCTACGAACAAGGATTCAAAAAAGAGGACCTACTGACCGAAAGCACCCGGAAACAATATCAAGAATGGTTGAAAACCTCCAAATACGAAACCATCATCAACATAGAGAACCACGATACCATCGGCATGCTGGCCATTGACGAGAAAGGGGACATTGCCGGGGCCTGTACCACTAGTGGCATGGCCTACAAAATAGCGGGTCGTGTGGGCGATTCGCCCATCATCGGGGCAGGCCTTTTTGTGGACAACGAAGTGGGCGGGGCAACCGCTACGGGCGTCGGCGAAGAGGTTATCCGCACCGTGGGCAGCTTTTTAATCGTGGAACTGATGCGCCAGGGCAAAAGTCCGCAAGAGGCCTGTGAAGAGGGCGTAAAGCGCATCATGCAGAAAAACAAGGACCGAAAGGATTTCCAGATCGGGTTTCTGGCCATCAACAAGAATGGAGAAACTGGTGGGTATTGCGTACATCCCGGTTTCACCTACCGCGAGTACAGCGAGAAGGGGCATGAGAACAGAGAGGTGACGAGTTTTTACAGTTAGATGTTGGACCGCTGCGCTGTTGGACGTTAGATGTTAGACCGCTTCGCTTCTAGATGCAAGAATCAAGACGTCTCTATTCTTGGCTCTATATTCTAGGTTCTTTTGAGCAGCAATTCGTACTTTTAATCCCCACCATTTTTTTTGATAACCATACATCACTGATTGTTTATTGAACATTGATATTTGAATAACATGCCTGAACAAAAAAGACTTTTCCTTCTCGACGCCTACGCACTCATTTTCCGTGGCTATTACGCCCTCATCAAAAACCCAAGGATCAATTCCAAGGGTATGGACACCTCGGCCATCATGGGTTTTATGAACTCCCTTTTTGATGTGATCAAGCGGGAACAGCCCGACCATTTGGCCGTGGCCTTCGATAAGGGCGGCAGTGTGGAGCGTACCGAGCTTTTTGATGCCTATAAGGCCAATCGGGACGAGACACCCGATGCCATCCGCATAGCCGTGCCTTTCATCCAACAAATCCTGAAAGCAATGAAGATTCCCGTAGTGGAACTGAATGGCTACGAAGCGGATGACCTCATCGGCACCTTGGCCAAACAGGCCGAAAAGGAAAACTACAAGGTGTTCATGGTGACCCCCGACAAGGATTTTGGACAGTTGGTGAGCGAGAACATCTTTATGTACCGCCCGGCCCGATTGGGCAATGGCATCGAGATCTGGGGCATTCCCGAAGTGAAGAAACGCTTTGGGGTGGAACGTCCCGAACAGGTGATTGATTATCTGGGGATGATGGGCGATGCGAGTGACAACATTCCCGGACTGCCGGGAGTGGGCGACAAGACCGCCAAAAAGTTCCTTGCCGACTTCGGTTCCTTGGAAGGTTTGCTGAACAATACGGACAAACTTTCGGGCAAAATGAGGGAAAAAGTGGAAGAAAACGCCGAACTGGGTCGACTTTCTCGAAAATTGGCCGAGATCAAGACCGATTGTGAGGTGACCTTTCACGCAGAAGATTATGAAATGTGTCCGCCCGATTTTGAAGAAGTACAAAAGATTTTTGAAGAGCTCGAATTCCGAAGGTTGAAGGAGCAGTTCATCAAAATATTCTCCGGCGAGGCAGAGGCCGGAACACAGGTGACCAGTACGGAAACCGCAAAACAGGAGGCCAAAGTGGCGGGAAGCGGACAGTTTACCCTATTCGGGGGCGACCCTACCGAGGCCCCAGCGACCATCAAGGATGTGAGCGGACGGAAGACCATTGCCGATGTTCCCCATTTTTATCAGACCGTCCAAAATGGTCTGGCCATGGAGCTGTTCCTGGAAACCTTGATGAAGCAACCTGCCGTGTGTTTCGACACGGAGACCACCTCCATCAACCCCTTGGAAGCGGAATTGGTGGGAATTGCTTTCAGTTGGTCGCCCGGCAAAGGGTTTTATGTGCCCTTTCCCGAAACCAGAAACGATGCCATGCCTTTGATCGAGAAGTTGCGCCCTTTCTTTGAATCGGAAAACATTCAAAAAATTGGGCAAAACTTGAAATACGACATCAAGGTGATGCTCAATTATGGCGTGGATGTGAAAGGAACATTGTTCGATACCATGTTGGCCCATTACCTCATCAACCCCGATATGCGGCACAACATGGACGTGCTCTCGGAGACCTACCTTAACTATACCCCGGTGTCCATCACTGAACTGATCGGCAAAAAGGGCAAGAACCAGTTGAATATGCGCCAGGTGCCGTTGGACAAGCAGACCGAATATGCAGTGGAGGATGCCGATGTCACCTATCAGTTGGCGCAGCATTTCGCGCCTGAGTTGAAAGAGACGGGCACCGACAAATTGTTCGCGGACATCGAGGTTCCGTTGCTACGTGTTTTGGCAGATATGGAACGGGAGGGCATCAATCTCAATGAGGATTATTTGAAAGAACTCTCGACCGCACTCGAAACGGACATTGCGGAGTTGGAAAAGAAAATTTACGAACAGGCCGGAGAGCAGTTCAACATTGCTTCCCCAAAACAATTGGGCGACATCCTTTTTGACAAACTCAAACTGGTAGACAAGCCCAAAAAGACGAAAACAGGGCAATATTCCACCGCAGAGGACGTGCTTTCCTATCTTGCCAAGGATCATGAGATCATCCAAAATGTGTTGGATTACCGTGGATTGACCAAACTGAAAAGCACCTATGTGGATGCCCTACCGAACGAGGTGCAAAAACACAGTGGCCGGGTACACACGGACTATATGCAAACGGTGGCCGCCACGGGCCGTTTGAGCAGCAACAATCCCAATTTGCAGAACATCCCCATCCGCACGGAACGGGGTAGACAGGTGCGCAAGGCGTTTATTCCACGGGATGAAAACTATGTTTTACTGGCTGCGGATTATTCCCAAATAGAACTCCGAATCATTGCAGCTTTGAGCGAGGAGGACACTATGATTTCCGCATTCAAACACGGGGAGGACATCCACGCTTCCACGGCATCGAAGGTGTTCAACGTGCCGATCGGAGAGGTGACCCGCGAGCAGCGAAGCAATGCCAAAACGGTGAACTTTGGGATCATTTATGGGGTATCGGCCTTTGGATTGAGCAACCAAACGGATTTGAGCCGTACCGAGGCCAAGGACCTTATCGATACCTATTACAAGACCTATCCCAAACTACGGAACTACATGAGTGAACAGATAGATTTTGCCCGGGAGCATGGCTATGTGCAGACCATTTTGGGCCGAAGACGCTATTTAAAGGACATCAATGCCGGGAACCAAGTGGTGCGTGGGGCCGCGGAGCGCAACGCCGTGAATGCACCCATACAGGGAAGTGCGGCGGACATCATCAAAATTGCGATGATCAACATCCACAAAAAACTGGCGGAAGGAAAATACAAGACCAAAATGCTCTTGCAGGTGCACGATGAATTGGTGTTCGATTGCTATAAGCCCGAATTGGAGGACATGAAAAAATTGATCAAATCCGAAATGGAGAACGCTTACCAACTCTCCGTGCCCTTGGATGTGGAAGTGGGCGTGGGCGAGAACTGGTTGGAGGCGCATTAAAACATTTTTAATATTTGTATGAAAAAATGTAGTATAGAAAGTAATGAAAATTAGTATATGAGCTAAAATTTTACTTTTGTAATTTAACGTGATGGCAGAGAAAGCATTTATAACAACTGATATTTTAAAATGGGCTAGAGAGTCTGCTAAAATTTCTGTTGAAGATGCTGCCAAAAAAATTTCGGTATCACCTGAAAGATATTTGACTTGGGAAAATGGAAATGATTTTCCTACGATTCGACAAGCAAAAATTTTGGCAAAATATTTTAGAAGGCCTTTTTCTCTTTTCTTTTTACCTGAAATTCCTAAAGATTTCCATCCTCTGAAAGATTATCGAAGAGATGATGCCCAAGAGCTAGATACAGCATCATTATTTATCATTCGAGATGTTCAAGAAAAACAGAGTTGGATCAGGGATTGGTACGAGGAAATCGGTGAAGATGAACTTCCTTTTGTGGGTAAATTCACAATAAATGACAATCCGGAAGTTGTTGCTAAAGATATTTTGGACACCCTTAAAATTAATCCTTCCAGCTATCAAAAATCTCCTATAAATGAATGGATTGAAAAAACTGAAATTGCTGGAGTATTTGTATCCCGTACAAGTTACCTTCACTCTAAACTTACCCTAGATAAAGATTTAATTCAAGGTTTTGCTATTGCAGACAAAATCGCTCCTTTTGTTTTTGTCAATTCAAAAAACTGGAATGCTCCGCAACTTTTTACCTTGGTTCACGAATTGGCTCACATTTGGATTGCAAAATCAGGAATATCCAATGAGATTGATATTGACTTAATCGACAAACCCAAATCAAGATTTCATCCTGTAGAAATATTTTGTAATCAAGTAGCAGCAAACGCATTAATGCCACAAGAAGTTATAGTACAATTAGGTAGTGATACCTTTAAATCTCAAGATAAGATTTTCAAACAAGCAAAAGAATTTGGAATCAGCTCTTTTGCATTATTAGTAAGAGCTTTAAACTTAAAATTGATTTCTCATTCAGAATATTGGCAATTAAAAATGGATGCTCAAGATGAATTTGAAAAGTTTTTAGAAAAAGAAAGGATAAAAAAGGAAAAACAAAAAGAAAGAGATGGTGGGACAGACACTTATTTACTTCGCTTAAATAAGAACAGTAAATTATTTACGAGAATTGTTATGGACACTTTCAACAATGGCTCTTTATCCCCCTCAATTGCGAGTAATCTTCTAAACACGCAGATAAATAATTTCCAAAAATTTGAAAAACTGCTTGCCTAATGTTTGAAGATGAAAAAGTAATTTATTGTATTGATGCGAATATCCTTATTCAAGCTTGGCAAAAATATTACTCACCTGAGATTTGCCCATCATATTGGGAAGTCTTAAATGACTTGGGGAAAAAAGGTATAATTTTTATTCCTGAACTGGTTTTTGAAGAAATTGAGAAAGGAGAAGACAACCTATTCAAATGGTTAAAAAACAGTGCCATTCCAATTAAAAAAATAGATGGTGAAGTAACAAATTGTCTCAAAGAAATATATGCATCGAATCCAAATCATAAATATTTAGTTTCCAGCAATGGAATTCACTCAAAGGCTGATCCTTGGGTAATTGCACACGCAATCAAAGAAAATGCAATTGTGGTAACGAAGGAAACTAAAGACTTTTTCAAAAAACAAACCAAAATTAAAATCCCCCACGTTTGCGAGAATATGAGTATTAATTGGATTGATGATTTTGAATTTATAAAGAGAATGAATATAAAATTCATTTGCCAATCTGAATAAGATGACTACCAAACCCAACCACACTAAAATGAAAACATTACAATTGCTCTCCTTGTTCTTTGCCGCCCTAGTTTTGACCAACTGTGGCAATCCCCAACCAGAAACTGCCGAAACTCCGGAATCGACAGAACCCGTTGCCCAAACCCGCGAATTTTATCAGCTTAAAGTGTATTCCTTCAGTTCGGAAAGCCAGATAGTCACAACGGACGACTATCTTCAAAATGCCTATATGCCCGCCGTAAAAAAACAGGGCATCCAAAACATTGGGGTGTTTAAATTCCTTACGAACGAGAAGGACACCGTACCAAAAACCTATGTACTTACCCCTTTCAAATCCATGGAGCAATTTTTGGCGTTGGAGAACCAACTCAACGCAGATGCGGCATATGCGCAAGCAGGCGACACATACATCAATGCACCGTATGACAACCCACCCTATGATCATATCGAGTCCATCCTGTTGCAGGCCTTTTCCGATATGCCCCTGATGCAGACGCCTAAGTTGGATGGCCCTCGCTCGGAGCGCATTTACGAATTGCGCAGTTACGAGTCCCCCACTGAAAAACTATATTGGAACAAAGTGGATATGTTCAACGCTGGCGGGGAGGTAACCCTTTTCGATCGATTGGGGTTCAATGCCGTGTTTTATGGCGAAGTGATTTCAGGATCCAGAATGCCCAATTTGATGTACATGACCACCCACGCCAATATGGCCGCTAGGGACAAAAATTGGGAAGCCTTTGTGGATTCCCCTGAATGGAAGGCCCTCACTGCCATGCCCAAGTATGAGAACAACGTTTCGCATGCCGATATTTGGTTTTTGTACCCCACGGAGTATTCGGATTATTGATGGAAACACCCAAAATCGAACTTCTCTATTTCACCAGCAAAACCTGTGGCGTCTGCAAAGTTTTGAAACCAAAGTTGCTGGAAGCCGTCCAAGAGAACTTCCCAAAAGTGGACATCCGCGTAGTGGATGTGGAAGAGGAAGTGGAATTCACTGGGCAATCCATGGTGTTTACCCTCCCCGTGGTCATCATCAAAGTGGACGATAAGGAGATATACCGTTTTGCCAGAAGTTTTTCCGTGTATGAAGTGTTGGACAAATTAAACCGACTAAGTGGGGAGTAAATAGAAAAAACATGATCGACACCTTAAAATGGCTCTTTAAAAGAGACCTTGAAAAACTGAAAAGTGAATTACAACAATATCAATCCGAAGAACATATTTGGCTGGTTGAAAAATCCATAACAAATTCGGCAGGGAATTTATGTTTGCACCTCATCGGCAATCTCAATGCTTTTATTGGGGCCGGATTGGCCAAAACGTCCTACGTTCGGCAACGGGATCTGGAATTTTCTACGACCCATGTTCCCAGAGCTACACTTTTGCAGCAAATTGATGAAACCATAATAGTAGTTGAAGAGGGACTCAACAACGTGACCAAGGAACAATTGTCGGGTGATTTTCCCATTGTCATTTGGGACCAACCCACTGGAATGGAACACACGTTGATCCTATTGGCCACACACTTGAACTATCACCTTGGACAGGTCAATTATCACAGGAGGCTGCTCGACTGAAATTCAAATTTCAATCAATAGCAATCCATTGTATTACAGTATTTTAAAATGATTTTTTAAAATCATTTAGTCCCCCTAAAATTTCCATCAACGGATCGAACAATTTTATACCTTCATTCGAAAATTCATTACGTATAAAATGATCCATCCCGATACAGAATTGCGCTTTATCAGCAACGAAATTGGCTACGGCGTCGTGGCCACCAAATTCATTCCCGCAGGGACCATTACCTGGGTGCTCGACGAACTGGACCGCGAGTTCACCCCTCTGGAACTGCAACGCATGGCCCCCATCTACCAAAACATTTTGGACACTTACACCTTTCGGAACAACAAGGGCAACTACATCCTCTGTTGGGACAACGGGCGCTACGTGAACCACAGTTTCAACTCCAATTGCCTCACCACTGCCTACGATTTTGAGATTGCCATCCGCGACATACAGCCCGGGGAGCAGCTTACGGACGACTATGGCTACCTGAACATTCCCATGCCCTTTAGGGCAGCCGACGAGGGCACACGTCGAAAAGTGGTGTACCCTGACGACCTTCTGAAATACTACAAGGTCTGGGACAGTAAGATCAAAAAGGTGTTTGGCAACATCACCCAGTTGCAACAGCCCTTGCGATCCATTCTTGACGAAGGGCTATGGGGCAAGATCGAGGACATTATCGGCGGCAAGGAAGAACTGGAATCCATCCTGGCCAATTTTTATAACGGAAACCACAAAGAACATTCCAAATAACCCACCAAAAACCAAAAAGGCACCCAATTGGGTGCCTTTTCCATTCTTCTTCATAACAATTTAATTGCCAAAACTATTGGCCAGTCGTGGTCTTGGGCTTTTGCTCCGTATAAACAGATCCGTAAGCGGTTTAAAGTGTCGCTTCCACTCAAAAGGAGCAAAGTCGAACCACAATTTTACTTCAGTGGCCTCACCACCTTCCATTTGGAAACCACCTTCTATGGCGAAATCCAATCGTTCAAAGGCGTTGGCGGATTCTTCCACCCCGTCCTGATAGACGAACTGGTTGCCCCAGCCTGCCAGATAAAACCGAAGTTTGGTGTATTTCCCTTCGGGAAGGGTGAGTACGCTCTTGGAGCGCAGAAAGGTCCCAGAGGGGATTCCCTTTAGGGAAACCGGGTTCTGGCCCGGAAAATCCACGATGAAATGTTCCTTACCATGTTCATCAATGGCAGAGAACTTCGTAATGTTCAACATCATTTCCGAAACCTTCAGCGATGTGGCGGCCTCGTTGTTCAAGATCAACTCTTTGATGGCCCGTTCCTCTGCATACCAATCACCAATGGTATTAGGGGCAAAAGGTACGGTGGACCATATCGTGGGATAAAAGTTCATTTTTTTCATAGCGTGTATATTTTGGGTTATACGGGTACAAAGTTGTAGTAAACCAATAGCTTACGCGTCCATTAAATTGACCAGTTTATATGCTGCATTAGCTCAAAATATAGATTTTAAGATTTTTTTAGGTTAAAATGACATAAATTCAGAAATATGATCATTCCAATCAATTCGCGATATACCCGACAACACCACAAATTCCCATGAAGAGCAAAGAGGTGGTAGAATATCAGTTTTTGGCTCTACTAAAAAGACTATCTTTTCTTTCCGTAAAATCATTGAATGAAAATCAACGTCCTATTTCTGATACTGGCCTTGGTGGCCGAGGTCATTGGCACCATTGGCGGTTTTGGGTCATCGGTCTTCTTTGTGCCCTTGGGAAATTTCTACTTTGATTTTTACTCCGTCCTGGGGATGACGGCCATTTTCCACCTCTCCAGCAACATCAGCAAAATATTCCTGTTCAAAAAAGGGCTGGACAAAAAACTGTTGCTGTACATCGGCGTACCCTCCGTGCTGTTCGTGGTGATTGGTGGATTTTTGTCGAAAATGGTGGAAAGTGCTGCCCTGGAAATAGTCTTGGGGATTTTCTTGGTGGTCTTCAGCCTGCTGTTCCTCATCAAAAGTGAAATAGTGGTGCTCCCCAGCAAGAAGAACGCCATGATCGGAGGCACACTTTCCGGGTTTTCGGCAGGACTTCTGGGTACGGGTGGTGCCATCCGTGGCCTGACGATGGCCGCCTTCAACCTGGAGAAAAATGCCTTTATCGCCACTTCGGCCTTTATCGATTTCATGATCGATTTCTCACGCACCTTTGTCTATTATGACAACGGCTATATCGGAAAACAGGAGTTGACCTACCTCCCTTTTTTACTCGTCATTGGCTTTGTGGGTACGTATTTGGGCAAAAAGATACTGGCCTATATCCCACAGGAAAAGTTTAGAAGGTTGAGCCTTATCTTTATCCTGATCATCGGTCTGGCCACCCTAATCCAGTTGATGGTGAAACACTGGGGTCAGTTCCCCTCATAATTGTCCCCCATTTGGTCCAAGACCCTCAAAAAGGTCGCGAACTCGACTGGGTCGATATTTTTAATGGCCAGTTTTCGCAAGTTCAGTGCACTGGGCAAGGTCAGTTCGATGATTTTCCTCCCCTCCTCGCTCAGTTCCAGTTTAAAACGTTTTTGGTCCCCTTCGAAACGGGTCTTGGTAATCCACCCCTTGCGTTCCAACCCGCCGATTACTCTGGAAATGGTGGCACGGTTGCGAAAGTTGCCCTTCACGATCTCCCGCTGGCTGGCGTCATCGCCCAACTCATAGATCTGGTGCAGGATTACCCATTGCTCAATGGTCACCTCCACGCCCAGTTCATCAAAGGCCCGCAAATAGGCTTTTTGAATCTTACGGAGCACCAAGTCCAAGTGCAGTCCTATTCCCTGTATTTCATCAATCCGGTTGAGCATTCCAAAAATAGTTGCCACAAAAATAGGGATTCCGTTTTTCATGCCTTTGTTCCAGTGCAGTGTAAAGTCGGAAACTTTAACCTAAATTTTAATTCTGAAAACGTTATAGTGACTTAAAAATACTTATTTTTGTTGTTATTGCAACAATATTGATTGAACAACTAAATCATAACGAACATGGCGACATCAACACGTCCAAAGACGCAAAAGGATACCGAACAGGATTTCATGCCCATCAACGGCACAGACTATATCGAATTGTATGTGGGCAACTCCAAACAGGCGGCCCATTTTTACAAGACCGCATTTGGATTCCAGTCCTTGGCAAAGGCAGGTCTTGAAACCGGCTTGAAGGATCGGGAAAGTTACGTGGTGGTCCAGGACAAGATCCGTTTGGTGCTCACCTCTCCCCTAAAAAGTGGTACCGAGATTGGGAAGCATATCGACAAGCACGGTGACGGCGTCAAGGTCGTGGCCCTTTGGGTGGACGATGCCACTTATGCCTACAATGCGGCCATGGAACGTGGTGCCAAATCCTATATGGAGCCTAAGATCGAGGAAGATGCCAAAGGAAAAGTGGTACGTTCCGGTATTTACACCTATGGCGAAACCGTCCATATTTTTGTGGAACGCAAGGATTACAACGGTACATTTTTACCAGGTTTCAAAAAATGGGAGACGCCGGATTACAACCCACCTTCCACTGGATTGAAGTTTGTGGACCATATGGTGGGCAACGTGGGTTGGAACCAAATGGACCATTGGGTAGGTTTTTATGAAGAGGTATTGGGATTCAAAAATATCCTTTCGTTTGACGATAAGGACATTTCCACCGATTACACCGCCCTGATGAGTAAGGTGATGAGCAACGGGAACGGACGCATCAAATTCCCCATCAACGAACCTGCCGAAGGAAAGAAAAAATCCCAAGTGGAGGAATACCTCGATTTTTATGAGGGTGAAGGTGTGCAGCATGTTGCCGTGGCTACTGATAACATCATCAAAACTGTTCGCGACTTAAAAAGTCGGGGGGTGGAATTCCTTCAGGTCCCTTCCACCTATTATGATGCCGTGACCGAACGTGTGGGTGAAATTGATGAGGATATCGCCCCATTGAAAGAATTGGGCATTTTGGTGGACCGTGATGACGAAGGCTATCTACTTCAGATTTTCACCAAACCTGTGGAACCCAGACCCACTATGTTCTTTGAAATTATCCAAAGAAAAGGCGCACAATCGTTTGGAAAAGGTAACTTTAAGGCACTGTTTGAAGCCATCGAGCGCGAGCAGGAGCTAAGAGGCACTTTGCATTAATATGTTATGAGTGATGGGTTAGGAGTTATGAATCTTATTAACTTTTAACTCTGAACTCCGAACTCTAAACTGGTAAAAAATGCCCATATATCACAAACTCGGCAAAATTCCGCAAAAACGGCATACCCAGTTCGAAAAACCGAACGGAGGGCTGTATTATGAGCAGCTTTTCGGCACCATTGGTTTCGATGGCATGTCGTCCCTGTCCTATCACGTCCATCGCCCTACGCAGGTGAAGGAAATTGGCAAGGCCATTGACGTATCGCCCAAAATTGCAGTGGAAAAGAACATCACCAGTCGAAAACTCATCGGGTTCGATGTAAAGCCCAAGGATGATTTTTTGGAAGCCCGTGAACCCCTTTTGGTGAACAACGATGTGCACATTGGTCTGGCTGCGCCGAAAAAATCCATCACCGATTATTTTTACAAGAATGCCGATGCCGATGAGATGCTTTTCATCCACAAAGGGTCGGGAACCTTAAAGACCTTTTTGGGCAACATTCCGTTTGAATATGGGGATTACCTCATCATTCCCCGTGGGATGATCTACCAAATCGAATTTGATACCGAGGATAACCGCATCCTGTATGCGGAATCCTTTCATCCAATCTATACTCCAAAGCGCTACCGAAACTGGTTCGGGCAGTTGTTGGAGCATTCTCCCTACTGTGAACGGGATTATAAATTGCCGCAAGACCTTCAGACCTTTGATGAGAAAGGCGAATTTTTGATGAAAATCAAAAAACAGGGCATCCTGCACCAATTGGTATATGCCACCCACCCTTTTGATGTGGTCGGTTGGGACGGATATAATTTCCCCTACGGCTTTTCCATCCACAATTTTGAACCCATCACGGGCCGTGTGCACCAACCGCCACCGGTACACCAAACGTTTGAGACATGTGCCTTTGTGATATGTTCGTTCTGCCCAAGACTGTACGACTATCATCCCAAGGCGATTCCGGCTCCCTACAACCATTCCAATATAGACTCCGACGAGGTGTTGTATTATGTGGATGGGGACTTTATGAGCCGCACAGGGATTGGCCCAGGGTATATTTCATTGCACCCGGCAGGTATTCCTCACGGACCGCACCCAGGCACCTATGAGGCCAGCATTGGTAAAAAGAGTACAGAAGAATTGGCTGTGATGATCGACACCTTCAAACCGTTGAAAATCACCGAAAATGCCCTGAAAATCGACGATGGCAAGTATTACAAATCGTGGTTGGAGTAATTAAGTAGTGAGACGTTAGATTTTAGATATCAGAATTCATAAATGCCAATTATCTAACATCTAACTACCCACATCTAACATCTAAATAAAGCATGATCATAAACATCCCTGAAAACTCAGACTTTTCCATCCATAATATTCCCTTCGGGATTTTTTCCACCAAAAACAGAAGCCCACGTGTGGGAGTGGCCGTTGGGGAGCATATTCTAGATTTGGCTGCCGTAGCGGAACTCGATGTGTTCGAATTCAACACCGCTGTTTTGGAAAAGGACACCCTCAATGATTTTATTTCCCTCGGAAAGGAAATCACCAATCGAGTGCGGAAAAAAATCCAATTTTGGTTGAAGGATGACCACTCCCCCTTGGCCGGAAAACCCGAGCTTTTTGTAAAGCAGTCCGAAGCCCAGATGCACATGCCCGTTTCGGTGGGCGACTATACCGATTTCTATTCCAGCATAGAACACGCCACCAATGTGGGCAAGATGTTCCGTGATCCTGAAAATGCCCTTTTGCCCAACTGGAAACATATTCCCGTGGGTTACCATGGCAGGGCGAGCTCCATTATTGTGAGCGGACAACCCATCCATCGACCCAAGGGACAGACCTTGCCCAACAATGCCGATGCCCCTATATTCGGTCCAACGCAGCGGTTGGATTTTGAACTGGAAATGGGCTTTATCTGTGGAAAGGACACCCAGTTGGGGGAATCCGTCTCCACCGAAGATGCCGAGGATTACATTTTTGGCTTGGTCTTGTTCAACGATTGGTCCGCCCGCGACATTCAAAAATGGGAATATGTTCCCCTAGGGCCGTTTTTGGCCAAGAACTTTGCTTCTTCCATATCGCCTTGGGTGGTGACTTTGGAAGCCCTGAAACCTTTCAAAGTGGCAGGGCCCACACAAGAACCTAAAGTATTGCCGTATTTGGCTTATGAGGGTGAAAAAAATTATGATATCAATCTGGAAGTGGGCATTACGCCCGACGGGAGCGAAGAAACCACGGTTTGTCATAGCAATTTCAAGTATATGTATTGGAATATGGCCCAACAGTTGGCGCACCACACCGTGAATGGCTGTAACATCAATGTCGGGGATATGATGGCTTCAGGGACCATTTCGGGCAAGGAAGATGATTCCTTCGGCTCCATGTTGGAACTGGCCTGGATGGGCACCAAACCCATGAAGCTGAAGGATGGTTCGGAACGTAAATTTATCCTTGATGGGGACACAGTAACCTTACGTGGTTTCGCCCAAAATGGCGATATTAGGGTCGGATTCGGGGAAGTTTCCACCAAAGTGCTCCCTGCAAAATAAATTTCACTTTAGATCATCATTGAGCTGTCATCCTGAGCGCAGTCGAAGGAGCAGCTGAAATGTTATCTGAAAGTTATACCATATCTCGACTGCGCTCGATATGACAAGAAACAAACTATGATCAAAACCGTAGACCCAACCCAAGTAAGCCAGCCCGAACTGCACAGCATTTTGCTCACGGCGGTGGCCCCAAGGCCCATCTGCTTTGCCAGCACCATCGATAAAGATGGGAACGTGAACCTGAGCCCGTTCAGTTTTTTCAATGTGTTCAGTTCCAATCCGCCTATCATGATCTTTTCGCCTTCGCGAAGTGGTAGGGACAATTCCTTGAAACATACCCATGAAAACGTATTGGAAGTCCCCGAAGTGGTCATCAATATTGTGAACCACAAAATGGCGGAACAGATGTCGCTTTCCAGCACGGCTTATGCCAAAGGGGTGAACGAATTTCAAAAGGCGGGCTTTACCGAAGTGCCCAGTGAAAAGGTACGACCACCCCGCGTGGCGGAATCCCCCGTTTCCTTTGAATGTTCCGTTATGGAGGTTATTGAATTGGCCCAAACTCCCGGAGCGGGCAACCTCATCATTGCCAAAGTGGAGCTCATCCATGTGGACGATGCCTATTTTACCGATGGCATTCTGGACACCGAAAAATTGGACCTTGTGGGTCGTATGGGTGGTAATTGGTACATCCGGGCCATCAAGGATTCGTTGTTTGAAATCCCCAAACCGTTCCGCAGCCATGGCATTGGGGTGGATGCCTTGCCAAAAGGCATTCGGGAAAGCAAGGTGCTTACCGGAAACAATTTAGGACGATTGGGCAATGTGGAAAGTCTGCCCTCTGCATCCGAAGTTGAAAAAATCGTTAAAGCGGATGGAGCGGAAAATCTGTCTAAAAAGGAACTCCATACCTTGGCCCAGCAGCTTTTGGAGACGGGGGATACAGAAAAAGCCATGGCGTATTTGTTATTTGGGGAGGATTGGTAGAATTCAAATAAAAAGATTGTGTATTATTATTCGGGACATATCGATGTGTTAAACAGATAAAAAGTGGGGAAAAATGGAAGAGCTCATTAATAATTTAAACAACTGGTCTCTCTTCAAACTTTTCGGAGGAGTTGGAGTATTTCTTTCTGCTGCAATCATTTTTATTAGTAAGCTTCTCAACGAAAGAATTATTCAAAAATGGAAAGAAGACAGTAATTTACGATTGGAAGAATTAAGGGGTCTAATCAATAAGAATAATGCTGTTGTAAGCAATTTGACTCAACAAATTGGCCAAAATTTCCAAAAAATTCTGGATAAAAGAATTGAAGTAACTGAGCTTTTTTGGGACAGAATATTAAAAATGAAATCTTCAATTCCACCAGTTGTTCACCTATGTTATCAAATATTGTTGGATGAGGAACTAAACAATAAATCATTAGATAACACTGGTAGTAGATTTGGCTCTCAAATCGCAAAATTATCAATAAATGACTTGACTGATAAATTGACAAAGTATTCGGATGACATTGACAAATTCAGACCCTTTATTTCTGAACAATTATGGGTGCTCATGTATGCATATCAGGGATTTATAGGCAGGACAGTTTATTTACTTCTTGATGGATATAAAAATGGAGAAATTAAAAATTGGAAAGAAGATTCAGGAATAAAGCAGATAGTAAATACGGTTCTAACCGAAGATGAATTGCAATATATTCTCAATTTAAAGGTATATGCATATGATTCTATGTTGCAACTGATTGAGAACAAAATTCTAAATGAATTAAAACGACTTATTTCTAATGAAGATTTGACACAAAACAGTTTGACCGAACTGAAAAGAATAAATCAAATACTTGAACAAAAAACACAAGGCACATAACAATCAATGTGCAAAGAAAACATACAGGCTTACCTTCAAAACACATCAGAATATTCGGTTCTTGGCTAACTGATATGTATTCCCAAATCTGCACATTTCATATTGAAACCGTTTAAAACAAAAAATGAAAAAAAACATCGAATCCATCTTTAAGGCCCATTTGGAGCCCAAAGAGGTATATAAAGGCGGAAAGAACATTCCGCCTTCCAATAAAAAAATCTATAAACTGTCCTCCAACGAAAATCCATTGGGGGCATCACCCAAAGCAGTGGCGGCCCTAAAAGTGGCTTTGGAGCATATCGACATCTATCCCGACCAAACCGATATCCGCCTGCGGGAAGCTTTGGTGAAGGATTTTAATGGAAAACTAAGTGCTGACCAATTTTTGTGTGGCAACAGCGGTTCGGAAATCATTGATATCCTTTTGAGGGCCTTTATCAATGAAGGGGACGAGGTAATCTATTCCAACCCTTGCTTTTTGCCCTACTCTGTATTTTCCAGATGGTATGGGGCCAAAACCATTGACATCCCTTTGCTTTCGCCCGACTACGATTTGGATGTGGAAGGGATTTTGAACGCCATTACGGAGCGCACCAAGGTCATTTTCCTTACCAGTCCGAACAACCCAACGGGTACCTATATTCCCAAACTCGTGTTGGACGACTTTTTGGAACGTGTGCCCAAGAACATTCTTATCGTTTTTGATGAAGTGTACCGACATTTTGCGGATGCGGAGGATTATGTGACCGCCCTACCCTATGTTTTGACTGGGCACAATGTACTTGGCCTCAATAGTTTTTCCAAAACATACGGGTTGGCGGGTCAGCGTATCGGGTATGCCTACACCACCGCTACCATTGCCAACTATATCCGGTTGATCCAAAAACCGTTCTTGCTGCCCTTGACGTCCATCGAGGCAGGCATCGGTGCATTGAACGATACAGAGTTTATCGAAAAAACGGTACAGACGGTTCTCGATGGCAGAGCATATCTTGCCCAGGAGTTTGACCGCATCGGCATCAAATACTGGCCCAGTCAGGCCAACTTTTTTATCATAGACCCTCCGTTGCCCGAAATGGAATTTACCGATCGGATGATGGAAGAAGGCATTATGGTGCGGCCCGTTTCGCAATTTGGTGCTCCAGGGAAAGTTCGCATCACCATAGGGAATCGAGAGGCGAATGAGGCCTGTGTTAAAGCAATTCGGAAAATAAAACCTTGAGCGGAGCTAGTTTCTATTCTCTCCTTTCAAATACTAAGGTTACCTGACCAAAATCATCGTCTTCCCCAGTAACCACCAATCTGTCTGTGGTTACAGTTGCTGTTGATTCCACTTCTCCCTCTTCACCAATGGTCACCAAAGTGTTTCCATCGAGGGTATAAGTGCCCGAGGTGGTTTCGACACCGTCACAGGTAATGAAAAAGCTATCTTCGGTTGCTTCAAAATAGATTCCCGTTGTTGCTGTTGAATATCCACCTTCTGCGGTAAAGGTGGCCGTTGAGGCAAAGCAATCCAATTCATCCAATAAATTATCGGAAGCAGTACCGTCGTCATTCAAATCAACAGCCTCGCCCATGTTAAACTCAATGGCATCCCAAGTACCCACAATGGAAGAACCATCTGATTCTCCTTCATCTGAAGAGCAAGAGGAAATTAGAACTGCGGCTAATAAAAGTGTAAAGAAATTCTTTTTCATGAGGTTTGTTTTAATGATACGTTTCCAAAACGACCAAAAAAACATTGTAGTATTTTTATTACGCAAATTTCACAGTACAAAACGATAAGTTGCCTTCACCAAAAAGATATTCTGGGGCTTCTGTCCAAAAATATTGTCCCCCAAACTGGGCAACAGTCCATCGGTAGGATCGCCACTTCGGGACACATCCTGTGACCAGACCAAGAATATCTCGGAGCCTGGGATGTACTCCCATCGGACCACCAAATTGGAACGGAACTGCACGAAGGAGAAATCAGGGTTGTCAAAACTGAAGTCCGCAACATTGTCCAAATCCTCATCAATGGCATACACGCCATCACTCAAAGTGGCTTGATCGGCCCCATATTGTACAAATCTGTCCTCGAAGCGTTTGGCCGTAGCATCGGTGATGTGCTTGAAGTTGGAATACCTCCCCCGTGAAATAAAGGGCTGCCCCCAATACTGTATGGTCAGGTTGGGATTAATGGTATAGTTCAACCGAACGGACATGCTCAGGGTGCGTTGGTCTATCTCACCGTTGAGGTACCTCGTGGAACCGTTCACATCATCCAAATTATCAATGAACTGGAGTTTATCATGATTGATGCCCAACGACGGGAAGGCAGAGACCCGCAATGCATTGATGGGCTGATAGACAAATCCTCCTTCCATATAATACGATTTAAAGGAATTGTCCACCGCCTTTCTACCTTCATGGTAAAATGAGAATTGTATCTTCTTCCTACTATCGGTCTGGATATTGTTCCAAAAGCTCATCCAGGGGGATTGTCTCAACCTCGGCCCGCCCCTCAATGCAAAATTGGAATATTCGATGGGCGCATAGTTGAATCCAATATTGGTCTGGTAATTGTTCTTCCAGTTTTGCCAGCTATTGGTGTTGAACTGCAAATAATTATGGTTCCCCCCAAAGTCCCAGGCGGTCCAGTGGTTGTAATTGATGCCCACTCGCCTAAAGGTACTGTCCGGTTTAAGGGTCTGATAGCCTATCCAAGTATAGTGCCGGATATCATCGGCCTGGCGTTGAAACCCGATATCGTTGAGTTCCAGTTCCGGGGAACGCCAGGTACCACCCGACTCGAACCGCCAATGTCCATTACCGATCTTGCCTATTTGCACATTGCCCCCTGTTCCCGACAAAGAGGTACGCGTACTATCCACGGAGAGATAATCTGCATCCACCCTATTGAACAAATGGGCAATGGATTTCTGCGTATTCTCGATGGCCTCCTCGCTGCCCTGTACATGGCTGAGGGTGACATTCCCGCCCACATACCAATCCCTGTTGTTCCACTGGTGCTTGAAATCCAAACCTCCGGTGTAAGCGGAACTGTGCAAAAATTGTAGTGATTCGGGCAGGTTTTCCCGATTGGTGGCCGTAAAGATGCCACCGATATAGGAATTACGATCATTGAAATCTTTCTGCAGTCGGCCCACAAAATAGTTGGTCAGCGGTTCCACCACTTCTTTTCTCCTATTATCGCTTCCATCAATAATGGTGGCCTGTCTTTGGGCAGTCACACTTTCCAGAACGCCTATGGCCCAGCCGTTCTTGGTCTTTCCGCTGAACTTTGCCGCCCCAATGATCGGGGTATTGTCGGGCTGATCCACAAACTCGCCATCAACTGTATTGGGATAGGCCTGTGGGCTCCTGCCTATGCGCCTGGAATAAAAAACATTGTCGGAACCAAAGGTATTGCCCGCCTCCGATTGCGAAACACTGAAATCGAAGATGTTCTTGTTCTCCACAAAAAATGGGCGTCGCTCCTGAAAAAATATTTGAAACCCATCCAAAGCAATGGCCGATGGATCGGCATCCACTTGTCCAAAATCCGGATTCACGGTCAAGTCCAAGGTAAGGTCGTTGGTGATTCCAATTTTCGCATCGAGTCCGCCGGTTATGTCACTCTCACTGCCATCCTTGAAAGGGTTGCCTTCCTCTGCCTCATACGTTTCCATTTTGGCAACGGTGTAGGGTTGGATCTCCAATTGTTTCTGAGGCTCAATGTTCTTCAATCCGTGCAGTTCACCAAATTCGCTCACCCAACCGGGTTGATCCACAGGTTTTCGTTGCCAGACCGAACGCTCTTCGTTCCTAAAATACCTTCTGGTGGATTGAAGCCCCCATATTTGGCTCTCGGCCTTTCCAAACTTCAACTGGCTCAAAGGAATCCGTATCTCTGCCGTCCAACCCTCTTCATCAATATGGGTCTTTGCATACCAGATCGGGTTCCAACTGGGATCCCAATTGTTGCCGTTATTGGAAACAAATTCATCGCCTTTCACGCCAGCAGCTGTTATGGTAAAGGAAAAAGCGGTCCGTTTGTCAAAATAACTGTCAATGTTGAACTCGACCCAATCGCCCTCAAAGCCATCCCTTCGGGACAATCTCCTTACGATCTTGTCCGGTTCCGTGTCCAGACAACGTACACCTATATATAGATTTTTGGTATCATATATAATCTTGAATTTGGTCTGATGGCTCGGTGGAGTATTCTCATCGGGTTGCCATTCAATA
Organism: Allomuricauda sp.; assembly: GCA_030148335.1. GTDB lineage: Bacteria > Bacteroidota > Bacteroidia > Flavobacteriales > Flavobacteriaceae > Flagellimonas. Next base: position 82,965 of record JASBTQ010000002.1, on the reverse strand, counting down.
TAATCCCCTGCCCACTCCACAAGGTTCCATGTTGGGTCGTCCAAAAGACCATCAATGGTAGGTGGGGCTTCACTGCCCAGATCCTTGGTCACATAAATTTTCTTGGGGACCACATTGGTGGTGTCCTGTGCTTCAAGTTGGAAGGTAAGAAGGGTGAGTAAAATAAAAAGTATGTATTTCACTTGTTCGTTTATTGATTGGTCTGATTACCCTAAAGACCACGTTAAAATGGGTTAGTTACAGCACTCTTGTTTTTTAAGCTTTTTTTAACATTTAAAAAGTGATGTTTGAGCAGATTTTATCAGGAAGATGAAAAAATGAAAAAAGGCGAAAAAATATTCCCAATCAACCGTTTGTAATTCAATCTAATAATTGTACATTTGCAGCCCGTTTATCGGGATAGGTATTCAAATCAATAATATTCTAGAAGTGGACACATTAAGTTATAAGACTATTTCCGCCAATAAATCTACCGTTGACAAGCAATGGTTATTGGTTGATGCAGAGGGGCAGAACTTGGGAAGATTGGCATCAAAAGTGGCCAAATTGCTCAGGGGGAAATACAAGACCAACTTTACTCCCCATGTGGATTGTGGAGACAATGTAATAGTCATCAATGCCGAGAAGGTGAACTTGACCGGCAACAAATGGGATGACAAAGTGTATTTGAGATATACCGGGTATCCCGGTGGACAGCGTTCCGCTACCGCAAAAGAAGTATTGAAAAAACATCCTGAGCGCATTATCGAAAACTCCGTGAAGGGAATGTTGCCAAAGAACAAACTTGGTGCTGAAATCTACAGAAACCTAAAGGTTTATGTAGGTGCCGAGCACGGACAGGAAGCGCAAAAACCAAAGGCAATAAACTTAAACGACTACAAATAAATGGAAGTGGTTCATAAGATAGGAAGAAGAAAGACCGCGGTGGCCAGAGTATATGTCTCCGAAGGTTCTGGAAACATAACCGTAAATAAAAGGGACCTTGGCGATTACTTTAGCACTGCCACCTTGCAGTACAAGGTAAAACAACCTTTCACCCTTACCGAGACCGAAGGAAACTATGATGTAAAGGTCAATGTATATGGTGGTGGTATCACCGGACAGGCAGAAGCGGTTCGCTTGGCATTGTCCAGGGCCATGTGCGAGATCAATGCTGAGAACAGGGAAGTCCTGAAGCCAGAAGGTCTTTTGACAAGGGATCCAAGAATGGTGGAAAGAAAGAAATTCGGACAGAAGAAAGCCCGTAAGAAATTCCAATTCTCCAAACGTTAATATTGCGGTGCCTTGGCACCTCTATATAAGTTCATTGAAAACCCTGAAAAACCATTTCAGGGTTAAATTTTTAACCAAGTTGTCGTTGTTCCAAAAGGAAAAAAGAATCGACTTTTTGGAATTTAGTTTAGCATCTAAATGGATTGGGCGAACCTAAAAGTGACCACCAGTTCATTGCTACTACAACGGAACGTAAACTAAGTACAAAAAAATGGCAAGTAAAATTGAAGTAAAAGACTTACTGGAAGCAGGTGTGCATTTTGGACACCTAACACGAAAGTGGAATCCCAACATGGCTCCCTACATCTACATGGAGCGAAACGGTATCCACGTCATCAATCTCTACAAAACTGTAGCAAAACTTGAGGAAGCCAATGAGGCCCTTAAGAAAATTGCGGCCTCTGGACGAAAAATCCTTTTTGTGGCCACCAAAAAACAAGCCAAGGACATCGTTGCCGACAAGGTATCCAAAGTGAACATGCCCTACATCACTGAAAGATGGCCCGGTGGTATGTTGACCAACTTTGTCACCATCCGTAAAGCTGTCAAGAAAATGGCCGCTATCGACCGTATGAAAAAAGACGGGACCTTTGACACCCTTTCCAAAAAAGAAAGATTGCAAGTGGACCGTTTGCGTGCCAAATTGGACAAAAACTTGGGTTCCATTGCAGACATGACCCGTTTGCCAGGTGCACTTTTCATCGTTGACACCATGCGTGAGCATATTGCCGTCAAGGAAGCGTTGAAATTGAACATCCCTATTTTCGCGATGGTCGATACCAACTCCGATCCAAGACCCATCGACTTCGTAATCCCTGCCAACGATGACGCCGGAAAATCCATCGAAGCCATTTTGGAAGAAGTGACCAAAGCTGTGGCCGAAGGTTTGTCCGAGCGTAAAAATGACAAGGCCAACGACAAAGAAGATGAAGATGAAGACGAAGTGAACACTAAAGCCGTTGTGGTCGATGAGGATGAGGACGATGAAAAACCGTCCAAAAAATCAAAGCCCGTGGCCAAAGAAGTGAAGCCAGCACAAAAAGAAGTTAAAGCTGAAAAGGCAAAAACAGATGACTTGACCAAAGTGGAAGGCATTGGCCCAAAAGCAGCCGAAGCATTGGTTGAAGCTGGGGTATCCACCTTCGCCAAGCTTTCAGAAACGTCTGCTGATGACATCAAGGAAATCTTGACCGACGCCAGCTCCACCATGGCCCACTTGGATCCGACCTCTTGGCCCAAGCAAGCCAAAATGGCCGCTGAAGGAAAGTGGGACGAATTGAAGGAATGGCAAGACAGTGTTAAGGGAGGCGTTGAATAAACCAACCTTGATTTAACATTGTCCTAAAACAAAACACTTTAATAGTGTTTTACTTTACATAAATTTTTAAAAAAGCATAGAAAAATGGCACAGATTACCGCCGCAGAAGTAAATAAACTAAGACAGACCACAGGTGCTGGGATGATGGATTGCAAAAAAGCTTTGGTCGAGGCCGAAGGCGATTTTGAAAAAGCAATCGAGATCCTGCGCAAAAAAGGACAGAAAGTAGCCGCCAATAGAGCTGACAGGGAATCCTCTGAAGGTGCTGCCATAGCAAAAGTGAATGCCGACAGTACCCAAGGTGTGGTTATTTCATTGAACTGCGAAACCGACTTCGTTGCCAAAAACGAAAGCTTTGTGACCTTGGCCAACGATTTGGCCGATCTTGCACTAGGTTTCGACAGCAAGGAAGCTTTTCTTGTTGCTCCTTTCGGTGGCATGACCGTTGCGGATAAATTGACAGAGCAGACCGGTGTGATCGGTGAAAAGATCGAGATAGGGAGCTTCGAGAAATTGAGCGCTCCTTTCGTGGGATCCTACATCCACGCCGGAAACAAGATCGCTACATTGGTAGGTTTGTCCGCCAATGTTGACGGTGCTGCCGAAGCTGCCAAAGATGTAGCCATGCAAGCTGCTGCAATGAACCCTGTTGCCCTTAACGAAGAAGGCGTGGATCAGTCCATCATCGATAAGGAAATCGAGATCGCAAAAGAGCAATTGCGCCAAGAAGGAAAACCAGAAGCTATGTTGGACAACATCGCCAAAGGTAAATTGAACCGTTTCTTCAAGGACAACACCTTGGTCAACCAAGATTTCATCAAGGACAGCAAAGTTAGTGTTGCCCAGTATGTAAAATCTGTTGACAGCAACTTGACCGTTACCGGTTTCAAAAGAGTAGCTTTGGGATAATCCCGAACCATACAAATAAAAAAAGGCCCCATAAAATGGGGCCTTTTTATGTTGGCACATTTCGAACTATTTGGACTTGATGAGGATATCCCCATTGAAAGTCTTGAACAATAGTTCGGGACCGCCACCATTGATCTTGCCCCTCACCCATTGTTCCAGTTTTACCTTATAACTTCCAGAAGTCTGCTTTTTGTCCATTTCAGGTTTGTTCTCTGAAAGGGCCATATCAAAATCGGTATAAACATCGCCCATATCCGATTTGGCCTTCACATTTGCCTTTATGCCACTCGGGAACGTAACCTCCACATTTCCATTGAAACTGCTAAAAGCCATATCCGTCATATTGCCCATCTTTTTAAAATCGACCTTCACTGGCCCATTGGTGGTATAGGCAATGACCGCACCTTCCACATTTAGGAGTGAAATAGCCCCGTTCACATTATTGATCTCCAAATCACCCGTAACCCCTTGTACCAAAATATCCCCATCATTGACTGTACTTAATTTTAGGGCAAAATTATAAGGGACCTTGATCTCAAAATCAGCCTTTCTGCTCCACATTTCATTTTGGATCCTGACCTCATTGCCTTTCTCTTCGCCACTGATATTGAGCCCAGAATTGCCAATCCGTTTCATGCCATTCTTCTCGTTGTTGGAAGACTTCTTATCCCCCGAAACCGAAACCTTTGCAATAACTTCCTTGCCCTCATACCCGGTTACGGTAATGGACCCGCTGATCTGATCAAGGACCAATTTTCCTGATTGTCCAGGATTGCTCAATGGTATCGTGAACAAATCGATTTCCTTATCCTGTGCGGACAACACACCCGTAATCAATACAAGGGCGACAACAACTATAGTTTTGATCTTCTTCATGACTTTATATTTTTTTGATGAATACATTCCCGTTCAAGGTTTCAAAATCAAATTCCACCTGACCGCTTCCAATCTGGACGACAGGCCTGGATTCGAACTTGAATTTGGGCTTATCGCCATCACCTTCATTTTTACTGGTCTTCACAAATTGTTTGTTGATGTCAAAGTCCGTGAACATTTCCCCGTTCATACTTTTGAACGAGATATTGGCCGAAAGTGATTGCTGGTATGAAATATTGATATCCCCGTTCAAGGCGTAGTACCGAGAGGCCACCTTCGGATTGCGGGCATACGAAATATCCACATCCCCGTTGATACAGCTTACCTTGGTCTTTCCTGAAATGTTGTTCAGGGAAATACCCCCGTTGATATTGTCAGCTTCCACGGACTCCCCGTTCGTGTTCTTGACCAAAATATCCCCATCATTGACCGTGCTCACATTGATCTTGACCGAGTTCGGTACCTTCAAGGTAAAATTCAACTTGTGCTCATAGGGAACATCTTCATTATTGTTGCACCAGTTATACCGCAATTTGTCTTTGTCAAATTCGATGTAGGGAGCATCGGGATGAAGAATGACCCGACTGTTTTCCGCAATGACTTGGAGTTGCAGTTCCTTTTTTCCCAATTCCAGGTCTTCCGAGTTTTTGGCAAAAATAATTCGTTCCACCTCCAACACCACTTCGTTTCCGTTGTACCCTTCCACGTTCACGGAACCGAATACGTTTTTTACAACCAAAGTGTTGTTGACATCATTGGCAAGGGGGACACTTTTTCGGATGACCTCCTTGAACTCCTTTTTCTGTGCCGTGGCACCCAACATGCCTACTCCCAAGGATAGACATGACATAATAACTAACCGTTTCATCATTTTAAAAAATTAGACTGTTCGTAATTTGATTTGCGCCCAAAGGGCAGATTGATAAATAAACTATATGATGGATTCAATACTCCTTTCGATTCGTTTTTTGACCGTGGTATCCAATTGTTTTTGCTTCAACAACTGCTTGAAGGGTTCTATGGATGCCTTTTCCTGAAGGGCCACCATCAAATTGGCAAGTGTTATCTGCAAAATGGGTGACTCCTGGTTCGGGATGGATTGTACCAAGCCTTGCCTAACCACAGGTTTGTCCACATAATTGGTCAAGGATTCTATGGCGGCCAACCTCACGTTCACGTTGGGATCACCGTTGAGCGTTTTTAAAAGCGCCCTGATCACAATATCATCGGCATTCTCAAACTTATTGGCTTCGCTCACGCCTTGCAATCGTTGGTTTGCCGATGGTTGGTCCAACAGGGTCAGCACCAACTTTTGACGCACTTCCTCGGTCTCGTTGTTCGCTGCAATGATTTGTGTAGGAATCGGTTCCTCTACGGGCCTTAAAAAATACCCGACACCCAACCCGATCACGAGCAGAAAAATTCCAATGGCCCATTGTGGCCTTAAAATCCCGGAAAGCATGGATATAACACTTTGTTTGGGCGCTTTGTCTTGCTCCTTTTCCATTTCGGAGGATAGCATGCCAAAAAAGGCCTCGTCCATACTTTCCGAAGGCTCAGGGGTTTGGATAGCCTGCAATAGCTCCCAAGCTTTCAATAGGTCATCGTACTTTTCACGATACTCCCCATGCCCATCCAGAAAGAATTCAAATTCCTTCGCTTCACTTTCTGAAAGGTTTCCGGACATATAGTCCATGGCCCATATTTCAAACTTTTCGTCCATCATCTCGTTTCCAATTGTAAAAAAATCGTTTTCAAATCCTTTAATGCCCGGTGTACCCTGACCTTTGCCGCGCCTTCGGAACAGCCCAAGATCTCACCGATCTCTTGGAACTTCAGTTCCCTGTATTTGCTCAGCAGCAATATTTCTCTTTTCTCCGCAGGCAGAAGACCCAATGCCTTCGTAAGCATTTGCGCATTCCCTTCTTGGTCCATGGTCTCATTCAAATAATCCCCTGTTCCCTTGTCCACCTGCTCCGGGGCTGTCCCTCTCGAAACTCCTTCGCGAGAAATTTTCTTATAATGGTCATTGCCCACGTTGCGGGCCATGCTGAACATCCATGCTGTAAAGGGACCTTCCCCAGTAAAAGAGTGTCTGTACTTCAAGATCCTCACAAACACATTTTGCACCAAATCTTCACTGATAGAAGGGTTGTTGCCCATATTATAAAAAAATCCAAAGAGCCTTTTCTTATGCCGTTCATAGAGCAGGCCCAACTTGTCCAAGTCGCCACTCTTCACTTTCAGCATCAAGACATTGTCGGTCAGTGTTTGCAATGAATTGTTTTTTGGTTGTTGTAGGATATACCGTTGTTTTTGAAAAAGGTTACAGAATGTATGGATTTTTATCCATTCACATCTTGGGTCTTCCCATTTTCACTGATTTGCCATAATTTTTTTTGATTATTTTTGTCCGAACTTCAAGAAACCTTTGATGCATTACAAGAGAATTTTATTAAAACTGAGTGGGGAGGCCTTGATGGGCAAAAAGCAATACGGAATCGACGGGGACCGTTTGTCCGAATATGCAGATGAGATCAAGGCTGTGGTGGATAAGGGCATTGAAGTGGCCATCGTCATCGGCGGTGGTAACATTTTTAGGGGCCTTGCCGGTGCCAGCCAGGGAATGGATCGCGTACAGGGCGACCACATGGGCATGTTGGCCACCGTGATCAACGGATTGGCCCTACAGAGTGCCCTGGAACTCAAAGGCATCCAGACCCGTTTGCAATCGGCCATCAAGATCAACGAAGTGGCCGAACCTTTTATTAGAAGAAGGGCCATCCGACATTTGGAAAAAGGTCGGGTCGTGATTTTTGGAGGGGGAACAGGAAACCCCTATTTCACCACCGATTCCGCTGCCGTATTAAGGGCCATCGAAATCAATGCAGATGTGATCCTGAAGGGAACCCGCGTTGATGGCATCTACACTTCCGACCCTGAAAAAGATAAAAATGCCACCAAATTTGATTCCCTTTCATTCCAAGAGGTACTTTCAAAAGGTTTGAAGGTGATGGACACCACCGCCTTCACACTGAGCCAGGAAAACGAATTGCCGATTGTGGTCTTCGATATGAACACCAAGGGCAATTTGATGAAGATCGTATCGGGGGAGAACATTGGAACGGTGGTCAACGTTTAAAATGGTCACATTTTTGATATTGTTATAAAAATTTAAGAGCATGGACGAAGAAGTAAAATTTGTACTTGATAGCACTAAAGAGAGCATGGATGCCAGTATTTCCCACTTGGAAAAGGCCTTTATAAAAATCCGTGCCGGAAAGGCCAGTCCCATAATGCTATCATCCGTAATGGTGGACTATTACGGCTCTCAAACCCCTCTATCACAGGTATCAAACATCAACACGCCCGATGCCAGGACCATTTCGGTGCAGCCTTGGGAAAAGAACCTTATCGGGGAAATAGAAAATGCCATCATGAACGCCAATTTGGGCTTTAACCCCATGAACAACGGGGAAATGGTCATCATCAACGTGCCGCCATTGACCGAGGAGCGCAGGAAACAATTGGTGAAACAGGCAAAGGCGGAAGCGGAAGACGCCAAAGTAAGCATCCGAAGTGCCCGACAGGAAGCCAACAAGGAGCTCAAGGCTTTGGAGATTTCCGAAGATCTCTTGAAAAATGCCGAAGTGGACGTTCAGGAACTTACCGACTCTTATAGCAAAAAAGTGGACTCCATCCTCTCCGTGAAGGAAGCGGAGATCATGAAAGTCTAAAACTTTATCCATGATCGGCTGCTTTCTTAGGAACACAGCCGATCATTTTTTACCTTTGCGCCCAATAAAACCAAAATGGTAGCAAAGCTCACAAAAGGTTTTTGGCCCAAGGCTGCAAATATTATTCTCCGCAACAGGATCTTGATCCTGATAGGCATTGTCGCCATAACCGTTTTTTTGGCACTGCAGTGGAAGAATATCCGGTTTTCCAACACGGAATCCAACATCCTCCCCGATGACCATCCGGCCACCATCCAATACCGATCCTTTACCAAAATATTCGGCGAAGAGGGCAATGCCATTGTTCTGGCCATAAGGGACACTGCCTTGTTCACACCCAAAAACTTCAATCGGTGGAACAGGCTGAGCAAACAATTGGAGGCATTTCCCGAGATAGACTTTGTGGTATCCCTGGAAAACCTTCGGGTGTTGGTGAAGGATAATGAAGAGCAGGTCTTTGTGATGGAACCTTTCCTGAAGAAAAAACCCGGCAGCAAGGCAGAGATCGATTCATTGAAGAACCATTTGTTCACCGAACTGCCTTTCTATGATAATCTGGTCTATAACCCCAAGAGTGGCACCATACAGACCATCGCCTATCTTGACAAGGACATTATGGACACTCCGGTCAGGAACGAATTTATCCTGAACGATCTGGATGATCTCGTCAAAAGTTTTGAGGATGAGACCCAAATGGACGTCCACGTTTCGGGAATGCCCTACATCCGAACCTGGAACACCAAGTCCATCGTGGACGAAATCGGGATATTTATCGTGGCCGCCCTCTTGGTCACTTCCATTATCTTTTTCTTTTTCTTCAGAAGTTTTAGGGCCACTTTCATATCCATGTTCGTGGTCATCATCGGGGTCATGTGGGCCTTCGGCATCCTTGGATTGCTGAAATATGAGATGACGATTCTTACTGCTTTGATTCCTCCTCTCATCATTGTGATAGGCATCCCCAACTGTATTTTCCTCATCAACAAATACCAACAAGAGGTAAACAAACACGGGAACCAAGCTCTGTCCCTACAGCGGGTCATCTCCAAGATCGGGAACGCCACATTGATGACGAACATCACCACGGCATCGGGTTTTGCCACCTTTATCATTTTGGACAGCGACCTTCTCAGGGAGTTTGGCATTGTGGCCTCCATCAACATTGTGGGGATTTTTATCCTTTCCCTATTGATCATACCGATCATCTATAGCTTTATGCCGCTTCCAAAGACCAAACATTTGAAGCACCTGAACAAGAAATGGATGGATTTCTTTGTGAACTGGATGGAGCGGATGGTCCGGGACCACAGGATTGCCGTGTACATAACCACGGTGGCCATCTTGGTTCTTAGCATTATCGGTATTTACCAAATGAGGATTACCGGGAGCCGGATTGAAGACCTTCCCAAGGACACCCATTTTTATAAGGACATCCAATTTTTTGAAGAGGAATTTGATGGGATCATGCCCATGGAAATTGTGGTGGACACTGAGCGGAAAAACGGGGTCCTCAAGCCAGCCACCCTCAAGCGAATGGACGAATTGGGCTCGATCATCCATGAAATTCCCGAACTGTCCCGGCCCATTTCGGTGGTCGATTTGATCAAATATTCCAAGCAGGCCTTTTACAACGGCATTCCAAAATATTACCAGTTGCCTACCAGCCAAGAGAACACCTTCATCATGGATGTGGCGCGGAAATCATCTTCGGATGGCAATCTTTTGAAAAGCTTCGTGGACAGTACAGGGCAAACGGCACGCCTCACCACCTATATGCAGGACGTCAAGATCGACCGCATGGAGGAAATCGAAAAAACAATACAGCAATCCATCACAAAGCTCTTCCCTGATGATCGGTATAATGTGTTCATGACCGGAAAAGCATTGTTGTTCCTAAAAGGAACCAAGTACCTGGTCAAGAACTTACTGCTTTCATTGGCACTCGCCATTGGCCTGATCTCCCTTTTTATGGCCTATCTCTTCCGGTCGTTCCGAATGGTTGTTATTTCATTGGTTCCCAACCTGTTGCCATTGGTCATCACCGCTGGCCTCATGGGATATTTGGGTGTTCCCATAAAACCATCCACCATCTTGGTATTCAGCATCGCCTTTGGTATTTCTGTGGACGACACTATCCATTTTTTGGCAAAATATCGGCAGGAACTGGCCGCCAACCGTTGGCAAATCAAAAAATCGGTGTATGCTGCCCTGCGGGAGACCGGGGTGAGCATGTTCTACACCTCCATCGTCCTCTTTTTCGGGTTTTCGGTCTTCATCATCTCCAGTTTTGGAGGCACCAAGGCCTTGGGGGGACTGGTATCGGCCACACTGCTGTTCGCCATGTTGTCCAATTTGATCCTGCTACCCTCCCTGCTTCTTTCCTTGGAAAGAAACATCGCCAACAAACAGGTACTCAAAAAGCCACAGATCGATATTTTGCCCCAGGACGAGGACAACGGTAAGGAGAAATAGTGCCAGAAACGGCTATAAATTAAGCCGCTTCATGCCCTCATTTTTCATCAAAAACCTATCTTTACCGACTAAATTACGATAGCCTTACAATGAAGTCTTATTCCATAAAAGAATTGCTGAAGAAGCAACCCGTAGGAGATTCCGTTGAAGTAAATGGATGGGTAAAAACATTTAGGAGCAACCGATTTATTGCCTTGAACGATGGCTCTACCATACACAACCTGCAGTGCGTTGTGGATTTTGAAAATGCGGACGAAGCATTGCTCAAACAAGTGACCACTGGGGCCGCCCTGAAAATTTCCGGGACTTTGGTGGAAAGCCAAGGAAAGGGACAGACCGTGGAGATCCAGGCCACTGCCATTTTTGTGCATGGCACCGCAGACCCCGAGACCTATCCCATACAGCCCAAAAAGCATTCTTTGGAGTTTTTGAGGGAAAAAGCCCACCTGAGGGTGCGGACGAACACCTTTTCCGCCGTGATGCGGGTACGTTCTGCACTGTCATTTGCCATTCACAGCTATTTCCAACAGCATGGCTTTTATTATATGCATGCCCCCATCATCACCGGATCTGATGCCGAAGGTGCCGGGGAAATGTTCCGGGTCTCCACTTTGGATGCCAAAAAACCACCTGTGGATGAAAACGGGGAAGTGGATTTTACCGAGGATTTCTTCGGAAAAGAGACCAACCTGACCGTTTCCGGGCAATTGGAGGCTGAGACCTATGCCATGGCACTCGGGAAAGTATACACGTTCGGACCTACCTTCAGGGCCGAAAACTCCAACACCTCAAGGCACTTGGCTGAGTTTTGGATGATAGAGCCCGAGGTAGCCTTCAACGATTTGGATGCCAATATGGACTTGGCCGAAGATTTCATCAAATGGATCATCCAATATGTTTTGGACCACTGCAAGGACGACCTCGAGTTTCTGGAAGGCCGACTTTCCGATGAGGAAAAGACCAAACCACAGAACGAGCGTTCGGAAATGACCTTGTTGGGAAAACTAAAATTTGTGGTGGAAAACAACTTCAAACGGGTTTCCTATACCGAGGCCATCGATATTTTAAGGAACAGCAATCCCAACAAGAAGAAAAAATTCCAATACCTCATTGAGGAGTGGGGTGCCGACCTTCAAAGCGAACACGAGCGCTACTTGGTGGAAAAACACTTTAAGTGCCCTGTGATCCTGTTCGATTACCCCGCCAACATCAAGGCATTCTATATGCGTTTGAACGAGGACGGCAAGACCGTGCGTGCCATGGACGTACTTTTCCCCGGTATCGGTGAAATCGTGGGAGGTTCCCAAAGGGAAGAGCGATTGGAAGTACTCCAGCAGAAGATCAAGGCCCTCGACATTGATGAAAAAGAACTTTGGTGGTATTTGGACCTTCGCCGTTTCGGTACGGCGGTACATAGCGGTTTTGGCCTTGGCTTTGAGCGCATGGTGCAGTTTGTCACCGGAATGGGCAACATCAGGGACGTGATCCCCTACCCCAGAACTCCCCAGAACGCAGAGTTTTAAATTGAATTCATAACTTTATAAGGAAGGACGATTGTAAACCAATCCTATGCTGAAACAACATCTACAGTTCAAGCTTTCCCAGAAACTGTCTCCACAGCAGATTCAGCTCATGAAGCTCATCCAATTGCCCACACAGGCATTTGAGCAACGGCTGAAACAAGAGCTGGAGGAGAATCCTGCCCTCGAAAGTGGGAAAGAGGAGAGTGACATTGTGGACGATGTTTATGAGGACACCTATGACGACAGTTCGGACAGTGAGACCATCGACACCGATGAGATCAACATTGATGACTATCTGAGCGATGACGAGATTCCCGATTATAGGACACAGGCCAACAATTACAGTGCGGACGATGAGGAAAAAAGCGTGCCCTATGCCGCAGGAATTTCCTTCAACCAATATTTGATCAACCAACTGAACACTTTCTATCTGGATGATGAGGAATGGGCCATTGCCGAGTTCCTGGTGGGCAGTGTGGATGAGAGCGGCTACATACGAAGGCCACTTCCAGATATTATGGACGATCTTGCCTTTACGCAGAACATCTATGTTGATGAGGACAAGATTGAGTCCGTACTGAAAATTGTGCAGGACTTGGACCCCCCAGGTGTAGGCGCACGATCTTTGGATGAATGCCTTATCCTTCAATTGAAACGAAAAGAACGGAAACCTTCCGTGGAACTGGCCATCAATATCTTGGAAAAATCCTTTGACCAGTTCACCAAGAAGCACTACGCCAAACTGGCCCAGAAGCACCACATCAGCGAGGATCAGCTCAAGGATGCCATCGCCGAGATAGAAAAATTGAACCCCAAACCAGGTGGTTCGTATTCGGGCAGTACCCGGATCATCGAACACATTGTCCCCGATTTTTCCATCAGGATCGTGGACGGGGAACTGGAACTTACGCTCAATGGCCGGAACGCTCCGGAACTGCATGTTTCCAAAGAGTACAGCAATATGCTCGAAGGCTATAAGAACGCCAAAGAAAAGAGCAAATCCCAGAAGGATACCGTACTGTTCATCAAACAAAAGCTGGATGCGGCCAAATGGTTCATCGATGCCATCAAACAACGGCAACAAACGCTGTACGTGACCATGAGCACCATCATGGACTACCAAGAGGAATATTTCCTCACCGGTGATGAACGAAAACTGCGCCCCATGATCCTAAAGGACATTGCGGACAAAATCGATATGGATGTGTCAACGGTGTCACGCGTGGCCAACAGTAAATATGTGGACACCCCTTATGGCACCAAGCTCATCAAGGACTTTTTCTCCGAGGCCATGAAGAATGAACAAGGAGAGGACGTATCCACCAAAGAAATCAAAAAGATATTGGAGACCGTGATCGGTGACGAACAGAAAAAGAAGCCGTTGACGGATGATAAATTGGCCAAGATCCTAAAGGAAAGGGGCTATCCCATTGCTAGGCGTACTGTTGCCAAATACCGGGAGCAACTGGGCATTCCGGTAGCCAGGCTAAGAAAGCAGATCTGATGCGCCATTTCTACAACATCATCTCGTACATCTTTCACCCGTTGTTCATTCCCATTGGAGGCACCATTCTTTATTTTTTTGTTGCCCCATATAGCACTTTGGAGATGCAAAGTGGGAACATTGTCCCCATTTTCATCCTAACGGTCATTATCCCCATCATCTTTTTCTTGATCCTGAAAAATCTAGGGGTCATCAGTTCCATTTTCCTGCCCACCATCCAGGAACGGAAATACCCGCTCTACATCAGCTGTATTATTTTTTTGATGATCTTGTACAAAGTCATTCCCAATAATTACGTACACGAGCTCTTTTACTTTTTTACTGGGCTATTGACGGCCACTGGGACTGCCCTCCTCTTGCTTTTCATCAAGTTCAAGATCAGCCTGCACCTTTTGGGCATGGGAAGCATCCTGATGTTCATGATTGGGCTGAGCATCCATTTTGAGACCAACATTACTCTGGCCATTAGCCTGTTCACGCTACTTACCGGACTTGTGGCCACCTCAAGGCTCTATCTCAAATCACATACGCGGAACGAACTGCTGATAGGTTTCCTTGTCGGGTGTTGCTCCCAATTGATTATTTTGAAGTATTGGCTATAGGATGTAGAAGATTATCCCTATCCGTAGCACCTTGAAATCGATGGCCTCCCCTGTTTGGAGGTTGGTTCCGTTTTTCAATAGCGGGTTGAGGCCATAATAGGCATGAACGTTCCACGTATTGTACCCAAAGTTGAGGATCAGTCCATATTGGAGCTGTTCGATATCCTTATTGGCAAAACCGTCTCTGCCATCTTCCGTGACCAACCGTGACCTTCCTGAAAATACATAACCCAACTTGGCCCCGGCATAGATACGCCAAAATTTATATTCATCAGCAGTGGAGGTACGCCATCTCAGTTCAAATGGCACCTCCAAGGCATGGGTCTCCAATTTGCTACGCTTAAAATCGGATTCGTTCATCACCTCATAAAGTACTGCATTGGCTTGTTCGGTAGCCACCACATTGGTATAATAGGAGTTGATCGCATAGCCCACACCGAGACCTACTCCAAAATTTCTTCTGGGATTGAGGGGGATATCCTTGATGAACCCTGCTTGGAGATTATAGGACAGGTTCCGTTGGGCCACCCCCGACTGTTTGCCCAACAACACATTGTACCCCAAACCAATATAGAACTGGTCTTCAAGATAGCGCGAATCGACTTGGGAGGAATCCTTAGGCAGTTCTTGTGCACTTCCCATGTAGAAGGTCAACAAAAATGATATAAAAATCTGGTAACGGCTCATTACAAAATACTCCTAAACTAAAAAACAACCCAAATTAAGCATTTGGATTGTCTTTTTGGGTTAGGTTTTTAACTTAAAACCCAATATTGACATCGCTGCCTTGATAAGTGGTATAATTGACTTTGAACAAATGAGCTTTTTGTAACTCCTTTTTGATATCGGAGACCATACCTACCTTGACATCCTTGTCCACTTTCATGGAAACTGTCACAAAATTTCGAATTGCTTCCGGTTTTTTTGACAGTTCGGACAAAACATAAGGGGCCACATCGTTTAAATGTGCAATACGATCATTCAATTGGATTTGTGGACCTGTTCCCAGTACTTTTTGTAGGTTTTTCTTGGGCATGCCCACATAAATCTCTATGATCCTATCCTTTTTATCCAGTTTATTGACCGCAGCAGCCTCAGGCAGCTCATTGTCCACCAGAAGTTCACTATTGTTTATCGTGGTCACCGTCATAAAAAAGAACAAGAGCATAAAGACGATATCAGGTAATGAAGCGGTCGATATCGCAGGTTCCGATCTTTTATGGTTTCTTGATATGCTCATTACGACTGCTTTTGTGATTGGACGTTCAATTCGGCTTCGGTAATGTTCAGGGGAAACATTTCACGTATGCGCTCTATATTGACCTTAAGAGCAGTTTTTTCAACCTCTTTGGTCTCAGCAGCATAAAACTTCTCCTCCATTGCTGTGAAATCCTGTCCAAAAAGACGTTGTGCTTCCCTATTCCGCAATTCTCGATAAGCCAAAGCCAAACGATCTTGAACCTGAACATACGTACCATAGGAGGCATCCCTGTCACTACTCAACGAAATGATGGCTTTTTGGGGGTTGTCGGAGGATTTGGGGTTATGTGCTCCTTTGCAGTAATCACAGAGCAACTGGTTTTCGATTGCCCCGCCATTGTCCAAAAAGGCAACGGCCTGTTGCTTTAAATCATCAATGCCCAGAACACGGTCCTCAACAAAAAGTTCATCGTTTTTGTTCAGGCTTATCCTGAGCACATTCCGTTCATTTACATCGATGTGGTTGATGACATCATCGGAGGGTAGTTTTCGGTCAAGGCCCACATCCGTTTGGATGGTAGTGGTGACCAAGAAAAAGATCAATAACAAGAATGCAATGTCCGCCATGGAGCCTGCATGCACCTCTGGGTTTTCTCTGGTTCTTCTCATGATTAAAGAGTTTGATTGGATTAACAATTGGTGTTGATACTCGTTAACAAAATGTTACAACAACCGTTCCAAATAAACTATGAGAGATTGGAAGAGGAGAAATAAAAAAACGCTCCAAATTATAAACTTGGAGCGTTTCCCACTAAATCTAAGTTATTGCCTACTGTAAATTGTTAAAAGCATCTCCCTCGTAAGTGGTATAATTCACCTTTAGGGCATTCACTTTTCTCAATTGTAGCTTGATATCGGTAATAAGACCCATATTGGCATTCTTATCAACTTTCAATGCAGTAGTCAATACGTTTTGAAGTTCTTGGGGCTTTTTTGCACGCTCTGCCAAGATAAATGAACCTACTTCGTCCACATTGGCAAATTTATCGTTCAACTGGATTTTTGGTTCCGTGCCAAAAACTTTCTGGTATTCCTGTGTGGGCTTCCCTACATAAATGTAGATGACCCTATCCTTCTTTTCCAATTTCTTTACTTCCGATGCATTGGGAAGGGTGTTCTCAACCAATAGCGAACTGTCTTTCATGGTGGTCACCGTCATGAAAAAGAACAGCAACATGAATACGATATCGGGCAATGAAGCAGTGGATACCGCTGGCAGGTCACCTTCTTTCTTTTTTGTAAATTTTGCCATGTCAATCTAAGTTTTAATCGGTTGATGTTTCTGCTTCAGATAGCTTCTGTGGAAACATATCCTGGATCCGCTTCACCTTGTCCTTGAGTTCGTCCCTCACACTGGATGGTGTCTCAGGGTTCAGGTACTCTGCTTCCATATCCGTAAAATCCTTGCCATACAATCGTTGTGCCTCACGGTTACGTAGGTCGTTGTATGCTCCTACCAACTCGTTTTGAACAGTGATGTATGTGCTATACTTGGTCTCCCTGTCGTTCTTTAGGGAAATGATGGCTTTGTCTGGATTATCAGAGGATGCTGGATCCTTTCTTCCCTTGCAGTAATCACAGGTTCCATCTGCATTGTTTTCAAGGAAAGCGGTGGCAGCTTCTCTCAGATTTTTCAAGTTCATCAGTTCATCCTCTACCAAGAGCTGACCATTTTTATTGATATTCACCGTAAAAATGTTCTTTTGTCTAATGATGGGTGGATTTTCTGGCGGTTCGATGGGCGGCAACATACGGTCCAATCCTGCATCCGTTTCTATGGTGGTGGTCACCAAGAAAAAGATAAGCAAGAGGAACGCGATATCCGCCATGGAACCGGCATTCACTTCCGGTGCTCCTTTTCTTCTAGGCATAGTTCAAACTTTTTACTTTACAAACATTTTTTTCAACCCTGGAAAAACCATAAGGACCACTGCAACAACAGTAAGGATAAAGAATACGTTCAATCCCATTCCGATGTTCTTCACGGTACCTTCTGTGGTCTCGATGCCCCTTTTGGCCATCTCCTCGACAACTGGTGCGTTGTTGGAAGAAAGTCCATAGGACACTGCAACTACAATGGCCAATCCACCAATAGCGAAAAGGGCCTTTTTAAGGCTTCCGGGTGTGGAAAGCAATTTGGTCAATCCAAAGAACACTGAGGCCACTACGGCTATCGCCAACAAAATGTACATGATGATGAACATAAAGTTCATCGCCCCACTGCTGATGGCATCTGGATCATCGCCAGATGGAAGGGAGAACCAAAGAACGGCCGCTATCAATCCGATGGCAATGAGTGCTATTTTTATTATTTTATTCATGATTCCCGATAGATTTTGATTCGTAATTATTTCTTGTGCGCAGCCAACATATCAATCAAGGCGATGGAAGCGTCTTCCATATCGTTTACGATACTATCGATTTTTGCAATGATATAGTTATAGAAAATCTGAAGGATGATGGCAACGATCAAACCAAATACCGTTGTCAACAACGCCACCTGGATGTCACCAGCGATCAAAGAGGCACTCAAGTTACCTACTGCAGCGATTTTCTGGAAGGCCTGGATCATACCGATTACCGTACCCATGAACCCAAGCATCGGAGCCACAGCAATGAACAAGGACAACCAAGAAACGTTTTTCTCCAACTGGCCCATTTGTACACCTCCGTAGGCAACAACTGCTTTCTCAGCAGACTCCAATCCTTCGCTTGATCTGTCCAACCCTTGGTAGAAGATGGAAGCAACAGGTCCTTTGGTGTTCCTGCAAACTTCTTTTGCAGCTTCAACCCCACCGGAAGCCAAGGCGTCCTCTACTTTTTGCTTCAATTTGGCCGTATTGGTAGTAGCCAGGTTCAAATAAATGATTCTTTCGATGGCAACTGCCAATCCCAATATCAAACAAAGAAGCACGATTCCCATGAAGGCAGGACCCCCTTGGATGAACTGTTCTTTCAATACCTGGGTGAAACCTTTGCTGGCTTCAGCCGCGGCTTCTTCTTGCAACATTGCTGCAGATGCAGTTGTAGTTCCCATCACAAACATTCCGGCAGCAGCCAGAGTAAAGGATATTTTTTTCATTTTACTTAAACTTAAATTTAGTTAGTTAATAATGTTAAAGATATAAAATTTTTATAATTGAAAACTAAAATACCTTGCAGAGAGGAAGGGATTCGAACCCTCGATGCACTTTTGGTGCATACACACTTTCCAGGCGTGCGCCTTCGACCACTCGGCCACCTCTCTATTCCTTCATTTAGGCCGACCAATAAACGAAAAAATAATCAGTTATAGAAATTTGATGCGTTAATTTTACACCATTTCACCACGGAGCGGTGTCTCGAAAATGGTCTTGAACAACTTGTCGGGAACCCCTGTGCCCAAAAGGTACATGGCCTTTGTCACTGCTGCTTCCGTTGTAATGTCCTTTCCATTAATCAGTTGCATTTCCTTCAGTCTTTCGCTGGTCTCATAGTGCCCCATGAAGACACTGCCTCCGGAGCACTGGGTAACGTTAATTATATGTAATCCATTTTTAACAGCTCTTTTCAATTCCTCCAAAAACCAATCGTCCATAGGAGCATTCCCTGCCCCATAGGTTTCCATGACCAAGGCCTTCAGGTCGGGAATGTTCAGGATGGCATGGAGCGTATTTTGGTTCAGTCCCGGAAATAATTTAAGGATGGCCACCCGATTGTCCATCTCTTTATGGACCGTCAATGTCTTGTTCTTGATCGCCCGTTTGATCAAATGGGTATGGTGCACTTTCAAATGGACCCCGGACTCCACCAAAGGTGGATGGTTGAGCGATGCAAAGGCCTCAAAATGCTCCGCATTGATCTTGGTGGTGCGGTTGCCCCGATAGAGTTTGTACTCAAAATAGAGCCCCACCTCCTGCACCACTGGCCTTCCCTTTTCCTGAAGGGCAGCGATCTCTATGGAGGTGATGAGATTTTCCTTTGCATCCGTCCGCAGATCTCCAATGGGCAATTGGGATCCCGTAAAAATGACCGGTTTGTCCAGATGTTCCAGCATAAAACTGAGTGCCGATGCTGAATAGCTCATGGTATCGCTCCCGTGCAGCACCACAAATCCGTCGTTCTCCGCATAATGTTCCTCAATGATGGAAGCGATCTGCGCCCAATAGCCAGGGTTCATGTTGGAGGAATCGATAGGTTTTTCAAAGGAAACACCCTTTAGGGTGCAGTCCAATTGGTCCAATTCTGGAATGTTCTTGATGAGCTCCTCAAAGTTGAAGGCCTTCAGTGCCCCGGTCTTGTAATCCTTCACCATCCCGATGGTTCCCCCAGTGTAAATCAGCAGTATGTTGGTCTTCTTTTGCATAGGTCAGATGCCAAATATGTCTTTGGAATTTGCTGTGGTGATAACCGCGATTTCTTTCTCCGGCATACCATATATAGATGAAAGCTTCTCCAATACCTTTATTATATAGGAGCTCTCGTTGCGTTTTCCTCGAAAGGGGGCCGGGGCCAAATAGGGCGAATCGGTCTCCAGGACGATGTGTCTCAAATCGATTTGGTCCAAAAACTGGTCAATCTTTCCATTTTTGAACGTGGCCACTCCCCCAATGCCCAGTTTCATGTTGTAGGATATGGCCTTTTCGGCCTGTTCCATAGTACCCGTAAAACAATGGAAGATACCAAAAAGATCATCGCCTTTCTCCTGTTCCAAAACCTCGAAGATCTCATCGAACGACTCCCGACAATGGATTACAATGGGCAATCGATGCTTTTTGGCCAACTGAATTTGGTACACGAAGGCTTCTTGCTGTTCCTTCAAAAAGGTCTTGTCCCAATACAGGTCGATACCTATCTCCCCCACCGCATAGAATTTTCGTTGGGAAAGCCATTCTTCCACATGGGCCAATTCCTCTTTGTAGTTTTCCTTGACATGGGTGGGGTGCAGGCCCATCATCAAAAAAACATTGTCAGGATAATTGGCCTCCAAATCCAACATGTATTGGGTGTAGGTAGAATCGATGGCCGGAATAAAAAAGCGCTCCACCCCGACATCCAAGGCACGTTGCATCATTTCACCACGGTCCTCGACAAAGGCTTCACTATATAAATGGGTGTGGGTGTCAGTGATTATCATTGAATTTAAATTGACTACTCGTAGTTGATTTTTACCAACTGATTTTTGTTATTATAACGGATTCCTCATCATTCAAGAATCCAACTACATAGTACTTGCTTCTTGATTCCCACACATACTGCCTAGAATAGTGCATTCCTTCTACTTTATTTTCAATATAATCCAATTGCTTGGATAACATTTTATTCTCTTTTATCTCAAAACCAATGTTCTTAATTTGATTTTCCAACTTAGATAAATCATTTTGATTTAATGTGACCAGAAATGACGAAGTATAATCCCCAAAATGATCAGGGTAAGATGCGGTTTTATATTTAATATAACCGCCCTCAGGAAATGACATATTAGTCACTTGCTCAAAATCCTCTTTGTAAAAATTAGTGGAGGGGTAAATTGCTACATAAATAAGATACCCTAGAATAAATATTGGAACCAAAGAAATCAATCTCCATTTCTTGTTCAATTGCTTTTTCCTTATCCAGCGATACAACAGAGAAGATACTGTAAGAATTACACCTATTATGATAATCACAACAATTAAAAAGAAGATTAAAAACTCCATATAGGTTTCAAATAAT
The DNA here is from genome assembly GCA_030148335.1 of Allomuricauda sp. Classification (GTDB taxonomy): domain Bacteria; phylum Bacteroidota; class Bacteroidia; order Flavobacteriales; family Flavobacteriaceae; genus Flagellimonas. The sequence goes on along the minus strand of JASBTQ010000002.1, from coordinate 61,798 downwards.
TCTATCACAAAAATAGACTTATCTTAGTTGTCCCAAAATTTTGTTTTTGAATAAAACCAGGAAATCCTTCGACAGAGTTTATCTTGAGCGAAGTTGAAAGGCTCAGGATGACACATCCAAATATCAATATGGCATCACTCAAAAAATTCCTTAAGTCTAAAGATTACATTACCATACCTTTGGTATTGACGGAAACCAACCACTTTGAACTTGTGGCCAGCATCAATGGCGTTACAGGCAAATTCATTCTGGACACCGGAGCTTCCAACACCTGTGTGGGGATGGATAAAATCGACTTTTTTGAAATGGCCTCTGAGGTCTCGGACATCAAAGCAGCAGGCGCAGGAGCCACGGAAATGGACACTTTGATCTCGTCCAAGAACAAGATCCAGATCGGGGACTGGAAAAAAAGGAAACTAAAAATTGTGCTTTTCGACCTTGTCCATGTGAACCAGGCACTGGTCTCCCACAAGTCCCTTCCCGTGGATGGCATCATCGGGGCCGATGTGCTCAAAAAGGGCAAGGCCGTGATTGACTACAATAAAAAATGCCTCTACTTAAAAAAGTAAAGGCACTTGTTCTTACATCCACCGCACCCCTTCAAAGGGGAATTATACTCCATTTTTTCAGATTGGTCTGTCCCCTTGAGGGGACTTTAGGGGTGTTTTGATAAATTCAAAAAAATATCAATCCTACTATTAAAGCTCCAACGCTTTTTTCACGTTTCCGTCCATCAACAATTCCTCTGGACTTTCCAAAGCTTCCTTCACAGCCACCAAGAAACCAACGGATTCCTTCCCGTCAATGATTCTGTGGTCATAGGAAAGGGCAACATACATGACCGGAGCAATGGCGATGGCCCCATCCCTCACGATGGCACGCTCCACGATGTTGTGCATGCCCAAGATGCCACTTTGTGGCGGGTTGATGATGGGTGTGCTCAACATGGAACCGAATACTCCCCCGTTGGTAATGGTAAAGGTACCCCCGGTCATTTCATCCACGGTGATCTCTCCTTCCCTGGCACGAAGGGCCAATCGTTTTACCTCTGCCTCAATACCACGGAAGGTCAAGTTTTCCGCATTTCGGATCACAGGTACCATCAAGCCTTTGGGGCCTGATACGGCTATACTGATATCGCAAAAATCATACGAGATCATTTCCTTGCCGTCGATCATGGAATTTACGGCAGGGTACATCTGCAATGCCCTGATCACGGCCTTGGTGAAGAAGGACATAAATCCTAGTCCTACACCGTGTTTGTCCTTGAATTCTTCTTTGTACTGATCGCGCAGTTTAAAAATAGCCGACATATCCACTTCATTGAAGGTGGTGAGCATGGCGGTCTCATTTTTGGCGGCCACCAAACGTTCGGCCACTTTTCTGCGGAGCATGGACAATTTGGAACGGGTCTCACCACGGTTACCACCAGTTGGCGTTCCCATGGAAGGCACCGCTTTTGCAGCATCCTCCTTGGTGATGCGGCCATCCCTTCCAGATCCGGAAACGGATGAAGGTTCGATGCCTTTTTCATCCAATATCTTTTTGGCGGCCGGAGAGGGTGTGCCGGATGCATACGTCTCTTTTTTAGGCTCGGCCTTTTTGGGTTCCTCCTTGGGTTCTTCCTTTTTGGGCTCCTCTTTTTTCTCGACCTTTGGCGCATCGCCTTCTGGTTTCTTGGCACTGGTGTCGATGAGACATACCACTTCGCCAACGGCCACGGCGTCGCCTACCTCTGCCTTAAGGGTGATGATTCCGCTTTCCTCTGCAGGAAGCTCCAATGTGGCCTTGTCCGAGTCCACCTCGGCTATGGCCTGATCCTTCTCCACATAGTCACCATCGGCAACCAACCATTCGGCGATTTCAACCTCTGTAATGGATTCCCCAGGTGAGGGAACTTTCATTTCTAAAACCATTCCTATTGTAGTTTATACTTGTTTTATCGAATTAACATATTGTCCTTACTCTTATCGAAGACATACTCCAACACTTGTGCGTGACGTCTTTTGGAACGCACCGCACTTCCGGCTGCCGGGGCCCCGTAAAATCTTCGGGAAGCCACCCGAAATTGTTTGGCCTCGTCTATATGCATCAACATGTGGCTCCATGCTCCCATGTTCCGTGGTTCTTCCTGCGCCCAAACAATGTCGTCCGCATTTTTGTACTTCTTCATGATGTCACGCATTTCATTGGCCGGCAACGGGAACAGCTGTTCCACTCTTACCAAAGCTACATCATCCCGTTCAAGTTCTTCCCTTTTCTCCAAAAGATCATAATAGAACTTTCCGGTACAGAACACCAAGGTCTTTACTTTTGCAACCTTGGCCTCGGCATCGTCTATCACCATTTGAAAGCTTCCGTTGGCCATTTCTTCTTTGGTGGACACCACTTTTGGATGTCTCAACAAACTCTTCGGCGTGAAGACCACCAATGGTTTTCTATAATTTGCCTTCATTTGTCTTCTGAGCAAATGGAACAGGTTGGCTGGCGTAGTCACATCTGCCATATACATATTGTCCTTGGCACAAAGCTGAAGATAACGTTCCATACGGGCAGATGAGTGTTCCGCTCCCTGTCCTTCGTATCCGTGTGGCAACAACAACACCAATCCGTTCTGTAGTTTCCATTTGTCCTCGGCAGATGAAAGGTATTGGTCGATGATGATCTGTGCTCCATTACTGAAATCCCCGAACTGGGCCTCCCAAATGGTCAGCGTTTTGGGACTTGCCATGGCATAGCCATAATCAAAGCCCATTACGGCATATTCAGAAAGCAGTGAGTTATAGATATGGAACTTGCCATTTTGGTTTTCGCCCAACTCGTTGAGCAGCACCACTTCCTCTTCGTGCATCTCTGTTTTGATGACGGCATGCCTGTGCGAGAAGGTACCGCGCTCGACATCCTGTCCGGTCATCCGCACATCGTATCCTTCCTCGATCAACGAGCCGTAGGCCAAAAGTTCGCCCATGGCCCAATCGAGCTTGTTGTCCTCAAAATACATGGTTTGGCGGGCTTCCACCAATCGTTCCAATTTCCTGAGGAATTTTTTCCCTTTTGGAAGTGCCGTGATGCTCTTGGCTATCGCATCCAGCTTCTTAATGTCGTAAGTGGTGTCCATGGGAGAAAGCATCACCTCTTCGGTCACTTGCTCAAAACCTTCCCACTCGTCCTGCATGAACGGAGTGATCCTGGTCTTTTCTATCTTTCGGGAATCCATCAGGTTTTCCTCCAGATTGTTTTTGTATTCCTCCTCAAGTTTACTTACATAGTCCTTGTCAATGATCCCTTCGGCCAACAATTTTGCAGCATAGATGTCCCTTGGGTTATCGTGCTTGGATATGGCCTTGTACAGCAAGGGTTGGGTAAATTTGGGCTCGTCCCCTTCGTTGTGCCCGTATTTTCGATACCCCAACAGATCGAGGAAAATATCCCTTTGGTACCGCATCCGATACTCCAACGCAAAAGTGGCTGCATGTACCACTGCCTCAGCATCATCTGCATTCACATGAAGTACGGGGGAAAGAGTGACCTTGCCCACATCGGTACAGTACGTGGACGATCTTGCGTCCAAATAGTTCGTGGTAAACCCGATTTGGTTGTTCACCACAATGTGGATGGTACCGCCAGTGGTGTAGCCATCCAAACGAGCCATCTGTATGACTTCATAAACAATACCTTGCGCTGCAAATGCGGCATCGCCGTGCACCAATATGGGAAGCACTTCGGAAATATTGTCGATATGGTCGTGATCTTGTTTTGCTCTGGCAATTCCTTCCACTATGGAGTTCACGGTCTCCAGGTGCGAAGGGTTCGGGGCAATGTTCATGTTGACCATCTTTCCCGAATCGGTCTCGCGCATGGAGGTCCATCCCAAGTGGTATTTTACGTCCCCATCAAAGATGGTCTCTTCGTAATCTTTTCCATCGAACTCGCTGAAAATATCCTTTGGCGATTTTCCAAAAATATTGGTCAGCACGTTCAATCGCCCCCTGTGGGCCATCCCCATCACAAATTGTTTCACCCCTTGATCGGCGGCCTTTTCGATGATCACATCCAAAGCGGGGATCAACGATTCGTTCCCTTCCAATGAAAAGCGTTTCTGCCCCACGTATTTGGTGTGCAAAAAGCTTTCGAAGGAAACCGCTTCGTTCAGTTTTCGGAGAATGTTCTTCTTCTCGTCCGGCGTAAAATTGGGGTGGTTGTCATTGACGTTGAGCCAATCCTGGATCCATTGGATGCGTTCCGGGGTTCGGATATACATGTATTCCACACCGATGGAGTCACAATAGATGCTCTCCAAATGACGCACAATCTCTTTGAGGGAAGCTGGTCCGATCCCCAATATTTTTCCGGCATCGAAAACGGTTTCCAAATCCTCTTGTGACAGGCCAAAATTGGCAATGTCCAAGGTCGGTTCGTATTTCCTCCTGTCCCTGACCGGATTGGTCTTGGTGAACAGGTGCCCCCTGGATCGGTAACCATCTATCAGACGGATGACCTGGAACTCCTTTTGAAGGGTCTCGGGCATTTCTACCTGTTTCCCATTGGTAAGGACGACCATCCCGTTTTTTTCGGGTTCTATCCCCAAATCTTCCAACGAGCTTTCCAGTCCAAAGTCAAAACCTTGAAAAAAAGCCCTCCAACTGGGCTCAATGCTATCGGGACTCGTTAGGTATTTATCGTACAGCTCTGCAAAAAAAGAGGTGTGCGCTGCGTTTAAAAATGAATATTTGTCCATTCTTCCTATTTCTCCAAAACTTTATGGAAAATTTTGTCAAAAATACGGGTTTTACGGTTCATATAAATGGGTTTTAACCAAATAATTCCCCAAAAATCACAACTCTATCCCATAACCTATAGGAAAGCAACAATAATGAAATTTTTACCCTAAATGCGGCCGTCCAATTAAAAAAAAATTAACTTGGATGCTTCTAAAAAACTACCCGACCATGACCGAATTGAAAAACCGATACCTCTCCCTGGATGTGTTCAGGGGACTCGATGTTGCACTGATGATCATCGTCAACTCCCCCGGCAACGGCTCCACTACTTTTTCGCCCTTGCTCCATGCCGATTGGAACGGGTTTACGCTGACCGACCTCGTTTTCCCCACATTTCTTTTTGTGGTGGGAAATTCGATGAGCTTCAGCATGAAAAAGTATGAGGCCATGGGTAATGCGGCTTTTTTCAAAAAAATACTGAAGCGCACCGCCTTGATCTTCTTGCTCGGCTTTTTGATGTATTGGTTCCCATTTTTTGATGACGGCCAGTTGAAACCCCTTTCCGAGACCCGAATTTTTGGGGTATTGCAGCGCATTGCCCTGTGCTATATGTTCGCTTCCATCATCCTTCACTTTGTAAAGACCCGAACGGCCATTTGGTTGAGTTTGGCCTTTTTGGTGGCCTACCATTTGATCCTGATCGGTTTTGGCGACCTTACCCTTACCGGGAATGCGGTCCTCAAATTGGATGAATGGCTCATCGGCCCAAACCACATGTACCACGGGGAGGGCATCGCCTTTGACCCTGAAGGATTACTGAGCACTTTGCCGGCCATCGTGAACGTAATCATTGGTTTTCTTGCCGGAAGGTTCATTCAAAAGAGCGGTCAAAATTTTGAGACCATCTCCAAGTTGATGATGGTCGGGTTTGCTCTTGTGTTTGCTGGTTTGGCCTGGGACCTATTGCTTCCCATCAACAAAAAGCTGTGGACAAGCTCCTTTGTGCTCCTTACGTGTGGGATTGACCTGTTTGCCATCGCCACTCTCATCTATATCCTCGATATGAAAAAAATGAAGGGTTGGAGCTACTTTTTTGAAGTATTTGGCAAGAACACCCTTTTCATCTACCTCTTATCGGAATTGTTCGTGATCAGCCTATTTTCCATAGAGATGAATGGCGCTACACTCTACCGTTGGATTGCCGATAATGTTTTCATTTCATGGTCGGGCGGATATATGGGTTCGTTGTTGTTTGCCCTTTGGATCATGCTCACCTGCTGGGTCGTGGGCTATATTATGGACAAAAAGAAAATTTATGTCAAGGTCTGACCAAAGGTCAGGTGCTGTATTTAGATCGGTACCAGACTTTTTGCCATTCCCTTTTCAACAATAAAAAGGACACTTCTGCGGATATGTCCACGACATCGGACGGGACTATTTTTTTAACCTCTTGTTCGGAAATGTCCACTACGTACAACAGGTTAAGGTAATCCTGGAACCGTTCCACGATGAGAAAATAAATCTTTTCGTGGATGATGCTCTTCAGTTCTTGTGGAGCTACATCTGAAGGAAATTTTATGGGAACATTGGCCAGTTCAAAATCCTTCCTCAATTGGATGAGCAACTCGTTGTAGAGTTGCTCTTTTTGGATCACTTCCAGCAGTTCCAGGCTATTGTTAAAATTGGACAGCATATCTTATGTACGTCCAAACACCCTTTTTAGGATTTGGTATGGGACATTCTCACCTTTTGTTCCCAATCCCAAGCTGATTTCAGGGATTCATCCAAGGTAGATTTGGACTTCCAGCCAAGCACCTCGTTGGCCTTTTGGGTATCCGCATAAGCCTGTATCACATCGCCCTCCCTTCTATCGACTATTTTGTAGTTGAGTTTTTTCCCGGAAACCCGCTCAAAGCTGTGGATCACCTCCAGGACCGAGCTTCCTTTGCCTGTACCCAGATTGAACACTTCATAATTACTGCTGTTCTCGTTTTGGAGGAGACGCTGCAACGCCTTTACGTGCGCCTTTGCCAGATCCACCACGTGGATATAGTCCCTGATGCAGGTGCCATCTTCGGTCGGGTAATCATCGCCAAAGACCGAGAGCCGTTCCCTCAAACCAATCCCGGTTTGGGTAATAAAGGGCACCAAATTTTGCGGAACGCCAAGGGGCAATTCGCCTATTTTGACCGATGGATGGGCCCCGATCGGGTTAAAGTATCTCAGGGCTATGGCCTTGAGGTCTGGCGTTACTTTACAGGTATCCCGAATGATTTCTTCGCCCACTTGTTTGGTATTCCCGTAAGGCGATTCTGCCGGTTTCACAGGGGCATCCTCGGTAATGGGCAACTCATCGGCCTGACCATACACCGTACACGATGAACTGAATATGAAACTGGCCCCTTTCTTTTTCTCCAATTCCTGAAGGATGTAGACCAACACTCCCAAATTGTTCTCATAGTAAATCAATGGTTTTTCCACGCTTTCTCCCACGGCCTTTGAAGCGGCAAAATGGATAACGCCACCAACATCCGAATGTCTGGCAAAGAAATGTTGGACCTTGGTCTTGTCCCTAAGATCGAACTCCTCAAAAATGGGACGCTTTCCCGTTATCCCCACAATTCCATCCAAAACAGCAATGGAAGAATTGGACAAGTTATCGATGATGACCACCTCAAAACCTTCATTTTGCAATTCCACCACCGTATGGGAACCAATATAGCCCAGTCCCCCTGTTACCAATATTTTCATATTTATTTGTTTACAAAGTCTATGACCAATTTTGTGATGAACTGGATCTGTTCATCGTCGAGTTCGGTATGCATGGGCAACGAGATCACCTCTTCCACCAATTGATTGGTGACCGGGAAATCGGCCTCGTTGTACCTACTGTCCAAATAGGCCTTTTGTCTGTGCAACGGTACTGGATAATACACTCCACAGGGCACACCGTTATCGTTCAAGTGCTGCACCAGTGCATCCCGCTTGCCATTCGTTATTTTCAAAGTATATTGATGGAACACATGGCTGTCCCCTGCAATCTTCGGCACCACAATATGCTCCTGCCCCTCAAAGGCCCTGGAATATTTGGCTGCCGATTCGGCACGTTTCCGGTTATAGGTATCCAAATGGGGAAGTTTCGCACGGAGTACCGCGGCCTGAATGGAATCCAAACGGGAATTTACACCTACCACGTCGTGATAGTACCTTTTGTACATGCCGTGGTTGACCATCCCTCGAATGATATGTGCCAAATCATCATCATTGGTGAAAATAGCCCCGCCATCCCCGTAGCATCCCAAGTTTTTGGAAGGGAAGAAGGATGTGGATGCCACATGCCCCATGGTCCCGGCCTGTTGTTTTTTGCCGTTCTTGGACGAATACGTGGCCCCAATGGCCTGTGCATTGTCCTCGATAACATATAGATTGTGCTTTTCCGCCAACTCCATGATCGAATCCATATTGGCGCACTGCCCGAACAGGTGCACGGGCACAATCGCCTTCGTCTTGGGTGTTATTGCTTTTTCAATGGCCTTGATGTCTATATTAAAGGTATCCGGTTCCACATCCACCAACACAGGCACCAAGTTCAGGAGCGCAATCACTTCCACGGTGGCCGCGAAGGTAAAATCTGCCGTGATGACCTCATCGCCGGGCTGCAAACCCAAGCCCATCATGCAAATTTGAAGAGCATCGGTGCCATTGGCACAGGGAATCACATGCTTTACTCCTAAATAGGTTTCCAGTTCCTTCTGAAAGGCATGGACGTGTGGCCCGTTGATGAACGCCGAAGAATCCAAGATCTCGGCGATGGAATCATTCACTTCTTTTTTGATGTCCTCATATTGACCTTTGAGGTCAACCATCTGTATCTTTTTCATCCAAATAGATTATGGCCCAAAATTAAGAAATTAAGATGCCATAATGCCCTCTTCCCGAAAGAATGTATTTTAGCAAAAAATGATGCCCTTGCGCTTTTTCTATAACATTCTGATATCCTTGGCCTGGTTCGGTCTAAAAGTGATCGCACTGTTCCGGCCCAAGATCCATTTATTTGTCTCTGGAAGAAAAAATACTTTCCCCCTGCTTGAAGAAAAGCTTTCGCAGGGCAAAAAAAACATCTGGATGCACGTGGCCTCATTGGGGGAATACGAACAGGGCCTCCCCATTTTGGAAGGATTGAGACACAACTATCCCGAACACCAGATTGTACTCACCTTCTTTTCCCCTTCGGGATATGAGGTGAAAAAGAACACGACGGCCGCCGATGTAGTGGTCTATCTGCCCATGGACACCCTATCCAATGCCAAGCGTTTTCTGGAAAGGACCGATCCTGAACTTGCCATTTTCGTGAAATATGAAATCTGGCCCAACTATCTTTCAGAACTGAAAAAACGAAACGTCCCCACCTTTTTGGTATCGGCCCTATTCTCCAAAAGGCAGATTTATTTTAAAGTTTTCGGAGGTTTTATGCGGAAAAGCCTAAGGATGTTTACTCATTTTTTTGTCCAGGACGGAAATTCGAGGGAATTGCTGGAATCCATCGGGTTTTCCAATGTGACCATCAGCGGTGACACCCGATTCGACAGGGTCTCCAAAATCCTGAAGCAGGACAATCGGTTGGATTTCATGGAGCGTTTCAAAGATGGTCGATTGTGTTTGGTGGCGGGCAGCACGTGGCCCGAGGACGAGGAAATTTTGATACGGCACATCAACCGTTCCGCCGATGGGGAAACAAAGTTTGTTTTTGCCCCGCATGAGATCAAACCTGCCCATGTCCAGAAAATTGAGGAGGGGCTGCAAAGAAAAGTGGTGCGTTTCAGCCAGATGGATGGAAAAAATCTTACCGATTTCAATGTGCTGATCGTGGACACCATCGGTCTTTTGACCAAGGTTTACAGCTATGCCGATGTGACCTATGTGGGTGGAGGCTTCGCCACGGGGCTGCACAATACGTTGGAGCCTGCGGTATATGGCGTTCCTGTCATCATCGGACCTGATTACCAAAAGTTCAAGGAAGCCAAGGACCTTGTGGAGAAGGGTGGGGTTATCCCTATTTCGGATCAAATAGGTTTTGACACTTTGATGGACACTTTTTTGACCAATCCCTCCCTCCGTGAAAAAACGGGCAAGATCAATGCTAAATACATCAATGCCAATGTCGGGGCCACCGATTTGATCTTGAATCACCTATCATTAATGAAATTTGGTTAGCTTTAACCAAATTCACATGCATGGACAAACGTATTTTCAGGATTTCATTGACAGCGGCCCTCGCGGGCTTTTTGTTTGGATTTGATACCGTGGTCATTTCAGGGGCCAACCAGCCCATCAAGGAACTATGGGGCACCAATTGGTTCTTGGGTGATTCCATTTTCACCTTCCACGGCATCTTCATCATGTCCATGGCCCTTTGGGGCACCGTGTTGGGATCCCTTTTTGGAGGCATCCCCACCGACCGATTGGGGCGTAAAAAGACCTTGTTCTGGATCGGGGTGTTGTATTTTATCTCGGCAGTGGGTTCCGCGCTCGCTCCTGAAGCCTATAGTTTTTCCTTTTTCAGGTTCATCGGTGGAATCGGCGTAGGAGCTTCCTCCGTGGCCGCTCCGGTCTATATTTCCGAAATATCGACCGCCGCAACCCGGGGTAGGTTGACGGCCATGTACCAGTTCAACATTGTTTTTGGGATACTGGTCGCCTTCATTTCCAATTATTTCATCGGAATGTTTTTTGATGAGGGAGTGGCCTGGCGTTGGATGTTGGGCATTGAGGGCCTTCCCGCTTTGATCTACACGTTGATGGTCTTCAAGATTCCGAACAGTCCCCGATGGCTCCTTTTGAAAAATCGTGATGATGCTGTAATCATCCAATCCATTACCCTGCTCGGCATCGAAAAGGAGAAAGCCTCACTGCACCTTTCAGAAATCAAAGTGTCCCTTTACGAAACCGTTGAAAAGCACAAGGAGAGCCTGTTTTCAGGCAAGTACAACAAACCATTGGCCCTTGCTTTTCTGATTGCTTTTTTCAATCAGCTCTCAGGAATCAACTTTGTGCTCTACTATGCTCCGGAGATTTTGGAAAGGGCCGGACTGGCCTCGGGCGAATCCCTTTTCAGTTCCATTTCCATCGGGGTGATCAATTTGATCTTCACCTTTGTGGGCATCGCACTTATCGATAAATTGGGCCGAAAGCAATTGATGTACATCGGTTCCATTGGCTATATATTGAGTCTGGCCATGGTGGGTTGGTGCTTCTATTCCGAAGCAAGTTCCCTGCTGCTCTTGATCTTCATCCTAGTCTTTATTGCCTCCCACGCCATTGGGCAGGGAGCGGTCATCTGGGTGTTCATTTCAGAGATTTTCCCCAACAAGGTACGCTCCTACGGACAATCGTGGGGAACGGGCACCCATTGGGTGTTTGCTGCGCTCATCACCCTGCTCACCCCTACCTTTTTGGATGCGGAGATCGGTATTTTCAAGGACAACCCATGGCCCATTTTCATCTTTTTTGCCTTCATGATGGTACTGCAACTGCTCTGGGTCGCCTTCATGATGCCGGAGACCAAGGGAATCAGTTTGGAGGAACTGGGCAAATTACTGAGCGGCAAAAAGTCAAAAAAATAGCACTGCTGCACGACATAGCCTGAAACCATCCGTTAATCGAATATGGGACAGGATGTTATGGCCATTGAACGGATAATTCCGTATATTGAATGAAATTACACTAATATGGCTGAAGAAATCTCTTTTGGTAATAGGCTCATGGTCGGGTTCCTGCGGATCATGGTCTTTATATTGATCGTTATCCTGATCGCAATCCCCGTTTGTATCCTACTGGACTTCCTTGGAGTGATGGATGCCATTGGTCTTTCCTAGAAAATTACCTCTTGCTCCCCCATGGCCTTGGTGACCAATTTGATGTAAGTGTCCATAGTCTTTTCGATGTTGACAGGTTCGGTGACATCGACATTACCTCTCCAGATGAGTTCCCTTTCCTTGCCGATACAGATGCAGTAGAGCGAAGTCTCTAGGTGGTATATATTGAAACTGTCGTAATAGGAAGGATCATAGTAGATTTCTTGGTGTTCCAAATAGTCGTTGCTGAAACGGACGAACATTTTATCTACGTTGTTCATCCGCTCCTTCAAGGTCTTTCTGTTCTCCGTGCCCACTACCTTGGTGAACAAAATGGCATCAAAATCCTTGTCCAGCAATTGCTCTTCCACTTTGACCAACTCCTGCTCCGATCTTTCCGAAGATGTGAATTCGACATCAAAAACATCGATGCTGCGCACACCATCCACGCCCTGTTTTTTTAATTCTTCCACAAAACGGGTCTCAAATTCCATCCGTACGTTGTCATCTTGGGCCATCCCCACGACAAGCACTTGACTGGCATCGAAAAGAACGATGTCCGGGTTTTTCCATGTCCCTACCAGTTTTGTGGAGGAACACCCCATGAGCAACAATAGACTTAAGGCCAGAAATTTTGGTTTCATTGGTATAGGTTTTATGGGTCATGCGCAATAAAGATCTTATTTTCCCTTAATGGGAAGCGAAGGTTGCCTGTCTTTTTTCAAGCTGCCTTCGGAGTTCCTCCACGGTCTCGGCCATGGATTTTTCAAAATCGTCCGTGCTGGACTTGGCAAAGATCCTGGGACCAGGGGCACTGAGCTCGATTTCACAGACCTTGCCTTCCCCGGATTTATCGTTCTCCATTTTGAAGATCACATTGGCCTTGATCAACCAACTGTATTTTTTCTCCAGTCCCTCCAGTTTTTTGTTCAACAGTTCTGTCAGCGATTCGCTGGTCTTCATTTTCTGATATTGAACATATATTTCCATGGTAATTGTATTTGATTTGTTTCAAAACTATGTCCTAAAAGGGCAGCATCATATGACAACCATCAGTTCTTGATTTTTTCATTCGTTACATAAAGAAGGGCTGGCCCGTGCTTTGCAGTACCGAGAACCAAAATTCCCCTTCCAGATCTATCTTTTTTCGCTGCTTGGTCACTTCCGATATGGGAATATAGACATAGGTGTTGTTCACCTTACAGGACACCAACCTGGTCTTTCCGGCCATGGCAGCATGCACGGCATGGTAGGCCAACCTGCTGCAATAGACACTATCGCTGGAGTTGGCGGGCGCGCACCTGATGATATAGCTGGGGTCGATATATTTTATCGAGATTGGGACATTCTTGAAATGTGCCGCAATTTTTTCCTTTAGGAAAACTCCAATATCCTCGTGTTTCACATTGCCCGAAGCATCCTTTATGCCTTTCCTGTCCTTGAACAAATGCTGTCCTGCCCCTTCGGCCACCACGATCACGGCATGCTTTTTCTGTTGGAGGCGTTGTTCCAATGCTGCAAGGAAACCATTTTCCCCTTCCAGTTCAAAATCCATTTCGGGCACCAGCACAAAGTTCACCACAGGCATGGCCAAGGTTGCCGAAGCCGCTATGAAACCACTGTCGCGGCCCATCAACTTTATAATCGAAATACCGTTGTAGGCACCAGTAGCCTCATTGTGCGCATCCTTCAAAATGGAACTGGCCACATCAAAAGCGGTCCCGTAGCCAAAGGATTCATCGATCACATCAATATCGTTATCAATGGTCTTGGGGACACCGATCACACTGATCTTGGCATTTCTTTTGGCGATTTCTTCACCAATGGCATTCACGCCCTTGAGCGTTCCATCGCCGCCTATGGCGAAGAGCATATCGACATGGTTTTCCTCCAAAGTGTCCACCATCAACGATACCTCTTGGGCACCTCGCGAGGAGCCGAGAAACGTTCCCCCAAACTGATGGATGTCCTTCACCTTATCGGGGGTGAGCTCCATAAACCCATGTCCTGCAGCAGGATTGAGCCCTTCATACCCATAGGGTATGCCTATGATTTTTTTCACCCCATAGAAATAATGGAGTGCCATGACAAGTCCTCGGATCACATTGTTGATGCCTGGGCAAAGACCACCACAGGTAACAATGGCCGCAGTGACCTTTTCGGGTTCGAAAAAAATATCTTGTCTTGGCCCCGCCTTTTCCATGCAAAGTGGGCTGTCCCCTGTGGTAAGGCAATGATTGTAGTGCTCCAGGGAAGGGTCGAACACCAGTCTTTCCGATTCCCCGATGAAATTGAAAAGACGGTCCCCTTTGACTGTACTAAGTTGTAAAGGCGATTTGAACCTGGGTTCCCCGAGGCTTTCTATTTTGAACTTTTCCTTATCGTTCACAATGGTTGTCGATTACTAATGTTCCGTCCTTGTCATCAATCCAAGGCCAATACCGGGATTTCGGAATGCAGGGTCAGGAGTTTTGTCAATCGCCCCTCGGATGCGGTGCTTCGCTCCACATGGTTCCTTGGCAAAATGGCCAGCATATCTATGTCTTTCTCCTGTATGTACTCCAAAATACCTTCTTCCACATCCTGGTTCTTGCTGAAATTATGCTCTGCATAAAAGTGTTCCAAATAGTATTCCAAGAGGTTGTCCGTGTTGTCCCCGACCACTTCTTCTTCGTACACAGATTCCTTATATATGGTCAACACATGGACTTTGGAATCGAAAGTTCGGGCAATTTCCAACAATGTTTTCAGGATTTCCTTGTCCTCAATGGTCTCTCCGCCCATGACCAAGGCAATGTTCTTGGGCTCTTTGATGGGACAGCCATAGGGAATGGATATTACGGGACAGTCGGCATCCAAGACCAACTTGGAGGTATTGGTGATGGCTTCATCCGTCACCTTGTCGCCCATGGTCCCCATCATGATCAAATCCGCGCCACTGCTTTGTTGGGTGGACAGAATGGTGCCAGTGACATTTCCAGTGAGCGTTTTGAATTTTGGGACCTTCTTCAGCCTGACACTTAGGGATTCCAATACCTTTTCAAAATCCTTTTCCAGTTTCCGTTCATCCACCTCTTCAATTTGCATGGTGCTCACATAGAGTGCCAAAATTTCGACCGAACGTTCCGTCCCAACAAAGTTGGCCACATACTCCAAGGCATTCAATGATGCTTCTGAAAAATCAAAAGGGACCAATATTTTATCTAAACCACCCATAGCTGATAATATTTAATGTATTAGAAAGATTCTATTTCAAAAGTAGATTCACACCATGACCTAAAACATGACAGCGGTCAGGTTTTTAATCTTTCTGTGATATTAGTAAAAATTCTACCCTTTTAAAAATATGGAAGGCCATTTTTTGGTTCCATAATGTTTATATTTAAGACCCTTAAAAAACAACAAGACCAATACATCATGGACATAGTGATCGGAGTGGACATAGGCGGGACCAAGACAAAAATCGGACTGGTGGACGAAAACGGCGAATGCCACGAAAAAACCTTCTTCAGGACACAGGATTTTCCCAATCTGGAAGAATACCTCAACAAGATAAAGACCACTTCGGATGAGATGATCAGCAATTTTGGAAAGCCCGTCAATGTCCTCGGGTGTGGTATCGGGGCCCCGAATGCATCGAGCAAGAACGGAACCATTGAAAATGCCAGCAACCTGATCTGGAAGGGCACTGTCCCCTTGGTGGAAAAGTTAAAACAACGGATGGACATGCCCATCCGCATCATGAACGATGCCAGTGCCGCCGCGTTGGGGGAAATGCTCTTCGGCGGGGCCAAGAACATGACCGACTTCATTGTCATCACCTTGGGCACCGGTTTTGGTGCAGGCATTGTGGCCAACGGTCGCCTCATCGACGGCTATGATGGCTTTGCGGGCGAACTGGGGCATGTGGACATGACCATGGGCGATGGCCGGCTGACAGGCCTTGGTGTCAGGGGTGGATTGGAGGCCTATGTCTCCGCCACTGGACTGAAGCGCACCGTCACCTTTATGCAGAGCAAATATATGGTGGAGAGCCGATTCAGGGATGTGGCCTACAACGATCTGCATGGGGAGGACATTACCAGGGCTGCCGAGGAAGGCGACGAAATCGCCCTAAAATCCTTTGACTATACGGCAAGGATCATGGCCCAGGCATTGGCCAATTTTACTGCCTTTACACAACCCGAAGCCTTCATCCTGATGGGTGGGCTCACCAATAGCGGCAAATGGATCATGACGCCCTTGGAGAAATATTTCAATGGATTTCTACTGGATGTGTACAAGGGCAAGGTAAAACTGCTCCTATCCAGCATGGAGGACAAAACGGCCGCCATTTGCGGGGCCGCTGCACTGATCTGGGAAAACCACAGAAGTAATATTGGCCAATAAAACCTGTTACAACCGGTTCCAAACCTGACCATTATCATGTTTTTTGATTCGTGACGAGGCTATCTTTAACATAGTCAAATCGCAAAAGTCATGAAACCAAAAAAGAATCCAAAAGCTGAAATAGGGCGTAATAGCAGTCTTTATTTCATGGTAGGCCTTACTTCGGTATTGTTTGTGACATGGCAATCCCTTGAAGTAAAATTCTACGAAAAAGAATCCAAAGCCATCGAGGTGGCCCAATTGGTGGACGAACTCAAGGAAGATGTCCCCATGACCGAGGCCATACACACTACACCTCCCCCTCCTCCTCTGGCCGCACCTGACGTGATCGAGATTGTGGAGGACGTGGAAGATGTAGAAGAAACAGTGATCGAAAGCACAGAAAGTAGCCAGGACACCTATGTTGAGAACGCCATGGTCAAGATAGAGGATGTGGTAGTGGAGGAAGTGGAAGAGGAAATCGTGGTTCCCTTTGCCATCATTGAAAATGTGCCCGTGTTCCCTGGCTGCGAAATTTATGACACCCAAGCGCAGCGGAAGGAATGTTTCAACCAAAAAGTACAGGAGCACATCAGGGACAATTTCCAATATCCCCCCGATGCCCTGGAAATGCATATCACCGGAAGGGTCTATGTACAATTTGTCATTGATTCCCAAGGGAGGATAAGCAATATCGAGAAAAGGGGACCCGATAGATTGCTGGAAAAAGAGGCCGTTCGCATCATGTCCCTTTTGCCCCAAGTGAAACCAGGGCAGCAGCGCGGCAGGTCCGTCAGCGTAAGGTATAGCATCCCTATCAATTTTATCATGCAGGAATGATGAAATGGGCCATTTGGACAAGTTGGCAACCCACTTCAAGGAACGGCCCCGGGAGGTTCATGACAATTATCATATTTTATGCTGTTCCCCAAAACTACTTTTGACCCCACAACCTAATGGAATACAGCTATGTGCCATCTAGTTCAAAAATACAACGTTCCCGGCCCCAGATACACCAGTTACCCAACAGTTCCTTATTGGGACTTGGACAGCTTTTCGGAAAAACAATGGAGATCCAGTATCCTTAGGGCATTTCAGGAAAGCTCTGGGGAAGGGATCAGCATTTACATACACCTTCCTTTTTGTGAGAGCCTTTGCACCTTTTGCGGTTGCCACAAGCGCATCACCAAAAGGCACGAACTGGAACTTCCCTATATATATAATGTTTTGAGGGAATGGGAACTGTATTGTGACATATTGGGCACCAGACCTATCATAAAAGAATTGCATTTGGGAGGGGGCACACCCACTTTTTTCTCCCCAGAGCATTTAAGGACATTGGTGGAAGGTATTCTTCAGCTAGGTAAAAAAGCCCAAGAAATAGAGTTCAGCTTTGAAGGACATCCCAACAATACGACCAAAGCGCACCTACAGGCCCTCTATGACGTAGGGTTCAGAAGGGTCTGTTTTGGTGTGCAGGACTATAACCTGACCGTACAACGCGCCATAAACCGGATACAGCCTTTTGAAAATGTAAAAAATGTGACCGAATGGGCCCGACAGATCGGTTATACCTCGGTAGGGCACGACATCATTTATGGCCTACCCTTTCAGGATTGTGCAAATGTGGAGGAAACCATCATGAAGACCAACGCCCTCAAACCCGATAGGATCGCGTTCTACAGCTATGCACACGTTCCTTGGATCAAAGGGAACGGACAACGTGGCTATAAGGAATCCGACCTGCCTTCTTCGGTGGAAAAAAGTGCGCAATATGAAATGGGCAAGCGAATGTTGTCCCAATTTGGGTACAAGGATGTGGGGATGGACCATTTCGCTCTCCCAACCGACGACCTGTACAAAGCATACCTAAACGGCACCCTACACAGAAACTTTATGGGATACACTCCTTCCAAGACCAAACTGATGATCGGTCTGGGGGTTTCCAGCATCAGTGACAGCTGGTACGGTTTTGCCCAAAATGTAAAAAGTGTTGAAGAATATGCAGATTTGGTTTCGCACGGGGTTATTCCTATCTTTAAAGGACACATCCTGAGCCCCGAAGACCAAATATTGAGACAGCACATTCTCAACATCATGTGCCAGTTCAATACCCAATGGAATACCGAAGAAGAGGAAACGGTCGATTTTGATGCCATCCTCAACAACCTGTCGGAACTAAAGGCTGATGGTTTAGTGGAACTGGGGAGAGACCACATCCATGTGACCGAAAAGGGAAAACCCTTTATCAGGAACATCAGCATGGCATTCGACCTGAAATTGCAACGAAAACAACCAGATACCCGGATATTTTCCATGACCGTTTAACCTAAAAAAGCAAAAAAATGAAAAGTATAATCGTACCCGTCGATTTTTCGGACCAATCCGAAAAGGCCCTCAAGGTGGCCGCTTCCCTAGCTAAGCAGCACAATGCCGAATTATTGGTGCTCCACATGTTGGAACTTTCTCCAGCCATCATGGCTGAATCGGGATATATTTCCCAAGAGCAGGTGGTCCACCTCATCAAGATTGGGGAAAAAAGGTTCACAGAATTCTTGGAGAAACCCTATTTAAAAGGGATTAACATTACACCTGTGATCAAACATTACAAGGTGTTCAGCGAAGTGAACGAAGTGGCCCAAAAACACAAAGCCGATCTTGTTGTCATGGGATCACATGGCACCGATGGCCTGGAAGAAATCTTTATTGGATCCAACACAGAACGTGTGGTCCGCACCTCGGATGTCCCCGTGTTGGTCATCAAAGGGGATGTCAAGGATTTTCAGACCAAGAACTTCGTTTTTGCCTGTGATTTTGAAGAAGAGAGCATTCCAGCCCTTAAAAAGGCCAAAGAAATGGCAGACCTCCTCAATTCAGAGTTCCATTTGGTGTACATCAATACTCCTGGTGATGAATTCTTGAGCACCGATGATGCCTATACCAAGATCTCAAACTTCCTGAAGGATGCCAAATTGGGCCTCGGCGTCGATATCCACAACGATTATACCGTGGAAAAGGGAGTGCTCAACTATAGCCAAAAAATACCTGCCGACCTCATCGGCATTCCGACCCATGGTAGAAGGGGACTCTCCCATTTTTTCATGGGAAGTATAGGCGAAGACATTGCCAATCATTCCAAAACCCCAGTGATAACCTTTAAGATTTAAAGGTTCCACGACTGATTGGTACTACGCAAGCGGACAAAAAAGGGGCAACTAAAGTTGCCCCTTTTTCATTTCTGATTTTCTTGTTTTATCCATTGAACCTTTCATAGGCTATTTTTTGCAAGGCTTCCCTATGGTCGGGATGCGCAATGGAGATCAGTGCATTGGCCCGTTGCTGGAGGTTTTTTCCATAAAGGTCCACCACGCCATGCTCCGTGGCCACGTAGTGCACGTGGGCCCTGGTGGTGGTCACTCCTGCCCCTTTTTGCAAATAGGGAACTATTTTTGAAACTCCTTTATTCGTGATGGAAGGCATGGCGAATATGGGTTTGCCCCCTTCGGAAAGGGAAGCTCCCCTAATAAAGTCCATTTGTCCGCCAACACCCGAAAATTGTCTGCTCCCGATGGTATCAGCACAGACCTGTCCTGTAATGTCTATCTCAATGGCACTGTTGATGGCCGTTACTTTTGGATTTTTTCGGATCACGGCCGTATCGTTGGTATAGGCCGCCTCTTTGAAATCACAGAGAGGATTGTCGTCGATAAAATCATATAGGGCACGTGAACCCACAGCGAAGCAGCTCACCACTTTACCTTGTTTCACCCTTTTCTCCTCCCCAGTGATCACCCCTCTTTGAATGAGCGGCAATACCCCATCGGAGAACATTTCGGTGTGTATGCCCAATCTTTTATGGTTGCCCAGATTGGACAGCACGGCATTTGGAATGTTCCCGATACCCATTTGGAGGGTGGCCCCATCTTCGATCAAAGAGGCCACATGCCCCCCAATCTGTTGTTCCACTTCAGAGATTTCTGTGGGTTCGTGCTCATGGATGGGCTGGTCCACCTCAACCGCAAAATGTATCCTATCGATGTGGATGATCCCATCCCCATGGCTCCTTGGCACTTGCGGGTTGATTTGCGCCACTACGGTCTTTGCCATTTCAATGGCGGGCAGGGTCACATCCACCGACACCCCCAAAGAGCAAAATCCATGCTTATCAGGCGGTGAAACCTGAATGAACGCAACGTCCAAGGGAAGGATCTTCCTGCGGAAGAGCAAGTGGATCTCACTCAAAAAAATGGGCACATAATCGCCCCTGAACTCATTCACGAACTTTCGGACATTGCCGCCCACGAACAAACTGTTCAATCTAAAACTGGTATTGCACGGAGCGTTGGCATATCTGGCCTCCCCTTCGGTGTGTATGGACACAATCTCCACGTTATCGAGCTCCTGGTGCCTATCACAAAGGGCATCAATGATCATGTTCGGGGTCATGGCCGCTCCTTGGAAAAATACCCTGTCCCCAGATTTTACAATACGTACCGCTTCTTCAGCTGTTGTTATTTTCACTTTTGATGATTTTTAAGGTTGATGGCATTCGATGCCGGCTGTCACCGAATGGGCCGGTGCCGGTTTGGGGGACACATAGGGAATCCCCAGTCCCAGCCCACGTACAATAAACAAAACACCGATGATCACCACAAATATGGGGACCAATTTTTGCATTTTTGCCCGTATCGACTTTCGGAACAGTCCTTTGGAATAGACCACGGCCGACATCAAGGGAACTGTCCCCAGCCCGAAGAGCACCATATAGAGCCCCCCCTGCAATGGGGTCGCCAAGGCCGTGGCACCCAACAGGGCCATATAGACCAATCCGCAGGGCAAAAAACCATTCAGAAACCCGATGGTTAGAAAGGCATCCGGGGTCTTTTTCTTGAGCTCTGCCCCGAGTTTGGACTTGACTTTTCCCAAAAGGGAATAGATAGGACGAAAAATTCGATGCCCGTTCAAAAAGTTGCCCGGCACCAATACCAATATGATCATAAGGATTCCAATCCCTATGGACAGTTTTTGCTGTATGCCGAACAGGGAAAGTCCTTTTCCCAAAAATCCGAAGATCAGCCCTATGGTCCCGTAGGCCAGCAACCTTCCAGTATGGTATATGGAAAGTTGGATTGTTTTTTTAAAGTTATTGGTCTGGTCCAAGGGCAGCATAAAGGCAATGGGGCCGCACATGCCCAAGCAGTGCAGACTTCCCAAAATTCCCAGAACCAAGGCCGATGTCAGCATAATCAGTAAATCAGTTTCTGTTTGTGAAAAAAGTCCTGTCCGCCGTACTGCCATTTCACGATAATGTCCCAGCGACCGCCCACCAAACGATTGTCAGGTATGAGCAAATGTGTTTTGGTCAAACTTATGGGAAAGTCTGTATCCAAATGCTTGTTGGACGGTCTGTACAGGGACACTGTGCCTGTAATTTCCTTGGGATCAAAATGTTCTGGGAAATAGACCATCAGGCCTTCATCGGTTTTTTCCACTTTGAGATTGGCATCCATTTCGGTCGCGGCCCTCGAAGCGTCCATGTCCTGCTGATAGGTCAATTCCTTTTTATAATATTCTTCGGTGACCAAATCGTGGTTGGCCCTATCATCGGTGCTCATCCTGACCACAAAATAGAGTATAAAGGCAATAAAGCCGATAAATGCCAATACAATCCCTGTTCCCCAATTTATTTTCATTGCAATAGATTTTTTAGTTGTAACTCCGTGGTGCCAAAAACTGGGTAACCGTTGTTTCGATAAGTTCGTCCCCACTGTATATCCCTATCTTCAATTTGTCCTTGTCCCCAGTCAATGCAGAGCTGTTGATCTCTATAAAAAGGGTTCCCCCAATAAGCTGTTCCGCCGGAACGGTGAACCGATCCTGGGACACCATTTTTATCTCGCCCTTGTGCGACATCAACTTGAAGGAAACCTCTTCGATATCCTTGGTGGTCTTGTTCATCAATTTATAAGTATATACATTGCTGATGATGTTATTGTCCTTTCGCTCATAGAGCTGGCCGGGCAACCGCAATATATTGGCTTCCAGTTCATTCCTCAAAAACAACATCCCGATCAAAATACCGATCAAGACCGTAAGGACGGCTGTATACCCCTTCATGCGGGGGGTAAACCTGAACTTGGCCTTCTTGGTAATCTCGTCTTCACTTGCATAGCGAATGAGTCCCCTTGGCTTGTCGATACTGTCCATGATATGGTCACACTCGTCGATACAAGCGGTGCAGTTCACGCACTCCAACTGTGTTCCATTGCGGATATCTATTCCTGTGGGACAAACGTTGACACATTGAAAGCAATCGATACAATCCCCAAAACCAAGGGCCTCGCGGTCCTCATTTTTTCTGAACTTCTTGCGACCGTTTTCGGCCTCACCTCTCTTATGGTCATAGGCTACTACAATGGATTTATTGTCCAGCAGTACCCCTTGAAGTCTTCCATAAGGACAGGCTATGATGCAGACCTGCTCCCGGAACCATGCAAAGATGAAGTAGAACACCGCTGTAAAGATCAGCAAGGGAACCATGGTGCCGATATGGGCCATGGGTCCATCAGTAATGTACCGGATGAGTTTGTCACTTCCTATCAAATATGCCAGGAAAATATTGGCGATCACGAAGGAAATGATGAAAAAGATAATCCATTTCAGTGCCCTTTTCATGATCTTTTCCCTGTTCCATGGGGCTTTGGCCAATCGCATCTGGGCGCCCCGGTCCCCATCGATCCAATATTCGATACGGCGGAAGACCATTTCCAAAAAGATGGTCTGGGGGCACATCCAGCCGCAAAAAATACGTCCGTAGGCCACCGTGAACAGTGCAATGAAAACGACCCCAATGATCATGGACACGACCACCAAGTGAAAATCCTGGGGCCAAAACGGAAGTCCGAATATGTTGAAACGGCGTTCCAGCACATTGAACATCAGAAATTGGTGTCCGTTGATCTTCACGAAGGGGGCCACCACCAAGAAGATGAGCAGGGTGTAACTGACGTACTTTCGATAGTCATAAAACCTACCGCTGGGCTTTTTGGGAAATATCCAGGCCCTTTTGCCTTCTTTTGTGATGGTTCCTATGGAATCCCTAAAATTCTCTTCCATTGCATTTTTCTATAGATTTCCGGACTGTTTTCCCTATCCAAAGATCACTCCACGGCAACTTCCGTAGTATCCGACACTTGCTGTCCAGGAGCAGGTTCGGAGGATTGTGGTGCATCTGGGTCTACCCAAATGTCACCTTCAGGGGCCTTGGGATTTGCCGGTGTTGTACCGCCCAATGTAAGCACATAACTGGCCACTTGGGCAATTTCCGCAGGTTTCAGGTTCTGTTTCCAGGCAATCATCCCCTTGCCGTCCCGGCCACCTTCTGAAATGGTATTGAACACATTCTTGATGCCTCCTCCCAAAATCCAATGTTGGTCGGTCAGGTTGGGGCCTATCCCCCCTCCACCATCGGCCATGTGACAGGCCACACAGTTTGAGGTAAATATCTTTTCACCTGCGCTCAGGTCGGATGCATCGGACAAAAATTCCACTGTACTGGCATCCACCAGATCTTTCGCTGTTTTCTTGTACTCTTCTATGGCCATTCTTGCCTCGGCCATCTCCTGCTCAAATTCTTCCTTTTGGGTATAGTCCCCTATGATATGGAACCTCACCAGATAAATGACGCTAAAAATGATGGTTCCATAAAAAAGGTACACCCACCAAGGCGGCAACACATTGTCCAGCTCTCGAATGCCATCGTAGTTATGGTCCAGAATGATCTCTTCCTCACGCTCCATCGCCCTACTCTTGGTAAGGTTCTTCATAAGGTTCTTTGCCCATTTCCATTCCACTCTTTTGCTCTTTTTGGCCAGATAGCGCTGTTTGCCCTCTTCCGTGAGCGTTTGGAACATGACATTTTCAATGGAACTCAAAATGAGCTCTATGGCAATGAGTATCATCAAGATCAACAGCATGAACAGCTGTGTGATCGGGTATGCAATGATGGCCGGTTGGTCGCCGGAGTCGATAAAATATTCCATCAATCCGAAGATCAAGAAGAAGAGTACGGGTATGCGTATCCACCAAGGTGTTCTTGTGCTCATAATATTATGGTTTATGTTGTTGGTCGTTGTTATCCAATGGCAGCTCCTCCATTTCCCTGATGTGCTCCTTTGTTGCGGTGAACACCCACCAAAACAGCAGAACGAAGAAAACAAAGAAGATAAGCAGGGAGATCATGGGGTAATTTGCTACCCCGTCGATGGTCTCCATATGGTTCTTTACAAATTTCAACATGGCTTTGTTAGGTTTTAGTCTTTATTTTCTGATAGCAGTTCCCCTGTTTCCTTTATTTTGATGTCCGTACCCAACCGTTGTAGGTAGGCAATAAGGGCAACAATCTCACGGTCGCGCATCTGCACAAAGTCCAACCCGTTTTCCTCGGCATATTTTTTATCCGCCTCGTAGGTCTTCACAAACTCTGGGTCCGCATATAGGCTTTTCTCTATTTTTTCCGCCTGCTCTGCCATTGTCTGCGATGCATTTGCGATATCTTCATCGGTATAGGGAACACCCAGTTTCACCATGGCTTCCATCTTGGCCTGCACATTGCTCCTGTCGTGTTCGTCCCTTACCAACCATTCGTAGGAAGGCATAATGGAGCCTGCGGATGTACTCTGCGGATCGTACATATGGTTCAGGTGCCAGTTGTCCGAATACTTGCCACCCACCCTGAGCAAATCAGGGCCCGTACGTTTGCTTCCCCAAAGGAAGGGGTGGTCATAGACAAACTCCCCTGCTTTGGCATATTCCCCGTAACGCTCTACCTCGCTTCGGAAAGGTCTGATCATTTGGGAATGGCATCCCACACAGCCTTCACGGATATAGAGATCTCGTCCTTCCAGTTCCAGGGGAGTATAGGGCTTCACACTGGAGATGGTCGGGATATTGGATTTCACCAAAATGGTGGGAACAATCTGTACGATTCCCCCAATCAAGATGGCAATGGTGGCCAAAATGGTCAGCTGCACCGGTTTTCTCTCCAACCAATTGTGGAATGTTTCACCGGCAACCCTTCTTTTCGAAACACGTGCCAATGCAGGTGCTTCCACCAATTCGTCTTCCACTTTACTACCGGATTTGATGGTCCGTACCACATTGTACAACATCACGAACACCCCTAAAATATAGAGACTGCCTCCAATCGCCCTCATCCAATACATCGGGATGATCTGGGATACGGTTTCCAAGAAGTTACCGTACACCAAGGTCCCATCGGGATTAAAATCTTTCCACATCAAAGCTTGGGTGAACCCGGCCACATACATGGGCAGTGCATAGAGCACGATACCCAAGGTGCCGATCCAGAAATGGAAATTGGCCAGTCCTTTGGAGTGCAGATTCGTCTTGAACATTCTGGGTACCAGCCAGTAGACCATACCAAAGGTAAGGAAGCCGTTCCAGGCCAAGGCACCCACATGAACGTGTGCGATGATCCAGTCACTGAAGTGGGCAATGGCGTTTACGTTCTTCAAGGAAAGCATGGGACCTTCAAAGGTGGCCATACCGTATCCTGTGATGGCCACTACCATAAATTTGAGCGTGGCATCGGTACGCACTTTGTCCCATACCCCGCGAAGGGTCAACAGTCCGTTGATCATACCACCCCATGAAGGTGCGATCAACATCACGGAGAACACAACTCCCAAGTTCTGTGCCCAATCGGGCAGGGAAGAATAAAGAAGGTGGTGTGGTCCTGCCCAGATATAAATGAATATGAGGGACCAAAAGTGGACGATGGACAACCTATAGGAGTAAATGGGCCTATTCGCCGCTTTGGGCACGAAGTAGTACATCAACCCCAAGAAAGGTGTGGTCAAGAAAAAGGCGACCGCATTGTGTCCGTACCACCATTGTACCAGTGCATCCTGTACCCCGGCATAGACCGAATAGCTTTTCAGGGCCGTGACGGGAAGCTCCAAACTGTTGAATATATGGAGTACCGCAACGGTAACAAAGGTGGCCAGATAGAACCAAATGGCCACATAAAGGTGCCTTTGCCTTCTTTTGAGGATAGTGCCGATAAGGTTCCATCCAAAAACGACCCAGACCACGGCGATGGCGAGATCTATGGGCCACTCCAGCTCGGCATACTCCTTGGAAGTGGTGTACCCCAAGGGCAATGTGATGGCCGCAGCCACGATGATCAACTGCCAGCCCCAGAAATTGAAATTGCTCAGAAAATCACTGAACATCCGAGCCTTGAGGAGGCGTTGGGTGGAGTAATAGACCCCCGCAAAGATGGCGTTGCCCACGAACGCAAAGATCACCGCATTGGTGTGCAAGGGGCGCAAACGCCCAAAACTCAACCACGGGATGCCCTCCGTAACATTCGGGAACAAGAACATGAAGGCCAACAAAAGCCCCACGGTCATACCTACCACGCCCCATAGCATGGTGGCGTACAAGAACTTTTGCACGATTTTGTTATCGTAGCGGAATTGCTGTATTTCCATATTTATTGGTTTGTACTGTTTTCTGTTTGATTTTTCCGTTTGATTTGATCGGGTCCGTTGGTCTCCCCCACTACCTCATCCTCAAAGAGCATGCGTACCGAAGGGGTATAGGTGTCATCATATTGTCCTTTTCTGACCGATAGGACAAATGCTGCAAAAAAGACCACTGCCACTGAAATGCTGATGGCCAACAACACATAAATAACACTCATACCTGCCTTAATTTGAGGGTAAAACTACTGTGATGGTATGTTGAAAAGAATGACATATATCAGCTTTTAGGATTTTTTAATCCGTTGCCCAACAAATTGGTCGCCACAGTGGTAAAGACCACAATACTGATGGAACTCAAGGGCATCAAAATAGCCGCAATGACCGGTTGCAACTGGCCCGTCACGGCAAAGTACACTCCGACCACATTATAGCACAGGGAGAGCAAAAAACTCATTTTGATGACCCGAATGGATCTTTGTGATAGGTGGATGAACTTGGGCAACAGGGACATCCGTGAAGCATCCAATATGCCATCACAGGCCGGCGAGAACACATTGATGTTCTCCGATATGGCAATGCCCACATTGCTCTGCGCCAAGGCCCCTGCATCGTTCAGCCCATCGCCCACCATGAGCACATTGTGCCCCTCCTGCAATCCTTTGATATATTCCAGTTTATCCTCGGGTTTTTGGTTGAAAAGCATTTGGGTCTTTGGCGGAAGCAGCTTTTGCAGTTGGTGTCGTTCACCATCATTGTCCCCGGAAAGAATGCCCAGTTCCAAATGCTGCTCGAGCGTTTCAAAAACTCGGTCTATTCCTTCCCTGTAGGTGTTCTTGAACACAAAACGGCCTTTGATGTCCTCGTCCGCACTCACATAGACCGAGGTGTCGGCCAAATGGGTGGACGGTTCTTTTCCGACATAGGTCGCTGAACCTACCTTGATGGAATGCTCTTTCACCCTTCCTTCCAGTCCCTTGCCTGTATGTTCCTGGAATTCATCCAAGGTCATAATGGCATTCGACTTGAGTATATCGTACAGCGATCGGCTCAAGGGATGGTTGGATGCCCTGAGCGTGGTTTTCAATAAGGCTGTTTCCTCCTGGGTCAACTCCATCCCTTCATAGAGAATGGTATCCTTTTTATTGGTGGTCAATGTGCCCGTTTTATCAAAAATGGCCATATCGATTTTGGCCAATCGTTCTATGACACTTGCATTTTTCAGGTAGAACTTGTGTTTCCCAAAGATGCGGAGCATATTGCCCAGTGTAAAAGGGGCAGCCAACGCAATAGCACAAGGGCAGGCAATGATCAAAACGGACGTAAACACATTTAGGGCCATACCGGGTCTATAGACCAGCCAAAAAACAGTGGCCAAGATGGCTATGGTGAGAACGGCGGCAGTGAAGCGCTTGCCAATGCTGTCCGTCAAGGTTTGGAACTGGCTTGCCCTGTCCTTGGAAAAAACGGAGTTGCCCCACAACTGGGTCAGGTAGCTCTGTGAAACGGACTTCAGCACCTCTACTTCCAAAATTCCGGCCATCTGCCTTCCCCCGGCGAACAGCTTGTCGCCAGATTGTTTGTGGACCGCATCGGACTCCCCGGTCACAAAACTATAGTCTATCTGCGCTGCTCCCTTGATCAACACACAATCCACGGGAATGATTTCGTGGCTTCGAATCAGGATCCTATCCCCCACATCCACTTTATAGACCTGTACGTTCTCCTCTTTGCCGTCCTGCATCAAACGGGTCACCGCCATGGGGAAATAGGATTTGTAGTCGCGCTCAAAAGAGAGGTAGGCATAGGTTTTCTGCTGAAAGAATTTCCCCAACAGCAGAAAGAACACCAAACCAGTGAGGCTATCGAAAAACCCGGCACCCAAATCGAAGATGATATCGACAGTACTCCGTATAAAAAGCGCCAGAATGCCCAGTGCTATGGGCACATCGATATTGAGCAGTTTGGTCCGAAGTCCTTTATAAGCAGCCGTAAAGTAATCCCGCCCGGCATAGAAGACCACGGGCAGGGAAAATGCGAACATCAACCAACGGAAAACGGGTTTGTATTGGTCCAGCCAGAATTCCTCCACCTCAAAATATTCCGGGAAGGAAAGCAGCATCACATTGCCAAAGGCAAAACCTGCGACCCCCAACTTATAAATAAGCGAGCGGTCCACCCTATGGCTTTTCTTATTGTATTCTTCCAAGGAAATATAGGGCTCGTACCCAATGCTCCCCAATAAGAGCACCAAGGTCTTCAGGGAAAAATCGGCTGTCCTGTAAGTGACACGGATGGTCTTTTTGGGAAAATCCACTTGGGAGGCCGTGATGGATTTGTGCAAACGGTTCAGGTTTTCCAATACCCAAATGCAGGAGCTACAGTGAATGGTGGGAATGCTCAGGTTCACCACCTGCACCCCTTCTTCGTTGAACTCCACCAACTGTCCCACGATTTCCTGGTTGTCCAGAAAATCATATTTCTTGGTGATCTCATTGGGCGTGGTCCCGGCCTTGGCCTCTATCTCATAATAAGCGAATAGGCCGTTGGAGGTGAAAATTTCATACACGGTCTTGCAGCCATTGCAACAAAACTCCTTATCATCAAAATGCACCGCACCATTTCCACACTCATCCCCACAATGGTAACAGGTCGTGTTTGCCATCATTGAACATTTGCTTTATACCTGGGCACAAAGTTGTAATACGATTCCTCATAAAAATATGATATTTATCAGTTTATACCCAATCACCACCCCTTAAATTTGTCCTCTCAGGTAAACTAATCCACATGGAAAGCAGATGTGAAAATTGCATTGTAAGACAGTTCAATTCCCTACGGGCCATGAGCAAGGAGGAGTTGAAAACAGTATCCGACTCCAAGACCACAAAGACCATCAAAAAGGGACAATCCCTTTTTGAGGAGGGCGAAAAGCTCAACGGCGTCTATTGTGTGCGCAGCGGAGTCTCCAAACTTTCCAAGCTGAGTGCCAATGGCAAGGACCAAATTGTAAAATTGGCCACGAAGGGCGAGGTCCTTGGCCAGCGTTCGGTAATAGCCGAGGAAAGCACCAACCTTTCAGCGGTCGCTGTAAGCGATATGGAAGTCTGTTTCATTCCCAAAGAAAGCATTACCCATACCCTTCAACGGAACCCCAACTTTACCTTGGAGGTGTTGAGGCACATGGCGCACGACTTGAAGGAAGCGGACGATGTGATCGTGAACATCTCCCAAAAAACCGTGAAACAACGTGTAGCCGAGGCCTTTCTGTACCTCAAAAACAATTTTGGGGAGGACAAGGACGGCTTTTTGGCCCTTACCCTTTCCAGGGAGGACATCTCCAATGTCGTGGGCACCGCAACGGAATCTGCTATAAGGATCATTTCCGAGTTCAAGAAAAAAGGGCTTATCCGTACCTCCGGCAAAAAAATAGGTATCAAGGATGAGCGCAAACTCAATGAAATGGTGGCAGGTTTTTGAGGGCTTCCCCAAAACCTGATAATTGTCATAGTATCCCCATCGCCACAAAGGTAATTTTATCGCATCTAAAAATTTCGTCAGATGCAAAGGATTCTCATACCCACGGATTTTTCGGAAAATGCCTGGAACGCCATTGATTATGCGATCCAGCTTTTCCGCAACAAGCGTTGTACTTTTTATCTGCTGAACACCTATACGCCAGTGATCCCGAGCAGCCGTTTTATGGCCAAAATGGTGGATGGTGTCCGTATAGTGGATGCCGTTAGGGATGCCTCTGAAAGAGGTCTGGAGAAGACCATTGCCAGGATCAAAAACAAATATGGGAACACCAACCACAGCTTTGAAACCATCTCTTCGTTCAATCTTTTGGTAGAAGAAGTCAAAGACATTGTGGACACCTTGGGCATTCATTTAGTGGTCACGGGCACCAAGGGCGCTTCGGGTGTGGATGAGGTTTTCATGGGCAGCAACACGGTACGTATAATTAAAAGTGCCAAAAAATGCCCTATTCTGGCCATTCCCCATCATTTTGAGTTCGTCACGCCCACCGAGATCGCCTTCGCCACTGATTTTACCCGGTTTTATACCACTTCGGAACTATCGCCCCTGATCGAAATCGCAAAAATGTTCCGTGCCACCATCCGGATCGTGCACGTGCAGTATGAGATCAAGGCCCTCACGGAGCTCCAACAATTTAATCTGAACATGCTACGGAGATATTTGGGCGATATGGAGCATTATGTGCATACGGTTTCCGAGCTCAACTCGGTTTCACATACACTGGAAATGTTCTCCCAAGAACTGGACATCCACTTGCTGGCCATGCTGAACTATCAGCACAGCTATATGGAAAAAATGACCCGTGAGCCCATCATCAAAAGAACCGCTTTTCATACCCAAATCCCCTTATTGGTCATTCCGGAACTGGGAATGGAAGGAAATTCTTCCAAGATAGAGGAAGAGGAGGAAGAGCAAAATGTATCGTCCTATAATTAATGTCTTGTCCCTATCTTTATGCCCAGACCTGACATTTACCGGTCCGATTATCTATGGACAAACAACAACTTATTGACTGCCACGAACGGATAAAGCCGTTTATCCACAATACCCCCGTGCTGACTTCCCATTTGATGGATGAAATGGCCGAGGCCCAATTGTTCTTCAAATGTGAGAATTTCCAGAGGATGGGTGCCTTTAAAATGCGGGGGGCGGCCAATGCCATCATGCAACTGACCGAAGGACAAAAACGAAACGGGGTGGTCACCCATTCCTCTGGGAACTTTGCCCAAGCCCTTTCCCTGGCAGCACAAAGTCTCGGTGTAAAGGCCCACATTGTGATGCCCAAAAATGCGCCACAGGTGAAAAAAGATGCGGTTCGGGGTTACGGTGGACTTGTGGTTGAATGTGAGCCCACTTTGGCGGCGAGAGAAAAAGAATCCAAAGAAATTGAAGAAAAATACGGTGCCACCTTCATCCATCCCTCCAACGATGATGCGGTGATCTTGGGACAAGGGACCGCATGCAAGGAGTTATTGGAACTGCATCCAGACCTTGATCACGTGATCACCCCTGTTGGTGGTGGCGGGCTGATTGCAGGCACTGCGCTTGCTGTTGCCTATTTTGGAAATGGGTGCAAAACGATTGGGGGGGAACCTTTTGAAGTGGATGACGCTTACAGGTCGCTGCTAAGTGGGACAATTGAAGGAAACACCACCAGCAACACCATTGCCGATGGCCTGAAGACCCAATTGGGGGATCGAAATTTTCCCATCATCCAGAAACATGTGGAGCGAATCATCCGGGTCACGGAAGATGAGATCGTTTCGGCCATGCGATTGATCTGGGAACGGTTGAAAATCATCTGCGAACCTTCAAGTGCGGTCGCCCTAGCTGCCATCCTCAGGGAAAAAGAAGCATTTAAGAACCAAAAAATCGGGGTGATCATTTCCGGCGGAAACGTGGATCTGGACCATTTGCCCTTTCAAAAGAATTTTTAGTGCTGCTTCTCGAAGTGAACAATAAAAGTGGTACCTACCTCCTTCTCGCTCAACACCCCAATTTTTCCGTTCATGGCCTCCACTTGGGTTTTTACCAGATAAAGTCCAAGGCCCTTTCCTTCGGTAGCCCCGCTGAGCCTTCCATACATGTTGAAGATCTTGCGTTCCTTCTCGGGGGTGAGTTCCATACCGATCCCGTTGTCCGACACCCTTAGAATAATGTAACCATTGTTCTCTTCCGTGACCAATTGGATGATGGGGGGCACACCTTCCTTGGCATAGTGGATGGCGTTCAGGATCAGGTTATAGAAAATGTTCACCATATAGCTCTTAAGGCCAAATATGGTTTCTGCTTGGGAAAAATCGGTGCTGACGGTTGCCTTCGTACGAATGATCTCTTCGGAGAGCAGACCATCCACATCTTTCATAACATCGGTCAACTTGATTTCCCTGAACTGTTCCCTATCGGCATTTTTAAGGGACAAGGAAAGATTGAGGTCCTTTATGGTCTGGTCCAATGCCTCTGTGGTATTTTCTATCTTTCTTACGATGTCATCGTTCATTGGGTCCTTGCCCCAATCGTATATCTTGGACAACATCAACAGATTGGATATGGGTCCCCGCAAATTGTGCGATATGATCCTTATAAAGTTTTGCAGTTCATTGTTTTGTTGAACTATTTGTTGCTTGGTCATTACTTCCAAGGTGACATCCTGGGTAGTGCCCGCCATTCTCACGGGATTGCCAAGCTCATCATAAAATGTACGTCCTTTTTGGTGCACATATTTTATTTCTCCATCACCAACAATGATCCTATGTACGATGTCGTGTAAGGCATTTCTCTGTATGCTCATATCCACGTCCTTTTGAAAAGGCTCCCTATCCTCTGGATGGATAATGTCAATCAACGAGGCATATGTAGCTTTGAATTCCTCCGGGTTCTGATGAAAAATGTGGTACAGTTGGTTGGACCAAATAATTTCGTCCTTGATCATGTCCCATTCCCAGTGCCCCACATTTGCGATTCGCTGTGCTTCCCTATATTTCCGTTCGCTGTCCCATAACTTATGGATATTGCCCACCTCTTCCGTAATATCCTTTTGCCATATGCAACATCCGGCAACCTCACCCGACACATCCATGAAGGGTTGGAAGGAGAATTCATGGACATAGGTCCTACCATGTTCCTCAAAAGTATGCTTGGCCGTGGTGGCATAGCGTTTGAGTGCTTTTTCGCAACCTTGCCTGCACGGGCTGAAAAAAATGCTCTTTTCGTATATGGACCTAAGGTCCATCCCTTTTGCCGGTTTACCCAATTGCTCTTTCTTGAGCTTTTCCCCAAAAGAATTGTTGAAGGCCGTCAGTTTATAATCCTGGTCCATTGCCCAGACGACATCTCCCCGATCTTCGACATTCTCGACCTTGTTGTGTATAAGAATCTGTTTCTGCTTCACCGCTACAATATTTAACAAGTAAACTTGTTATGGCAAGTTGGGGTGGGCTGCCAAGATGGAAAAATATGCTCCGGAACGAACTGCTTACGAAGTATTCCTTATTTATATGAACTTTGAAGATAGTCCTCCAAATGTTCTATGCGCAAAGGTTTTGTGATAAATTCCTTTACATACTTCTTAAACTTTTTGGCTTCTTGCCTATCCTCATCAGATTCGGAGGAAGTTACAAGTAAGACTTCGTTGGTCTCAGGAAATTTTTCAAGTGTCATAAATTCCAAGAACTCAAAACCGCTCATCTCTGGCATATTGATGTCCAAAAGAATCAATGTTTTCACGTTAGGGTTGTCCCTATATCTGAGATCGTCAAGGGCCAATTCGGGATTGGTGAACGTCTTTACCCGATCTTCCATCCCCATTCTCCTAAAGTGTATGGTGTTCACAGTATTCACCAGGTCTTCATCATCGACCAAATAAATTTCCTTGTACATAATCTTTGCAATAATTAAGTTAGTTGATTTTGGTTTGTTCTACACAAGATCGATAAAAATTAAACAATATTTGACATTAAACATTCTTTTCTTACAAAAATAATTGCAAATATCATCGCCTTGCTTATGCATAAAACAAAAGAGCTTTCCACGATGGAAAGCTCTTTGTTCTTTCGAAGTGCGGATGACAGGAATCGAACCTGCACACCTTGCGGCACTAGATCCTAAGTCTGGTATATATTGCACCAATAAAGCATAAATAAACTCATTTTCAATTGTTTATGTTTTTCATCATTTTATTTAAAGTCAATTAATATCAGTTAATATCAACATTTGTTGTACCTATGTTGTACCCAAAATTCGTAGTAAAGACGTATCTTTAGAGTGAATTTTTGACAAAATGTTGTACCTGATTTGGCTTTCGTATCTAAAACAGGTTCAAAATGTCAACGAGTGCAAAAATAATACTTCGCAAAAAGCCTAACGCAAAAGGGCTTTTTCCGCTTGCGATAAGGATAACCAAAGACCGTCGTTCAACTTACAAACATATAGGTCATTATATTGAATTAGAGGATTGGGACTCTAAAAACCTAAAGGTAAAAAAATCGCATTCTGAAGCTGAAAGTCTAAACAATTTGATAGCTTCCAAACTATCCGAAGCCAGAAAAGGGCTTATTGCACTACAGACGGATAATAAAGCTGCTTCTGCTCGACAAATCAAAAAAGAAATATACAAGCCAACTTCGAGCTTAACATTTTTTGATTTTGCTGACGAGCATCTTGAAGCCTTAGAGGCCGAAAAGAAAATCAATCGCCATTCTACAGATTCAGCTTGGGTAAGCTATATAGAAAAATATTGCTCTGGCCGACATTTGACTTTTCAAGAAATCGATGAGCGCTTTCTCAAAAAATTTAAGATTCATTTAAAAGGTTCTTGCTCATTAACTGAAACTACTGCAATGAATGTAATGGTCTTGATACGATTACTATTTAATAGAGCTATTCGAGATAAGGTTGTTAGCAAGGAAATATATCCCTTTGGAAAGGATAAGTTTAAAATCAAATTTCCCGAAACCACAAAAACAGGGCTTTCAAGTAAAGAAATAAAAGCCCTTGAAAGTGTTACTGAACTAACTGATATGGAAAGACACTCATTAAATGTTTGGTTGTTCAGTTTCTATTTTGCTGGAATGCGTGTTTCAGATGTGTTGTTTATAAGATGGTCCGAGATTTATGATGGGCGATTGAATTATAGAATGGGAAAAAATTCAAAGTTACTGTCGCTTAAAATTCCAGCTAAAGTTGAAAAAATCTTATTACAGTATGTTGAGGAAAGAGTAAATGATGATGACTTTGTTTTCTCCGAAATGAAAAAAGCCGACTTATCTGATGCGAAAGACATATATCGAAAGAAAAAAGTAGCGAACAAAAAATTCAATGACCACCTTAAAAAGATTGCGAAAAGAGCAGGCATCCAGAAAAAAGTTACGATGCACATTGCTCGACACTCTTTTGGCAATATTGCAGGCGACAACATTCACCCGCTTATGCTTCAAAAATTATATCGCCATACGGATTTGAAAACCACCATTAACTATCAAGCTAATTTCATTCATAAAGATGCAGATGATGCTTTGGAAAATGTAATTAACTTCTGAGAAGGTAATACTTCAAATTACAGTATCTCAAATTCCATTATCTTTATAGGTCACAACAAGTCCTATTTTATGATACATATTCTTACAACCGGCGGCACCATAGAAGGACTGGATTATGTAGATGGTAAAGGAATCACCCAATCAAATGTCACGATTCAAAGTTTTCTTGAGAGTGCCAATATTGATTTTGATTACACCATCAAAAGTGTGTTCAAAAAGGATAGCAGGGCCATCACAGATGAGGACAGAGCGCAGTTGGTTTGCAAGATAAATGAATCTGCTGCGACAAAAATTTTGATAACTCACGGTACTTTCACAATGGAAGATACCGCAAAATATATCGGAAAACTCAACCTGAATAAAACCATCGTACTGGTTGGGTCTTTCATTTTAGGTTCATCTGCAGAGACAGATGCACCATTTAATTTAGGCTATGCACTGAGCTCATTACAGCTTCTAAAACCGGATGTTTATATTGCTATGAACGGACAGATTTTCAATTGGAACAATGTTTCAAAAAATTTAGAAACCAACAAATTTGAGCGCAATGACCAGTAAAGTAAATGTTTGGCACGTCAATACATTGGACAACTTTCTTTTATCTTTTAATAGATACGGTCATTGTATTGCTCACATTTTACTTTTCGAGAAGAAATGCACGAAGTAGCCTTCGACGGTTTTTATATCTCGGCATCCTTTTCATAACGTACAATGCTACGGGCGGATTTTTACCCATAGAGAACTTTCCAGGGCCATTCATCCTTCAATATATCATTACGTATGGCGTGGCCATTGCGTTATGCGTATATATCGTTTACTACCTCTATAAAGAATATGACATCGTCGTATTGAAATTCAACTCATCCATTAAAAATCTCGCATTTTTAGCGAGTGGCAGCTATGTTGTCCTTTTTTTGATGCCTTATTTTTTGACAGACTCTTTGGATGCGGCTCGCTTTCTTTTTACTATTCCCATATCCTTAATAGCGTTTATATTTCTCATCATTTTCTATAGACGTATTTCAAATCCGAGCAATCCGAATGCGTTTATTTTAAGGCGAAACAAATTGTCTATGGTGAGCGTAGCGAGTATAGCTCTGTTGCCAATTTGCACCGTGATAGGCGATTATCAATGGATAACTTTTACCGTAATGAACTTGGCCTTCTTTGCCATTACAGCCATTGAGGTAGATAGGTATCTATACTTTTTGGAAAACAATACCCGAATGTATGAAGTGTTTGCCCTGAAGAAAAAACAACGCGAAGAATCTGTAGAGCGCAAGATAATCTATGAGGATTTAACGAGAAGGGAAATTGAAGTTGCGTTATCCATTCTTAGCAATCTTAGTTATAAGAAAATTGCCGAGGAACTTTTCATTGCCGAAAGCACCGTATCAAAACACGCCTCAAATATCTTCAAGAAAACCGGTGTGAAGAACCGTCGTGAATTTTTAAAGCGGTTTCGCAAAAAAAGATAATTAAATTACCTCTCTTAAGACCTAAGCATATTCATTGTCTCTCAGAGTTTCCGTAGAAAAATACGGCTCGTTCCGTAATTAAATACGGCAAGTTTTCCTTGTACGTTTATGAAGTAAAATTATTTTAGTGAGAGTTCCATAAAATACACCAATGAGCCACAAATTTAATGACCTGTGGCGTTCATTTATATCATTTTGCAGGACTATGATATCATCTAACCAACCGCATCAACTAAATCCCATTTCTATGGTTTCATATCAAAATACACCTGCTTATGGACTTTCAATTATTAACACAGCGACTAAAAAAAGAACTTGATGATATAAAACTTCAAAACGAGAGCATCCTTGAAAGGGCACACCGTTCCATTGGGCTCTGCCGTGATTCATTAAGCTTGCTTAAAAAAGAGGTTCTGTCGCAAGGCTTCAAATCCATTCAAGACGAAATCCATTTTTTTAAAGTAACCAAACAAGTCCCTCTCGTTGAGTTAATCTACTATTCCGAAATCCATTCGTTTGAAATTCAGTTCCCGAAAATCGACTTAAAAAGGCAGCTCAAATCCGTCAAAAAGAAAAGCAACAAACTCAATCGATTCTTTCTCTATAATCTGGACTTCGGAAGATACATCGAATCAGGGCAGACGCATTTTGATAAAGAGTATTACACTCGTGATTATCTCAATGGGTATCATATCACACTTTCAAAATTCTATTTTCAAGACCCAGAATTCTGTACAGCAAGAGATATGTTGCTCGGCAAATACAATGCCTACAAGTCCCTAACCAAATATTTAGTGGACAAGCAAAATAAATTGAAGAATGGGTTGAATGGAAATGAGATTTCATTATCTCACACCGAAAAAATGCATTGGCCGTTCAGCAATACAGACTATGTGGAACTCATTTATGCGCTTCACGCTAAAGGGCTTGGCGCTAAAAACAATCTGAGTATTGTTAAAATTTCAGATTACTTAAGCCAGATTTTTGATGTTGAGCCGAAAGACATCTACAAAACTTATCAAGACATCAAATACAGGAAAAAAAGCCGAACCCTTTTCCTCGATGAGCTATCCACTTCCCTTCTTTCCGAAATGGATAAAAGCGAGAAATAATATCATTTTCCAGCTGTTTTCTTATCAAATCTAAATGTTAAAAAATTACCGTACTACGGTTGAACTACGGTGTTTTGGTTTTCAGCGAATGTCCATAAAATTCAGTTCGATTTAAGTATAAATTTCGGCATCAACTATATCAAACCGCACCAAAGCATACCAAATTTCAAGATGTTAAATTTTGACCGTAGTACGGTCGTACTGGGGAAGAAAATCCAATAATCCATATCAAATTTGTAGAACGAAAGTCAAATTGGGTCAGGGCCTGTCAAATTAGTTGAAAGCAAAGCGGCAGTCCCTTTCTTTTAAACCGTTCTATTATGCCAACAAGTATTATAACCACAGACGACCTTCGGGAGTTCAAAATGGAATTGCTCGATGACATCAAAAACCTGCTTGCCAAACAATCGAAGGGCAGGCTCAAGAAATACCTTAAATCATC
Source organism: Allomuricauda sp. (assembly GCA_030148335.1). Classification (GTDB taxonomy): domain Bacteria; phylum Bacteroidota; class Bacteroidia; order Flavobacteriales; family Flavobacteriaceae; genus Flagellimonas. Next base: position 23,238 of record JASBTQ010000002.1, on the reverse strand, counting down.
CGAGGTTATGGACTTACTTCAAGTCAGTCCGGGAACACTTCAAAACCTACGCATCAATGGCACATTGCCCTATACAAAGGTTGGTGGAATAATCTACTACGATGCCGAGGAAATTCAAAAGGTTATGGATGCTAACCGTGTGCACCACGGTCTAAATCCGTAAACGATGAACTACATAAAGCTACTCAATGCGGCTTTTGAAAAGTTCTATTTTGATGACCGCCTAAACCCGACCCATATCAGCCTGTATATGGCCCTGTTCCAGGAATGGAACAGCAACCGTTTTGCCGAAGAGTTCTACGTGAACCGCCGAGAGCTGATGCGTGTGGCCAAGATTGGCTCAAAATCTACCTACCACAGATGCATCGTCGATTTGGACGGTTGGCAATACCTCTCCTATTTTCCTTCAAACAATCCGTACAAGGGCAGCAAAGTGAAGATGTCCATTATCGGGACAAGTGATGAACCGGATGCGGGACAGTACAATCCCATTTTAGAACAGCTTGCGGAACAGTACTATCCCAGAGGTGTACCGCTTGGAGGACACAACCATCCCAAAAACGGACAGGTAGTGAACCCGCACCGTCCCACCAGCGGACAAGCATTGGTATCTAATACAAACAATACCAAAGAGGAAAACTATATAAAACAGCCAAAGGACTGTCAGGCCGTCACTGATTTTTTTGAGGAAAAGAATTTTGATGCCGATGAAGCGGAAAAATTCTATCAGCACTATACTGATCGAAATTGGCAAACAGGCGATGGGGAACCGATTCGTGACTGGCGTGCGGTGGCCATCAACTGGATGGACCGTACCGAACTGTTCGACACCGAAAACAAACCAAACAAAAAACAAGCATCCCAAATCAAGGACAACCTGCGTACCACTAAAACAAAAGACTATGGACAACCCCTCTAAAATCACAGAAGGTAGCGTGGAATATTCGATCGGAACATTCGACGGGAAAAGCATAGTGTACGATTTTCCTAAAATCATAATTTACCTGAATGCCAAAGGAAAGCTGTTGTTCGGCAAAAAGTTTAGGATTTATGATGAGGACAGAGATATTCTCTTGAAGCTCTGTTCCTACTTTATCAAAGACAAGGAATATTGCAACGCAAATGGCATTGATATTGACAAGGGCATACTGCTTTCCGGCCCTGTGGGATGCGGAAAAACAAGCCTGATGAAATTATTACGGCATATCGTACCCTTACAACGTCCGTATGAAGTGATTCCCTGCCGAAACGTAACCTTTGGGTTTAACCATTTGGGCTTTAAAACGGTCGAGGAATATGGCAATACCAAATTCTATTGTTTTGACGATTTGGGAGTTGAACCTGCTGGCCGATTTTATGGCAAGGACTTGAACGTAATGGGCGAAGTACTTTTATCACGCTACGAGCTTTACCTTTCCACCAAGCGAAAAATCAAGACCCACGCCACCACTAACCTTAACGCCGAAGAACTGGAAGAACGCTACGGCAATCGTGTCCGAAGCCGGATGCGTGAACTCTTTAATTTGATTGCTTTTGATAAGGCGGCTGGGGATAAGAGAAAATAAATATGCAATTGCTAGAGAATTAAAATTTTCATTTTACTATTTTTGTTAAAAATAATTTGGCAGCGGCAGAAAAAATAAAGGCATTATTACAAAGTTTTGGTGACGAAGACGATAATCGTTTTTACACCACCGCAATGCAAATTGCCGCTTCTGAAGCCAAAAAAGGGCATACAAAACTTGCTGAGGAATTGAAGGTCTTGATTGAAAAAATCAAGTCAAAGCGAAAAGTCGATTCAGTTTCAAAAACAAGAATTCTTCCTGTAAATGAAGCCCAAAGAGAGTTAAAGGATTTACTAGAAGTTTATAGACCACATATCAAAACCAAGGATATGGTTTTGACCGAACAAGTTTCGGAAGCTATTGAACGTATTCTCTCAGAACAACTGAAATTTGATCAGCTCTTACAGCATAATTTAGAACCAAGGCGAAAATTAATGCTAGTTGGCCCTCCTGGTTGTGGAAAAACAATGACGGCCAAAGCAATTGCTGGCGACTTGGAAATTCCATTGTTCATTATCCGTTTGGATGGATTGATTAGTCGCTATATGGGTGAGTCTATAGCAAAGCTTAAATTGATATTTGATTCGATGTACCAACATAGAGCGGTTTACCTGTTTGATGAATTTGATTCCATAGGTTCAAATCGCAGCTATGGTAACGATGTCGGGGAAATCAAGCGTGTTCTAAACAGTTTTTTAATGAATATTGAGAAAGACCAATCGAATAGTTTGTTGATTGCCGCTACCAATATTCCTGAATCTCTTGATAAGGCGTTATTCAGGAGATTCGATGACATTATACAATATCCTTTACCAAGCAGCAAGGAAATTGCCGAACTCATCAAAGTTCAGTTAAAGGGGTACTCGCTTGCCAAAGGCAAAACCGTGAATGCACTTGCCAAAGAGGCTGTAGGACTTAGTTTTGCGGACGTTTCCAATGCTTGTAAGGATGCAATTAAGGAGATGATTGTACAAAACACAGAAAAAGTGTCTTCCGCTACTCTTTTTAAATTTATCCAAAATAAAAAGACCAAGTTTTAATTTATAAATGCCTAGAAACTTAGAACACATAATTCTTTCTGGGTATGCATCTACCGAGTCTTATACAAGCCCAAGCACAGGACGGGATAGAGTAACTCCAATTGGGAGAAATAGAAACACTCACGGAAATGCGTTGCGCAACCAGCTTCAAATGGCTGAAATGGCCTTTAGGCAAAATACAGATATGGATTTTGTATATCTGGAGTTTATTTCTGAAAAGGATTGCCTTTTGGCCTTTGATAGTTTTGAAGATGGTAGAAGTGGCGACCATCGTTTTGTATCGTCAAAATTGGAAAAAGTCATAATTGACGGTCAGGAACACGAACGCTACAGGGCTTGTGTGTTTTTAAACACCAATGGAATATCCAAATTCCTGAGAAAAATCGAAGCTTATCTAGATCCCGAGAAGGACAGTGATTCCGGTAACCCTAGAAACACTAAGCTGCTCAATAATATTGCTAATATACAGCAGGCTACTTTGGCAAGTTTTTGGCAAGAGGATGAAATCGATTTTCCTGGTCTCGATGAAGAAGTTTGGTGGGAAGTTTGGTTACGACGAGACAACTCACAAAACGACATCCGTGAAGATGAGGAGATGATAAATATGCTCTTAGATAATGTAATTGTGGTTGCTGAACGGAGATTGTTGTTCCCAGAGCACATTGTTCGAATGATTCGAGGTACAGCAAGAGAACTATCAACTACTCTGTTATATACTGATAAACTAGCAGAATTAAGAAAACCCAAAGAAGCTGCTGATTTTTTCACAGGATTAAATAACGATGATGCCAACGATTGGGTTGAGGACCTAAGAAATAGAACGATTGATAGAACCACTGATGATTCCGTTATAATCTGCTTATTGGACACAGGTGTAAACCGAGGTCATTCCTTGCTACAGGGTTTTATCCCAGAAGACAATATGGATTCCGTAAACCCTGAATGGGGAAATGCCGACACACATCCCCACGGCCACGGAACACCAATGGCAGGAATTGCACTTTATGGAGACCTTACCGATTTATTGCAGGACAACTCAAATATTGAAATATTCCATCGGCTTGAATCTATCAAATTAATTCATCCCAACAACCCGCATCAACCTGAATTATATGGTGCAGTAACGGAAGAAGCCATTGCCAGGGCAATAATTCTAAACCCTACCAACAAGCGAGTATTAGCAATGGCGGTAACTGCTACTGATGGACGTGACAAAGGTAAACCATCATCGTGGTCAAGCTCCGTAGATAAAATTGCTTTTGGAGAGGAAGGTACAACTGATGACAAATCACTGTTCTGTGTCTCAAGCGGAAATACCGTGATATTTAATATTTCGGAATATCCACAAAAGAATTTTGAAGAATCTATACACGACCCTGCACAGGCCTTCAATGCACTTACCATTGGTTCATTTACCCAAAAAACCGTCATAGACCAAGGTCAATTTAATGGAGCAACACCTTTAGTACCTGCAGGTGGTATGTCACCAAGCAATAGCACTTCAGTAATGTGGGAAAACAATTGGGCTCTAAAGCCAGAACTGGTTATGGAAGGTGGCAATTATGGTATTCATAACGGAGGTATAATCGACCCAGATTCACTAAGAGTACTTTCCGTTGGAAAAAATTTTAGAACCGAACCTCTTTCCAGCTTTGGTGATACCAGTGGAGCTACAGCTTTGGCCTCTAGGTATGCAGCAATGCTAACTTCGCAATATCCCACATTATGGCCAGAAACCATAAAGGGCCTTCTTGTTCATTCGGCCGATTGGACAAATGAAATGCTTGGTAACAGGGCTATACAGGAATTGAACAACACAGAACAAATCAGGCTTCTAAGAACTTTTGGGTACGGCGTTCCCGATTTTCAAAAAGCTGTAAGAAGCGCAAACAATTCACTTACCTTTATTGCGCAAGAATCTTTGAGTCCTTTTATACTTGATGATGGTACGGTTAAAACAAATCAAATGCATTTACACAGTTTACCTTGGCCTACCGATGTTCTAACGGGATTATTTGATAGCGAAGTAACCCTTACGGCCACATTATGTTATTTTATAGAACCAAACCCCGGCAACAAGCAATACAGTAAATCATATTACTATCAATCTCACGGTCTGCGGTTTAAAATGATTGATTCGGGTGAAACTATTGAACATTTTCGGGAAAGAGTAAATCGCGAAGCTAGATTAGAAGACCAAAATGGTTCGTATTCCGGAGAAAGTTGGATTATCGGAAATAAAGTTCGGGATAAGGGCTCTGTGCATAAAGATATTTGGAAAGGCACCGCTGCCGACTTAGCTACCAGAAATAAAGTTGCCATTTATCCTGTCAATGGTTGGTGGCGTACCAGAAAAAAATTGTTGCGTTACAATAGTCAAGTCAGGTACAGTTTAATTCTATCTATTGAATCACCAGACAATACGGTTGACCTATATAATCCCGTTCTCAATCAAATAGACATTTTGATATAAGAAATTATTACTTCTATGTCGTTTTTGAAATTGCTTTAAGACTATGTAAAATTTTTTGAGATAGTTCTTTCATTGATTAATTGTTTATTGATTTTAATATGATGTTCGCCAAGAGTGTAATATTCTTTGTGACTACAAGATATTTTTCCTCTTTAGGATGACTTAAAAACCCCAATTCCAATAGAACGGATGGCATAAAGTCCTTCGTTTCCCGAAGCACCTGAAAATTGGAAAACTTTACGCCTCTACTTTCAAATCCCAACTTGTCATTCAAATCAGCTTGTAATTGAAACGCCAACCAAGTTGCTTCATCCAAAAACTTCGACCTTTGATTGAACACATAGATTTCTACACCACGAGCATTAGGATTATCCGAATGATTGCAATGCAAGGACAGGAACAAATCTGCATTTAGAACTTTGGCCAGCTTGCCCCTATCACTTAAAGAAATTAAGGTATCGCTATAACGTGTTTGATAAATTTCCACAGTTTTATTGTGGTTTTTCTCGGCCAATTCTGAAATCAACCTTGCTATTTCCAAGGTTATACTCTTTTCCTTTAAGTTATTTACCCCAATTGCACCGGAATCATTTCCGCCGTGGCCAGGGTCAATTACGATGATTTTTTTCTCATCCAAATCCTGACCCAAAAAGATGCAACTTTTGAGAAGCAAAATCATAAAACTGACGTTTTTGAGCCACTTTTTCATTTTCAATTTTTCTCTTATTAACAGTTCCACTTCAAAATTTCATAGAATTTGATGTCAAATAATAACATCGAAAACTAAATAATATCAAATAATATTTTATTCACAAATATTTGATTTTCAGTTATTTATATTCAAATATATGTAAATTTCACATAACGAAAATGAACCAAAAATTTAAACCCATTCGTTATGAAAAAAACATATTATTTGGCGGGCTTTCTTTCGCTCTTATCCACATCGCTTTTTGCACAGATTGGTGGTATTGAAGATTCGGTCAACGATGTTTCCGATACCATCAGAGCCATTTTCCCAATCATCTTAGGGGTCATATTCCTTATTGGATTCCTTTTTAATGCAGGTCATTTCTTTGGTGAAAACGCAGACCTCAAAAAAGGAATCACGCGAGTCTTGGTATTTGTTTTAATCGCAGGCGCGGTAGTTGGAATCTTCACCTATCTCATAGGCATCGTAGTGTAGTGAAGAAGTTTGAAGTCTATAGAAATATGCGGAAACGGGCGGTCATATTTGGCCTGCCCATTTCGCTATTTGCCTTGATGATGGTATCTATTTTGGCATCACTGCTCATCATCATTTTTTCCTTCAGCTTTGGCATCATCATCGGGCTAATGGTCTTTAATGGTGGACTTTATATTGCCTTGACTCGAATAGCCAACAATCCGCAGCTTTTCCAAATGGGTAATCCTTTTCCAAAAATCATCAGCAACAAGCGTAACTCAGGTTTTGAATATGAATAAGATGAACCTCTCAGCATATCAACCCATTGCAGATATTCAGGATAATATCGTCTTTGCCAATAATGGCAATGTGGTGTTGTGCTATAAAGGGAATCTGCCAGAAATCTATTCGCTTTCTGAAAAGGACTTTGAGGATATACACGGTGCGTGGTTCCAAGCCTTGAAGTCACTACCTGTTGGAACGGTGGTTCATAAACAGGATATCTATTTAAAGAAGTCCTACTCTTCAGAACAATTGCCCAACACATCTTTTCTTGAAAAGGCCACCCACAACCATTTTAAGGGACTTGGTTATATAGAGCACCAATGCTATCTGTTCTTTATCCTGACTAAAAACAAGGCACTCAACAATTCTAAATATGTCAATCCGTTCCGGAAGGTTTCTAAGGGGATTGTCCAGCAAATGGATGACAACATTAAGGTATTTGCCAATGCGGTCAGCGATTCGGTGTCCTTCATCAACAATAGTAGAAAGATGCGTTTTATTCCGCTTCAAGCGAAAGAAATAGAAGACTTGACCAGCTCATACTTCAATGGATTTAGTGAAGGATTTGATACCGACATCCTACTGGAAAAGAAAAACGTCACCATCGGTGACAATCATTTTGATGCCCTGGCCGTCAACAGCGAACTGTGCTTTGGCGAAAGTGTACAAAGTAGCAAGACCAATGAGAAATTCACTTCTGACGATTTTGTATTTCATCAAGGGTTTATTGATGGCTTAGGGCTTACGTTGAACGAGAACCATATCGTAAACCAAATTTTGTATTTGGATGATAAACAGAAATGGCGAAAGCTGCTCGACAAGAAAATAGAAGAGCTTAACAAAAGTTCCAATTTCGGTTCGCAGAATAAGGTGGTTCTTGGTAAAATCCAGCACATCCTTGACCAAATCAATGCCGATGACAATGCACGGATTATCCGAGGTCATTTGAATGTGGTCTATTGGGCAAAGGACAAAAAAAGTCTGGATTCCATTACTTCAAAAATCAAGACCGAGTTCAAGGAACTGGATATCATCCCATATTATCCAAGAGGTGAAGAACGCAAGAATTACATCCTGAACAGCTATTGCTGTTTTTCATCCAACTTCTCGAACAATGATTTGTATGTAACAGATTTGAAACAAGCACTTTGCCTGTCCATTAACAATACCAACTACAAATCTGACGATACCGGAATCATCTTTAATGACCGAGAGCATAACATTCCAGTTCTTAAAGATGTTTGGGATGAACGAAAGAAGCGTATCAAAGCACGAAACTTTGCCATTTTCGCCCCAACGGGCGAAGGCAAATCGTTCCTTGCCAATAACATACTGCGCCAGTATTTTGAAAAAGGTGTCCGCTTGGTCATTATTGACTTGGGTGGATCCTACACCAAATTTGCCAAGCTCTATCCCGAAAAGTACACCGTGCTTCGCTATGAGAGCGGAAAGAACCTTGGTATTAACCCATTCTTTATTAGCGATAAAAATGACCTAACACCGGAACGGCTTGAAGATTTATCGGTGTTCCTTTTTGAATTGTTTGCTTCTGATTTAAAAGTGACGAAAGCACAATCCGTTTCGATCAAAAAAATACTGCGTCATTATTACGATAGCACTTCTGAAAACCATTCTCTGGAAGGCTTCTACAATTTTATAGAAAGGCATCAAAAAGATATTCTGAGCGACCTAAAAATCCATCCCGACTACTTTAATGTAACGAGCTTTCTGCACGTGATATCCGAGTATGTCGGCGATGGTCTATATAGTTTTCTCTTTGAAGTTAGCGAGGACCAAACCTATAAAATTGAGGACAAACGATTGATTGTTTTTGAACTGGATGAAGTGAAGGACAATAAGGAAATCTTGTCCGTAATGCTCAAGCTCATCAAGTCGGCCATCCAAAGAACCATCTGGCGCAATCGTGCCGAAAAGGGCATCATCCTGTTCGATGAGTTTGCGAAGCAACTGAAGTTTGATAATGTACTGGAAAGTGTGGAATTCTACTACCAAGCCATCAGAAAGCAAAACGGTGCTATCGGTATTATTTTACAATCCATCAATCAGTTACCCAACAATTCTACATCGGCCAGTATTCTTGAAAATACACAGGTCATTTACAGCTTAAACAATGAAAAGGGTTATGATGAACTGGTCAAACGCCTTAATCTTTCCAGCCACGACCTGAATCAGTTAAAGTCCATCAAGAACAATCTTTCCGGACCACGGAAGTACACCGAAATGTTCATCAAAATCGGGAAGGAAAGCAACATCTTCCGGTTGGAAGTTCCAAAGGAAGTTTATGCCGCCTACTTAACGGATGGAAAGGAAAATGAGGAAATAATGAAGCTCTACAATGAGCATCAGGATATGGAAAAAGCAATAATTCAATTCACATCTAAAACATAATGTTATGAAAACAAAAATCTTGATTATCGCAACGGCATTCATCTTTTTATTGCCTGCACGCGCTGCGTGCCAGGGAATGCCAGTCTATGACAATACCAACTTCATCAGTTTGGTTAAACAGCTATTGGAATCGGGTAAACAGACCGCAGAAATGATTAAGTCCGTAAAATTTCTCAAGGATGCCAAAGAAGCTATTGAAAAAGTTTCAAGCGTTGTCCAACAGCTTAGGGCAGTTGAGGAAATCGCACAGAACAATCAGCGCCTTATTGATGTAATGCAAAATGACCTTCAGGATATTCTCAATTCCCCCTACATCAAACCCGAGGAAATTGACAAGGTTATGGGTTCTTTCGAAACCATTGTACAAAATTCCTTGGACACGGTGGATTTTATAGACGAAGTTCTCTCAAGTGATTATCTAAAAATGAGTGATGCCGAACGCGCCGAAGTCCTGAAAACCAAGGAACTGGAATCGAAGCAGATGGTTTCCAGCATCACTATGAAAACAAAACGCTATCGTGATATTATTTCATTCAGAAAGATGCAGGATAAAGTCAATAATCGAGAAATAGGATATTAACAATGACTGCGACCATCATTTTAGGAATTGGCTTGGAATACATCGATACGGTGTTCCAGACCATACAGGCCAGCGACTTTTCGCAATACACTATTGCCGGAATGAAAACACTTGCTGTCCTATTTTTCTTGGTCAACATCCTTAAAAAATACAACGAAGGTATTGCTGACAAGGACGGTTACACTTGGGGGTTGAGTCCGGGCGAATTGGCAAAGAATTTTGCCATTGTCCTATTGGTCATATTTTCAACGCAGGTGTTAGGATTCTTTGATGGGATATTGGTAGCCATCGAGGAACAATATAGGGGCACGGCACCTGCGTTACTTCCATTGCAAATGCAGGATATACCATTAGAGGAAGATGTCAGCCTTTTTGATGCCGCAAGCTCGGCAATGACGCTTTTGTATGAGGCATTGGTAACACCATTATATGGGTTCAAGATATTGGCCTTTATCCTAAGCACCATACTTTGGATATTGGATTTGTTTATCTATCCGCTGTTTTTAGCAGAACGCTTTTTCCTCTTGGGAATAATGCAGGCGTTTTTTCCATTGGTCATTAGTTTGGCAGTTTTTGAAAAATTCCGTTCGCTCGCCTATACCTTCTTTAAACTGTACGCTGCCGTTTATATGCTCGTACCAGCATTCTTTCTGGTCAATGTGTTTATCAATGCCATTTACACGGAAATAAATACCAATTTCTGGGTTAACCTGTTCGGAACCGATACAGGTCAGGGCTTTTTTGCGCCTGTAGTTCAACTGGGCTCAGTTGGCTTTATCGTTTTTCTAAAATTCAAATTGTATAGACGTGCAACCTCGTTTACCCTCAGATTATTTACCAACTAATTCCATTCAGAATGAAAACACCTTACAAGAACATATACAAAATATTGAAACTGAATCGGCTTATTGTTTTGGCAGTAGTCATCTGTGCGTTGCTATCCAGCAGCTTTTCGCTTTTAATGGTTTATAATATGAACAAAACTGCTCTCAATAGTGCCTTTGCTATCAATACCGATGGCAGTATCATTCCGTTAAAGCTCGTAACTCAAAAGGAAAATTTCAGGGTCGAAGCTCTGGCTCACTTAGAACTGTTCCATAACTACTTCTATAACATCGATGCCAGCAACTACGAACGCAATCTGGAAAAGGCTCTTTGGCTGGCCAACAGCTCGGTGGATAATCTCTACCGTCAGAAAAAGGCTGATGGTGTCTATAATCGATTGCTTCAGTATTCCCTTGTTCAAAGAGTGCTGAGCATCGATTCGCAAGTAGAGCAGCAAAACGGAAGCTACGTCTTCAGGACAGTAACCATTTTTGAAATCAATAGAGGTTCAGTCATTGACACTTACGAATTGGTATCTACAGGAAACTTGATTATGGTAGACCGAAACTTTCCCAACAATCCACACGGATTGTTGATTACCAATTATTTCGAAAACACTTTAAGAAAAATAGATTATGAAAGTAGAAAAGAATAAAATCATTTTTGCTGGTGTACTCGCCATCATTTTCCTCTTCCTTATCTCGTATTCAGTAATGCTTATGGAAGATGAGGACAATGATGAAGACACCTTGCAACAGACGCTTGTTCCTGAACTGGAAGATGACCAAAAGGAATACGATTCCAAACTCGATGCCATAAACGACCTCAAGGAAGTGCGTGAAAGCACCGCACCGAGCATCTACGATGAAAAGCTCTTGGATTCTACGGGACTGTACAATCCTGATTTGCCAGAACAAAAAAAGCAACGCATTGTGGATAGTATTTACAAGGCTGGCAAGATTAAGTATTCCGAAAAACGCTATCAAAATTTGGGACAAAAGCGAGTTGTTCAACAAACAACACCAAAGGTGGATTCTGCTGAAGTTAAAAGAGAACAAAAAATTGAAGCCGAAGAATTGGGCCTGGAACATCAACTGTTCTTTGCGGCCTCGCCCAAGCCCAATGAAGTTTCAATTATCGGCAATACTGATGAAACGATTTACGTAGTCGTAGATGGTGACCAGGTTGTTCAAGCAAATACCCGATTACGGATGCGCCTAACCAAATCGGCTACTATCAATGGTAAACTTATGCCAAAGAACACGCCTGTTTTTGGCTTTATCAGTTTCCAGCCCAATCGTGCTTTAATTGAAATTGAGAATATTAAACACCATCCCACTAAACTAAAAGCCTTCGATTTGCAAGACGGTAGTGAGGGTATCTATGTCGAAAACAACTTTAGGGAAGAGGTAACCAGAGAGGTATTTGATGATGTTATTGGCGATATTAATATTCCCAGCGTACCGCAAGTTGGCGGACTTACACAAGTATTTAGGCGTTCTAACCGCAGGGTAAAAGTAACCGTCCTGAACAATTACAGATTAATCCTAAAACCAAAACTATGAGACGATATAATTATATATTCATAATGGTATTTGTTTTCGCTTTCGCGAAAGCGAACGCACAAACCACCCACTTACTTGATACCATTTATGCAAATGACACTAAAAATGTGGCACTATTCTTCCCAGAACCTATTCGGCAAGGTATAACCGGTTCAGATAATTTTGTCTTTACCTACAATCGTGAAAAAGAACAATATTTTGGACTGTTGCAAGCCAAGCCTGGAAAGGAAAGTAATTTGCTGGTAATCAACCGAAATGGCTCGATTTTTTCGTATATTGTAAGGTATAAAAAACAGCTTTCTAAGCTCAATTATTTTATTCCGATATCAAGTAGTATCGGAAATGAAAAACCGATTGTAACCGATTCAATTCTTGCTGAATCTTCTGAAGAGCGTGTAGATAACAGAACGTACCATTACCAAAAATTCTGCGCATACCTTCTCAATAGGAAACAGCGCATTGGTCGAATCAAAAAGCGAAATGAAGGTATTGTTTTACGTGTTGAGAATATCGTTTTCGATAAAGAAGAACTGTACTTCGTCATCCAGATTGAGAATAATTCTACCTTGGATTACGATTTGAATTTCTTGAACCTTTCGATTGAAACACGACAAAAAGGAAAAAGGAAATCATTACAACGTTTGTATCAAGAGCCGATTTACAAACATAATCTGCCTTCAAAAATTGCAGAAGGTGAAACGGTACGGTTCGTTTATGTATTGCCAAAATTTTCATTATCCAATGACCGTAGGGCAATTTTAGAACTGAATGAAAAGGATGGTGAACGAAATATTGAAATGAAACTATCGTACAGATATATCAATAACCCAAATTAAAGTCATTATGAAAAATAGTATCGTTTTCACGCTCGTATTGCTGTTCCTTTCGTGTGCAGATTCCACAACTAAAGTTTCAGGACCAAGTGCTACAGCCCAAGTTGTTATCGAAAGCTTTTATGAAAAGGATGAAGAAACCTTAAAAGCCAACTCAACACCACAGGCTTATTCTAACTATATGAATACCATAAATATGTTCAACGCTACACCAAAAGATGATTCCAATTTTAGTGTTTTGCAGGACACGATTATGGGTGATGTGGCTTGGGTAAAATATACAACAGCTTACGATAAAACACCCGGCCTTTTCAAACTGGTTAAGCAAAACGGTAAGTGGCTGGCAGATGCCAGAGGTTCAAAAGATAAATCGCCTTTTTGAAAAACGTATTTATTTATTTTTATCGAGATTGATTTCCCAATAGCCTCTTGTTCCGCCCACACGCTCTATATATCCAGCATCCTTTAAATTATTGAGGTGTTTTTGAATTGCAGATTCATTGATATGTAATACTTCTGCAATACCGGAACGACTTATTCGATTATCTTGAGCAATTAACTTCAGAACTTCTTTTTGTCTATGTGTTAATTCAGAAATGGCACCAATATCCTTTTCGATTTGACCACCTATTTGACCACCTTTTAGACCACCTTTTGCACCACCTTCATCAACAGTAGTTTCTTTAGCCTCAAATGTCATTCTAAGAAAGTTATCAGAAAAACTAAAACTCTCTTTGCCATAGTGTTCCAAAATACGAGGGATGCCAGAACCTAATTGTTCCACCAGTTCTAAATCCTTAAAAATTCGCATCAGTTCTTTATTCCGTGGGACTGAAAAGCCCTCAAAAAATTCCTTTTTGCTCAAACCTTCGGGCAGACCACCAGCTGATGTAATTTCTATCCTGTCCGAAAAGATTTCAAACTTTGGGGTAATCTCGTTGGTATAGTCGTAATGCACAAATGCATTGATAATAGCTTCCCGTAAGGCGATGGGATTCCAAAGATTGGCCTGTTGTCGTTCCTTTGCGGTAATTTTTGTGGCTGTTCTGTTCTCGACGGCAATCTTATCAATGACCTGCTTGGTCGCTTTTACCAAGCATTCGTGACCATATTCGTTACTTTCAATGAGATCTGTTCGGGTCTTGCCTGAATACTTGGCCACTTTAATAGAGGTATTGTTCTTGTCAGCTAAAAGATAGCCTGCGTAATTGAATGCGCCATCTTCGGTAAGCAATTCCAGGTTCTTTGTAAAGGCTTTCCCCAAATTATAGCCAGCTTCTTCGTAATAGATTTTCAACTGTCCAAAGCTCAGGTCCTGTCGTCCAGATTTAATTTTGCTGATGGAATTTCGTGTGCGCTTAGCAAAGAGCTCGTCTATCATCTTTTGGGACATTGGCTCTGCAGATGAACCCATACGGATAAAACACCCCTTTTCGCTCATCCCATACTTTCTAAGATGATACAGTTTTTCAGGACCGCTGGCGACAATAATTTTAAGGATGTCTTTACCATCCCGTTCCTCGCTCACGATGTCAAACAGACCCAATGCGAAAGGTCGGATGTTGTTCTTTAGCCTATCCTTAATCTTAAGTTGGTCGCCATCCGAATCCGCCAAACCGTAAACATTCTCGTTTTTGTCAATACCGATATAGAGAATACCACCCTCGCGATAGTTCAAAAAAGCAATGACCTCTTTTTCAAGCCCATCGGACAGTTCTCGTTTGTATTCTATACGGTTTGTTTCTGGCATTCATCAAGGTAAATTAGGGGATAAAGATAGTGATATTAAATTGTGGGTTTTAGCAAAAAACAGATATAATAAGATTACGATGATTCAATCTGCAAGAAAACATTTGTTAAAACTAAACTGTTGTGAAATGTTAAAATCCATAAAATGTTAATTAACTTTATCGATTTTAATATCACTATTTTTTCATGAATAAAGGCGCAAAATTTTATCGATGTGATTTTCAGGTACACAGCCCTCGCGATATTGCTTGGACAGGTGCACGTTATGGTGTAAATCCAGAGCAAGTAGAAGGTTTAACTCAAGAGGACAAACAGCAAATTGATGATAACCGAAATCAATTTTGTAAGGAATATTTAGACAAAATAAGCAGTGCAGGAATTAACGCCATCGCTATGACAGACCATCACGATGTGGTTTTTGTCCAACACTTACGAAGGGTCGCCATAGAGCAGAATGAGATACACGACATAATGGGCGAGCCAGAGAAAAAAGTTACGGTTTTCCCAGGCATTGAACTCAGCCTTTCCAATCCTGCAAGCCAGACTATTATTATTTTTGATGCAGATTTCGAGGATACCCATCTCAACTCTGTCCTTAATTTTCTTGGCATACAACCTACAGACCCCTATGACAGACAAACGGTACAAACCCAGAGAATTTCCCAAGAGGTAATCAACAACCTTCCCCAGCTTCATAAAATTTTAGATGAAGTTAGCTATTGTAAAGGTAGGTACATTGTACTTCCTAATGTTGGGAAAGGTGGCCAACATTCCATAATACGTCAAGGCTTCCAAGAGCACTACATTAAAATGCCTTGCGTTGGCGGTTATGTTGATAAGGACATATCACAGGAATCCGGTTATCAAAATAAAATTAACGGTGGGGATGTCAACTACGGAAACAAGAGCATAGGTCTTGTATCTACTTCAGATAATAGGTACGAGGACGGTCGTGAGTTTGGAAAATATTCTACTTGGGTTAAATGGGCAGAACCAACTGCAGAAGCTATTCGGCAGGCCTGTTTGGCCAAAGAATCCAGAATTTCTCAGAATGAGCCAGAAATGCCTCAAATATTTATTGAATCGCTGGATGTTACAAACTCTAAATTTCTGGGTGGTTTCAATATCAACTTCAATCAGCAATATAACGCCTTGATTGGTGGAAGAGGAACTGGCAAGTCAACTATTTTAGAATACATAAGATGGGGACTGTGTGACCAAACGGTTAAAATAGGCAACTATCAAGAATTGGATATTATTCAGAACCGAAGAGATACGCTAATAAGGAAAACGTTGACAGCCGTTGATGGTGAAGTGAGAATTACAATGGTGAAAAATGATGTTCGCCACATCGTTAAAAGAAATTCTGCCAGCAGGGAAATACTTTTGAAAATTGGTGATGGTGAATTTCAAAAAGTTAGTGAAGAAGATATTCGAAAAGTACTGCCAATACAATCCTATAGCCAAAAACAACTTAGTGATGTTGGTGTAAAGACAGAAGAACTAAAGCGGTTTATAGAACAACCTATTAAGAGCAGCTTAGAGCGTACTTCTTACAATTTAGACGAAACAAATCTAAAACTCAAAAATGCGTACAATCAATTAGTACGCAAAAAGAAAGTGCAGAATGAGATAGCAAATTTCAATATTGAAGGTAGTTCTATAAAGGGGCAAGTTAAAGGTATTAGAGAGTCTTTAAAAGGGATTTCGGAAGCTGACCAAAAAACAATTAACAAAAAATCAAAATTTGAGTTAGAGAAGACAATTATAGAAAATACTGAATCTGAACTATCGCTTTTTGAGTCTAAAGCTGATGAGCTTCTTGAGCTTTTGAAATTATACCCAGAACCTATTGAGCCTCACATTGACAACATAGAGAACAAGGATTTGATAGAAAATCTTAATACAGAGGTCAAAACAAAATTCAAAAATATCAACGAAGCTGTTCAAAATCTGAAGGATATTTTTAATGAGAGCGGATTAAAGCAGTACACCGAAATTGTAGAAGAATGGGGGAAAAAGCAAGCGCAGTTCGATAGTGAATATGAGGCTGCCAAGGGGAAGTCCATAGCAAGTCAAGAACAACTAACGAATATTAAAAAACTTGAAGACCGTCTGGCAGAGATTAATAGTTTAGTTGCCGATAGGAAATCAGTATTAAAAGAGCTTGGAAATCCAGAAAACGACTATAACGCCTATAAAGAAGAATGGAAGGAACTGCACTTGGAAAAAGTTCAGGTATTAAATGACCAAGCAACAAATTTCACCGATTTATCAAATAACCTTATTAAAGCAGTAGTTACCAAAAATATCAATCTTGCTAATTTCAAGGAAAAATTACGTTCTATTCTTGAAGGAACGAGAATCAGAGAAGAGCGAATAGATGCATTAATAGCACATATCCGCAGCAAAGATGACCCAATTTCTGAATTTATAGCGATCTCTGAAGAATTAAGATTATTGGCAGAATTTAAACTTGATGAAGAGAATCCAGAAGAATTGCCATCTACACCAATCTTGGACTCAACCGGATTCAGCGAAGACCACAAATTAAAGATGCAATCCAAAATCACAACCGATGACTGGTTACAATTGACAGCAACAGAATTAGAATTTGACCCTGAATTCTTTTATACAACAAATAATGAACTTGGCGATGAAATTCCCTTTCGAGATGCATCTGCTGGGCAGCAGGCTACGGCACTACTTACAGTATTACTCAACCAGCCCGGAATACCTTTACTAATCGACCAACCCGAAGATGACATTGACAATAGAGCTATTGATGCAATAATCCAAAATATCTGGAATGCCAAAAAGAAAAGGCAATTGGTTTTTACGAGCCATAATGCCAATTTGGTAGTTAACGGCGATGCCGAATTAGTGATTTGCTGCGACTATAAAGATGCCAGCTCACAAACAAGAGGGATTATCAAAGCAGAAGGTGCTATTGACACCAAAGAGATTAAAAACGAAATTACATCTGTAATGGAAGGTGGCGAAAAGGCGTTCAGGCTTAGAAAAGATAAATATGGCTTTTAATGGATAACTATAAAAAAATGACCTCAGAATGTGGTGGTTTCATAAAAAGTACGGAAAACTAATTGTTAGAACTTTTCTAATTTTTACTTTTCATCAGTGCTATACTTAAATATTTTGGGGTAATCGATTGAGAAACTTGCTTAGTTGTTATCCTCTAAAAATCGACCTCGCCTCATCATAAATCCTTTCAAAATTCGCTCTCAAATCTGCTTCCGAATATCGCTTGGTATCCTGTGGAAGTTGTCTTTCGATTTTTGATAATTTGAACCGTACTTTCTTATCCTTCCCGTCTGCAAAGGTGACGAACTCACCTTGTTTGAGCCTAAAGAAAATATCTGCTCTTCTTTTGGAAACCTCTCTTTCGCCTTTTGTTATTCGGGTGTCGGTTTTAAAGATGTTGGCGGCCTTACTTATGCTTTTTGTTGGGTTTTTGATAATTTCAAAAAAACGTTCGTAATACTTTGCCGTGTCTGGGTCATTGACCTTGCCAAAGAATTGATAGGATAGGTTACTCAAAATAGCTTTGCTGGCCTTATCGCCATACATCATATCGTTTTGGATTTTGTCCTGCATTACATAAATGGTGGCGATATCATAGCTTCGCAGTGTCGCTGGAATGCGGTGCATATTGAGTAAGCGAATGGTCGGTGCTTCTTCCATTAATAGAAATGAAGGTTTGGAATTACGCACACTCATCTGTTTGGTGATGGTGTGGATGATGGTAGCGATTACTGGCGAATAAGAGGTTTCAAATTTGGGATTGTTCACCACCGAAATCACGGCTGGATTTTCTTCATCATTTACGTTCAAAGGCACTTCATCCGCAGACAATGCCATAAAAATACGTTTGGTGCTGATGCGTTTTAACGCATTGGCCAAGGTACTTTTTACACCAGCTGTTTGACGCTCGGAATCCTTTCCGCTAATGAAAGCATCTGCCATTGCTCTCGATGTGGTATTGGTTTCAAGAAACTGGATCAGGCTATCGGTATCGAGCATTTGATAAATGGCAATCAAATGGGGCAAGGTGCAAAATTGCGGATAATCGGATTTCAATTTCCAAATCAATCCGCCAATTAATCCTTCAGCAGCATCGTTGAAGAATTTGGTTGTTCCGGTGGTTCCCGATTCTCGTTGTTCCAAGAGGTTTTCAATCAAAACCCTCGACACTTCATTTACGCTTTCTTCATTCTCTAAATACCTCGGTGCAATGGGATTTACCCGATGGATAATCCTATCAAATGAAATGACCTTCATTGGAATTTCGTTTTCTTTAAAAAGCGGATACGCCATTTCGGTCAGCTCAAAGTCTTTGTAGTCGTGAATGATTCCACAAAAACCATTTTCACGAAAGTGTTTTAAGAAGCCATAGACAACGCTTTCGGTCTTCCCACTTCCTGCAGAACCGATGACGGATGCACCACGCTTTATGTTGTCTATCTGAAATCTTCCCGATTTTGTCAGGAACTTTACCTGATATCGTTTATCTGTTTTTCCCGTTAGTTCACTATCGTAAAAAGCATAGAGAAGTATGGCTACCGAAAGAACAGGCACAACAACATATATCATTATTTCTACCAATGACCAACTCATATCCCAATAGAGCTTGATTTGACTGTGATTTCTGCACCTTTCCTAAGTCGCTTAAAAACCCGAAGTGCTAATTGTGCTTTACTGGTCGGGATATTTGGGATTAATGGAATGCCAGACTTACCCATAATTTTAAAGGCCATTGCTTTTTCATTGGCTGGTAATTTCATTAAAGCTGCGAAATAGAGTTTTGGGTTTTTGACAAAATCCTTTTTGGCCTTATAGGTCTCAGCATAGTTGCGTTTATAGCCAAATGTCTTATCAAAGGTCTTTTCGGCACGTTCAAAAAACTGGTCACGGTCAAAACCACGTTTCACTTTCTTTCCGTGCATCTCAACTTCGGATGCTTTGTGCTTGCTTCCTGGGGAAAGACTGAAGGAATTGGATGCATCCTTTCGGCTGACGATAATATGAATGTGGCTTTGGTTGCCTGCCTTTTTCATTCCCTGGACAATACGCTTACCATTTTGTTGGTGCGGTGCTTCTCGTTCGAGTTTGGCAATTTTTAGCTTTAACCTATCGATGTTCCCTTTTGCCTCACCTTGTTGGATTTTCCGGACTTCTTGTTTCAATTCAAGAATCTTGGTAGCAAAAGGTTGGTTTTCTCGCACCTGAAAATCCGTGCCTTTGAATGTTCGTTGGTGTTCAATTTTGGCGAAGTATTTAATATCATTAACACCTACTTTTCGTCCATTGATTTCCCGGTTGAAACTGGCTGCATAATCCTTCATCAGCTCTCGGGTATATCGTTTTAAATCTTCGCTACTGTTTTGAAGTTTTCGCAATTCGTATTTGGATGGACTGACCGTGACGGAATAGAATTTTGGTTCTTTCTTTTTCAGCTTGGCAGTGTTACCATCAATTTCTTTGACCACTTCCTTTGCTGAAATCTCATCGCCATATTGGTTGAAAAAATGTTCCATCTCTTCTTTTTCCAGACCCTCGTTTTCCTTTTCCAAATAGTCCACAAAATCCGCTGAGCTCTGACTGTAATTCGTTCCTAATTTTTGTGCGGTGATGTTTATATACATAGGTTAGAATTTTAAAGTTGATTCTGGTTATTTCGCTTTTCGCGAAAGCGGACTTCCTTCTTTTCCTCAGCATATTTCTTTTCCAAAATCAAGGGTTTCTTTTTGGGTTCATCCATTTCAAAAAGGGATTGTAACATTGCAACTGTAGGTTTGGTTTGTGTCTTTTCCACATCACGCATAATTGCAATGACCGCATTGATGCGCTTTAATAATTTGGCTTCAATGGTGCGCCCAGTTGGTCCTAAATTTTCCTTTGGTGAAATCTCGTTATAGAAGAAAAAATCAAGGATGGCTTCCATTGCCTCGGTATGAGTCTTGAAGTGTTTACGTGAGAATTCCTGAAAACGTTTTGCTGTTTCCTTTTTGAATCTAATGCCGATAAATGTGTCCATATTTCGCCGATTTGTCGCAAATCCTTCCCGAAAAATGGGCGTTTTGAGGGCATTTGTCGCAAATTGCTGAAAACCAAAGAATTAAAATGATTTTAAACAACTGATTTTCAATGCTTTGACAACGAACAGGAATATGTAACACCGCGCAGCGTGTTACCCTCTTGCTATTCCTTTTCGTTCCGCTCGCGGGACAAAAATCCATACAATCCATCCGACCTACGGCGGATGATTGCCATTTTCGAGGAAATGAAATTTCCGATATGTTAATTTTCGGTGGGTACGGTTATCGGCGAAAGTCAAAAAGTGGATAACTGTACTTAAATTGTGTGCTGTATTTCAGCGAAATAAAGATACGATTTTTTCGTGATTATAAATGCACTAAAAATGAAAACACCCCTGAAATTTCAGGGGTGCATTTCTTTTAAAATTATCAATCATATATTAAATACATAGGTATAGGAATATAAATTCCGTAACGCTTCCTCGTCAAGCATTTGGTCCAAATTGGTGTGATGCTTAGTAGCATAGTCCATCAAATCCTTGCCATATTTTTTCTTGACATCTTCTTTGGAATTTGCAATTAATCGCTCTTGCGCTTCCTCACTCAAATCGGTAAAATTAAGATAAATCATAGCTTCCCGATTTTAGTATTCGCTTGATAACATCAGCGTATCGTTCACAAAGAACATCCGCAATTCGTCCAGTGGAAAATCGGTAGCATTGTAACGGTGGGTTTCCAAAATGTTATCGTTTCCATCGCTGTAAATAATTTCAGCTTCGTAGCCTGTGTAATCCTGTTTTTCTTCTGACATTCTTTTGAAGTCAATCGTTACCCATTTGCTTCGGTTCTTCAAACTTTTGGCAATTACCGAAGCATCCGTAATGAGCCAATAACAGTCCGCTACGTTTGCAAGATATTTCAAACCATCCGTAAATCGGGTTCTAAGAATGGGAATGTAATAGTACATTTCCGTGCCCGTGAATTGTTGTAAGTTCTGTTCTATTTCGTTAACTTGTGCTTTCATTGTCTTATACTTTTAAATGGATAATGAAAAGAGGGCGCATCTTTTCGACGGGTACGCCCTCTTTCTTTTAAGTCTATTCGTTAGAACCGTTACCGTTTTTTGTACCCAACAATAGGATTTCGTTGGCTTCGATTTCTGTTACGTATCTTTTGATACCATCTTTGTCCTCATAGCTTCGGGATTTCAGTTTTCCGCTTACGCCTACCTCTTTTCCTTTGACTACATACTGTTCAACAATTTTAGCAGTCTTGCCCCAGGCAACCACGGTATGCCATTCGGTGCTTTGCTCTTTCTCGCCTTTCTTGTTCTTGTAATATTCATTTGTGGCGAGTGAAAAGCGGGCTACTTTGCTTCCGCTTTCAAGGTTCGTGATGGTTGGCTCTTGTCCAACGTTTCCAATCAATTGTACGTGATTTCTTAAAGTACTCATAACTAAAAATTTAAAGATTAATAATTCCCTGTTTAATTCAATTGAGATGAAATTTTAAGGGGTGTTTGTTTGATTTCTTTCGTGCGTAGCACAATGGGTGACGTGGGTTTTGTCAAGACTTTCGGGGAATAAATCAGGTGTGTCTGCGACGTAGTGAATCCTGCCTGCTGAAAAGCAGGCATTGGATTTCAAGGAAGTAGATACCTTATTTTTCGCTGAAACTTGCCACGGTCTTGACAAGTTCCATAAGGGCATTAGCAATTCTTTTAAAGCCAGTTGCGACCCGAGCGTACGGGAAGTTAAGCGAGGTGAGCGATTGGGTTTAATTTAGAATTGGTTATGCACTGCCTGTTTTTCGATGCCCCGAAAAACATTCAAGGCTTCATCCATTATAAACCCCTTAAAATGTGTGGGACAGCACCCTGGTTTTTAGGGATTTTCGAGTAAGGGCTCAAGAAGTTCTTGCCGTAAATTCTGTTAAGAAAACCAAGGGGCTGGCCTTCCGATTTGGTAAGGCGGACTTAATTCACAATTTTGGCTATGGAATGTAGCGTTCCTTCCCAGCCTAAGCGGGAAGGGTGAGCGGAATGGAAAGCTAAAATTGGGGATTGTGTCCAAGGTAGTTGTAGTGAAGCTCTTTTCCCGGAATGCAGCTTTTCGCGAAATGTAGGGGAATGTGCTGAGCGGTGTTGTGAAAAAAAGCCTTCCTATTTAATAAGAAGGCCTTAAACTGAATATTTTTTCGTCATTCTCGGCTATTGATAACTATTTGATACACACAAGGAATCAAATTCAAGATGGTTGCCGATAGTAACCCACCCAAAATGACCACAGCCATCGGGGTTTGAGTTTCACATTTGGGTTGAACATCTTTTTAGTGCCAGACAAATTCCATCCAATAAGATCTGTATTATTTTCTCTACAGCGAAGTTAATTATAATTAAGAACTGATCATACCCTTAAAAACCTTCGGGTTGAATCTAATTACCAAAAATGCCCCATTTTTCCTAAATCCAAAAGTTCGAAAGAATTCATTACAAAATTTCTACAGAATTAATTCCTTATTTTGCTATTATGAAATTGCTCATTATAGAAGATGAACCTGAAATGCTAAAAAGCCTCGAAGAATTCGCCGCGGAAGAGGGGTATTTTTGTGATGTCGCCTGTAATCTCTCCGAAGGTCTGGAGCGCATCGGTCTTTATGATTATGACTGTATTATTTTGGACATTAATCTTCCA
>JASBTQ010000001.1 GCA_030148335.1 Allomuricauda sp. | reverse complement strand
TCTGGTCACCGAATTGCCCAAGATTTTGGATGCAGTGGGGGACGAAACCGTGGTGATGGATGCAGGCTCCACCAAACGGTTGATTTGTGAAAGTGTGGCCGATCATCCCAAGCGAAGGAACTTTATGGCCTGTCACCCCATTGCAGGAACGGAGTTTTCAGGACCATCGGCCGCCTTGGAAGGACTGTATGCGGAAAAGACGATGATCATTTGTGAGGTGGAGAAAACAGCATTCAAATTGCAGGAAAGGGCCTTGGCCGTTTTTCAGGAAATGGGGATGCGAATCCGGTACATGAATCCCGTCGCACACGATAAGCACATCGCCTACGTATCACATTTATCACACATCAGTTCATTTATGTTGGGAAAGACGGTTATTGAGAAGGAAAAAAATGAGCGTGATATTTTTGACATGGCGGGAAGTGGTTTTGAGAGCACGGTCCGATTGGCCAAAAGTTCGCCCGATATGTGGACGCCCATATTTGAGCAGAACAAGGACAATGTTGTGGAGACTTTGGAGGAGTATATCCAAAACCTGACCACCTTCAAACAATTGATCATGGACAATGATTTTGAAAATGTCCATCTGGAAATGAGCAATACCAATAAAATAAAACAAATACTAAAAGGAATTCCACTTACAAAAAAATAGGAAGCATTATGGAAAACAAAAAGGAAATGAGGAAATGGTTGGATGATATGAACCTGTCACATCCATTGGTAATAGCCGGGCCATGCAGTGCCGAGACAGAAGATCAGGTACTGAAGATCGCACACGAACTGAAGGATACCGATGTGAGCTACTACCGTGCCGGAATCTGGAAACCCAGAACGCGCCCTGGAAATTTTGAGGGAGTGGGAGCCATAGGATTGAAATGGTTGCAGAAGGTGAAAGAGGAAACCGGATTGAAGACCGCTACCGAGGTGGCCAACAGGGCCCATGTGGACCTTGCATTGGAATACGATGTGGACCTGTTGTGGATCGGTGCGCGATCTACAGTGAGCCCGTTCATCATCCAAGAAATTGCTGATGCCTTGGAAGGTACCGATAAGATCGTATTGGTGAAGAACCCCGTCAACCCAGACCTTTCTTTGTGGTTGGGTGCCGTGGAGCGTCTGCATACGGCCAATATCAAGAAATTAGGGGTGATCCACCGAGGCTTTTCCACGTACGAGAAGACCAAGTACCGAAACATTCCTGAATGGCAGTTGGCCATCGAGCTTCAAACGAAGTTCCCCGACCTGCCCATCATCAACGACCCGAGCCACATTACTGGAAAGCGTGATATGATCTTTGATGTGTCCCAAACGGCCTTGGACCTGAACTTTGACGGGTTGATGATCGAGACCCACCACGACCCGGACAATGCTTGGAGCGATGCCGCACAGCAAGTGACCCCTAAACGATTGGTACAGATCATGAAAGATCTTCGCATCAGAAAAGAAACCGACGAAGAGGCAGAATACAATAGCAAATTGAGCAACCTAAGGGCGCAGATCGATGTGTTGGACAACCAATTGATCGACCTGCTCGGAAAAAGGATGAAGGTTTCTGACGGCATCGGTGAGCTGAAAAAACAAAAGAACGTTGCCGTGTTGCAGAGCAACCGTTGGAACGCCATTTTGGGCAATATGATCCTGGAAGGGGAGCAGAGGGGATTGAGCGAGGAGTTCATCTTGAAGATGTTCAAGGCCATCCACCAAGAATCCATCAACCATCAAGAAAAGATCATCAACGCATAGGCTGATTTTTTCTGGACATTATAAAACTATCTGTGGCTTGGTATTTTCCAACAGTGCAGATAGTTTTTTTGTTTGGAACTGTAACAAATGGAAATGCAGCTCATCTTTATGGAGTGAGAACGAACGCTTTCAAATACTAAAATATTTATTTACAGTAACCTATAAATTTTTATTCCGATGAAAAAACTATACACATGGGGTCTTCTATTACTACCCTTATTGACATTCGCCCAGCGGATCATAGATACTGAGGTGGGGGAATTTAACGAGATCAAGGTCTTTGACCTGATCGAGGTGAACTTGATACAATCCGATGAGAACAGGATCATGATCAAGGGGTGGAATGTGGATGATATTACCTGGACGAACAAGAAAGGTGTGTTGAAACTCCGCATGCAATTGGATAAAAAATTCCAGGGCGAGGACACCATGATAGAGGTGTACTATACCAACTTGGATGTGATCGATGGCAACGAAGGGGCACAGATCACTTGCAACGAAATGGTGCAGAAGAGCAAAATTGAACTAAGGGCCCAAGAAGGCGCCAAGATCCATATCGGTATGGATGTGGATTATGCCGATATCCGTGCGGTCACTGGGGGTATAGTGGAGGCCTCCGGATTGGCCAAGAATCAGACCGTAGTGTTGAATACCGGTGGAATTTTTGACGGTCGCGATCTTCGGACGGCAAACACCGATATCAAAATCTCGGCAGGTGGTGAAGCGGATGTCTTTGCCTCAGAGGTAGTGGACATCAATGTGAGGGCGGGTGGCGACGTAAACGTGTACGGACAGCCCAAAACGGTCTATAAAAAAACTTTTGTGGGCGGAAGGGTCCACATAGTGGATTGAATAATGAAATGAAACAGAAAACCCGCCCTGGATATCCAGGGCGGGTTTTTTCTTTTGATCTTATGGCTTATTACTTCTTGAAAATGTAACGGGTGATGAAGATACCTTGTCCATCGCCTTTTCCGCCTTCACTTTCCACACCGCTCACCACGAAGGCCAGTTCCCATCCGTTGGTGATCATATCGTTGATCATGGAAGTGATCAGGGCATCGTTGGCCGCAATGTTTTGAAAACGGATACCGCCCAAGTTGTAGAAGTTTAACAATTTGGTCTCCTCAAAGTTCTTCACGCGGATCTCGCCCCTATCGGCCTTGTTCCTTGTGTTGTCCTCTTCGGTCTGTACGCTGGTGTATTCCTTGTAGTCCTTGTCTTCCAGGGCGTTGATGATCCTGGATCGGCCAAGGCCATTGGGAACGATGGATTCCACACTGGTAATTACCTTGTACTGTTGTGCGTTCGCGCTGAACGCGGCAGCTAGGGTCATTACTGCGATAAAAACGATTTTTTTCATAATAAATAGATTGTTGATTGTTAAAACTGACGTCAAAGATATGCGCACAAGAAGAAGGATTATCGTTTCTTTGCAATGAAAATATGAACAAATCGTGAACGGAACTGTTTATAAATCAACAGGAAGCTGGTACACCGTGAAGTCGGAAGATGGTGTTTTTTATGAATGTAGGATAAAGGGCAAGTTCCGTACCCAGGATATCAAAAGTACCAATCCCGTAGCTGTTGGGGACCAGGTGGTTTTTGAGTTGGAAGACTTGGGTGATGAATCGGTCGGGGTCATTTCCGAAATCTTGGAGCGGAAAAACTATATTATCCGAAAATCGGTAAAACTGTCCAAGCAGACCCATATCATCGCTTCCAACCTAGACCAGGTTTTTTTGTTGGTGACCCTGAACAACCCACCCACCTTTACCAGTTTCATCGACCGATTTTTGGTGACCGCCGAAGCCTATGATATCCCCGTTGTGCTCTTGTTCAACAAAATGGATACCTACAATGAAGATGAAAAGGCTGAGGTGGCCTATTTGATGGATCTGTACACTAAGATCGGGTACCAATGCATACCGATAGCCGCCAAGGGCGGAAAAAATGTGGATAAGGTAAAACAACTGATGAAGGACAGGACCAGCATGTTCTCGGGACATTCCGGAGTGGGGAAATCCACTTTGGTGAACGCCCTGGAAAAGGGTCTGCACCTGAAGACGGCCGAAATCTCCGAACAGCACCTGCAAGGACAGCACACCACCACTTTTGCAGAAATGTACGACCTCTCTTTTGGGGCAAGGATCATAGACACTCCCGGAATCAAAGGGTTTGGTATCGTGGACATGGAGCAGGATGAGATAGGGGATTATTTCCCCGAGTTCTTCCAATTGAAATCCCAATGTAAGTTCAACAATTGCCTGCATTTGGACGAACCCAAATGTGCCGTTAAAGAAGCATTGGAAAAAGATGAGGTGGCATGGAGCAGGTACCGTAGCTATGTGCAGATGCTGACCGGCGAGGAAGAAAACTATAGAACGGACAATTATAGGTAAAGATAGATGAGGGCAGTGATCCAAAGAGTTTCGAGGGCAAGTGTGACCGTGGATGGACAGGTGGTTTCCGCCATTGGGCAGGGTTTGTTGGTGTTGTTGGGCATCGAGGACGCCGATGGCAAGGAAGATACGGAATGGTTGTCCCAAAAAATCACCAATCTTCGTATATTCAATGATGAAAACGGTGTGATGAATCGTTCTGTCCTTGATGTGAGTGGGGATGTCATCGTGGTAAGCCAGTTTACCCTGCACGCACAGACCAAAAAAGGCAATAGACCATCCTACATCAAGGCTTCAAAACCTGATGTCGCCATCCCCATTTATGAGGCATTTGTCCAAAAGATGGAGCAAGATCTGGGCAAACAAATAGGGACCGGAATATTTGGTGCAGATATGAAAGTGGAACTCTTGAACGATGGCCCTGTGACCATTACGATGGATACCAAAAACAAAGAATAATTGTTTTTTGTCGAAAAAGTTATCTATTTTGTAAGAAATCAAGCACTTTAGCCAACCAAACCTAACCGAATTGCTTAATGAGATTTCTTGCCATACTTTCCGCCCTCCTATGGTGCAGTTTTTCCTTTTCCCAAGACCATAGTATAGGTTCCATACCCAAAGAGCTTTTGGAGAACGCCGATGCGGTCATCCGATTGGACCAATTGGATATCCAGGTCAATTCCATCAACCAGATGACCTATCAGGTCAAACAAATTGTGACGGTGCTGAACAAATCCGGGGACGAGCATGCCTCGGCAAGGGTGTTTTACGATGATGATAAAAAAATAAAGAAAATAGAGGCTATCATCTACGATGCCTTCGGGAATGAGATTGAGCAGGTGAAAAGACGCGATTTCAAGGACATCGCCGCCGCGGATGGTTTTTCCCTTTATTTGGATGACAGGTTGTTGTACTATGACTATGTTCCTGTACAATACCCCTATACTGTTGAATTCACCTATGAAATTGAGACCTCAGATACGGGGATGATTCCACAGTGGTACTTTGTGTCGGGCTATGGGGTGAGTGTCCAGAAAAGTAGCTATACCATCACCTACCCATCTACTGATTTAAAGCCCATCATCAAGGAGGAAAACCTTCAGAAAATCGATTTTAAAAAAGAGGAGTCCCCTACAATGGTGAGCTATACCTCTTCAGGGATTCCAGCTTTTGTTGGGGAAGACCTTAGTCCACCTTTTGAAACCTTTTCACCAAGTTTGTCCGTCCGTTTGCCTAAATTTCATTACAAGGGGATTGATGCGGAAGTGACCGATTGGAAGGGTTTGGGAGAATGGATTCAGAACGAGCTTTTGTCGGGAAGGGACCGGTTGGAAGAAAATACCATTTCCAAGGCCAGGGATTTGGTCAAGGGGATAGATGATGACCTGGAAAAGGCCAAGGTAATCTACAAATATGTGCAGGACAATACCAGATACATAAGCGTGCAAATCGGAATAGGGGGGCTACAGCCCATAAGTGCCATTGAAGTGGACAAAGTAAAATATGGGGACTGCAAGGGACTCACCAATTACACCAAGGCATTGTTGGGGGCAGTGGGAGTCCAATCCTACTATACCGTGGTAGAGTCTGGGCGGACAAAGGTTGATTTTGAAGAGGATTTTCCTGATCTTCTTCAAGGAAACCATGTCATTTTGGCCATCCCTTATAAGGGCCAATATTACTGGGTGGACTGTACCTCACAGATTCATCCCTTTGGGTTCATTGGGGACTTTACGGACGATAGAATGGTTTTGGTGGTGACCCCGGATGGTGGCGAGCTGGTGAGGACCGCTTCCTATTTGGACAATGACAATGCTCAGTACATCAAGGCCAATTATAAAATTTTGGGAAACCTATCCATTGATGCCCAGGTGGCTATCGAAACCAAAGGCACACAATACGATAACCGTTTTATATTGGAAAGAAGTTCGAAAGACGACATCAACAAATATTATAAGGACTTTTGGGACAATGTGAACGGATTGGAGGTCAAGGATTATTCCTTTGAGAACAACAAGGAAGAGGTTTCCTTCACCGAAACCGTGAATTTAAGCGCAAGAAACTATGTTTCCAAGAACGGAAATGATTACCTGCTTGTCTTGAACGCTTTTAACAACAACACCTATGTGCCCCCCAGATACAGGGACAGAAAGTTGCCCTTTACGGTACAAAGAGGTTTTTATGATCGGGATGAGACCTTGATCGAGATACCTGAAAACTTCCAGTTTGGGGCATTGCCTGAAAAGGTCAATCTGGAAACTGAATTTGGGAGCTATGGTGTCGAGGTGGAGAAAAAAAATGAAAGGGAGTTGGTGTATAAAAGAACACTGCTTTTAAAGGCGGGCGAATACCCCAAGGAATCCTACGATAAATTTAGGTCTTTTTTAAGATCGGTAGCTAAAATGGACAACCAAAAAATACTTTTAAAAAATGAATCTCAGGATTAAAGCAATACATCTGATAATAGCTCTATTGGTGTTGGGGAGTGCCCATGCCCAGGACTACAAGTTTGGAAAAGTTTCCATGGAAGAGCTTCAAGAAAAAGTGTACCCTGGCGATTCTTCGGCATCAGCAGCGTACCTCTTGAAAAAAAGGACAACATACTATACGTATAATAGCTCCACAGGCTTAAGCCTTATCACGGAAATCCACAATAGAATAAAGATTTACGACAAGGATGGGTTTGACTACGCCAGTGAAATCATAAGCCTTTATAAATCTGGAAGTTCTGATGAAGGCGTGTCCTCCATAAAAGGATATACCTACACCTTGGAAAATGGTCAAATTGTGGAGACCAAATTGAACAAAAAGGATATTTTCAAGACAGAACAGTCCAAGAACTTTAACCAGATCAAGTTCACCATGCCCAATGTCAAGGAAGGCGCCGTAATCGAATATGAGTATAGGATAACCTCACCGTTCGTCCAGAGCATAGATGAGTTTGTTTTCCAGCATGACATACCCATTAAAAAACTGGAAGCCAAAATGAGGATTTTGGAATATTTCAAGTTTAACCAAAGGGTCAAAGGATTTCTTCTCTTTAGACCAAAGATCACGGAGGTTAGAGATCATGCCATTGGAACAGATGCCACTGAATTGACCTTTGCTCTCACTGACGTGCCTGCATTGAAGGAAGAGATCTTTGTGTCGAACATTGCAAACTATCGTGCAGGAGTAAAGTTTGAGATCGTTTCTTTGGAAGTTCCTGGTTCTGTTTATGAATCGTATTCCAAAACTTGGGAAGATGTGGTAAAGACCATATACCAAAGCAGTTCCTTTGGGGACGAACTGAAAAGGAAGAACTATTTTGAAGAAGAATTGGATGCTGTGTTGGCCGATACTTCAGACCCTTATGCAAGGATGGGCAAAGTTTTGTCATTCGTCAAGGAAAAGGTGAAATGGAATTCCTATTTGGGAGTTGGTTCTGATGAAGGAACCAAAAAGGCATTTAAAGAAGGGGTGGGCAACAGTGCAGATATCAATCTGATGCTGATATCCATGCTCAACCATGCCAATGTGAAATCATATCCCGTATTGGTAAGTACACGTGACCATGGCGTACCGATTTATCCTACATTGGAAGGGTTCAATTATGTCGTGGCAGCGGCCAAGATAGAGGATAGGTATTATTTACTGGATGCCACAAATAGTTTCACCGCAATCGATGTCCTGCCCACCAGGGCCCTGAATTGGTTTGGCAGGATCATCTCGGAAGATGGCAATTCCGACATCATAGACCTGATGCCCAAAGAAAAATCGTCGGACATTATCATGATGAATGTGGATTTGACCGATGATGGTGCCATCACCGCCAAGTTCAGGCAGCAGTTCACCAATAACAACGCCTTTTTGTTCAGGAACCTCTACAATGGCGGTACCGAGGAAAACTTTCTTTCGGATCTGGAAAAGGAGAATGGTGATGTGGAGATAGATGGGTATGAGCTGAAAAACAACTTTGATCTTGAAAAACCCATTATGCAGGATTATGAATTTTATAAGGAAGATGCTTATGAGACCATTGGGGGTAAGATCTATTTTTCACCCCTGTTCCATTTTGCCGTCCAAGAGAACCCGTTCAAAACAGAAACAAGGGAGTTTCCTGTGGATTACGGCTTCCCTTGGGAAGACAAGCATATGATCACCATCAATATCCCCGAAGGTTATAAGGTGGAACACCTTCCAGAACCCATTAGCATGGTACTTCCGGAAAGTCTGGGCAAGTTCACATATATTATCTCCACTATGCAGGACAAGATATCGGTCAGGGTCGAAATTGAAATGAACACTCCAGTTTTCCCGCCACATTATTATCAAAACCTAAAAGAGTTTTACCGACAAGTGGTGGAAAAGGAATCTGAAAAAATAATCTTGGCCAAGATCTAAACCCATATGAAATCCATTCTGAAAACCTTTCTATTCGCTGTAATGCTCCACGGAACGCTACTGATGGGCCAGAAAAAAGTGGAGTTTGGACTGCTCTCGGCAAGTGAACAAGCGTTCACCACCTATGCTAAGGATACCACCGCCCATGCTGTTTACCTGTACGAAAAAGGGGAAAATTATTTTGAGGTCAGGGGCAATTATGTTTGGTTGATCAAAAAATACCATGCCAAAAAGAAAATTCTGGACAAGCAAGGATTGGATGAGGCCGATATCACCATACCCTATTACCGTTCGGAAAAATCAAAGGAAATAGTAAATGATATAAGAGCGATTACCCATAATGGAGTGGTAAAGCATAGCCTGAAGAAAGAAAATGTTTATGATTCGGATGTGAGCGAAAGGTGGTCCGTGAAAAAATTTACCTTTCCAGATGTGCAGGAAGGCTCCATCCTGGAATATTCCTATGAGATACAGTCGCCTTTTTTCTTTAACCTCACTGGTTGGAAGTTTCAGGAAGCAATTCCGAAGGTCTACACCGAGTACAATGCCAAAATTCCTGGAAATTATAAGTACAATAGGGCCTTGATAGGGGAAATTGCCCTGGACGTAAACGAAGCGACCATAAAAAAGAGCTGCTTTTCGATACCTCGCGCCACGGAAAGTGCCGATTGTGAAGTTTTGAAATATGTGATGAAGGATGTACCTGCATTTAAGGAGGGAGAGGAATATATGTTGTCGCCAAGCAATTATCGCTCCAGCTTGGAGTTCGAGTTATCGGAGCTTCTCCGGTTTGATGGGACCAAGGAAAGATACACCAAATCATGGAAGGATGTGGACAAGGAGTTCAAGACCGACAATGATATTGGGCGACAACTCAAAAAGGTCAACTTTTTTGAACGGAACATCCCGGTTGACCTGATCAGTGGTCCGGGAGATCCACTGGAACGCGCAAAACGGATTTATCAGTTTGTAAAGGACCATTATGTTTGGAACGGGAAATATGGTATTTTTTTGGACAACCGCGTAAAGCAGGCGTTTGATGAACATAAAGGCAACGTTACGGAAATTAACATTACCTTGATCAACCTGCTCAATGCGGCCGGGATAGATACTGATATGATGGTACTCTCCACCCGCGATAATGGGCTTCCCAAAAGATCCCATCCCGTCATGTCGGATTTCAATTACCTCATTGCAAAGACGGAGATAGACGGGACCACCTACTTATTGGATGCAACGGATAAGCAATTGCCGTTCGGGATGTTGCCCTATCGCTGCCTGAATTATCATGGAAGGGTGATGGATTTGGACGAGGAGAGCTATTGGTACGACATTGTCCCCGTAGAACCCAATATGAAGACAGTAAGGATAGAAATGTCGTTGGATCCTCAAAACAGTTTGGTGTCAGGTAACTTTCAAGAGATAACAACCGGGTACGAAGCTTTCTTCAAAAGAGAGCGTTTGGCCTCGCTATCCGAAGATGAATATCTGGATAAGATAGAGGATAGTTCCAATGGGGACATTTTTATCAAATCCTATGAAGTGGATTCCCTACAGTCCGATGATAGGAAATTGGTGGAAAACTTTTCCTTCGAAATGGAAGGGTTGGGCCAAAACAAGAACCTTTTCTTCAATACCTTCCTTATCCATTTCTTTGAGAGCAACCCATTTACATCAGAGACCCGCAATTATCCAGTGGACTTTGGATATTTAAGGTCCTACATGTATTATGCGAACATTAAGATCCCCAATGGCTACAAGGTCAAGGAGCTACCTAAACCCATCAATCTGGGCCTGCCTGAAAACAGTGGCGTTATGCGGTTCAATTGCAGTGAATCCCAGGGCCAGGTGATGGTCCAGTTCAGCCTACAACTCCGCTCGACACAATATACAAGTGCCGGGTACGCCTATGTTAAGGAGTTTTTTGAAAATGCAGTGACCACACAGAACAATAGTTACCTCGTTTTGGAAAAGGAATAAGCTGCTTGTCCTTACCTTTGTGGTCAAATTTTAAAATTGAAACTGTGGACATAGCAAACGCACAAAAAGCGGTTGATGAATGGATCCAAAACCATGGGGTCCGTTACTTTAACGAACTGACCAACATGGCGCAGCTCACTGAGGAAGTGGGGGAGGTGGCCCGGATCATTGCACGCAGGTATGGCGAGCAGAGCGAAAAGGAATCGGATAAGGCCAAGGACCTGGGCGAGGAACTGGCTGATGTGGTGTTTGTGGTACTGTGTTTGGCCAACCAAACTGGGATTGACCTTCAAAAAGCCTTTGACAAAAAATTGGACCTCAAGACCAAACGCGACCACGACCGTCATCAAAATAACAAAAAGCTCAAATAAAGTTGTGTCCCAAAGGGAACATTAGGGCTGTTTTTTCTAGTTTTGAAGTTTGAATCAAACCATAGAACATTGAGACTCCAGCTTTCTGCACCCTCCATTAAAAACATCCAAAAAACAATACAGGTCACGGGCTCCAAAAGCGAGACCAACCGCTCTTTGCTGCTACGGGCACTTTTCCCCAATATCAGCATAGAGAACCTATCCATTTCGGATGACGGTGAGGTCATGCAAAAGGGACTCCAGATTTCTTCTGGCGAGGTGGACATCCACCATGCCGGGACCGCCATGCGGTTCCTCACGGCCTATTTTGCCTCACAGCCCAACAAGGAAGTGGTGCTCACAGGATCTCAACGCATGCAGGAACGGCCCATCCAGGTCTTGGTGGAAGCGCTGCGATCCCTTGGTGCGGACATCCAGTACGTCAAGCAAGAAGGCTATCCGCCATTGAAGATCTCGGGAAAAAAATTGACCAAGTCCCAAGTTTCACTTCCGGCCAACATCAGCAGCCAATATATTTCGGCGCTTTTGCTGATTGCCCCAAGTTTGGAGAACGGACTGGAACTGGAGCTGGTGGGTAAGATAACTTCCGTGCCCTATATCAAAATGACCTTGGGCCTATTGGAACAGATTGGGGTCGATTTTATTTTTTTAGGGAACAAAATAAAAGTGGATACCAAGAAAGAGGTCATGGACACAAAGTTTGTGGTGGAATAGGATTGGAGTTCTGCCAGCTACTTTTACAGTATTGCCGCTCTTTGTGAGGTAGGAACCAAGATCAAGTTGTCTTCCTATAAACAAAATTCCCTGCAAGGCGATAGTGTGCTGAGCAAGATTTACACGGACTTTGGCATAACCACCACTTTTTCGGACAATCAGATCACCTTGGAAAAAACTGAAGAGAGCAGACAAGAAAATGTCTCTTATGACCTTTCCAATGCCCCGGACATTGCACAGACCATTGCGGTGACCTGTTTGGGATTGGGTATGGGCTGCCATCTCACGGGACTTCATACGCTTCCCATCAAGGAAACCGATCGTTTGGCCGCCCTGAAGACCGAAATGTCTAAATTTGGCGCAAAAGTGGCCATCGATGGCGAGAGTCTTACCCTGCAACCCACGAAAAAAATCAATTCGGGCGTGGATGTGGACACCTACAACGACCACAGGATGGCGATGGCCTTTGGCCCACTTGCCCTGAAAACCGATTTGATCGTCAACGATGCGGGAGTGGTCTCCAAATCCTACCCCGACTTTTGGAAGGATCTCAAGACCCTCGGATTTGGCGTATCCGAAATGTAACCGACATTTAATCATCAAATTACTTGACATCCGCTATCACGAGGTCGTATATTTGCCCCTCTTTAAAAAAAATCCAAAAAAAGTCTAGATGAAATTATCCAACTTCAATTTTGAATTGCCCAAGGAACTATTGGCCGAATACCCCGCTGAAAACAGGGATGAATCCAAACTGATGGTGATTCATAGGGATTCTGGAAAAATCGAACATAGAATGTTCAAGGACCTTATTGAATATTTTGATGAAGGCGATGTGATGGTCCTGAACAATACCAAGGTATTCCCTGCAAGACTGTTTGGAAACAAGGAAAAAACAGGGGCCCGTATCGAGGTGTTCCTACTTCGGGAATTGAACCAGGAACAGCGACTTTGGGACGTTTTGGTGGATCCTGCCAGAAAGATAAGGATCGGGAACAAACTCTATTTTGGGGACGATGAAAGTCTAGTGGCCGAAGTGATCGATAACACCACATCCAGAGGAAGGACCCTGCGTTTCCTTTATGACGGTTCCTATACCGATTTTAGGAGAAAATTGCGCGAATTGGGGGAAACACCACTTCCCAAATACATCAAAAGGAATGTGGAGCCCGAAGATGAGGAGCGTTACCAGACCATTTATGCAAAGCATGAAGGAGCAGTGGCGGCCCCGACTGCGGGACTACACTTTTCAAAACACTTGCTGAAACGCTTGGAGATTAAAGGCATCGATTTTGCCGAAGTGACCTTGCATGTGGGCTTGGGAACCTTTAATCCTGTAGAGGTAGAGGATCTTTCCAAACATAAAATGGACAGTGAGGAACTGGTCATCGATGAAAAGGCTACAGAAATTGTGAACAGGGCCAAGGCCAAGAAAAGACGTATCTGTGCCGTAGGTACTACTGTGATGAGGGGGCTTGAAAGTGCCGTATCATCTGAACACACCCTGAACACTTACGAAGGATGGACCAACAAGTTCATTTTTCCCCCTTATGATTTCAGCATTGCCAATTGTATGGTCACCAATTTCCATTTGCCAAAATCAACATTGTTGATGATGGTATCCGCATTTGCAGGCCATGACCTTATCAAAAAAGCCTACAAACAGGCCATTTTGGAAGGATATCGCTTCTACTCCTACGGAGATGCGATGTTGATCCTATAATTGAATAAACGAACAAACCATAGAATCCCGTTCGGTTCCACGACCAACGGGATTTTTTCTTGATTATCTTTATCCTGTGGAAACCAAAAAGAAGGACATACGGGCATTGACCAAAGAACAGCTTCGGCAGTTCTTTGTGGAGCATGGGGACAAGGCCTTTCGGGGCAACCAAGTCTATGAATGGCTTTGGCAGAAATCGGCCCATACCTTTGATGCCATGACCAATGTTTCCAAGGAAACCCGACAAATGTTGGAAGATAACTTCGTGATCAACCACATACGGGTGGACCAAATGCAGCGCAGTTCCGATGGCACTATCAAAAATGCCGTACGCCTGCACGATGGACTTGTGGTGGAATCCGTTTTGATTCCGACCGAGACGCGTACCACAGCATGCGTTTCCAGTCAGGTAGGGTGCAGTTTGGACTGTAGGTTTTGTGCCACAGCCCGCATGAAACGGATGCGTAACTTGAACCCCGATGAGATTTATGATCAGGTGGTGGCCATAGACAACGAAAGTAGGCTCTATTTTGACCGTCCCCTGAGCAATATTGTGTTCATGGGCATGGGCGAACCCCTGATGAATTATAACAATGTGCTCAAGGCCATTGAAATGATCACTTCGCCCGAAGGATTGGGCATGTCGCCAAGGCGGATCACCGTATCCACTTCCGGGGTGCCCAAAATGATCAAGAAAATGGCCGATGAAGAAGTCAAGTTCCGTTTGGCGGTCTCCCTTCATTCCGCTATCGATGAGGTGCGGACTTCCATAATGCCCTTCAATGCCACTTTCCCATTGAAAGATCTTCGTGAAGCATTGGAATATTGGTACAGCAAGACCAAAAACAGGATTACCTACGAATATGTGGTCTGGAAAGGCATAAACGATACCAGGGAGGCAGCCGATGCCTTGGTCAGGTTTTGCAAGTTCGCGCCATCCAAGGTTAATCTGATCGAGTACAACCCCATAGATGATGGCGAGTTTCAACAAGCAAATGCTGATGCTGTGGAAATGTACCAAAACATTCTGGAGAGCAATGGCATTACCGTTACCGTTCGCAGGTCCAGAGGAAAGGATATCGATGCTGCATGTGGGCAGCTGGCCAATAAAAGTTAGTTTTAGAAGTCAGGAGTCGGAAGTCGGAAGTCAGCAAATACCAATTCTAAAATCTCAAATTCCAAATTCCAATAACCCAATAACTCAATAACAAAGTAACCTATAACCCTAATAATTTAAACCCTAAACCCTAAACCCCTCAAATCATCGATAGTTTCACCCATCGGGCTTAAATCTTTGCGCATCTTTATACCAACTCTTTCATTTTCCCTACTTTTAAGGCTTCAAAATCAAACGCACCAAACCGTTGTTGAAAATAGTATCTCAGATCAGGGAACCCATAGAGGATGAAATGGAACTTTTTGAGGAAAAATTCCTCAAATCCATGTCGTCCAAGGTGGCATTGTTCAATAGGATCACTTACTATATTGTCAACAGAAAAGGCAAGCAGATGCGGCCCATGTTCGTTTTCCTTACCGCCAAATTGCTGAACGGCGAAGTGAACGAAAGGACCTATACCGGGGCTTCCATCATCGAATTGATCCACACGGCCAGCTTGGTCCATGACGATGTGGTGGACGACAGCAACAAACGAAGGGGATTTTTCTCCATCAATGCCCTTTGGAAGAACAAAATTGCCGTTTTGGTGGGCGATTTCCTTTTTTCGAAAGGCCTATTGGTCTCCTTGGAAAGCAAGGACTACGATTTACTTCACATCATTTCCAATGCCGTTCGGGATATGAGCGAAGGGGAATTGTTGCAGATTGAAAAGGCACGTCTTCTCGACATCACCGAAGAAGTTTATTACGACATCATCCGCCAAAAAACAGCGACCCTCATTGCGGCCTGTTGCAGTATGGGTGCCTGTTCCGTCCGTCCCGATTCCGAAGAGGTGGAGACCTTTAGAAAGTTCGGGGAACTCTGCGGTATGGCCTTCCAGATAAAGGATGACCTTTTTGATTATGGTGCCGAACAGATTGGAAAGCCCACGGGCATCGACATCAAAGAGCAAAAGATGACCCTTCCCTTGATCTATGCTTTGAACCAGAGCGATAAGGAAAGAAAAAAATGGCTGATCAATTCCATCAAAAACCACAACAAGAACAAGAAAAGGGTAAAGGAAGTCATCGCCTATGTCAAGGAAATGGGCGGGTTGGAATATGCCGTGGACAAAATGTTGGAATTTAAGGACGAGGCCCTCGCTATCTTGGACAATTACCCCGATTCCGAATACAAAAGTGCCCTCACGTTGATGGTCAACTATGTGGTTGACCGAAAAAAATAAAATTTCAAACAATTGATTTTCAATGTGTAATGAAAAATTTTATTTTTTCAGGCAACTCCTATTACCGATTACCCGTCTATCTAAATAGAACCACTTGTTGAAACCAAACTTTTGAAGATCATTTCGCTATATAACAATGAGGGCCAATTGATAAAAAAGGCCGTGAAGGGCGACCAGCAGGCCCAGAAGGTACTGTATGGGAAGTATGCGCCAAAAATGTTGGGCGTTTGCAGGCAGTACATCAAAGATGTACATTTTGCGGAGGACGTGATGATCAATGGTTTTATCAAAGTGTTCAAAAACCTGGACACATTTGCGCACAAGGGAAGTTTTGAGGGTTGGATCAGGACCATTATGGTGAGAGAGAGCATTTCCCATCTGCGGAAAAAACAGTTTGTGGTCTATGACGATGAAGTTTTTGATGCCCAGCCCAAGGAAACGGTGAGCGGTGGTGGATTGTTGGATGTGGAATATGTGCAGCAGCTCATCGATTCGCTTCCGGAAGGCTACAAGACGGTCTTTCTGCTCCATGCCATAGAGGGTTATGGCCATCAAGAGATAGCCGAAATGTTGGAAATCTCGGAAGGGACTTCCAAATCGCAGTTGTTCAAGGCAAGAAAGATGCTTCAGGAAAATTTGACTTTAAAAGGAATGTCGCCCAAATCAAGATTGGGCAAATAAAAGATAGGATATGGACAAATTGGAAAAGCATATCAAGGAAAAACTGGAGGAGCGCACTATAGCTCCTTCACCCGGGGCTTGGGATAAAATTGCGTCGCAATTGGATTCAGAACCCAAGAAAAAAAGGAGCAAATGGCAACTCTATGCCATGGCGGCCAGTTTTGTGGGCATTTTGCTACTGTCCATACTGTTTGTGGACAAAGGGGAAACCATGCCGGAAATCCAAGTCGTGAAAGAAAAAATGGATCCGATTGATACGGAAAAGGAAGCCCAATCTCCGCAAAAAGACCTTACCAAAACACTTCCGGTACAAGAGGAAACCAAGGTGGCAAACAGTAATCTGGAACCGATGACCGAAGAAAACCCAAAGGGTTTTGCCGACGAGCTTCCCATTTCGCAACCGGTTTTGGCCCAAAAGGAAACAAAACAGGTGGAACAGGAGAAGTTTATCAAAGAGTCTGATGCGCTGATCACGCAGAAAGTGGAGGAAGTGGTTGCACAGGTACAATCGATGGAAAATCTACAAAGAGAAGTATCGGATAGAGAGGTGGACTCTTTGCTCAGGGAGGCGCAGAAACAGATCATGACGGACAGGTTGTTCCCTAAAAATGGATCAGTGGATGCCATGAGCTTGCTCGCCGAAGTGGAGGACGAACTGGACGAATCGTTCAGGGACCAGATATTCGATGCCCTCAAGGAAGGATATTTCAAACTACGCACCGCCGTGGCCGACCGAAACAATTAAAATTTTATTCATCAATCAAAACACCTTTCTCTTCCTGCCCAAGCAACTTGGGCAGGGACTAGGAAGGCTATAATCCAGAAACAATCATGAGAACAATTACATTTTATTTAGCGACACTGGTATTTCTGCTGGTTTCCCATCAAATCTTGGGGCAGGAAGACTATGAAAAGGAAATCAAGGCTCTAAAGATCGAAAGGGAGCGTATCGTGGAACAGGAAAAAGAAGCCTTGAAAGTGGAGGTCAAGGACATCAATAGGCGTTTGGAGCGGGGCGATATTTCCGAGGCAGAAGCAAAGATCTTGAAGGAAGAAGTGGCCAAGCGCAGGGCCCTGAACATTGAGGAAAGAGTGGCCATCGTGGACAATAAGATCTCCCTTTTGGAACGTAACGAAGGCCAAGTGCTTACCCTGTCCGAACTGGATACCTTGGATAACGACCGGACGCACATCGGTATCATGATCGATGGAAAACCTGCAATCTGGTTCAATTCGAACAGGTGGAAAAAGGACATCAAATATGACAGACGGACCTACTCTGACTTTGTCATGGCCATTGGTCTAAACAATGCCCTGATCGAGGGTCAGTCGTTGGACGATTCCCCATATAAGATCGGTGGGAGCCGGTTTTTTGAAATGGGCTGGCAGTGGCGTACCCGGGTTTTTGAAAATTCGAATTGGCTGCGGTTCAACTATGGGTTTTCGTTCCAGTTCAATGGTCTGAAACCAAAGGACAACCAGATTTTTGTCAAAAATGGCGACCAGACCATTTTGGAGGAATTCGAATATGATTTGGACAAATCCAAACTGCGAATGGACAACTTGGTCTTCCCGGTCCATTTTGAATTTGGGCCTTCACGATTGCGAAAAACGGAGCGTACCATCCGATATTCCATCCGAGATCAGTTCAGGGTAGGTTTGGGAGGATATGGTGGTTTCAATTTGGGGACCCGTCAAAAACTGAAGTACAGCAGGGATGGGGAAGATGTCAAGGACAAGCTCAAACGGGACTACAATACCAGCGACCTGATTTATGGAGTGAGTGGTTATATGGGATTTGATGGGGTGTTGCTATACCTCAAGTACGATCTGAACCCCATTTTCACGGATGCGGACATCAAACAGAACAATATTTCATTGGGCCTTCGGTTCGATATATGACCGAAACAATGTTGAATGAGGGCACAGTTCGGGTATCCGGGCTGTGCTTTTTTTGTTAGGACGATAGGGCCCGTTCCATTTCAGGTGTAAACTCTTCCTTGTAATAAACCCGCTTGCAGTGGTTACATTCCGCATAGCGGATCGTGTTGAGGGTAAAAATCGGTATCCAGAACAAATGGGCATGATTGGGCTGGGAAACCACGGTCAGTGTGTCCCGTTGGTGGCAATGCGGACAGCTGACATTTTTCAAGGTTTTGGTCTCTTTTTTTCCAGGTCTGCTTCCGAAGAAAAGAATCATACGTTTCGATTTGGGTACAAAGATACAGCGTTGGGATCATTCCAAGACCGGGAATTCAAGTGCCAGTCTTTTGGCCTCGTTTCTCCAGCCCGCTTTATGGTCCCGGTCCACGAAGAACACCGTAAGGTCCGCTTTATATTCTCGATCCACAAAGAACACCTCAAAATCTGCCTTGTAATCCCTGTCCGTAAAAAACCATAGCCCCTTATTGTATTTCGCCTTGTAGTCCCGATCCACTTTGTGGACAAGAAGGTCTGCTTTGTATTCGCTATCCACCTCAAAGACCAAATAATCAGCCTTATAGTCGGCATCAACTTCAAAAACACGTTGTGCCGAAAGGGCAGGGGAAAGTAGGGTAAGGATAAGAATCGAGAGTATGTTTTTCATAATGAAATGATTGGGACAAAATTGGTGCGATGATATATCGATGTAGGTTGAGCATGTCCAAAATAAGAAAAACAGTGGTTCATTGTTGAATATTCTCTACATTCGCACACATTTTGAACCATTGGAAACCTACCACAGTTTGGAAGATTGGTTGTCTTGGATGGATGACCTCTCCAGTAAAGAATACGTGATCATTGACCATTTTCTTCGGGATGAACTCTATGCCGAGATCAGGTCTTTTTTTCTGGACATGCTGCCCAAGTTCAATGAAGCGGGCATAGGTGCCGACACCGAAAAGCAGATCAATAGTAAGATCAGGGGCGATTTCACCTATTGGCTGGACCGGGAAAGGGACAGTCACTTGAAGACGTATTGGGGATTGGTGGATGAAACCATGCAGATGTTCAACCGATATTGCTACCTCAGTCTTTCGGGATACGAGTTCCATTTGGCGCATTACCCTTCGGGCGGGCATTACGATAAGCATTTGGACCAGTTTGAGCGCAGGAACAACCGGATGATCTCCGTGGTGATCTACCTCAATGAAGGTTGGCAAAGAAGGGATGGTGGGGAGCTGGAAATCTTTGAAAAGGACGGTTCCAGTTTTTTGGTGGACCCTTTGGCGGCCAGATGTGTCATGTTTAAAAGTGCCGAAGTGCCCCATGCGGTGCTCCAAGCACACAAAAGTCGGTTCAGCTTGACGGGTTGGTTGCTCTATCAACCTTCTGCCTTGGGACAGTTTTTTGGATAAAATCAATCCTTCGCAAAAGGAATTTTTTTGATGAGCTCCTCATTTTGGTTATGCTCCGCACTATAGGACATGACCAGGGTACCCTTGATGCCATCAGTGGCCTCTATGGTGAACACGGTAGCTTGGTCCTCGGGATTGGTCATCCCCTCAAAACGATACGAAGCTGTAATTTTCAATTCATGGGGTTGGTATTCCT
The DNA here is from genome assembly GCA_030148335.1 of Allomuricauda sp. Classification (GTDB taxonomy): domain Bacteria; phylum Bacteroidota; class Bacteroidia; order Flavobacteriales; family Flavobacteriaceae; genus Flagellimonas. The sequence goes on along the minus strand of JASBTQ010000001.1, from coordinate 69,919 downwards.
TTTTGGAATACAGTGCCTTGATGCAGTTGTACCCAGCTTCAAAATCTTCTATATACCCTTCTTTGGTCAAGGTGTTTACGGCTTCGGAAAGGGTATCAAAACTGTGTTTGTCCATTGTTGTCCAGTTATTTCATTGTCATCGGGTTTCCTTTAAACATATCCCTGATAATTTAAGGGCTTGCAACCGGAATTTTTCCTCCCACCACAGGAAGAACAAGCTGTGTTCCGTCCAAATCCACGGTCAGTTCCGTGCCCGGTTCGGGCCACAGGGTGAATTCCTTGTCACTGGAGAAGATCATCAAGCCAATTTGCTGTCCTTTTGGAATGATTTGGTCATCCGGCATCAATCCAAACTCCATTTCATAGAATTTGTTGGGAACTAAAGGCTCACTTTCGGTAAGGGATTTATGATTCTGCGGATCGGCCCAACCGCGGGTAATGATGTTGTCGGTGATATTGGTGCTGCGGCCTTCGCTCCAAGGTAAGGACACCAACCATACGGAGAGATTGGCCGCAGGCTTGCTGCTCGTCAGTTTGATCTTGATCTTGGGAATGCCCGAAATGTGCACATCCTCGGAAAGGGGAGGTGTCACGTAGATCAATCTATGGTTGGTCACCTCGGCCTGCGCCAAACTGGATCCCGAGAAAGAATAATTGTCCACCAAGCTTTCCGTTCCCTGTTTTTGCGGTTTGGAAGTGGAGAGCTGTCCTTTTTCCGGTGACCCTTTGGTCAAAAATAAGGTGACATCAGAGGCTTTCGGATTGGGGTAGTCCTCATAGGATGTCGGGTTTTCCATTTTGTCATCTTCCCGAACAATCCAGGCTTTTGGGTCGTTTTCCACTCCATTGTCAACACCATGCAAGTATTTGGTGAACCAGCGGTTCATCATGGAAATGGGAGGTGGGCCACCGTGTCCATTTTGATGGTAATAGATCTGAACCGGTAATCCTTTCTCACGGGCCTTATCATAAATACGGTAGCTGTGTTCGGGCATCACGTTCCAGTCGTTGAACCCGTGCGACATCAACAGCGCGGCCTTCATGGGCCCCATATCGTTGAGATAGTCCCGTCCGGCCCAAAAATCATTATAATCCCCGGTGATGCGGTCCTGTCCGTTCTTCATCTCCGTGTCGCGGACAACCTTGTTGTTCCTGGCCCTTTTGGATTCATCACCACTGTGGATGAAATCGTAGAGCACATCAATGTCCTCTCCTAAATACCCACCGGGCGAGCGTACCAGTCCATTGGAGCGATAGTAGTGATAGTACGAAGTGTTCGGGGCAATGGGGATGATGGCCTCCAGTCCTTCCACCCCCGTTGTGGCAGCCGCCAGGGGCAGGGTGCCATTATACGAAGTCCCCGTCATGCCCACCTTGCCCGTGGACCAATAGGCTTTCACTTCTGTATTGCCATCACGTTCGGTATAACCTTTTGCCCTGCCGCACAACCAGTCGATGACCGCTTTGGGTGCCAGGGACTCATTGTCGCCACCAACGGTCGGAGCCCCGTCGGAAAGTCCGGTGCCGGGCGAGGAAGAATGTACCACGACATATCCGCGTGGGACCCACGTCCTTATTTGGGAGTTGGAAATGATGGGTCGTTCCCCAACCCGGGTCACTTCCGGATGGTTTCGGGGTTTTCCGGATTCGCCCAATTCGTGTTTTACGTCCCACATAACACCATCGGCCAATCCGGCAGTTCCGGCATAATAAGGGCTGGATTCATAGATGACTGGAAGTTTCAGGCCCTCGGTCTCGGTCTGTTCGGGGCGGGTGACATCCACATGCATCCGATCCAATTTTCCGTCACCGTCGGAATCAAACTCGGTTTCCACCCAAAGATCGTGGCGTATCCATTTGCTGGGGTCGGAAAAAACTTCGACCTCTTGTGCCTCCCCATTTTCATAGATAGGTGCTGCTTTCTCTGCCATTTGGGAATGGACGTTAAAGGCTATTCCCAATGAAAAAACGCCCAAAACGGCTAACTTCCCTAATCTTTTAAATATCATAATCTCTTTCTGTGTTTTAGCAAGATCCCAAAGGGATATAAAATAATGGACATCTAAGATAAGAAATCTTGAAAGGGAATGTTGGTACCAGATTCACCAAATCTTTGTTTTTATTTACCTTTAACAATCATTTTAACGCATTGTCCTTGATTTCAAAAACCACCATAGACCAAGTATATGAGACCGCCCGATTGGAGGAGGTGATCGGGGATTTTGTGCAGTTGAAGAAGTCGGGGTCCAATTTTAAGGGACTCAGTCCTTTTACGGACGAGCGCACCCCGAGTTTTATGGTGTCCCCTGTCAAGCAGATCTGGAAGGATTTCAGTAGTGGAAAAGGAGGCAATGTGGTGGCCTTTTTGATGGAACACGAGCATTTTACCTATCCCGAAGCGATCAAATACTTGGCCAAAAAGTACAATATCGAGATAGAGGAGACGGAGCAGACCAGTGAGGAAAAGGAACAGGCCAATGAGCGGGAAAGCATGTACCTTGTCTCTGAACATGCACAAAAATATTTTGCACAGATCCTCTGGGAGTCGGGACCGGGAAAGGCCATTGGCCTAAGCTATTTCAAAGAGCGTGGATTTACTGATGAGACCATCAAAAAATTTGGGCTCGGATATAGCTTGGACGAGTGGGAAGCCTATACCCAAACTGCTTTGGACCAAGGCTACCAATTGGAGTTTCTGGAAAAGACAGGACTTACCATTGTCAAGGAACAAACTAATGGAGAGGTCAAACGGTTCGATCGTTTCAAGGGAAGGGTCATGTTTCCCATCCATTCCATGAGTGGACGGGTGTTGGGTTTTGGCGGAAGGATTCTGGTCAATGACAAAAAAGCCGCCAAGTACCTCAATTCGCCCGAAAGCGATATCTACCATAAAAGCAAGGTGCTCTATGGCATCTATTTTGCCAAGCAGGCCATTGCGAAGGAGGACAATTGCTATTTGGTGGAAGGCTACACGGATGTCATCCAAATGTACCAGAAGGGCGTCGAGAACGTGGTCTCTTCCAGTGGTACGGCCCTGACCCCGGAACAGATACGGTTGATCAACAGGCTTACCAAGAACATCACCGTGCTTTTTGATGGGGATGCGGCCGGGTTGCGTGCTTCGCTCCGTGGTATCGACCTGATCTTGGAGCAGGGAATGAACGTAAAGGTGTGTACTTTTCCAGAAGGCGAGGATCCGGATAGTTTTGCCAAGAACAATACCTACGAGGACCTAGTGCTCTATTTAGAGGAAAATGCGAAGGATTTTATTCAGTTCAAGACTTCTTTGCTGGCCAAAGAAGCAGCCAACGACCCCATCAAAAGGGCAGATACGGTAAGGGATATCGTGAACAGTATAAGCAAGATACCCGATCGGATACAAAAAGAGATCTATGTGCAGGAGTGCGCCAAGATCATGCAGATTTCAGAGGAGGTGCTGTACAACACCTTGGCCCAGATCGATAAAAAAGGAATGGTCGATGCCTCCAAGAAGATCAAGGAGGAGCAGAAAGCCTTTGAGGTGGTCAAAAATGACACTGTGGTGGAAAAGGTGGATGTGCAGTACGAACTGGAGCGCAAGATCATTGAGGTACTGTTGCTATACGGAAACCAAAAGCAGGAATTTGAAGACCTGGTGCTCAAGGAAAATGAGTCTGGGGAGTTGGTGCTGGAACCTGAAATTGTTGAGGCCAAGGTATATGAAAAGGTTTTTTTGGATCTTCAAGAGGATGAGATTGAACTCACCAACGGACAGTTCAAAAACATCTATTACAAATTGATAGAAAGCTTGAACGAGAACGAGGAATTTTCGTTGAACACTTTCTTGGCCGAACTGGACCAGGACGTTGTGCCAGAGGTGTCATCCATTTTAATGGAAGAAGAGCAGTATATCCTGCATGATTGGGAACGCCGTGAGATTTATCCCAAGGCGAAAAAATTGGGCGTGGCCCAGTTGGTGGGGGAAACAATTCTTACACTAAGGTGCAATCTGATCAAGAACCGCATCCAGAAACTACAGGAAAGGACGCAGGAGAGCAACGGGGACCATACTGAAATTTTAGAAGAAATAGTCAACTACCTGCAGTTGAACAAGTTGTTGAATGCAAAACTGAACAGGGTCCTTTCATAATGGGATAAAAAAATCCCGGAAAGTGAAAACTGTCCGGGACTTACTTTAGTTGGTTTGGTTGGGTATTTTCAATAGAGTTCCAGGGCCTTGGCCTGTTGCAACAGATCCACCAAGTTGTCCACATTCAATTTTTTCATCAAACGGGCCTTGTAGGTGCTCACTGTTTTTTCGTTCAAATTGAGTCCTTCGGCGACTTCCTTGTTTCTTTTTCCACTGGCCAAAAGTTTTAGTACCTCAACTTCCCTTGAGGACAGTTTTCTGAAGAACCTTCGTGGTTTTTGGGTGCCTTCGTCAAAGGCTAGACGTTGTGCCAGCTCATTGGTAATGAACATATTGCCGTCGCTCACTTTTCTCACCGCAGAAATGATGTAATCCAGGTCAGCAGTTTTGGATAGATAGCCGTAAGCTCCGGCACGAATGGTGCTCAGGGCGTACACATCTTCTGATTGACCACTGTACATCAGGGTTTTGATGTCAGGGAATTCCAATTTCATCTTTCTTAGAGTGGCAATCCCGTTGATTTCTGGGATATCCATTTCCAAAATGACCACGTCCGGGGTCATTTTTTTCAATGTTTCAAAAAGCTCTGATGTAGTGGAGACGTCTGCAATGATTTCAATATCTGAGCTAGATTCAAGCACCTGTTTAATACCAAGCCTTACTACAGGATGGTTGTCAGCGATCAATACCTTTATCATTCGGTTTTGAGTTTAGTTTTTTTGTTAGTTAGTGACTGATTACCTGCACGGTATAGCGGGCAAGATAACAATTTGATGGCGTAAAATTGTATTTTTTTTCTTAAAACCATAGTTTTTCTATGGTTTTTTTCGTCTTAAACTGGGTTTTCTGCGTCAAAAGGTCATTTCAAGCGGGCTGGAACCTCACAAATGGGGATAGGAACCATCTTATGTGTGTTTGCAGTATTGTACCTTTTGTATATAGCGAATACTTCCTTTTTCCTGTCAGAGAAATCGTCAATCGTTTTTCCTGCCCCATCCATTTCCATGGCCCACTCCAATTCTGGGTAGGATGCCCCGATTTGGTCCTCATCCGTTCTGCTGTCCCCCCAGAGGCCGTCGGTGGGCGCGGCTTCCATAATGTCTTGGTTGACACCCAGCACTCTTCCAACTTCATATACTTCGGTCTTCACCAAGTCCGCAATGGGGCTAAGATCCACCCCTCCATCTCCATATTTGGTATAGAAACCGACGCCAAAATCCTCTACTTTGTTCCCTGTTCCAGCTACCAAGTATCCCTTCAGGGCGGCAAAATAATAGAGTGTGGTCATCCGCAATCGGGCCCTAGTATTGGCAAGCGACATGAACCGTTCCTCTTCGTTCTGCACTTTGGGAAAGGCGGTCACAAGGCTGTCGAACACAGGAGTGAGGTCCACAGGCTGTCGGGACACATTCGGAAAGTTCTCCATCAACCAATCAATATGGCGGTCGGCACGGGTGACCTGGCTTTCAGCTTGGTGTATAGGCATCTCCAAACACAAAAGATCCAGCCCTGTCTTGGCGCAAAGTGTTGAAGTGACGGCAGAATCGATTCCTCCTGAAACCCCGATTACAAAACCTTTGCATTTGGCATTGGTGGCATACGCTTTCAACCAATCCACAATGTGGGCTATTACCTTTTCTGTTTGCATATCTTACTTTTTGTTTTCAATAAATTACCTTTGTTCCCTGTAAATTTAAACCCTGCGCCCATAAAAATGAAGAGGTTGTTCAAATACTTTGCGAAACAGGCACCTTTGTGTTTGGTTTTATGGATTTTTCTTTCTTTTTTTTCTTGTAAAAAAACAGATAAAACAGAGCAGGAGATTGCAAAAGTGCCCATTGAACTCCAGATTTCCCGATTTGACCGCGAGTTTGCCCAGGCCACCCCTGAGGGCATTCCCCAATTGAAGAAAAAATACCCTTACCTCTTCCCCGAACAATTCCCCGATAGCATTTGGGAGGCAAAATTGTCCGATACCCTTCAGATTGAACTGTCCGAGGAGGTGGACAAGACCTTTGGGGACTTTGAGGAGGAAGCTGAATCGTTGGAATCCCTTTTTCAGCATATCAAATATTATTTCCCGGAGTTTGAGGTGCCCAAAGTGGTCACGCTCACTTCGGATGTGAGGTATGAGGACCGCATCATATTGACAGATACCCTTCTGCTGATCGGTCTGGACAATTACTTGGGATCGGACCACCGTTTTTATGGAGGTATACAGCAATACATATCGGAAGGACTGGACAAGCAATTCCTTGTTTCCGATGTGGCCAGTGCTTTTTCCAAAAGGGTGCTTGCCTATCCCAGAAACCGGACGTTTCTTTCGAGGATGGTGCATTACGGCAAGGAACTGTATATAAAGGACAGGTTGCTTCCCCTTAGTACGGATGCCCAAAAAATAGGCTATACCCAAGAAGAAATGGACTGGGCCATGGCGAATGAGGAACAGATGTGGAAATATTTTGTGGAGCGGGACCTGCTCTACAGTACGGATTCCCAACTGGACCGAAAGTTTTTGGACCCCGCACCGTTTTCCAAATTTGGCCTGGAACTGGACAATGAATCCCCAGGAAGGCTGGGGAGATATGTGGGTTGGCAGATTGTCAGGGCCTTTATGGAAAAAAATGAGGTGGGACTCCGACAGCTTTTGGATATGCCGGCGGATGAGATCCTAAAAGAATCAAACTATAAACCAAGAAAGTAAATGGCGGTAGTACATACTTCAGAAATAAAATTGACAGTTGGACTTGATGAGAACCGGGTTCCCGAAGAATTGAAATGGTCTGCCCAGGATGGTGGTGTGCAAGAGGAAGATGCAAAGGCCATGATGTTGTCCGTTTGGGACAGCAAGAACAAGGAATCCCTTAAAATAGACCTTTGGACCAAGGATATGCCGGTGGACGAGATGAAAATCTTTTTCCACCAGACCTTGGTGACTATGACCGATACCTTCATGAAGGCCACACAGGACGATAAAATGACGGCCACCATGAGGGATTTCTGCGATTATTTTGCGGAAAAACTGGAGCTGAAAAAATAGTTCCGGCCCAAGTCTGTCATTTTATGATCTCCACATAACCCTGTTCCGAAAGTGATTCGGTTTTGATGTGTCGGTGTCGATGTTCCGAAGACACTCCTGTACGCTTGTCCACTTTGTATCGACTACTTTGTGATGGGGATCGGACTTCAACATCATAAAAGGTGTCGGTTTCGATGATGGTCATCGTTTCATCTTTTTCGTTCAGCAATTCCCTATGTTTTCTGAACGATGTTGTCCCGCCCAATATAAATTCAATGGTTTTCATGTCCTCTTTGGACGGTTCGTAGAAAGGGAAGTGCTTGAAAGCATCTATTTGGGTCTCCGTGTTTATGATAGGAATATAGCTAAAGGTTTTCGAAATCATATCAACGGTGGACCCATAATAAAAGGCAGTGTTCTTGACCGCAAAATGGATGGGCAGGTCAAATAGGACAATCACCGAACTGTCATTGGAAAACACTCGGGCGTCATAACTATCAGGTACGTTTTCACCACTATTCTCCAGGATAAGGATCTTGGCCATTTGTACAATGCGTTTCTTTCCAAGATGGCTGATTTCTTTGGCAGTAGCATTCATTTCGCTCATTTTGGGATGGATGGATGAGCATTGCGTGTTTGCCACTATGGAAATGAAGATGGCAAAGCGGTAAAGTACATTTCGGGCAGACCGGCTCATCGCTTATGATTCAGATGTCCAAAGAAAAGGAAATGGGGACAAAGCCAGACCGTTGAATTGACCAATGCCTGTTTTCAATTGACGGATGGGCTTCTTTAAAATTTTTTTCATGTTTGTGCCACTTAATCACCTGCTAAAAAACTGGATATGACCCATCCATTTTTGGTTTTGGTAAATACCATCCTATACCCGAATGCGGAGACAAGGTATTTTTCATAAACGTACCCGGTCAACTTGCCATCCAATGTACTGATGTTGCTCCATTGATATTTATCATCAGGATCCTGTTGAACGCTATTGTTTTGTTTGACAATTTGGTAATTGAGTTGGCCCAATACTTTGGAGTTTTCCGTATTGGGTGCGCTGCGGACATTCACATTGGTGCCGATGACCAAGTAATGTTCATAAGAATCAAAATAATCGGGCCAATGATCAAATGTATATGGTATGCTATAACTTTCCGAGCCTTTTTCATATTTGGGCCATCCAATTAAAAGAATACTTTCCAGTTCGTCCCAGAATTTGGTGTTGTCCTTTTCAAAGTCCCAATACGTCTTGAATTCCTCTATACCACCATCACCACCTCCAAAACTGCTCTTTACGTTGGGATCCATGTGCTTCAGGATAAAATCCTTGTCCTTTTTGCCAACGGCCAAGGTGAGTTCGGTCAAAAACCTGGATAGTGTATGGTCTGAAATTTCAACTGTGGGTGGATAAAATTTATCTTGGGCAGATAGATGCCCGGATGATAATAGCAAACAAAAGGCGGTAAAAAAAATAGTCTGTTTCATAAGTAGGTGATTTGGTAATCCAAAAATATCCAATTATTTGTAATGGAAATGGTTATTGGTTGACAATTGCTGAATGAACAAAAATAAAAAGCCCCGAACGGGGCTTTTTTAATGATACTTTCATTTGAAAAATCAACGTCCTATGCTGCCAAGACCCATTGGGACTTCCATGAGCAGCACTCTACTGTCCGAGTTGGATTTCAGGTCGAAGGAATCTGTTTCCCAAATTCCAAGACCATCACGCTTTTCAAGGTGCTGTCCATGCATCTCCACAGTCCCTTCCAGTACAAAGACATAGACCCCATTTCCTTCTTTCTTGATCGTATAGGTGTCGGTGGCACCCGATTCAAACTTGCCCAAATGGAACCAGGCATCTTGATGTACCCACACACCTTCATCATCAGGGTTTGGGGAAAGTACTTGGTAAAAGGCATTCTTTTTCTCAATGTCCCTTATGGAAATCTGGTCATAGCGGGGCTCCACGTTCCTTTTGTTGGGGAATATCCAGATCTGTAGGAACTTCACCTGCTTGTGATCGTTCTTATTGTATTCACTGTGAAAGATGCCGGTACCGGCACTCATCACCTGTACGTCCCCTTCTTTTATGGTGGTCACATTGCCCATGCTGTCCTTGTGTTCCAAATCCCCTTCCAAAGGAATGGAGATGATCTCCATGTTGTCATGGGGGTGGGAGCCAAACCCCTTGCCCGGTGCCACTTGGTCATCATTTAGTACACGGAGTACCCCAAAATGCATCCGTTCTGGATTTTGATAGGCTGCGAAACTGAATGTATGGTGACTGTTGAGCCAGCCATGGTCGGCATGCCCTCTGGTGTCTGCTTTGTGCAATACGGTCTTCATATGTCTTATTTTTTTGTTCTCTACAAAGGTCGGGCAAGCAAGAGGTTTTGGGGATATGAAAACACGGGAGGGACTTATGAAAATCCGATATCAGACCAATTCTTTGAACTTGCTCGGGGAAACGCCCGTGCAGGATTTGAAAAAAGCACTGAAATTGGCCGGTTCCGAAAAACCGAGTTCAAAGGCGATTTCTTTCTGGGACAGAGGCGAAAAATACAGCAATCGTTTGGCGGCAATGGTGATCCTGCTCTGGATGTGCTCCTTGGATGTTTTTCCGGTGAGGGATTTCACCACACGGTTCAGGTGGTCGGGGGTGATGTGCAGTGCATCGGCATAGGCGGAGGCATGGTGCCAAGCCTTGAACTTTTCGTTCACCAGTTGTTTGAAGTTGCGCACCAGAACGGCACCGACCTCCATGGTCTGGGAATCCAGTTGGGTCAAAGAACATAGGTTGTGGCAAGCGATCAAAAGCAATTTGAGCAGTGCGCCGATGGCCTCAAACTTATAGGTGTCGTGGGACCGATAATAAAATTCCATTTCCGAGGCGTAGGATAGGATTCGGTCCATTTCAGGTTCGCTGACCATCAAGGGCGGGGTGTTGCCAAAATCATTGAACAGGTTGATGTCGTCAATGAAGTCCACCAAAATATGGTTCATTGCCAGAAATTGTGCGGAGAAAACAATGGAATAGCCAAAGGAGCTCGTTTCTTCCTTGAGTTGATGCACCTGTCCGGGACTGATGAAAAAAACTTGGTTTCCGGCAACGGGATGCGTCTTGAAATCGACCAAATGGACGCCCTTTCCTTTTTTGACAACAAGAATGGTGTAATAATCATGTCGGTGGGGCTCATCGGCCAGGCCGTTCCTTTTTTTATGAATATCCTCCATCTTGGAAATGCCAAAACTGAGCGAAACATCGGCCCTGTTCACATTATGGTAAGTCTTCACTACATCCATGCTCCCTAAATTGCATGGAAAATACGCATTAAAAAAATAAATCCTTTGGATTTATGCAGGGATCATTTATTCGAGAAAAATTGTTGGTTGATGCCATCTATGAACTCCAAAAGTTCATCCTTGCCCATCCGGTTGCTGGATGAAGTGGTGAAATGTGGGGGAGCCTCCTCCCATGCACCTTCCCTTAATTTCTGAAGATAGGCTTCCGCTTGTTTTTCAATGGTGCCGGTCTTGAGTTTGTCCGCTTTGGTGAAGATGATGGCGAAAGGTACCTGATTGGTCCCCAACCACTCCATGAACTCAAGGTCAATGGGTTGTGGGTCGTGGCGGATGTCCACAAGTACAAAACCGCAGACCAATTGCTTCCGTTTTTGAAAATATTCGGTGATATATTTCTGAAAGGTGTTTTTGTCCTTTTTGGATACCCTGGCATAGCCATATCCAGGCAAATCCACCAAAAACCAGTTGTTGTTGATCTTAAAATGATTGATGAGTTGTGTTTTACCCGGTCTACCAGAAGTCTTGGCCAATCCCTTTCTGTCCACGAGCATATTGATGAGGGACGATTTTCCCACATTGGATCGCCCGATAAAGGCATACTCCGGCAACGGTTCATTGGGGCATTTGGCCACATTGGAATTGCTCATTATGAATTCGGCGGAAGAAATCTTCATTTTGAATAGATGTTAGACAATAGAAAATAGACGATAGACAATGGTAAAATACTAAAAACACCCATTAATAAAACTAAAAAATGCTAAAGTCTAACTACTAGAACCCTCTCTTCTTCAACCAAGCGTCAAGAATGCGGTTAAAATCCTCGGGGTGCTCCATCATGGGCGCATGGCCGCATTTCTCGATCCAGTAGAGGTCGGAATCGGGCAAAAGTTCGTGGAACTCCTTGGCCACATTGGGAGGGGTCACCGTATCGTTCTCGCCCCAAATGATGCACGTGGGGGTCTTCATGTGTGGCAGGTCCTTGGACATATTGTGTCGGATGGCACTTTTGGCAATGGCAAGGGTCTTTACCAACTTCATCCTGTCGTTCACCGTGGCAAACACCTCGTCCACAATTTCCTTTGTGGCCACTTCGGGATCATAGAAGACATCCTGCGCCTTTTTCTTGATGAACTCATAATCGCCGCGCTTGGGATAACCGTCGCCCATGGCACTTTCATAGAGCCCGGAGCTTCCAGTGATGACGAGTGCCTTGACCATTTCGGGGAACATTTTGGTGTGCAAGAGACCAATGTGCCCACCGAGGGAATTGCCCAAAAGAATGACATCCTTCAATCCTTTGGCCTCGATGAAACCCTCCAAAAACTTGGCAAAGTTCTTTACGGTGGTTTTCAGTATGGGCATGTCGTAAATGGGGAGCTCGGGGATCAAGACCTTGTAGCCCTTGGAGGGGAAATAGTCAGATACACCTTGAAAATTACTGAGTCCACCCATGAGTCCATGCAGGATGATCATGGGGGTTCCCTCTCCCTTTTCTATATATCTGTATTTGCCATCCTCAATTAAATGCTCTTCCATTAATAGTCAGTTGGTAGTAAGAGGGGCAAATATAGGCATTTCATGTTACAAAGAATTCAGGTTTTTGGTGCATGGGGGACAAGTTTTTTCGGTTTCCTCAAGATTTGTGAAGTGGAGGGGCATATTCACGGGGAGTGTTTGCCCGGTCCAAAAGTTGGTTTTTGGTCTAAAAGTGGTGAATTTATTAACAAAAGTGGTGTTAAGTGGAGAAATGTGGAAATAAAATCTATATATTTGAGTTGTATTAAGTAACCAATTGATTTCTAGTGACCCATATCATAGGACAACATGATTGCAAAGCGGATTCAAAAGGAAGGGTATTGCTGCCCATTTCCTTGAAAAATCAGCTATTGCCTGTCCTGAAAGAAGGTTTCGTGATCAAGAGGTCGGTTTTTCAGCAGTGTCTGGAGTTGTATCCCAAACAACAGTTCGATGTGCTGATGCAAAAGGTGATGAAGAAGAGCAAGATCAACCGCAAGTACGACGCCTTTGTGAGAAATTTTGTGGCGGGGATGAAGGAAGTCGCCATCGATGGGGATTCCGGAAGGCTGCAGATACCCAAAAATCTCGTGGATTTTGCGGGGATCGATAAGGAAGTGGTGCTCAATGCGGTCTTTGACAAAATAGAGATCTGGGACAAGGATAAGTATGAGAAAGTCTTGGCCGAAGGGGAGAAGGATTATGCGGATTTGGCCGAAGAGATCTTTGATGACGATGAGTAATGCATATCACAATCCGGTGCTGTTGCAAGAGTCGGTGGACGGATTGGACATAAAGCCGGACGGGGTGTATGTGGACGTCACCTTTGGTGGTGGAGGGCACTCCAGTGAAATATTGAAACGATTGGGCGAGGGCGGAAAGCTGTTCGCGTTTGATCAAGATGAGGATGCCCTGCAAAATGCATTGCATGACGATAGGTTCCAATTGATCAACCAGAATTTTCGCTACCTCAAGCAATATCTCAAGTTCTATGGTATTCGGAAAGTCGATGGAATCTTGGCGGATTTCGGAGTTTCCTCCCATCAGTTCGATGAAGCGGCCCGTGGATTTTCCACTAGGTTCAATGCGGATCTCGACATGCGTATGGACAGGAACAATGTGCTTTCGGCCTATGAGGTGATCAACTCCTACCCCCAAGAAGATCTGGCATCCGTACTGTTCCAATATGGGGAACTGCGAAACGCCAATGCCATGGCCAAGACCATTGTGGAAGCAAGGGCGGTCAATCCGATCAAAACCACGGAAGAATTGAAACAGACCTTGGGCAAGTTTTTGCCCAAGATGAAGGAGAACAAGATTTTGGCCCAGATCTATCAGGCCATACGGATCGAGGTCAACCAAGAGATAGAGGTGCTGAAGGAGTTTTTGCTCCAAGTGCCGGAAGTTCTGGAAAAAGGTGGGCGGTTGAGCATGATCAGTTACCACTCCCTGGAAGACCGTTTGGTGAAACGTTTCATACGCGACGGACGGTTCGAGGGCGAACCTGAAAAGGATTTTTATGGGAACATCGACGTTCCCTTGAAAAAAGTGGGAGGGCTCATAGTGCCGACCGCAGAGGAAGTAGCCCGAAACAACAGGGCAAGAAGTGCAAAACTCCGCATTGCGGAACGCATATAGAAAAAATGAGAAAAGGATTGCTGGACATATTAAAAGGAAAGTTTTTGGTGAGCGGGGATGCTCCCAAGAACTGGATGTTTTTGTTGTATGCCTCTTTCTTGGCCGCATTGATGATCTCCAGCAGTCACAATGCCGATAAAAAAGTAATGGAAATAGCCGCCTTGAACGAGGAGGTGAGAAAATTGAAAAGTGAGTTTTTTCAAGGAAGGTCCAACGTACAACAGCTCAAGCTGGAATCCACTTTGCGGAAAGAAGTGGCGGACAAGGGACTGGTTCCTTCAGAAAACCCACCGAAGAAAATAGTGGTTAAATCAGCGGAATAGTGGCAATCACCGAAAAAAATATCATGAATAGGCTCTACCTCGTTGCAGGTGGACTTCTGGTCATGGCCATAGCCGTGGTGGTGAAGCTGGTGGATATCCAGATGGTGGAAGGTGAAAAATACAAGGAACTTGCCCTGAGCCAGACCGAAAAAATGTTCACCATAGAACCCAACCGGGGTAACCTGTACTCCGAAGATGGTAGCCTATTGGCCGCATCCGTGCCCAAATACGAGATCAGGTTCGATGCCCAAACCGTGTCCGAAGCAAATTTCCAGAACCATGTTGCCGCACTGTCCGATTCGTTGGGAATTCTTTTCAACCGACCTTCTTCCTATTATAGGCAATTGTTCAGAAAGGCCAGGGCCAATGGGAGCAGGTACGAACTGGTGGCCCGTAACGTGGATTACCTGAGTTATGTCCGCATCAAACAATTCCCTCTTTTCAACCTGGGTCCATATAAAGGTGGCTTCATCGAGACCCACCGTGTGGTGAGGGAATACCCTTTGGGTAAGATGGCAGCTAGGAGCATTGGCTATGAAAGGGTGGATGAAAACGGATACTATACCCGTGTAGGATTGGATGGTGCCTTCGGGGAAACCTATTTGAGGGGCAGGGAAGGAAAACGTCTGAAGCAAAGAATAGCAAAGGGTCAATGGAAACCCGTGGGTCTGGACAATATTGTGGAGCCACAGGATGGCCTGGACGTGGTGTCCACCATCGATGTCAACATCCAAGACATTGCCCATCACGAATTATTGAAACAGCTTGAAAAATATAAGGCGGACCATGGTTGTGTCGTGGTCATGGAGACCAAGACCGGGGAGGTGAAGGCCATCTCCAATCTGGGACGCACCTCTGACGGGACATACTACGAAAAATTGAACTATGCCGTCGGGGAATCGCACGAGCCGGGCTCTACCTTTAAATTGATGTCCCTAGTGGCCGCTTTGGAAGATAAAGTTGTGGATACCAGCACCGTCATCGACACGGAAAAAGGAAGGTACAGGATATATGATGGTGTGGTGAAGGATTCCAAATGGGGCGGTTATGGAAAGATTTCTGTTGCTGAAGCCTTTGCGGTTTCCTCGAACACCGCTTTTGCCAAGATCATCAATGAAAATTATAAAGATCGGCCCGCCAAGTTCGTGAACCGTTTGATGAACATGGGGCTGCACAAAAAATTGGACCTTCCCATCATTGGGGAAGGGGATCCTGTGATCCGCTATCCGGGAGACAAGGGTTGGTCGGGAATTTCCCTCGGATGGATGTCGCACGGCTACGAAGTGTCATTGACCCCCATGCAGACCTTGGCCTTTTACAATGCCATTGCCAACGACGGGGAGTTGGTAAAGCCCCGGTTGATCAAAGAAGTGAGGGAAGGCAGTAAAGTGGTGAAACGATTTGACAAGGAAGTGCTGAACCCATCCATCTGTTCCAAAGAAACCGTGGACAAGGTAAGGCAACTCATGAAGGATGTGGTGGAAAAAAAGAACGGTACGGGACACGGGCTGTACTCCAAGAACTTTTCCATGGCCGGCAAAACGGGGACTACCCAAAAGAACTATGTGGAAAAGAATCCTGATAAACTAGCCTATATCTCCTCTTTTGCAGGGTATTTTCCAGCGGACAATCCCAAGTATTCCTGTATCGTGATCATCCATGAGCCGGACAAGAGCGAGGGGTATTACGGAGCTGACGTATCAGGTCCTGTTTTTAAATCCATGGCCCAAAAGATACATGCCATTTCACCTTTGGTGGATGAAGTGGAAACCAAAGAATATGACGACCCTGATTTGGATAAAGCGTACGAGCAATACTTTGCCATGGCCCAGAAAAAATTTGGGACCGTGCCCAATGTCAAAGGAATGAGTGGGATGGATGCGATATCACTGCTCGAAAATTTGGGACTGGAAGTGGAAGTGCACGGAAATGGAAAAGTGAAGAAGCAGTCCATAGACCAAGGAACGGACATAAAAAAAGTAAAGAAAATAGTACTGGAGCTTTCATGAAGTTGTTGAAGGACATATTATATGGTGTGAGCCTCACTGCGGTGAGTGGGGATACCCATGTCATGGTGAACCATATCCATTTCGATTCGAGAAAAGTGGAGATGGACGATGTGTTCGTGGCCGTTCGGGGAACCATCACCGATGGTCATAAGTACATCCAAAAAGCGGTGGACTCAGGTGCCAAAGCGGTGGTCTGTGAAGAGCTGCCCGAACTGTTGGTCAATGGCATCACCTATTTGAAGGTGCCGGATTGCAACAGTGCCTTGGCCGTCATGGCCTCCAATTTTTATGGAAACCCGTCCAAAAACCTAAAACTGGTCGGAATTACAGGGACCAATGGAAAAACTACGGTAGCCACGCTGCTGTACAACCTCTACACGAAAGCGGGTTACAAAGCAGGCCTTCTTTCCACCATAAAGGTGATGGTGGGCAATAAGGAATATCCAGCGAGCCATACGACCCCGGATGTCATGGCCATCAACGATTATCTGGCAAAAATGAGCGCAGAAGGTGTGGAGTGCTGTTTCATGGAGGTGAGTTCGCACGGCATCCATCAAAAAAGATCTGAAGGATTACATTTTGCAGGAGCGATCTTTACCAATCTCTCCCATGATCATCTGGATTACCACAAAACTTTTGCAGAATACCGCGATACCAAGAAAAAATTGTTCGACAGTTTGCCCAAGACCGCTTTTGCGTTGGTCAACATCGATGATAAAAATGGTTTGGTGATGATGCAGAACACCAAGGCCAAAAAATATACGTATGCCCTAAAATCGTATGCAGATTACAGGGCCCAGATATTGGAGAGGCAGTTCAATGGACAGTTGTTGAAGCTGGATGAGAATGAACTGTGGACAAAGCTCATCGGGGATTTCAATGCCTATAACCTATTGGCCATCTATGCCGTGGCCGACCTTTTGGGGTTGGAAAAAATGGAGATTCTGAGGCTGATGAGCGAACTGGAGACCGTGAACGGCAGGTTTCAATACTATATATCCAAAGAAAAAATAACGGCAATAGTTGATTATGCCCATACGCCGGACGCACTAAAAAATGTATTGATCACCATCAATGCATTGAGGACTGGAAATGAAAAGGTCATCACCGTAGTGGGGTGTGGTGGTGACCGCGATAAGTCTAAGCGTCCGGTTATGGGTCATATCGCTTCCGAAATGAGTGATCAGGCCATTTTTACATCCGATAACCCCAGAACGGAATCACCTGCCACGATCATTGAGGAAATGGAAAAGGGAGTGGAGGCCCAGAACACCAAAAAAGTATTGTCCATCGAGAACAGAAAGCAGGCCATAAAGGCCGCTTGCCAGATGGCCATGGCCAAAGACATCATCTTGGTAGCGGGAAAGGGCCATGAAACCTATCAGGAAACCAATGGTGTCCGGGTGGAATTTGATGATTTAAAAGAAGTAAAAGAAGCTTTGAACAGTCTAAACAAATAAGATTTTCGAAATACGAAGTGTGAAGTGCGAAATGGGAAGTACAAAGAAAAAGTCTAACGTCTAGATTCTAATATCTATCGTCTAAAATATGCTATACTACTTGTTCGAATTTTTGGAGAAACAATACCAACTGCCGGGTGCGGGCCTTTTTCGGTTCTTGACCTTCAGGGCGGCCATGGCCGTGATGTTGTCTCTTCTGATAGCAATGGTATATGGAAAGCGGATCATCCTTTTCCTGCAAAAAAAACAGATCGGGGAAAGTATCCGTGATCTAGGACTGGAAGGCCAACAACAAAAAGCGGGAACACCCACCATGGGAGGGTTGATCATCATCATGTCCACCCTATTGCCCGTGGTCTTGTTTGCCGACATCAAGAATATCTATGTGATTCTGTTGATCGTCACCACGATTTGGATGGGGGCCATCGGGTTTGTGGACGATTATATCAAGATTTTCAAAAAGGACAAAAAAGGACTTAAGGGAAGATTCAAGGTTATGGGCCAAGTAGGTTTGGGCCTGATCGTGGGTGTTACGCTCTATTTCCATCCCATGGTGACCATCAAGGAGAAAGATACCACGACCATCACGGAGGATTTCAAAGTGGAAAAGGTTTTTGGCGAAGAGACCAAGGCGGTCCGGACCAATGTGCCCTTTTTCAAGAACAATGAGTTGGATTATGCCGATTTCATTTCATGGATGGGCGAAGGTGTTGAAGACTATGCGTGGCTCATCTTTGTCCCAGTGGTCATTTTGATTGTCACTGCCGTTTCCAATGGAGCCAATCTGACCGATGGAATTGATGGTCTTGCTGCAGGTTCGTCCGCCATCATCGTACTCACTTTGGGAATCTTTGCCTGGGTTTCGGGCAACATCCAGTTTTCAAATTATCTGGACATTTTCTACCTGCCCCGAGTGGGGGAATTGGTGGTTTTCATTGCCGCTTTTGTAGGGGCCCTGGTCGGATTTCTATGGTACAATACCTATCCTGCCCAAGTATTTATGGGCGATACGGGAAGCCTTACCATTGGTGGGGTCATTGCGGTGATAGCCATTATGGTGCGGAAGGAATTGCTGATTCCCGTATTGTGCGGGATCTTCTTTGCCGAGTCCCTGTCGGTGATGTTGCAGGTGGGGTATTTCAAGCATACCAAAAAGAAATATGGTGAAGGGAAGCGGATATTCCTGATGGCGCCGTTGCACCATCATTACCAAAAGAAATTATATCACGAGAGCAAGATAGTGACGCGGTTCTGGATCATAGGGATCTTATTGGCCATCATCAGCATTGTCACGCTAAAAATTAGATAGATGGGCCGCTTAGTGATACTTGGAGGAGGAGAAAGTGGTGTGGGAACCGCCATTTTGGGGCAGCAAAAAGGATTTGAGGTCTTTGTTTCGGACAAAGGCGAGATCAAAGAGAAATATAAAGAAGTTCTTGAACATTTTGAGATTGAATGGGAATCTGGCGATCACACGGAGGCCAAGATTTTGAATGCCGATGTGGTGATGAAAAGCCCGGGCATTCCCGATAAGGCACCATTGGTGAAAGCACTTGTTGCCAAAGGCATTCCGGTCATTTCGGAAATAGAGTTTGCATCAAAATATACCGATGCGACCCTCATCGGAATCACTGGAAGCAATGGGAAGACCACGACCACGATGATGACCTATCATCTTTTAAAAGAAGGTGGACTGAACGTGGGTATGGCAGGAAACATCGGTGACAGCTTTGCCAAAATGGTGGCTGAGAAAGATATGGATCAGTACGTGTTGGAGATCAGCAGTTTTCAGTTGGATGGCATTGTGGATTTCAAACCGCACATTGCCGTGATCACCAACATCACCCCGGACCATTTGGACCGATATGAGTACAAATTTGAAAACTATATCGCCTCCAAGTTCCGCATCGTCATGAATCAAGATGAAAACGATTACCTGATCTATGACGCCGATGATGAGGTCATGGAAAGTTGGTTAAAGAAAAACCCTGTTCAATCCAAATTGGTCCCTTTTTCGGTCAAGAAAAAACTGGAGGAAGGAGCCTGGTTGGAGGATAAAACGATACAAATAAAATTAGAACATAAAACCTTGGAAATGAGTACAGATATTTTGGCCTTGGAAGGGCAGCACAACGTAAAGAACACTATGGCCGCAAGCATGGCCGCCCTCTTGGTGAAGGTCAGAAAAGAGACCATTCGCCAGAGCATCCAGTCCTTTCAGGGAGTGCCCCATAGGCTGGAAAAGGTGTTGAAGATCAACCATGTGGAGTACATCAACGATTCCAAGGCGACCAATGTCAATGCCACCTTCTATGCACTGGACGGTATAAAAAAGCCCATTGTTTGGATTGCGGGCGGAGTGGACAAAGGAAACGACTATGCGGAGTTGATGCCGCTGGTAAGGGAGAAGGTAAAGGCCATTATCTGTTTGGGCATGGACAATACCAAATTGAAGGAGTCTTTTGGCAATGTGATAGACCTGATGGTGGAGACCTATTCCATGGAGGAAGCGGTCAAAGTGGCCTATAAGATCGCGGAACGGGGAGATGCTGTCCTATTGTCACCGGCCTGTGCCAGTTTTGACCTTTTCAAGAACTATGAAGATAGGGGAGATCAATTTAAAGCAGCAATCAAAAATTTGTAGAACGTGTTGGCCATAATCAAAAATCTGAAAGGTGATAAAGCCATCTGGGGCGTAGTGGCCCTTTTGGCCCTTTTCTCATTTTTGCCCGTTTATAGCGCAAGTACCAATTTGGTGTTTGTGAACGATGATGGGACCACATTTGGGCACCTGGTGAAGCATGCCGTGCTCCTGTTCTTGGGCTTTGGGATCATTTATGCCATCCATAAGATCCCTACCCATTACTTTAAGGGGCTTTCCATCATTGCCCTGCCCATTGTGTTGATCTTGTTGGGTTACACCTTGACCGTGGAAACGGAAATTGGCGGTGTAACGGCAAATCGTTGGATCAAAATCCCTTTTGTGGGGGTCAATTTCCAGACATCCACTTTGGCCTCTGTGGTATTGATGATATGGATAGCCCGGTATTTGACCAAGATCAAGGACGTCAAGATTACTTTCAAGGAAAGTATATTGCCACTTTGGCTCCCAGCGGCCTTGGTGGTGTTGCTCATTTTGCCCGAAAACTTTTCAACGGCGGCCATCATCTGTTTTATGGTGTTGGTGCTGTGCTTTTTGGGTGGATATCCGCTAAAATACCTGTTTGTCATGGTGGGCACGGGAATCGTTTTGGGAGGTATGTTCATGTTCGTGCTCTTCAAGGCACCCGAGGTGTTGCCGGACAGGGCAGGTACATGGAAATCAAGGATAGAGACCTTTCTCCATCCAGAACAGGCGGACAAGGACGATTTGCACCAGCTTACTTTGGCCCAGATAGCCATCGCCGAAGGGGGTGTAGTGGGCAAAGGTGCCGGAAAGAGCGTCATGAAAAATATGTTGTCGCAGAGTACCTCGGATTTCATCTTTGCGATCATTATAGAAGAATATGGATTGTTGGGTGGAGGAGCCTTGTTGTTCTTTTACCTCTTGTTGTTGTTCCGGATCGTGGTGGTGGCACACTCGGCCAAAACGGTATTTTCAAAACTGTTGGTGATCGGGGTCGGGCTGCCCATTGTGTTCCAGGCCTTCATCAATATGGCCGTAGTGGTGCAATTGTTCCCGGTAACGGGCCAACCATTGCCACTGATCAGTATGGGGGGTACCTCCATTTGGATGACCTGCTTGGCCATTGGCATCGTATTGAGCGCGAGCAACAAGACAGAGAATTT
Source organism: Allomuricauda sp. (assembly GCA_030148335.1). GTDB lineage: Bacteria > Bacteroidota > Bacteroidia > Flavobacteriales > Flavobacteriaceae > Flagellimonas. The sequence goes on along the minus strand of JASBTQ010000001.1, from coordinate 48,731 downwards.
GGAGGAGCAATCCTATGATATAGATGAGACCAACCCTTTAGAAGTATTGAGTGGGCAATTATAGGTTCATACTTTCTGGAGGAGGCACGGGAGGACATATCTATCCCGCGGTGGCCATAGCCAACGAGCTGAAGAAAAGGCATCCAGATGCCAAGTTCCTGTTCGTAGGGGCCAAGGATAAAATGGAGATGGAAAAAGTGCCACAGGCCGGATATGAGATCAAGGGTTTGTGGATAAGTGGAATACAACGGAAACTGACATTGAAAAATCTCATGTTTCCCTTTAAAGTGATAAGTAGTTTGTTGGAAGCCAGAAAAATAGTGAAGCAGTTCAAGCCCCATGTGGCCATAGGCACGGGAGGCTTTGCCAGTGGCCCATTGTTGCGGATGGCGGCCAGTGCGGGCATTCCCTGTGTGCTGCAGGAGCAGAACTCCTTTGCGGGCATCACGAACAAACTACTGGCGGGCAAGGCCGAGAAAATATGTGTGGCCTATGATGGTATGGAACGGTTTTTTCCAAAGGAAAAGATCGTGAAGACAGGAAACCCCGTCCGGATAGATTTGGTGGCCCAGAAATCGGACAAAGAAGAGGCCCTTGGTTTCTTTGGGTTGGATGCGGGCAAGAAGACCCTCCTGATCTTGGGAGGCAGTCTGGGTGCCAGACGCATCAACCAATTGGTGGGGAAAGAGTCGAAATTTTTGGAAGGACAGGGCCTGCAAGTGCTTTGGCAGTGTGGCAAACTGTATTACGATGAGTACAAGAAATATGATTCAGGTGCGGTGAAAGTATTGGCCTTCGTCAATCGGATGGACTTGGCCTATGTTGCTGCGGACGTCATCATTTCAAGGGCCGGGGCAGGTTCGGTTTCGGAGCTCTGCTTGGTGGGAAAACCGGTGATTTTTATTCCATCGCCCAATGTGGCCGAAGACCATCAGACCCAAAATGCAAATGCCCTGGTGTCCAAGGAAGCTGCCATCATGCTGAGGGAAAGCGAACTGGATGCCGAATTTGAACAAAAATTTACTGAGTTGATGGATTCGAAGGAACTCCAAAGCCAACTCGGAACGAACATCAAAAAATTGGCCATGCCCAAGGCCACGGAACATATAGTGGATGAAATTGAAAAATTGCTGAAGTGAACCTGAAGGATATACATAGCGTCTATTTTATTGGTATAGGAGGCATAGGTATGTCCGCTCTGGCCCGCTATTTCGATTTTATCGGAAAACCGGTTGCCGGGTACGACAAGACCCCGACGCCGATTACCGATGGGCTTCAGGAAAAGGGCATCCAGGTCCATTTTGAGGATGATATCGCTTCGGTCCCGGACATTTTCAAACAGCCGGGTACCTTGGTGGTCTATACCCCTGCGGTCCCCGTATCCCATGGTGAACTCAATTTCTACAAAGCGAACGGTTTCGACATCAAGAAGCGTTCGGAGGTGTTGGGCATCATCACCAAAGATTCCTATTGCTTGGCCGTGGCAGGCACGCATGGCAAAACGACCACTTCATGTATTTTGGCACATTTGCTAAAAGAATGTGGATTGCCCTTCACTGCATTTTTGGGAGGGGTATCGGAAGATTTCAACAGCAATTTTGTGCAGGAAGGCACTGAGTATTCCGTGGTGGAGGCCGATGAGTTCGATCGTTCATTTTTGAGATTGTACCCCACGGTGGCCTGCATCACAAGCATGGATGCCGACCACTTGGATATTTATGGCACCCATGAAGAGTTGCTACAGTCCTTTCGGGATTTTGCAGGAAAGATAAAACCCGGAGGAAAACTGTTCGTGCGAAAAGGATTGCCCATGGAGGGCATCACCTTTGGCATTGAGGACGGTTCCGACTTTTGTATTGAAAATATTGACGTTGAACAAGGAACCTACATATTTGATCTCGTTACGCCTTCCGAGGTGCTGAAACAAGTCCGTTTTGGTAAGCCGGGTAGGCACAATTTGCTCAATGGATTGGCTGCTTTTGCGATGGCGGTGCAAACGGGTTGCCCACCCCACCGCCTTGCCGAAGCTTTGGCCACGTTCAAGGGTGTGCAGCGTAGGTTTTCGTACCAGATCAAGGAAAAGGATTTCGTTTTTATTGATGACTACGCGCACCATCCCGCTGAAATTGATGCGGTGCACCAGGCCATTCGTGAGATGCACCCTGGGGAAAAGGTGACGGTGATTTTTCAGCCCCATCTGTTTTCAAGGACCAAGGACTTTGCGGACGATTTTGCCCGAAGTCTTTCCCAGTTCGATGAGATCATCCTCTTGGAAATCTATCCAGCAAGGGAGGAGCCCATGGAAGGCATCACATCGACCTGGCTATTGCAGAAAATAAACAGCCCGAATAAAAAACTGGTTCCCAAAGCGGAATTGATAAAAGAAGTGAGTAACTGCAAAACAGGGGTTTTAGTGGCCCTTGGCGCAGGGGATATTGGGCTTGAAGTGCCCAAAATAAAAAAAGAATTGGCTTATGCGGGTTAATTGGAATTACATCAAATTGGCATTTTTGTCGGTTGCCGTAATTGCACTTTACGGTTTTGCCGATCAACGGAGCAAAAAAAGGAAGGTGGAAGATGTCTCGGTTAAATTTGTGGGTGACAACAATTTGTACTTGACTGAGGATGCGGTTAATAAATTGTTAATACAAAATTACGGGCCCTTAAAAAATAGGGCCAAAGAACAATTAGTTTTGAATACCATAGAGGAGGTAATTCTGTCCAACGATATGGTGAAAAACGCCCAAGTCTATCTTACTGTAAACGGGGAACTTATCTCGAAGATTGTTCAGCGTAAACCGATTGGAAGAGTAGAAGGGGTCTCCAAATTTTATTTGGATGATTTGGGAGAGCGCATGCCATTGTCCAAGCAACATTCGGCAAGGGTGCCCATCATCACGGGTAAAATTACGGGCAGGACCCTTGAGGACGCGTATGTGATCCTCAACTATATCAACGAAGATGATTTTCTCAGGAAAAACGTCATCGGGATACACATTGAAGAAGAAGGAAACTACCAACTCAAATTCCGCATGGAAAACTTTGTGGTGAATTTGGGGGGAGTGGACAATCTAAATACAAAGTTCAAGAATTTTATGGCTTTCTATGCTAAGGCGGCCAAGGACAATTCCTTGGAAGATTATGCAATAGTGAGTTTGGAGTTCAACAATCAAGTGGTTTGCACCAAAATATAAGATATGGAACAGGGTAATTATTCAGTTGGGTTGGATATTGGAACCACCAAGATCGTAGCGATCATTGGTAGGGAGAACGAGTATGGAAAAATTGAGGTTCTGGGAATGGGCAAGTCCAAAAGTCTGGGCGTGCACAGAGGAGTGGTGAACAACATCACACAGACCATCTCCTCCATTCAACAGGCAGTGGAGCAGGCAGAACTGAACTCTGGCCTAAAGATAGGTTCGGTTGTCGTGGGCATTGCCGGACAGCACATACGCAGCCTTCAGCACAGTGACTACATCACCAGGCCAAATTCCGAGGAAGTCATCAACAATGACGATCTGGACAGGCTTTGCAACCAAGTCTATAAACTGGTCATGCTTCCCGGAGAGGAGATCATCCATGTATTGCCACAGGAATACAAAGTGGACGGCCAGTCCGAAATAAAGGAACCCAAGGGAATGTACGGCGGCCGTTTGGAGGCCAATTTCCATGTAGTGGTCGGTCAGGTGTCATCCATCAAGAACATAGGAAGGTGTATCAAGAGTGCCGGACTGGACCTGGGCAACATCACCTTGGAGCCTTTGGCCTCTGCCGAAGCCGTTCTGAGCCAAGAGGAAAAAGAAGCGGGCGTTGCCCTTATCGATATAGGTGGCGGAACCACGGACCTTGCCATTTTCAAGGATGGGATCATTCGCCATACCTCCGTTATCCCTTTTGGGGGCAACGTGATCACCGAAGACATCAAAGAAGGCTGTTCCATCATCGAAAAGCAGGCCGAACTGTTGAAGATCAAATTCGGTTCCGCATGGCCGGGCGAGAACAAGGACAACGAGATTGTCTCCATTCCAGGTCTGAGGGGTAGGGAGCCCAAGGAGATCACCTTGAAAAACCTCTCCAAGATTATCCATGCAAGAGTGGTGGAGATCATAGAGCAGGTCTATGTGGAGATCAAAAACTATGGCCATGAAGACCAAAAGAAAAAATTGATCGCTGGAATCGTATTGACCGGTGGGGGAAGCCAATTGAAACACTTGAAACAATTGGTGGAGTATATCACTGGGATGGACACCCGAATCGGCTATCCCAACGAACATTTGGCAGGCGATTCCGATGAGGAAATTGCCAGTCCGTTATATGCAACAGCGGTAGGACTGTTGATGAACGCCTTGGAGTCCAAAACCTTGGGCAAAGTGGTAGATCAACAGGAAGAAGTGCAAAAAGAGGAAAAGGTGTTGGTGGAGCAGGAACATGTAGGGGCGGAAGCCACCATGACCTCACACAAGGAAAGAAAATCCATTTTTGACAAATGGTCCGAGAAGTTGAAGGACTTTTTGGACAATGCAGAATAATATAACCCCATTAACGAAACACAACTGTCATGAGCAAGAACACTGAATTTGACAATATAGCTTTTGATTTGCCCAAGAACAAAAGCAACGTAATAAAGGTAATAGGAGTAGGCGGCGGCGGTAGCAACGCCATCAACCATATGTTCCAGGCAGGGATCAATGGAGTGGATTTCGTGATCTGCAACACCGATGCCCAAGCCCTGCAGAACAGTTCTGTGCCCAACAAGATCCAGTTGGGGGTCTCCCTCACCGAAGGTCTTGGCGCTGGGGCCAACCCCGATGTAGGGGAGCAGGCTGCCCTGGAAAGCATGGAAGAGATCAAGGGCATGTTGGGACATAATACCAAAATGGCCTTCATCACCGCAGGTATGGGAGGGGGAACCGGTACCGGGGCCGCACCCATTCTTGCCAAATTGGCCAAGGAACTGGACATCCTTACCGTGGGCATCGTTACCATCCCGTTCCAGTTTGAAGGGGCCATGCGTAACAAGCAGGCACAATTGGGGATAGAAAAATTGCGGGCGAACGTGGATTCGCTCATCGTGATCAATAACAACAAACTCCGTGAGGTGTACGGCAATCTTGGGTTTAAGGCCGGCTTCTCAAAGGCGGACGAAGTGTTGGCCACTGCGGCAAGGGGTATCGCAGAAGTCATCACGCACCATTACACACAGAACATTGACCTTAGGGATGCCAAGACCGTGCTTTCCAACAGTGGAACGGCCATCATGGGCTCTGCTGCTGCATCAGGCTCCGCAAGGGCCACAGAAGCCATTATGAAGGCACTCGATTCGCCATTGCTGAATGACAACAAGATCCATGGGGCCAAAAATGTGCTGCTGCTCATCGTTTCCGGTTCCCAAGAGATTACCATCGATGAAATCGGTGAGATCAATGATCATATCCAGATAGAGGCAGGCCATGGCGCCAACATCATCATGGGTGTGGGTGAGGATGAAAGCTTGGGCGAGGCCATAGCGGTCACCGTGATCGCCACTGGCTTCAATGTGGACCAGCAGGACAACATAGTGAACACGGAATCCAAAAAGGTGTTCTATACGTTGGAGGACGAGCAGACCGCACAACAGGATTTGACCCCCGAAGCCACAGCGGTACAGGAAGTAAAGGTCGAAAAAGTTCCCGTTGTGGAACCTGATCCGGAACCTACCGTGGTGAAGCACACTCTGGAGATGAAAGAAGAAGTGGAGGAGCGTATCGTGCCCAAGGCCAAGACACAAGAACCTGATCTGGTGCCCACCACAAGCTATATCCGGAACTTCAATGTCTTTTATGAAGAAGTGGTACCTGAATATGTGGAGGACGACTTTATCATCATCGAAGCCAAAAATATCATCAATAATATAGAGGTGGTGGAGCCCGAAGTGGTTGCTCCCAAGTCGCAGGAAGACCAATTTGCCTTGAGTTTTGATATGCCCCTTAACAATGAAGTAGAGGAAGAAGAGGATGAAAGGGAACACACGATCACTTTCAATCTGGATGATGGCATTGGAGATGTGAGGGTGAATGAATATGTAGAGGTAAAACCTGTTTTGGAATATAAAAACCAAGGGGAGACCCGCTACAATCTGGAAGAATATATGGAACTGGAGACCAAATTGACGGGAGCCAAGTCCATGGCCGAGACCCACGAACCCAAATTGGTGGAAAACGAACTCGTCTTCGAGAAAAAGACCTTGAAGGTCGAGGCGTCCAACCAAAAAGAAGAGACTGCGGACAACCTGGATCCTTTCAACAGTTCCATCAGTGAACTTCTGAAGGATAGGGCGGACGAGCGCCGAAGAAAACTGAAAAATTTCAACTATAAGTTTCAGAACAACAGGAACAGTATAGACGAAATCGAGAAACAACCGGCATACAAGCGCCAAGGTGTGGATCTGAACGATGTTCCGAAGGAGCAGAAAGTGTCGAGGACCACATTGGGGGAGGATAGCAACGATGATCTACAGTTGCGTTCCAACAACTCATTTTTGCACGATAATGTTGATTAGTAGTGTTTAAATTGACATCCATTTTTTAAATGGAAGCATGAACCCGAAAGTTGAGATACTTTCGGGTTTATTTTTTATCTTCGCAGCCCAAAATAGATGGAAATGGGTTTGCAGGAAAAGGTAATGACTGAAATGAAGGTGGCCATGAAGGCAAAGGATACCGTTGCCTTGGAATCATTGCGCGCCATCAAGTCGGCCATTTTGTTGGCAAAGACAGAAACAGGTGCCGGTGCCGAACTTTCTGAGGAAGAAGAAGTGAAACTGATCCAGAAATTGGTAAAACAACGAAAGGACAGTGCCGCCATCTTCCAACAACAAGGAAGGGAGGATTTGGCAGGACCAGAGCTAGCACAAGTGGCGGTGATCGAGAAATTCCTGCCCGAACAATTGTCCGAGGAAGAGGTTGAAAAAGTGGTACTAAAAACCATTGAATCTGTCGGTGCTTCGGGAATGCAGGATATGGGAAAGGTGATGGGCATCGTTTCCAAGGAATTGGCAGGCCAGACCGATGGCAAGACCATTTCAAGTATTGTAAAGGCAAAATTAAGTTCATAGCCCTAAGATAAAGGCCGCGTAGTTCAACTGGATACCTGCCTGCCGCAGGCAGGGAAAATCAGTTTTCGGTTCTGAAGTGAATAGTGAAATTATGTGTTTTCCTGTGTGTCAGGAATATAAAATGGCCCAGTAGTTCAACTGGATAGAATATCAGATTTCGGCTCTGAGGGTTGGGGGTTCGAATCCTCCCTGGGTCACCATTTTTTTGTAAGGTGTATTATGCTTATGTATTGAAGAGTAGGGTAAATGGCAGACTTTATAAGGGTCATTGTCAGGACATCGAAAACCGATTGAAAGAGCATAATGCAGGAAAAACTAAATCCGCAAAGGGATACATTCCTTGGGAATTAGTTTATTTTGAAGCTTTCAGTAGCAGAGAAGAAGCAATTGAAAGAGAAAAATTCTTTAAATCCGGAAAAGGAAGGGAGTTTTTAAAAATCCAACTACTTCAGTAGTTCAACTGGATACCTGCCTGCCGCAGGCAGGGAATATCAGATTTCGGCTCTGAGGGTTGGGGGTTCGAATCCTCCCTGGGTCACAGATAAATCAAAAGGCTTCACGTCAAATCAAGTTAGCTTGAATTTGTATGTGGGGCTTTTTGATTTTCAGAATGGAACGCCCCAGGATATGCAATTTTTCCTAGGCATAAAAAAAGCAGGTAAAATGCCTGCTTTTTTCAAATTGCCTAAAAAAAGAACCCGACAAGCAAAGATGGTATGGTATGGGAACGCCTGCCGGGCATGAATGGGATGTTTATAAAAACTATTGATTCAATCCGAGCAAGGTAGCAGCCTCTCCAAAATTTTCGGGCATTTTGTCAGCAAGGCCACTGGTGGCGACTACATCTGCAGGAACCAGTACATATCTTATCAAATAGCTGTCATTATTTTCAAAACTGGTCACATCATCTGACTCCCCAGTTATCAACAACCCTGCAGGAAGATTGGGATCTGAGGGAGTTGCAGCATAAACATAGATGTGATCATTACCCTCTTGATATGGAAGCAGTATAGTGCCCACTAATAAACCATTATCACGTTTTAAATAAACCAGTATAACACCCCCCGTTTCCAAAAAGGCTCGAAAGTCCTCTATACCTGGAATCTCATCAATAAACATTTGTCCAAAAGTAGGGGGGATGTCGTTGTTTACATAATCCCAGGAAATTTGCATCCAATCGGAAACGATAACATTGGCATTCCCGTCTTGGCCATCTTGCCCCTGCTCCCCTTGTGGGCCCTGTTCCCCTTGAGGTCCCTGCTGTCCTTGTTCCCCTTGGACCCCCATCTCTCCATTGATACCATCCTTGCCATCTTCGCCAGAGCAGGAAACCAAGATAATGTTTAGTCCCATGAAAAGATAAAGGGCCATTTTTGCAAAATTCAAATACGTAGTTTTCATAAAATAATGATTAATAGATTATTGGGTTAAGTATCGGTAGGGATGGCTTTGAAAAAGGCATTAATGGTTTTTCCTTACTGCTGTGATCCACACAAACCTTTTGTGGTTCAGGTCTTTGTTTTTCGGTTTCAAAATTAGGTGTTGGTGTTGAATGATTTTAGCCCAATTGATGGATGGCCGTTTTGGGTTGACGGATGGCCTGTTCGGGTACACGGATGTGATTTCATGTGGTAAAAATGAACCTGTTCTTTACCAAAATGATAGGTGCAAGCGGCATTTTAAACCTTATTGCTTCAACCCAAATATGACAGCAGCTTCGCCGAAGCTTTTGGGCATATTGTTGGCCAGGTCGGTGGCTTGGACAATGTTGGCGGGCACTATGATATATTTTATCAAGTAGTTGTTGCTGTTTTCCATGGCGTTGACATTGATGGATTCGCCCCTTACATATAACCCGGCCAAAAATTGATTGGGATCGGTAGTGGTCATGGTGTATGAAAAGATATGATCGGAACCATCTTGATAAGGAAACTGTGTGGTGACGGTGGCCACGCCAAAATCACGTCTTAAATAGAAAAGAACTAAGCCTCCGTTGTCCAGAAATGTGTTGATATCATCTATTCCAGGAACTTCTTCAATGAGCATTTCTCCCCAAGTAGGTGGCACGTTGTTGTCTTTTGAGGTCCAAGTGATGTACATCCAATCTGAAGCAATCACATTGGCATTTCCATCTTGTCCATCCTGTCCTGGCACTCCTTGTTCCCCTTGTGGTCCCTGTTCTCCTTGTGGTCCCTGTTCTCCTTGTGTTCCCTGTTCTCCTTGTGTTCCCTGTTCTCCAGGCACTCCTTGCTCTCCTGGCACTCCTTGTTCACCCTGCGGCCCCTGCTCTCCAGGTGCTCCTTGTTCACCCTGTGGTCCCTGTGCACCTTGAGGTCCTTGAAGGCCCATTTCACCATTGATGCCATCCACTCCGTCTTCGCCGGAGCAGGAAACGAAGCTCATACTAAGCCCCAAAAAGAGGTAAAGCGCTATTTTTGATAAGTTCAGTTGTATTGTTTTCATAAGCGGACCATAAGTAGGTTAAGGTATTCAGTATTGTATCGATGTCTCATGGGAACCAAAATTAGAAAGTGATGTTGACTAATTTTTGATGAATTGACGGATGCCCGTTTTGGGTTGACGGATGGCCCATTTGGAAGGATGGAAGTGATTTTTAGAAGAAAATATTTACATTTTTTAAAGTCTATTGCTCCAGTCCAAGTAAAGTGGCGGCCTCATCAAAGGTTTTGGGCATATTGTTTGCTATACCACTCGTCTGGGCCACGTTGGCAGGTACTAGCACATAGCGTACACGTATTTCTGGATTGTTTTCCACAAGATCAAGGTTGGAAGAGTACACATACACCCTAATGCCTATAAAACTTATGCCAAATCTACCATAGGAAAAGTAGTAGCTATCAGATGAATAGATTGGAAGTGCTTTAACACTTGAACCGTTCAAATCGTTCCTTAAATAGAGCATTACAATACCCCCGCTTTCAACGAAATCCATGATGCCTTCCACAGGAATGTCCATCCATGCATAATCCACCCCGTCGGTATGGTCCCAAACAAAGGGCATCCATTCTGAAGCGATGACATTTGCATTGCCGTCCTGCCCAGCAGGTCCCATTTCCCCATTGATTCCGTCCTTACCGTCTTCACCTGAGCAGGAAATCAAGATAGTACCAAGTCCCAAGAAAAGAAGAAGGATCATTTTTGATGTACTTAAGAGTGTTGTTTTCATAAATTGAATATTACTTATGATGTTGATTTATAATCAAAACCAAGCTTTTGGACATTCAAATTAGCAAATGGCTTCGAGTAATTTTTGGACAATTGACGGATGCCCATTCTGGATTGACGGATGGGGGTATTTTGAATAGGAAGAATATTTTTTGAAGGAAAAAGATTACTTGGTGATGATTGGACAAAGTTTGTATTTTATTGTAAATCCGTGAAAGGAATGAAAAAACCTTCTGACTAATCCAACCAAGCCCTTGGGTTTTCCAAGTTGGTTTTATGGAACATAGCTATACACAGATATGAAAAAAGCAGTTTTCACTCTCTTTTTGATGCTTGGGGTCTTGGCCCATGCACAGACTATTGATTACAACATCCAAAAGGGCTACGCCGCCAATGGATATGACGTGGTTTCCTATTTTTCAGGAACTGCCCAAAAAGGGTTCAAGGAATACACGGCCGAGTATGATGGGGTAAAATATAGGTTCGTGAGCCAGTCCAATATGGAAAAGTTTACTGTGGCCCCCACAAAATATCTCCCTGAATATGGAGGCTATTGCGCCTATGCGGTGGCTGTTTCAGGAAAAAAAGTAAAGGTGGACCCGGAAACTTTTGAGATCAGGCAAGGGAAATTGTACCTGTTCTACAATGCCGGCAATACCAATACGCTGGACTTGTGGCTCAATGAATCTCCAAATGATCTGAAGGACAAGGCGAACAAGAACTGGAAAAAAATCAAGAATCCGTAACATTCCGAACAAATCCAAGTCTAATGTTTAGGGCTTCTCCGTTGTCTAGGTACAAGGTATCCGTTATTCGGAGACCCGTTAACCCTTAATTCCCTGTATGCCTGATTACGCAAGAGTCTGCTTTTATGGTTTGTTGATCAGCTTTGTTGGGGCACTGCCCTTCGGGACACTGAACCTTACAGCTTTCGATATTGCGGCATCCCAAGGGCTGGTATCGGCAAGCTGGTTCGCCCTGGCCGTCGTCCTAGTGGAACTTTTGGTGGTCAGGATTGCCCTATTTGGCAGTGAACGGTTGCATCTGGGCAAAAAAGCCATGAGCTATATACTTCCTCTTGGCATTGTGCTGTTGCTCTACCTGTCGCTGACCAGTTTTTTGGACATGTCCAGAATAGAGACGACAGATTCCACTGCGGATTTCTTTCCCCAGATTGAATCGACCTTTGTGCTCGGACTGTTGCTGAGTGCCCTGAATCCCTTGCAGTTCCCGTTTTGGCTAACATGGAACAAAGTGCTGGACCACAAGGGAATCTTACAAAACTCAAGCCCTCATTATATATTTTATATAACAGGAATCGGTTTGGGTACCCTCACGGGATTGGGGATTTTTATTGCTTTGGGAAAATTCATCTTTTCCAACTACGATGGGTACCATGACATCACAAATCTTTTTATGGGGTTGTTGTACCTTGGATTTTCTTTCTATCTTATGTTCATTTTCATCAAAAAACGAATTCATCATAAAATCGAGTAAGTATGTTCAAATCATCTTTGGATACTCTTGAGCAGTTTAAGCACATCCTTTTGGGATTGCCCGACGATTGCTATGGACAGTCATGTAGTGTTCTCTCCAACTCCAGTATTGGCCAACATACCCGGCATATCATTGAGTTGTACCTTTGTTTGATAAACGGCTATGATGCCGCCGATGTTTCCTATGATCGTAGGGAACGAAATTTGAAGATTGCCGAGGAGCTTTCTTTTGCCATCGAGCAGTTGACTTGGATACAGGGCCATCTGGAACGCCCCAACAAACCCATCAAGGTCAATTATGAACTGGGAGGTGAAGAGGTCTGTTTGGATTCCAATTACCACAGGGAGGTCATGTACAATCTGGAGCATACCATTCACCATCATGCACTCATCAAGGTGGGCATACAACATCTGACAGAGAATCAGCTTCCGGAATCCTTTGGAGTGGCCCCTTCCACCATACAATACAGAAAGGCATGTGCACAGTAAGTTTTGTCCCAACGGGGAAAAAATACATCATCACCTCCAATAGGGACGAGCACATCTCCCGCCCGCTGGCCCATGAGCCAAGGGAGGAGACCATAGGTTCCATTAAGGTGCTCTTTCCCAAGGATCCCCAAGCCGGTGGTACTTGGTTTGCCCTCAACGAAAATGGGGCCGCTGCGGTTTTGCTGAACGGTGCCTTTGTGAGGCACTTCCCCAAAGGGAATTATGCAAAGAGCCGTGGACTGGTGCTTTTGGATGTAATTGGCGCCAAAGACCCACAGAGCTTACTCTGGAAAATGGACTTGCACAACATCGAACCTTTTACACTGATATTGTTCCATGTCGAACTATTGGAATTCAGATGGGATGGCGGACAAAAATATTTCAGACCGTTGGACAAGGCCAAAAGCCATATCTGGTCGTCGACAACACTTTACGATGATACTGTTATTGCCCATCGGGCCTCATTGTTCGATAGGTTTATGGGAAAGGCCCATCCCATTGATGCATCGCATGTGGTGGATTTCCATACCAACAACCATGATGATTTTCAGAACGGATTTGTCATAGACAGAAAAAATGGATTGAAGACCTTTAGCGTTACACAGGCCATTCTAGGAGAAGCTGGAGACACCTATCAATTGCGGCACATCGACTTATTAAAAGAGAAGACTTTCGAGGTGTCCTTTTCACCAAACCAACTCACCGTATAAAGAATGGATTCCCTAAAATTGAAGTGGCATAAGCTCACCCATTGGGAATATTGGCCGTTATGGGCTGTTTATTATCCACTGTTTCCGGTTTGGCTCTACTATTCCCTAAAGGCAGGCTCCTTTTTCTTTTTCAATGCCGCCAATCCCAGCATGAAAAATGGAGGGATGGCCATGGAGTCCAAAATGTCCATCTACAGACTTATACCTCGAAAATACATCCCCAATACCGTGTTCCTTGCCAAGGATGAGACTCCTGATGTGGCCTTGGAAAAGATCTTGGCTTCCGGCATATCCTTCCCGTTTATCGTCAAGCCAGATATTGGCATGAAATCCTTCGGGGTGGAAAAAATATACAATGAAGAACGGTTCAGGAGCTATGTTTTAAAAACCCCTTCCGACTATTTGGCCCAAGAACTGATTCCCTATGGAAAGGAAGTAGGTATTTTTTATGTCCGAAAACCTGGTGAGACCGATGGAAAGGTCACGGGAATCGTATCCAAGGAATTTCTTTCTGTTGTTGGTGACGGAAAAAGCACCGTATTGGAACTCATCAAGAAAAACCCGAGAAGCCATCTGCAATTGCATAGATTGAGGGAAAAGTTGGAAGAGCGGCTCCACACTATTTTGAAAGAAGGTGAAGAGTATATCCTGGTCCCTTATGGAAGCCATACACGGGGTGCCAAGTTCGTGGACATCAGCCATCAATTGAACGATGCGCTCACCAAGACCATAAACGAGATCTGCGTTCCCATTGAGGATTTTCATTATGGTAGGTTGGATGTGCTCTACCATACTTTTGATGACCTCTGCAAAGGCAAAAATTTCAGTGTGATCGAGATCAATGGGGCAGGGGGCGAGGCCACACACATCTACGACCCCAAGCATTCCCTCTGGTTTGCATGGAGGGAGATCACGCGACATTGGGGCATGATGTGCGAGGTGAGCATGCTCAACCATCGAAAAGGACATTCTTATTTGAGTTTTAGGGATGGCAGGGCCATGCTTCGGGAAAATGGAGCATTGCAGGCACAGCTGGAGACCCTATAAATAAGCTGTAAATTTTACTTCTTGAACATAAAATACACTGCCAAGACCAGAAAAATAAAAGAGATGATGTGATTGGTCCTAAATGTCTCGGTCTTGAAGACCACTAAGGTAAAGATGGCAAACACCACCAAGGTGATGACTTCCTGGATCACCTTCAATTGAATAAGGCTGAAGGGTCCCCCGTTTTCCCGAAAACCGATTTTGTTCGCAGGTACTTGGAACATATATTCAAAAAGGGCAATTCCCCAACTGATCAGTACAATGGAAATCAGCCCCAGTTTGTTGAACCATTTCCATTCGTGGAATTTGAGGTGGCCATACCAAGCAACCACCATAAAGGTATTGCTCAAAACCAACAGCCCGATGGTGGCAAGTGCTTTCATAGAAGTATACAGAGTTTGATGTGGATTGTATAGGCTAAGGTAGATCTTTGCCCGAATTTTTACATGCTTTAAAATCTACTTTGGAAGTGCCCTAAGACGAATTCGTTTATTTTGCGATTAATCCTCCTTTTTTAGAATGGCATCCATGATGATGGGGGCATGGATACGGGAATTTTCTATGAACCATTTATGGGTCTCCATCCCGCCACAGATCACCCCAGCTAGGAACAGTCCGTGCACATTGGTCTCCATGGTCTCGGGATCATAGGATGGAATTCGCTTCGCATCATCGGAAAGTGCAATGCCCAGCTTTTCCAAAAAGGCAAAATTGGGCATATAACCCGTTAGTGCCAATACAAAATCATTCTCCAAAATGGTCTCTCCCTCGGGGGTGTCGATGATGATTTCTCTCGGTTTGATTTCTTTCACCGTGCTGTTGTAATAGGCCTTAATGCTGCCTTCCTCAATTCGGTTGATGATGTCTGGACGCACCCAATATTTTACCCGTGGGCCCACTTCGGGACCACGGATGATCAGGGAGACCTCTGCGCCCTTACGCCAGCATTCGAGAGCGGCATCGATAGCAGAGTTGCTGGCCCCGATCACGGCCAACTTTTGGCTGGCATAAAAATGGGGATCCTTATAATAATGGGATACTTTCGGCAATTCTTCGCCCGGCACGTTTATACGGTTGGGCAAATCGTAAAAACCAGTGGCCACGATCACGTTTTTTGCCTTGTATAGATCTTTGTCCGTATCCAGTTGGAACCAATTTCCTTCTTTTTCCACTGAATTGACCTTTTCAAATAGATGGATGTCCAGATTATTGGAGGTCACGATTCTTCGATAATATTCCAAGGCCTCATTGCGTTTGGGCTTGGCCTCTTTGCTGATAAAGGGAATCCCATCTATCTCCAATTTTTCCGAAGAGGAAAAAAACTGCATGTTGATGGGGTAATTGAATAGTGAGTTGACAATGGGCCCTTTCTCGATGATGATATACCTGAGCCCTCTTTTTTTGGCCTCCAACCCACAGGCAATGCCAATGGGACCTCCTCCAATGATGGCAACATCGAACTCTTGCATTACAAAGTCCTTTCTTTTAGATCTTTGATGGTCTCTGTCGGGTTTTCGCTTTTGAACACAAAACTACCGGCCACCAAAACATCGGCGCCATGTTCCACCAGTTTCTTGGCATTGGCAGCATTGACGCCCCCGTCGATTTCAATCAAGGCATTGGAATTTTTTCTGTCAACCAGATTTTTCAGGTTTTTTACCTTTTGATAAGTGTTCTCGATGAACGATTGTCCGCCAAAACCGGGGTTGACGCTCATGACCAGCACAATATCGATATCCTGGATGGTATCTTCCAGCAAGTTGATGGACGTGTGCGGGTTGATGGCCACTCCGGCCTTCATGCCCTCTGCCTTTATGGCCTGCAAGGTCCTGTGCAAATGGGGGCAAACCTCATAATGCACGGTAAGATGGGCCACGCCCAGCTCCGCAAAGGTTTTGATGTAACGGTCGGGATCCACGATCATCAAATGAGTGTCCAATGGTTTTTTGGCATGCTTGGCAATGGCTTCCACCACGGGCATTCCGAAAGAAATGTTGGGCACGAACATCCCGTCCATGATGTCCAAATGGAACCAATCCGCCTCACTTTGGTTCACCATTTCGATATCGCGTTGCAGATTGGCAAAATCAGAGGCCAGTAACGAAGGGGCAATTATTGTCTTGTCCATGGTGCAAAGTTAGCCAATTACAAGGTTCCTATAAATGAAAAAACTCCGGTAATCAGCCGGAGTTTATTCATCAATCAAAAAACGAACAGTCATGATTAACTGTTGTAGGTACACAAATTACAACTTTCCTGCCAAAAAAACAATTTAAGGTATGTTTAACTGTAATTTATTGTGTTTTTTTAGCACTTTATCCCAGATATGTCTTTAAAATCTTACTTCTGGAGGTGTGTTTTAGCCTTCGGATGGCCTTCTCCTTGATCTGTCGGACCCTTTCCCTGGTCAGGTCAAAAGTCTCACCGATCTCTTCCAAGGTCATGGAATGTTGTCCGGCCAAACCGAAATAAAGCCTGATAACATCGGCCTCCCTGGGGGTCAAGGTCTCCAAGGCACGCTCGATTTCCGTGCGCAGGGATTCATGCAAAAGTTCCTTGTCCGGGTTGGGGGATTCCCCACTTCGCAATACATCATACAGGTTGGAATCCTCACCATCGATCAAAGGGGCGTCCATGGATACGTGGCGGCCTGAATTTTTCAGGGATTGCTTCACATCTTCCACGGTCATGTCCAATTCTTTGGCAATTTCCTCGGCAGATGGGGTACGTTCGTGCGCTTGCTCCAAGAAAGCAAAGGTTTTGTTGATCTTGTTGATGGAGCCGATTTTGTTCAAGGGCAGACGTACAATCCTGGACTGTTCTGCCAAGGCCTGAAGAATGGACTGACGGATCCACCAAACGGCGTATGAAATAAATTTAAATCCACGGGTCTCGTCAAAACGCTGTGCGGCCTTGATCAAGCCCAAGTTCCCTTCATTGATCAGATCGGGAAGGGTGAGCCCTTGGTTTTGGTACTGCTTGGCCACGGAAACGACGAACCTAAGGTTGGCTTTGGTCAATTTTTCCAGGGCTACCTGGTCTCCCGCCTTTATCCGTTGTGCCAACTCCACTTCCTCATCGGCGGTGATCAAATCCACCTTGCCGATTTCCTGCAAATATTTGTCCAACGAAGCGGTTTCCCTATTGGTAACCTGTTTTGTAATCTTTAACTGTCTCATCTAAAAATTTCCCTTCAAATTAAGTTTGTGAGCAGAGGCTCATTAGGTTATACGTTGAAAAATTCAAAAAGTTACATTTTGGTAAAATTTCTTTGTGAAAGTTTTCTAAAAACGAAAAACCCCGGGAACATTCCCGGGGTTTGGTTTATGATATGGAGGTTGACTTAGTCCCTTCTAGGCTTTCTGTCACGATCGCCACCTCTGCGGTCACGGTCACCACCTCTTCTGTCGCCACCTCTACGGTCACCACCACGATCGTCTCTTGGCGGTCTTTCTTTGTAACCTTCCGGTTTGGGCAACAAGGCCTTTCTGGACACCTTTTCCTTTTTGGTCCTTGGGTCGATGCCCAAGTATTTCACGTCAAAGACATCTCCCATGTTGACTACGTCGGAAACATTTTCTGTACGCTCCCATGCCAATTCGGACACGTGTAGCAATACTTCATTGCCAGGGGATTCAGTGTATTCCACCACGGCACCAAACTCCAACATTTTGATGACCTTCACTTCGTAAACGCTGCCCACTTCTGGTTTGAACAGCAACGAATCGATCTTGGCCAATACCATGTCGATGCCATTTTGGTCGGTACCCAAAATTTCCACGATACCTTCTTCGGTTTCGGGATCTTCGTTGATGACAATTGTGGTCTTGGATTTCTTCTGAAGGTCTTGGATTACCTCTCCACCTTTACCGATCAGCGCACCGATGAACTCACCAGGAATGATTCGGGTAATGATTTTTGGAGCGTAAGGTTTCACCTCTGGTCTTGGTGCTGCGATCGTGTCGATCAATTTTTCCAAGATGTGCAACCTTCCATCCTTGGCCTGCATCAAAGCCTTTACCAAGATCTCGTAGGAAAGTCCTTTTACCTTGATGTCCATCTGGCAAGCGGTGATACCATCTGCGGTACCGGTCACTTTAAAGTCCATATCACCCAAGTGGTCCTCATCACCCAAGATATCGGAAAGAACGGCATACTTGCCGCTTTCGGTATCGGTGATCAATCCCATTGCGATACCGGAAACAGGTTTTTTCAACTGAATACCAGCATCCATCAATGCCATGGTGCCCGAACAAACGGTGGCCATGGAAGAGGAACCGTTGGATTCCAATACTTCGGAAACCACACGAACGGTGTAAGGGCAATCCGCAGGGATCATGCCCTTTAGGGCACGTTGTGCCAAGTTACCGTGTCCGACCTCTCTTCGGGATGTACCGCGTATGGGTCTGGCCTCCCCTGTTGAGAAAGGAGGGAAGTTGTAGTGTAGGTAGAATGTCTCCTCACCTTCGTAGGAGGGCATATCAATTTGATTGGCCTCTCTGGAAGTTCCCAAGGTGACTGTTGCCAATGCCTGTGTTTCCCCTCTGGTGAAGATGGACGAACCATGCACGGATGGCAAGTAATCCACTTCGCACCAAATAGGGCGGATGTCGGTCGTCTTTCTTCCATCCAAACGAAGGCCTTCTTCCAAGGTAAGGTTCCTGACAGCCTCTTTTTCAGCTTTGTGATAATATTTGGAAACCAATCCACCAAATTCTTCCAATTCTTCTTCGGAAAAAGCGGCCTTGATCTCTTCCTTAATATTGGCAAAGGCTTCACTGCGCTCTTTTTTGGAAGAACCAGCTTTGGCCACTTCATAGACCTTGTCATAGGCCATGTCATGGATTTTCTTCTGAAGCGTTTCGTCTTCAACGGCCTGCTCATATTCCCTGGTTTCTTTTTTGCCCACTGCTTCGGCCAATTTGACCTGTGCGGCACATTGTACCTTGATGGCCTCATGGGCAAACTTGATGGCTTCTACCATTTCCTCTTCGGAAATTTCACCCATCTCGCCTTCCACCATCATCACGGAATCTTCGGAAGCACCGATCACCATGTCGATGTCGGACTCCTTCAATTGTGCCATGGTAGGGTTGATAACGAACTCACCGTTCACCCGACCCACACGGACCTCGGAAATAGGACATTCAAAGGGAATATCGGACAATTGAATGGCTGCAGAGGCGGCCAATCCTGCCATGGCGTCCGGCATGACCTCTTCGTCGTGCGACATCAATTGGATCATGACCTGGGTCTCCGCATGGTAATCTTTGGGGAACAATGGGCGCAATACCCTGTCCACCAATCTCATGGTGAGCACTTCGCCATCGCTGGGCCTTGCTTCACGCTTGAAGAAACCACCGGGGTAGCGACCTGCGGCGGCAAATTTTTCACGATAATCTACGGTAAGTGGCAAAAAGTCCACATCCGAAGCTTGATAATTGGAGACAACTGTACATAGCAACATACATTTGCCTGATTGGACAACCACAGAACCATGGGCCTGTTTTGCCAATTTTCCGGTTTCGATAGAAATCGTTCTACCGTCACCAAGGTCGATGACCTCTCTAAAAACTTTTGGAATCATAAAAATAATCTTACCCGATCAATGATGATCCGGGTCGTTAAACATTTGGTCTACCGCCATCCGGGCGGTCGGGTTGTGTTGTTGTTGTGTGCCAAGGGCACTGACCAATGAAAAACTATAAGCAGCTTTTTGTGTTTGCCCGATTTTCGGTCGGGACTTTTAAAAACTGGAGCAAATCCAGTAAAATAAAAAGGGGAAGCCAAGGCCTCCCCTTCCATTTTTATTTTCGGATACCCAACTCTTTGATGAGAATACGGTATTTTTCAATATCTTTTTTCTTCAGGTAATCCAAAAGACTACGTCTTTTACCTACCAGTCTTACCAAGGAACGCTCGGTATTGTAATCTTTGTGGTTCCTTCTAAGGTGTTCTGTCAAGTGGTTGATACGGTGCGTGAACAGTGCAATCTGCCCTTCCGTAGAACCGGTGTTGCTCTCAGAGCCGCCGTGTTTCTTGAAAATCTCGGCTTTTACTTCTTTTGTTAAATACATTCCAATATTTATTTAAATGATTTTTATGTATGGATTGACAGTTCTCCTGGCTTTCAGGGGACAAGCAATCAGCGTGCAAAGATAAGTTCTTTTTTTTGAATCTATGAATTTTGGCAACATTTTAAACCTTTTTGACTTTAGCGGGTCAAAGCACCAAACCATTTAAATTCAATCATTATGAAAAAGAATCGTATTCCAATGCGTTTGAAAAGTTATGCCCCTGCGCTGACCGGTTTGCTAATGTTGTCGGTTGTATCCTGTAGTGAGGATGGATCTACGGGGGAGGAACTCTCCGGGACAGAGGTCATATCGGCAACAGAATTGAAATTCAGTGATGAAACCGAAATGATTTCCGAAGAGGTTACGGCCATTGCCGAAGAAATGTATGCTGCCGATGAGATTTCGACCACTTCCAAAATAGACTATAACTCGGGGTATTTACCAGATTGCACCACTGTAACCATAGAGCTTACCGAGACGACCAAAGAAGTGACCCTTGATTTTGGTGAAGGCTGTGAAATGCCCAATGGAAATACCTTGAGTGGAATTATCTATTTAAGCTATGCTTTGGATATGGAGGCAGCCACAAATACCATTGAACTGAATTTGGAGAATTTTATGTTCAATAGTGTGGCCGTGGAAGGTTGGGCGAGTATTGTTCGGTCACGTTCCAACGAAAATGGAAACCCGCAAGGGGTGGCCAATGCCAGTTTTTCAACCACTTGGCCAGATGCAACCACGGCATCCTATACGGGGACTCGAACTAGGGAGTGGATCGAGGGATTTGGAACCGGTTTTTGGGGAGACAATGTATTCTTGATCACAGGGAAAAGAACCTATGTGAGCAGAGCTGGTAATGAGTTTGTCAAGGAGGTGATCACGCCGTTGCGAAGGGAATTTTCCTGTAGGTTCATTGTAAGTGGTGTCATGGAAATTTCACGTTTGGGCAATACGGTGAGTTTGGATTTTGGGGATGGCAGCTGCGATGCCAAGGGTGTGCTCACATATCCAGATGGAACAGAAGAAGAAATATTTTTACGTCGGTTTAAGAATTAATTTTATAATAATGAAACGCTCTGAAATTGGGGCGTTTCATTATATGTTGGCAAAGTGGGGCTAATCTTCCTCTCCCATATATTCATCCCATTTATCTATTCTTTCATCAAAATTGGTAATTCCTCCCATAGCTCGACAAATATTTTCTATCTCTTTTGCGTAGTTAGCACCATTGGCAAAAAAATCATCTGCAAATGTTCCTATATCAATTTGTAATTGATAAAACATACCGTTTCCTATACTCACCTCTTCAAATTTTGGCTGATAAGATGAAAAATAATTATACCTATTTTGCTCATAAACGGATAGGATTTTTTGTTTGGCTTTATTTAAATCTTGTAATGTTTTGAAATCAGCAATTACAATACAATGAATCTTGTCGCCTTCCACTTGGTTGTACCATTCATCCTCTATACAAAAGGCATAGGTTTCTTGCTCTTCACAATCCCAATTTGGTAATTTTTCAATGTTATCTGCTAATTGGATAGAAATACGCCAAGCTTTTTTCCACATATCTTCCCAATATTCTGTTTCCTCTCCAAGATAGTTGGAACGATAGGGCAATACTTGCCATTTTAAAGGTCTCGAATGAACATCCATATCTTTTAATATTTCTGCATAAAAACTTTCGGGACCGTTGGGGAAATCATCTTGGTGAGTGGGTGTAAGATTGAAAGAAATGATACTCATGGCTGTTTCATTTTTTTCTAGCTTTGGGTGCCATAAATAATAGGATGCACTAACTTCCATAGTAGTGGGAGTTTTAATATTTCAATACTTGTAGATTATCCAATCCAATGATAGCTGGACATTATCAGGATTGATGAGGCTGAAGAAAATATTATACGCAATGCATGTAGTAAAAATAAAAAAAATCCCCGAACTCGGGGATTTTTTTATTTTCTTATGGGTTGATTGGTGATCAAGTCTATATATTGATTTACTTTCTTTTTCAAGTCCCTGCGATGGGAGATGAAATCCAAGAACCCATGTTCTTTTAAAAACTCCGAGGTCTGGAAGCCTTCGGGAAGGTCTTTCCCTACCGTGTCCTTTACTACCCGGGGTCCGGCAAAACCTATCAAGGCACCGGGTTCCGCTATGTTAATGTCCCCCAGCATGGCGTAAGAAGCTGTGGTTCCTCCCGTGGTGGGGTCGGTACATAATGATATATAAGGTATTTTGGCTTCGGCCAATTGGGCCAACTTAGCCGAGGTCTTTGCCAATTGCATGAGGGAAAGCGCGGCTTCCATCATACGGGCCCCTCCTGATTTCGAAATCATCAAGAATGGGATTTTCTTCTTTTTGGCCTCATCTATGGCTCGGGAAATCTTTTCTCCTACCACACTACCCATGGATCCTCCAATAAAACCGAAGTCCATACAGGCAATGACAATATCCTTGCCCATGGATTTTCCCACAGCGGTACGAACGGCATCCTTAAGCCCCGTTTTCTGCTGTACGGTCTTTAAACGATCGGAATATTTTTTGGTGTCCACAAACTTCAAAGGGTCCTTGGAGGTCATGTTGGCATCAAGTTCCTTGAACTTGTTGTCATCAAACAGAATCTCAAAGTATTCCTTGCTGCCGATCCTAACATGGTAATCATCCTCGGGACTGACATAGAAGTTTTTGGCGAGGTCTTCGGACTCTACAATTTTTCCAGTAGGGGATTTATACCATAGCCCCTTGGGCGTGTCCTTTTTTTCCTCGGTAGTGGTCTGTATTCCTTTTTCCTTTCTTTTAAACCAAGACGACATGCAATCAAAATTAAGTTAAACGAAAGTCTTATAGGGTGTTTACATTGTTCAAATCCTCAAAGGCTTTTTTCAAACGGTTTGAAAAAGTCTTCTCCCCTTCACGAAGCCATACTCTGGGATCGTAGAATTTTTTGTTGGGCTGGTCATCTCCTTCAGGATTTCCGATTTGTGCTTGAAGATAAGCTGATTTTTCTTGGACATAGTCCCGTACCCCTTCCAAAAATGCATATTGCAAATCGGTGTCAATGTTCATTTTAATAACACCATATCCAATGGCTTCCCTGATTTCCTCCAAAGTGGAACCGGAACCTCCATGGAATACAAAATCGATATGGTTTTCCTCAACACCATATTTTTTGGTAATGTATTCTTGGGAATTCTTCAAGATCTTGGGTGTCAATTTTACGTTCCCCGGCTTGTATACCCCGTGAACATTGCCAAAGGCAGCGGCTATGGTGAACCTATGGCTAACCTTGGACAATTCTTCATAGGCGTATGCCACTTCTTCGGGCTGGGTGTAGAGTTTGGAATCATCCACATCACTATTGTCCACACCATCTTCTTCACCTCCGGTAATTCCCAGTTCTATCTCCAAGGTCATCCCCATTTTGCTCATACGCTCCAAATAGGTCTTGCAAATTTCAATGTTCTCTTCAATGGGTTCTTCGGAAAGGTCGATCATGTGGGAGCTGAACAAGGATTTTCCTGTGGCCTTGAAATGTTCCTCACTGGCATCCAAAAGACCATCTACCCAAGGCAATAGTTTTTTGGCGCAGTGGTCTGTGTGAAGAATTACGGTGGCACCATATGCTTCGGCCAACTGATGTACATGCTTGGCTCCGGAAACGGCTCCTAATATGGCAGCTCTCTGGTTTTCGTTGGAAAGTCCTTTTCCTGCATTGAACTGGCCTCCGCCGTTGGAAAATTGTATAATAACGGGAGAGTTTAGTGATGCGGCTGTTTCCAATACGGCATTTATGGTATTGGACCCGATCACGTTCACTGCCGGAAGGGCGTAACCGTTTTCTTTTGCGTGGTTGAAAATTGCTTGTACTTCATCACCGGTTGCAACACCAGGCTTAATATTATGGGACATAATTTTTGTTGATTACGATTATTAAGTTGAGTCAGGCCACAAAAGTAATAAAATATTTACTCTAGAAAGGATAATTGATCCCTATGTTGAAAACGGCATTTTTCAGGTTGTATCCACTGAACCAACGGTCTGACCCCTGCCGGGCCGGGTCGTAGGCTTTGAACCCCACATCCAACCTGAACACAAAATAGGTGAAATCGTAGCGAAGTCCCAGACCTGTACCCAAGGCAATATCGGCCAAGGAGGAGAAGCCGGTAAAGATGGCGTCGGGGTTGTCCTCGTTATCAAATACGTTCCAAATGTTCCCCGCATCGGCAAATAAAGCACCCTTTACATCCCCGGCAATGGGAAACCGATATTCCAGGTTCAGTGCAAGTTTTAGGTTGGCTTCGTTGAAGTCATTGAGGTTATTGGTCTTTCCAGGGCCCAACTCATAGGCGTTCCAAGCCCGGTTGTCGTTAGAGCCCCCACCAAAGTAGCTTCGTACAAAGGGAATGTTGTCCGAATTTCCATAAGGGACCGCAAGGCCAAAAAAGCTCCTGAAGGCAATGACCTTGGAGTCATCCACATCCCAGTGTCGTATAAAATCAACCTCTGTTTTGAGATATTGGGAAAAGGGAACGCTGAATACCAAAAGTTGATCACGGTCATTTTTGTTGTACGGAACCACATTGGACAGTAATGAAAGCAAATTCCCGGCTCCTTCCAGTTTTACCCTGAACTGATAAAAATTGTTGTCGTTGATGTCAACCCGGCTATTTTTAAAAAAGGTATAGTTGGAGGCAAAGATGAGGTTGTTCTCCGTCAATCGCTGTCGACGTTCCTCTATACGGTTTACTTCATTGAACTCTTCGGAATCCAAGGGTATTTCATTATTCAAGACAGCCCCTACAAAACCATTGGCCCCTTCGGGGATGTTTAACTCAAATGGGTCATCCTCATTGTCCACTTCCTCAAAGAAATCTGCAAATTCTGGGTCTTGGTCAAAGGCATCGGCTATATTGTCCAGATTTCTATAGGTATTTCGATATACATTGTAGAAATTGTCCGGGTTGGTGTTCCGCACAAATTCCACATTCAACAATTCCACATTGTGTTTTAATTGGGTCGATGGAGACCAATTGTAGGATAGGATGGAATTCAGGGACTGTTTGTCCAACCCTATGTTTCGTTGGAAGTTGGTACCTGCCGATAGCCTACTTTGCGGAAGCATATAATATGGAATGATTTTCTCCGTATTGAACGGGAACCAAATCCTGGGGAAGGTAATGTTCACATCACCACCAAGCTCCGAGGTAAACGGTTCGTCGGAGAAGAGGGAGGCGTCGCTCAACAGGCCTATGGAACCCCTTGCGGAAATGTTCAGGGTTTCTGCCCCGCCAAAAACGTTTCTTGTAATGACCGATGTACTGAATGCGGTACCCACCTGTTGTATGTTGGAGTGGGTCACATCAAAGTCGAGGTTCAATGAAAACTTGGGCCTTGGCGCCAAATACACATTGGAAATCAGTTGGTTTTGGGTGGTGTCTGGAATAAATTCAATGTTTGGATATTTGAATGTGTTCAGGTTGGTGATCTGTCGGTAGGTGCGAATGCGGTCCAGATCCCTATAAATGCTGTCTTTTTGGAAAAAGATAGCGTCGGTCAATGCTTTGGGGTTATACCTGAGCCTGTCCTTGTAGAAAATGGTATAATTGTCATATTCCAAGGATTGCAGCGAATCGGTTTCTCCGCCGATCACATAATCGGCATAGATATTTATTTTTTTAAGTCGATGGATTCTATACGGACTGTTGACATCCGTACTGTCCGAGGTGCTTCTGAATTTTTTGATGTTCAGTTGCACATCCATCAATTGGTCATCGGCCAATTGGGTGGTGTCACGAAGAATGTCGTAACTAATGGAACTCTCCTGAAAATTGTAGACCCCGGAGTTTCGGAACAAAGCGGTCAATCGTTCCCGTTCTTGGTTAAAGTTGGTCAGATCAAATTGATCGCCTTCTTTGACCAAGGTAAGATCTAATGATGCATCGTAAATGGAATCCAGTTCCGGGGAGGTTATGTTTTTTTGGACGGTGTCAATGATAAAGGGCTTTCCCAGATTGAGTTTGTACTCCAACTCGGCCCTTTTTTTTCTTTTTCCTTCGAGAATGCCATAGTTTCCGGAATTGTTGAAATACCCTTTGCTCCTGTAATACGCCTCCAGCCTTTCCACCGATTTTCGGGTAAGTGCAGTATCTATGACTACGGGAGGTTCCCCAATCCGTTTTAGAAAATCACTGGCTCCTTTTACAATAAAGGATTCCTGAAGACGGTTCACCTGTTTTTGGGAAAGGAGATTGTTCAATCTTTTTTCCCTTTTTTCCTTGCGGTGGAGCCAATCCTGAAAAGAAGAATCTGGATTTTCCTTGGCCAAGTTATAGAGGTTGAGGCGCAGGGGGTATCCAAGGACGTTACTGTTGGGTTTTTGGGAAATAAGGCCTTTGATTTCACTATCGCTTACCTTTTTCTCATCCACATAAATAGAGTTCTTGGTGAGCAATAATTCATTATCTCCCACCTTTTTAAGGGTATTGCAACCAGCCGCACTCAATATAAGCAACAATAACCCTATTTTTGTCACGTTGCGCATTAGACCTAAAGAACCCCTCATAGACGCCAAAAATACACGATTTAGATGGTTACAAAAAACCAAATTAAACTAGTTGTAAACCTAAAGCAAAAAAAGTACCGAACTCAACACGGTTTGTTTGTTGTGGAAGGGGAAAAGACCGTTTCGGAGCTGTTGAACGCAGGCTTGGAGCCCTTTGGGCTGTTTGTGGATGAGGTTGAAAAAGGAACGGATTTTAACAATCAGGAATTGGTGTCGAGTACCATATTGAAACAAATGAGTAGCCTGTCCACTCCCAATGGGGTGTTGGGCGTTTTCCATATCCCCGTTCCAAAACCCGTTGATGGGGCAGATTGGGTGGTTGCCTTGGACGCCGTTCGGGATCCAGGCAATTTAGGGACCATTATACGGTTGTGCGACTGGTTTGGGATACCGCATTTGGTCTGTTCCCAAGATACCGTGGATTGTTTTAACCCCAAGGTGCTACAGGCCACCATGGGTTCCATAGCCCGGGTCAATGTGGCTTACATGGACTTGGGAGCCTATTTGGAAGAAACGGCATTGCCTGTTTATGGTGCTTTTATGGATGGCGACTCGGTATATCAGCAAAAATTACCCTCCAAAGGAGTTTTGGTGATGGGCAACGAGGCCAATGGAATTTCTGAAGCTGTTAGCGGATTGGTCACTACACGCATTTCCATTCCCCAATATGGAAAAACCACAACCGAAAGTCTGAACGTTGCCACGGCCACGGCCATTCTTCTCAATGAGATCAGAAGATGATTGGATTCGTGGATTCTTGGATTTTTTTGAACTTCACTATCCAACTATCCAACTATCCAACTATCCAACCCTATTCAAAAGTGAAATTGATAAAGATGCCCCGGGTGCGCATGGCATTGATATTTCCGGTCCAAGGACTGTTGGGGTCTTCGTCGGGAACCAATTCATCCGTTAGGGCAAAGACTCCGCGTATGGAGGGCGAAAATTTGAAGTATTCTGTATAAATATCAATACCGAACCCTAGTTCGTATCCATACACATTTTTTTTCATCCGAAATTCTCCACTACTGTTATCATCCAAACTGTCTTCCTTGCTGCCTAAGTTCATGGAGGTGTACACACCGCCTGTGATAAAGGGTTTCCAGTTACCAATGCGACGGGTACTGGCCTTGATCAATAAGGGAAAACGGATATAGGTGGAGCGGACCTCACGGATGGCGTCGGCTTGTGTGGTAAAACCGGGAAAGCCCAAATTTCTTGAGGTGTACAATAAGCCGGGCTCAAAACGGGCATCCAAAAACTCATTGATGCGCATTTCGCCGATAAGTCCAACATTGAACCCAAAACTTTTCTCTACCAAGATGTCCCGGCCAATATCGTTTTTGTACTCAAATTGAAAATCGTATTGGTTGAAACCGAGGTAGTATCCCCAGTTCAAAAACTTTTTGTCCTCGTTTTGAAGGTTGAGTATGGGGTCTTCCCTAAACTGTGCCGAGGAGGTTGGGCATGCCAGCATAAGCAGGCCAAACAGAAGAAAGATGTTTTTCATCAAACTATTTTGTAGCGACATAAATGGAAGCTGCTCCAAATGTCTGGGGTTTGTTCTCTACTCCTATAAACCCAATTTTGGCCAAAATATTGTTGAAAGCCTCCCCATGTGGAAAAACTGATGCCGATTCGCTGAGGTAGGCATAGGCCGATCGGTCTTTGGAAAAGAGCTTGCCTATAGTTGGTAAAATGTATTTGCAATAGATATTGTACCCTTGTTTAAAAGGAGTTTTTGTTGGCACGGAAGTTTCCAAGATCATTAATGTGCCCCCGGGTTTTAGCACTCGGTGGATTTCTTGTAGGCCTTTTTCCAGGTCTTCAAAATTGCGGACACCGAAGCCTACCGTTACCGCATCAAAACTTTGGTCGTCAAAAGGCAGATTTTCACTATCGCCCACGATCATTTCAATGCTGTCTTGGAGGTTTTTTTCCTTGATTTTGGTCTTTCCCACCTCCAACATGCCGGGAGAAATGTCCAATCCGATGATTTTTTCAGCTCCAGTTCCCATCATGGCAATGGCCAAATCACCTGTACCCGTAGCGATGTCCAAGAGGGTTTTGGGTTTTTTGGCCGCCAGAAGCTTTACCATCCGTTTGCGCCATTTTAGGTCTATTCCGAAGGAAATCACACGGTTCAAACCGTCATAATCACCAGAAATAGTGTCGAACATTTGCCGAACCTGCTCCTTTTTTCCCAATTCAGATTCCTTGTAAGGCGTAACTTTTTTTGACATCTCCTTATTTTGCTGGCAAATATACAATTTCACCTTATGGGAGGCGTACAAAAATATTTGTGTAATTTTGCCGGGAAACGGGGAACTTTTTCCGTATTATCTTAAGAATATGTCTTTTAGGCCACGGTCACTATTCTTTGTGTCAAATACAGGGCACAAATTGAATCGATTTAACAACACATCTTATTCCAATCAATGAAAATCATTATTGCAGGTGCTGGTGAGGTAGGGTTCCATTTGGCAAAACTTTTGTCCTATGAAGCGCAGGATATTACGTTGATTGATCCAGATAAGGAGAGCTTGACCTATGCCGATAACCATTTGGATATACGGGTGCTTCGCGGTGATGCCACTTCCGTGCAAGTACTTCGGGATGCCCAAGTGGACGGTTCAGATTTGGTAATTGCGGTTACCTCCTCCGAAACCACCAACATTACCCTTTGTTTTTTAGCAAAGCAGTTGGGGTGCAAAAGGACCATAGCCCGTATTTCCAATACGGAGTTCATGGACAACCGCGAACTCATAAAGTTCGAGGAGCTGGGTATTGATGAGTTGATATCGCCCGAACGATTGGCCGCTATGGAAATCCAGCTCATGCTGAACCAATCGGCGTTCAACGATACCTACGAGTTTGAAGGGGGGCTGTTGACCATGTTCGGGGTGATTTTGCCCAGAACGGCCCCGTTTGTGGGGAAAATGGTGAAAGAGGCCGCTAGGATTTTTCCCGAACTTCACTTTATGCCCATCGCCCTACAGCGAATGGGAACGCAGTTTACCTTGATTCCCCGTGGGGATACCGTGTTCAAAGAGGGAGACCAAGTGTATTTCATTACCTCGGACAAGGGGGTGGAAGAGCTTTACAAGCTTACCGGGATGCAAAAACAGGACATTAAAAATGTGATGATCTTAGGAGGCAGTAAGGTGGGCTTCAAAACGGCCCGTGACCTGTGCACGAAAAAATTCAATGTAAAACTCATCGAAAAAAATAAGGAAAAGGCCTTTGATATTGCCGATGAACTGCCCCATGCCCTGGTCATCAACGGGGATGGTAGAAATGTGGAACTTTTGGAAGAAGAAAGCTTGGAATCCATGGATGCCTTCATTGCCGTTACGGGAAATTCCGAGACCAATATCATGTCCTGTCTGGTAGCCAAGAACAAGCGCATCAAAAAGACCATTGCCCTAGTGGAGAACATGGATTATTTTCAGTTGTCCCATTCCATTGGCGTGGATACGTTGATCAATAAAAAACTGTTGGCGGCCAATAGCATATTCCGCTATATAAGAAAAGGAGAGGTGTTGGCACTGACCCGATTGAACAACCTCAATGCCGAGATATTGGAGTTTGAGGTCAAGGCTTCGTCACTGGTGAACGGGGAGATCATCAAAGAGCTGAACTTCCCAAGGGAAGCCAGTATCGGTGGGGTCATTAGAAACGGCGAGGGAATCATTGCTCTTGGGGATTTTAGGATTACGGAAGGAGATCGCGTGGTGGTCTGTTGCCTGCCCAAGGCCATCCCAAGGATAGAAAAGCTATTCCTATAATGAGGCTCAATACACGAATCATTGTTCACATCATGGGGCTATTGTTGCTTTGCAACGGGTCCTTTATGCTTCTGGCAGCCTTTGCCAGTGGTATTTATAAAGACGGTGCCACCTTGGATATTACCCTTGCGGCCATTGTGACCATGCTCTTCGGGATGATGGCCATGTTCAATACCCGCGGGCACAAAAAGGAAGTAAAACGTAAGGAAGGTTACATTATAGTGACTTTTGGTTGGGTGGTGATGTCCATTTCTGGAATGCTTCCCTATCTCTTTTCTGGGTCTATACCTTCCATTACCGACGCTTTTTTTGAAACGATATCCGGCTATACCACAACAGGGGCGTCCATTTTGGACGATATTGAATCCCTCCCCGAAGGAATTTTGCTTTGGAGGAGTCTGACCCACTGGATCGGAGGGATGGGAATTATTGTGTTGGCCATTGCCATTCTGCCTCTTTTGGGGATAGGGGGGATGCAGTTGTTTGCCGCGGAAGCACCAGGTCCGGCCGGAGATAAATTACATCCTAGGATTACGGACACCGCCAAACGATTATGGTTGATTTATTTTGGATATACCGTTGCGGAAACCGTATTGCTTAAATTGGCGGGAATGACATTTTTTGATGCCATCAACCATGCATTGGCCACCATGTCCACGGGAGGGTTTTCTACCAAAAACGCCAGTTTGGCGTATTGGAACAACGCACCTGTGATCCAGTATATCACCATTGTTTTTATGTTCTTGGCCGGAAGCAATTTTGTACTCAGCTATTTTGCGTTCACAGGACGGGTGCAACGTATTTTAAGGGATGAAGAGTTTAGATACTACTTCGGCTTTGTGGTGATTTTCTCTATTTTGGCCGCATTGGGCATCTACTTTAAGGGTGATGTGCCTGTATCCGATTTTCATCCCATGGTCTGGGGCGAAGCCGAAAGTGCTTTTAGGCATGCCCTGTTCCAGGTCATCGCTGTAATCACTACCACTGGTTTTGTTACGGCAGACTTTACCTCATGGACCCCATTTTTGACCGTTTTCTTTTTTGGGTTGATGTTCTTGGGGGGTTCCGCGGGATCCACGGCTGGTGGGATTAAGGTGATGCGCCATTTGATCATCATCAAAAATGGGGTCTTGGAGTTTAAACGGACCTTGCATCCCAATGCCATTATTCCGGTTCGCTATAATGAAAAGACAGTAACGGAGCATATCGTGTACAATGTCATTGCTTTTTTTGTACTGTACATGCTTTTGTTCATCATCGGTTCCTTGGTATTGGGCTTTTTAGGGCTGGATTTTGTTTCGGCCGTAGGTGGGGCTGCCTCATCCTTGGGGAACGTGGGACCGGCCTTTGGTGACCTTAACCCTGTGAGCAATTACAACAGTTTGCCGCCTGCCGGTAAGTGGTGGTGTGGCTTCTTAATGTTGTTGGGCCGTTTGGAGCTTTTCACGGTCTTGATCATACTCACCCCTTATTTCTGGAAGAAGACATAAAAAAAACCTCTTGAAGTTGATACTGCAAGAGGCTTTGAAAAGTATAAGGTTGTTGTAGGTTAGACCACTGCCTTGATTCGCGCAATGGCTTCCTTCAATTCTTTTTCTGATGCTGCATAAGAGATACGAATGCAGTTGGGGTTTCCAAAAGCTTCTCCGGTAACCGTGGCCACATTGGCATGCTCCAAAAGGTATAGGGCAAAATCGGAAGCATTATTGATGGTAGTCCCGTTCAAGGTCTTTCCAAAGAAAGCTGAGATATCCGGAAACACATAAAAGGCCCCTTCAGGAACATTCAAGTTAAACCCTTCAATCTCTCCCAAAAGACCCAATACAAGGTCTCTTCTTTTGTGGAATTCATCAATCATATACTGGATTTTGCTCACGGGAGCTTCCAGAGCGGTGATAACGGCACGCTGGGCAATGGCATTGGCACCACTGGTCACCTGTCCTTGTAGTTTGGTACAACCTTTGGCAATCCATTCGGGAGCGCCGATGTATCCAATACGCCATCCGGTCATGGCAAAGGCTTTGGATACGCCATTTACTGTAACGGTCCGGTCGTACATACCCTCAATACCGGCAATGCTCACATGGCCTCCGGCAAAATTGATGTGTTCGTAGATTTCATCGGAAACCACATAGATGTTTGGATGCTTTTTCAAAACCTCGGCCAATCCTTCCAGTTCGGCTTTGCTGTACACAGAGCCACTGGGGTTACAGGGTGAACTGAACCAGATCATACGGGTATTTGGGGTAATGGCCGCCTCCAACTGGGCAGGGGTCATTTTAAAATCGGTATCAATATCGGTCTTCACCTCCACGGGAACACCTTCGGCCAACTTTACAATATCGCTGTAGCTTACCCAATACGGTGCAGGTAGGATTACCTCGTCGCCAGGGTTCAAAACCACCATGGCGATATTGAAAAGGGACTGTTTGGCTCCTGAGGACACCACAATTTGATTGGGGCCGTATTCCAAGCCGTTGTCGCGCTTAAATTTTAACGAAATAGCCTTTTTTAATTCAGCATAACCATCCACCGGGGTATAACTGCTGTAGTTGTCGTCAATGGCCTGCTTAGCGGCCTCTTTGATAAAATCGGGGATGTTGAAGTCCGGTTCGCCCAAACTCAACCCAATAATATCCTTTCCTTCATTTCGTAACTCCCTGGCTTTTGCAGCCATGGCCAGTGTGGCCGACGTGGACATGTTCTGAATCCTGTCAGATAAGTGGTTGCTCATTGATTTTGCTATTTTACTAGTACTGAAGTGCTGGGTTTTTACCCAATTCCTTCAAATGTTTGAAGTGCGAAATTATAGCTTTTCTGGTAGTTTTATACTCGTTGTAGGGCAAATTAAATTCCCGTGCAGTCTGTTTCACAATTTTGGAAATATTTGTGTAGTGAATGTGACTGATATTGGGGAAGATATGGTGTTCTACTTGATGGTTCAATCCGCCTGTAAACCAGTTTATTATGCGATTTTTTGTACCGAAGTTCACCGTGGTGAAGAGTTGGTGTATGGCCCATGTGTTTTTCATGTTCCCGCTCTCATCGGGGAGGGGTGTTTCGGCTTCATCCACAATGTGCGCCAATTGGAATACCACGCTCAAAATTACACCGGCCACATAGTGCATGATAAAGAAGCCCAAAAGTACTTGCCACCACGTAACGCCTCCAAAAATCATGGGGAGTACGATCCAAATGGTCAAGTAAATCAATTTTGTGATGACCAAGGTGCTCCAATTGATTACGGGGTTGGGCAGCTTTCCATAGCTCAATTTACGCTTCATGTAGCGGTACATTTGTTGGAAATCTGTGGTCACGGCCCAGTTGAAGGTTAATAATCCGTATAGGAAAATCGAGTAATAGTGTTGGAACTTGTGGTGCTTTTTCCATTCGGCATGTTTGGAAAAGCGAAGAATTCTACCTGCTTCCATATCTTCATCATGCTCATGGATATTGGTGTAGGTATGGTGCAGTACATTGTGTTGTACTTGCCAGTTGTATACGTTTCCTGCCAAGATGTAAATGCTGCTTCCCATGAGTTTATTGACCCATTTTTTATTGGAATATGCGCCATGGTTGCCATCGTGCATCACATTCATACCCACTCCGGCCATTCCAACACCCATGACAATGGATAGGATGACATAGGCCCAAAAGGGAAGGTTCAGCGTTAAAATCAAAAAATAGGGAGTCAAAAATAGGGCGAACATCACTATCGTCTTCAAGTGAAGTTTCCAGTTCCCGGTCTTCTTTATGCCATTCTCATTGAAGTATTCATTTACTCTTTTGTTCAGTGTTCTGAAAAACTGTGCAGAATCCTTTCGTGAAAACCGGATGGTGGTCTTGTCCATAAAAAAAATTTTAGCAAAGGTAACCAAATGGACCGTTAGGGCCCAACACCTTAATGTTAGAACGGTGTTAACCTGTTTAAAAGTATTAGTTTTGCTAAAATTAACAAACCTTAGATGAACATCGAGCTTATCTTCAAATATTTTACAACGCTCACCGATGCACAGAAAGAGCATTTCCTTGATTTGGAGGCACTGTACCAGGATTGGAACAAAAAAATCAATGTGGTTTCC
The DNA here is from genome assembly GCA_030148335.1 of Allomuricauda sp. Classification (GTDB taxonomy): domain Bacteria; phylum Bacteroidota; class Bacteroidia; order Flavobacteriales; family Flavobacteriaceae; genus Flagellimonas. The sequence goes on along the minus strand of JASBTQ010000001.1, from coordinate 14,201 downwards.
AGAAAAGATATTGATGAGCTTTACTTGCGCCATGTGCTTCATTCCTTGGGAATAGCAAAAATACAATCGTTCAATGAGGGCTCCCGGATATTGGATGTGGGGACCGGTGGCGGTTTTCCGGGAATTCCGTTGGCCATTCTATTTCCCGAGGTCCAGTTTACCTTGGTGGATGCCATTGGAAAGAAAGTAAAGGTGGTGCAGGAGGTTGTGGAAGGTCTGGGATTGGACAATGTGACTGCCCATCATACCCGTGTTGAGGATTTGGATGGCCAATTTGAATTTATTGTGAGTAGGGCAGTGGCTGCCATGCCCACTTTTGTGCATTGGACCAAGGGAAAAATCAAAAAGGACTCTGCCCATGCCCGTAAGAATGGGATCCTCTATTTAAAAGGGGGCGACTTGGAAGAAGAATTGAAAGACTACAAAACCGTCCAAATCTTTGATTTGAGTGAATACTTCGAAGAAGATTTCTTTGAAACAAAAAAAGTGGTCTATTTACCACAAAAGTTTAAAGGGCAGGACTAAATGCTCCACATTCGTTCATAGACCAACCTACACTTCCTGCAATAGGTCTTTGCGTTTGACCAAATCCGGTCAAACTTATTGGACACATTTTCTACCCATGTATTGATTCGCTTTCTCATATCGTATGGGATTTATACTACAAAAATACCAAATTACGTTTAGTTTACAATTAATTAACGTTAAATTTACATTTGAAGTGTGTTTATACCTTCCAAAAGCATGTATTTTTAAAACAAACCTTGTTTTATGTAGTTTAAAAACACTGATAATTAGTGATTTAAGAAGAGTCTATTCGTATAGGTATGAGCCGGCTGCTTGACTCATTTTACGATAATCATGCCCAATTTTTGGGACGATTTTAATTTCCCAATTGAACATCGCACCTAATTTTTTGGAATTATTTTGTGACAACTGGTAGAAATATTGCGCTCTCTCCAGACGATGGTAACCTTGTTGGTCTGCTGATTTTGAACGCAACAAAGTACCTCCCGTTTCATTCTCATTGTCCATTTCCCCAATGAAAAGAATCAATTTTTTGCCAAATGATGCTTTTAGGTCGTCAACAGTAAGCGAACTATTCTTAAGACCAAATGGTAATGGAGGCCCAAAGTCAGGCAACGTATAGAAACCTGAATTGGAAGCCAATATACGGTCTGCTTTTGAAAATGGGTGGAACAAGGCGAACCTGTGAAGGATTTGCCCGCCAGCCGAATGTCCAAAAATATCATAGGAAGTTTGATTTGATTGAGTTGCTGTAATGGCAAAATCAAAAATTGCATCAAAATCCTTAAAGAGCCATTTTCTTTTTTCAGGATTTACGTGGTAGGCGAGTTTACCCTCATCCAAAATAGCTTCATTGGTTCCCTCAACCCATGATACACATTCGGAAATATTTAGATTTTGTATAATACCGCCAAGGTGATAGTCCTCGAATCCGTATTTGCTTTTTGGATACATGGGGGAGAGAACCAGTACATTGTATTTTTCGGAATTTACAATCCAAGCATCCCGGTAGGTATCAGCATTTCTCCCCGCTCCTGGAATCACCAAGATTACTTTTGAATCTGGATTGAAGTTTTTAGGTCTATGATAATACACATTTATTTTACTGGTATCATCCAAGTTTTCTACTTCCATTTGAAAATAACCAGACCCTTTTTGAATGGGGTCTGTGTTCTGTCCCCGAAGGTTTTGAATCGATATGAAAAAGGAAAAAGCAAACAAAAATAGGTTTGAATGAATTATGGTATGCATTGGAGTTTAAAAAGTGAGGTGATTATTCTAAAATTCCGATAGTGATCAACCAAGGTTTTACATAAGAGAGAAGATCATAACGCTCATTGGTTTGGGTGTTGAGAAAGTTGTGGTCTCCGTGCGGAAGGATTACCACTTTAAAGTTGGATTTGTTTAAGCGATGCAATTCTTCAATTGTGGCATCTACAGGAATTACGGGGTCATTGGTTCCTAAAAACCAAAGTGCATCTGTTTCAAGTTGCTTTAGAATGTTTCTGGGGTCAAATCCCTTTTCACCGTCAAAATGCTGAAGTTTTTTATGGGCCTTGGCGATGGTAATCCCGCTTTCGTCCCCATCTCCCGTAAGTTGACTGAAATAGTGTTCTTCACCAGCAGAGACGGCAACACCTTCCCCAATGATCATAAAATCAATAGCCTTGCTTTTTGAAGCTGCCAATGGCATAATCCATCCGGCTTGGCTTCCACCCAATAGACCTAGCTTGGCTTTTTGGAGTTCTGGTTTTTCTTTTATCCAGTTTACACACGCCAATACATCTGAAGCTAAAAGGTTGAACCATACTTTACTACGTGCCACAGAGAAAGATTCGTATGTGCCATCAGATTCCCCAACCCCTCTCTTGTCGAAAGCCAATACGGCCATTCCCAACTGTGTTCCCAATCCGGTATAGTAGCTTACGTCTTTGTAGGTCGAAGGAGCAGACCCATGAACAACAATCAAGACTCCATTTATACTGTCACGGTTTATGGGAGAGTAATAAGCGGCATTAAGCATTATGGAATTGTTGGGTATCTGGACCTCTTCCATAGCGTAGCCTTTAAATTGACTTTCTTTTTGAAAGATTAGTTCCATGTTGCAAACTGGGCACAATCCGGGATGGAAGTAGCTTTCTTTGTGACAATCGAAGGTACAGGGAGGACATCGATATAGCTTCTCTTGACCAATGATGCACTGCAAAAAACAAACACCAATGAGGAGAAAAGGAAATAGGCGGTTGAATATCATAACTTTTTAAATAAGGGGCCATTTTCGGAAAGTGAATATCCAATGATTTTGCCATTCCCGTCCCTTTTGAAAAAGACAGGCTCATTTTGGATATTGGAAAAAATATCCTGGTCCTCATGATATATGGGATAGGAGTTCCCATTTATCTCCGCGCTCAGGTTGCCTTCCTTTTTGTTGTAGACAAGCTTTAATTCTGAGTCGTTCTTGTACTGGTAGATGCCTTCAAAATCTTTGAAAAATTCCAACGGCTTTTTGTCGATATATGGATTGTCATTGGAAAGGATCAATCCGTCTCCCAACTTCCAATTGTCGTACTCCATGTAATATGCGGTTCGCTTTGCTGCATTTAGGCCTTGCAGTTTGGCCACTAAATGCAAGGCACCGTCTATTCCGGCAGAAATGCCTGCTGTGGTAATTACCTTTCCGTTATCTACAAAGCGAACATTTCTGCGCACATCGATTTGAGGGTGGCTTGTTTCCAAATTGTCAAGAGCACTATGAAAAGTGGTGGCCGTTTTACCATTCAAGATACCGGCTTCCGCCAAGACAAAGGCCCCGGTACATACTGAAAAATGGTATTGGATGTTATCTTGTTTCTGTATCCAATCAATAACTTTCGGGTTTTGGGAAGCGGCACTGGAGTTTCCTCCGAAAAAAGCTAAAATGTCAGCTTCTGGTGCATTTTCCACACTATAGTCGGGTATTATCTTTAAGATACCTTGCGATTTTATGGGCTCTTGGGTGGCCGAGACGGTAAAAACACGGTATCCTGCATAGGCAAAGACTTCCATGGGGCCAGCAAAATCCAACACTTCCACACCATCTTGAAGATAAAAGGCAATGGTTTTGGAGTCACTTTTTTTAATGAGCACCATATTACAGTGCGAGCATACGCCAGGGGCATCATGCACTTCTTGGTCACATGTTGCGCCACAGGGTGGGCAAATGTATTTGGTTTGTGTGGAAAGAGAGGTTTGGGCCATAGCGAAGTAAGAAATTAGAAAACTTGCGAATAGGAAAATTGACCTTTTCATGATAAATGATTTTGGTCAAAATTAGGTCAAAACAAAGGGGGTGTAAAGGACAACTGTCCGCAGTATTGGGACAATCAATCCTTCCAATCGGAAGGGAGGGAAGCGGTGTGTTTTTTTAGAAGAGACCGTAATTGGTTACTGCTTTGCAACCCACAGGATTCTGCGACTGCACTTACTTTTGAGCCAGTTGAAAGGAGTTGGGTGGCCCGTTCCACCCGTAGTTTATCCAAATAGTCACCAATGGTAATGCCCGTAGTTTTTTTAAACAGCCGGGTAAGGTTTCTTGGACTCATGTGAACAGCATCCGCCAAATCCTCTATGGTGCTTTTGATGCTGAGGTTTTTGGCCAGCAGATCTTGAACTTGATGAACCCTTGTATCGATATGGTTCCGATACTGTAGAAAAACACTGAGCTGAGGATCGTTTTCAGTTCTTCGGAAGTAGATGACTACCTCTTTGGCAATTTTGGCAGTAAATACGGGTCCGAATAGCTCTTCCATCAAAAAAAGAGCTAAATCGATCCCTGAAGAGACCCCGGCACTGGAATACAAGTTCCCATCTTGGACGATCAGGCGGTCTGAAAGTACCTGTGCTTTAGGAAATCTGGATTGAAAGTCTTCCAAATACCTCCAATGGGTAGTGCATTTTTTTCCATCAAAAAGACCGGACATGGCCACCAAATAAGCTCCGGTGCAGACGGAACAAATTCGAGCTCTGTTTTTATGCTGTTCCTTTAGCCAATCAAGAAAAACCGCATATGTTGTCTTGAAATCACTTTTAAAGAACAAATGGGATTCCAGCCCTGGAATAAACAGGAGGTCGTCCGATTTGAGTGTATGGGCATGGAACGGCGTAAGGTTGCCCAAGGAAACTCCGGCACTGGAGGTTTGCTCCGAATCGCCTTCAAGGTTCAAATAAAAGGTTTCTACTTCAATGCCATAGTCCTTGGCTTCATAAAAAAGGTGCGCTGGTCCCGTTAAGTCCAGCAGTTGAACTTCGGGAGGTACCAGAAAAAATGCTCGATGTTTAGATTTTTGGTGCATGTTTATGCATAAAGATCATTAACATTGGCTTGGGCAATATCAATAAATAATTGGCTCATTTTCTTGCATACCAACGAGAAAAACTTCTCTCCTTTCTCTTTGGTGGCCATCCTGGGGTCTCCCACTCCGGTATCTTTACTGATTTTGGACCAAGGCCTTTCGGTCCAGGCCCAACCTTCGGAAAAGGCCTTTATTTTGTTCTTTAGTTCCTCGCCATCTCCCCATTCTTCTTTAGGGAGTACCAATTCAGGGGCCAAATGGAGTATAAGGCTGGTTTCCATTTCATCGGCATGATCACCTGGGTTATCAAATATCTCTTTTTTTTCTGCCATTCCCGGCCAATGGGTGGTACAAAGGAACATGTTCGGGAACAGTAGGCCCAATTCCCTAATGATGGCTTTCCAGTTGTTGCCGCCGTGGCTGTTTAAAATCATAAACTTACGTATGCCTTGCCTTTCCAAGACGGTGATGACATCCTTTAGGATGGCAAATTGGGTGCTGGGGTTGAGGTTCATGTCCAAATAAATATCGGATTGACCGGTATTTACCCCAAAAGGAATTGTTGGAAGGGCTATTACCTTACAACCTTGTTCCCATGCTAGTCTTGCAGATTCTTCGGCAATGGCAGTGGCCTCAATGGTGTCTGTGGAATAGGGTAAGTGGTAGTTGTGGGCTTCGGTGGCGGCCCATGGTAGAACGGCCAAGTCAAAAGATTCATCTTTTAAGTGTTTCCAATTGGTGTCGGCCAATACGTAAGGTCTAGGCATGTTTTAAGGTTTAGTGGATAAAAAAAGACCGCTATTCCAAATGAGGTATAGCGGCCATGAAATTATGGATTTATTGAGTTACCCCAAAAAAGGATAGCGATAATCTTCAGGAGTTACAAAGGTCTCTTTTATAAGTCGTGGAGACACCCAACGCAAAAGGTTTTGCATGGAACCTGCCTTGTCATTGGTTCCAGAAGCTCTTGCTCCTCCAAAAGGCTGTTGTCCTACTACGGCACCTGTGGGCTTATCGTTGATATAGAAGTTTCCGGCACAATTTTGCAGTGCTTTTGTGGCTTCATCAATGGCGTAACGATCTGCTGATAGAACAGCTCCGGTCAATGCATATTCCGATGTGCCATCTACCAACTCCAAGGTTTTGCTCCAATTGGCATCCTCATAAATATATACCGTTACCACTGGTCCGAAAAGTTCAGTACACATGGTGGTGTACTTGGGGTCGGTGGTTAAAATGACCGTTGGCTCAATAAAATAACCAACCGATTTATCGTAACCGCCACCGGCAATGATTTCCGCATTGGCATCGGCTTTGGCCTGATCAATGTATTTGGCCAATTTGTCAAAGGAGCCTTCGTGGATCACCGCGGTAATGAAATTGCTCATATCGGCAGGAGAACCAGGTTTGTTGAACGAGGCGATATCTGCCTTGACCAAATCCAAAATTTCATTTGCAGTTGATTTTGGCAAATAGACCCTGGAAGCTGCGCTACATTTTTGACCTTGGAACTCAAAAGCACCCCTTGTAATGGCTGTGGCCACTTGTTTAGGTTTAGCGGTTGGGTGGGCGATGATAAAGTCCTTTCCTCCAGTTTCCCCAACAATCCTAGGGTACGTTTTGTAGTTGTGGATGTTGTTTCCTATCTGCTTCCACAATTCTTTGAACACATGGGTGGAACCTGTAAAGTGGATACCCGTAAAATCAGGACTTGATAGTACGGTGTCCGAAATCATGACCGGATCTCCATAAACCACATTGATGACCCCATCAGGAAGACCTGCCTCCTTGAAGACATCAACAATGACCTTTGCGGAAAAGATTTGACTGTCACTGGGTTTCCAGACCACCACATTGCCCATCATGGCGGCACTTGCAGGCAAATTCCCGGCAATGGCGGTAAAGTTGAATGGGGTTATGGCATAGACAAAACCTTCAAGGGGCCTGTATTCCACTCGGTTCCAGATACCTTCGGCGGACTCGGGTTGTTCAGAATAGATCTGCGACATGTATTCCACATTGAAACGTAGGAAGTCTACAATTTCACAGGCAGAATCAATTTCGGCTTGAAAAATATTTTTGGATTGGGCCAACATGGTGGCGGCATTCATTTTGGCACGATACGGGCCGGCAATCAATTCCGCAGCTTTTAAAAAGATGGCGGCACGTTGTTCCCAAGTAAGGTCTGCCCAAGCTTTTCGGGCCTCCAAACCATTGGAAATGGCCTGCTCCACATGCTTTTTTTCCGCCAAATGATAATGGCCTACCACATGCTGGTGCTCGTGGGGCGGGGACATAGGCTTGGTGTTGCCAGTTTTTATTTCTTCGCTACCTATATAAAGAGGCACTTCAACCTTTCCGTTATAATAGGCGTCGTACTGCTTTAGTACTTCCTCGCGCTCGGGAGTGCCTGGCGCATAACTTTTTATGGGTTCATTGACCGCGGTCGGAACTTGAAAGAATCCTTTTCCCATGATACTTCTTTTAGGAGATTAAAAATTCCACCAAAGGTAGTAAAAGGAAAATCGATTTTAAAAATGAACGGGCCTAGTTTATGGCAAAAGGTGCGGAGAACTTGAATGTAGGTACCTCTACATCAAATTCTTCGGAAGTGGTGAAGTTTACCATTTGGTAATGGCCGCGCATGGCACCAATGGGGGATGCCAGTAGACAACCAGAACTGTAGGTATGGGATTTGCCGGGTTTGATGACCGGTTTTCTGCCGATCACACCTTCTCCATCTATGGTCTCTATATCTTTTAAGGCATCAAAAATATCCCAATGCCTAGCGGTTAGCTGTACGGTGTCCTTGCTGAGATTCTCTATGGTGATGATATAACCAAAGGCGTAGTGCATCTTGTAGTTTTTGAAAAAAGTGCCTTCAAAAGTGGTCTGTACCGATACCTTGATTCCTTTAGTGACTTGAGTAAACATACTTCTAATACATAAAAACGCTTCCTGTAAACAGAATAATGACCGCAATAAATGCCAGTATGGTAAATATAGTGTTCAGAAAGAAATATTTGACAATCGTTTTAAACGTTCCCTGCCCGTAAAACCTTTTCATGGCCATGTACAGATATATGCTGAAAACCAAAATAAACAGCACTGCACTTGACATATTGAAAATGGTGTCAATTATCAAGCTTAGGATGAGCAAGATAAATAATAAGGATTGGTTGTGAAAGCTGAAGATAAGATGATCGGTGTAGGTGTATTTTTTTCTGATGTACACCAACCAAATGAAGATCGTGAACAGTGGTAAAAAGAAAAATATGGCAAAGGGCATCCTGGAAATCGAGGCGTTCAGAAAGCTCCCCGGTCTACTGATTACCTTCAATAGGCTATTGGCAGAATTAAAGGCCATTCGGTTGCCTGGGGTTCGTTTAACATTATACTTGGCCTGCGTCTCGTCAAAACTGAACAGGGTGTCTTGCTTGATCATTTTGGAAAAAAAGCCCACCTTTTCCATGAAATTATTGATTCCTGATTTGGCTTCAAGGTCTGCATAGAATTTTGTGGGGTCGGCCAACATTAAGGAGTCCTTGTGTTGGTCTTCCGTATTGGTGGCTTTGGCAAGGGAATCCAGAACGTGCATTCCAGTGACCACCTCTTTGGTGCGCACTTGGGAAGAATCCAATTTTTCCAGAACCTTGGCCGTTTCTTCCTTAAGCTTGGTGCTATCCGTTGTGAAGGTGCCCGACTTAACATTGTAGGATACCGGGGAACTTGAAAGAAGATTGCCATCGAATCTGGAGGCGGCCTTGTCCAAGCTTGAAAATTCATTGTTAAAGGCAAACATCAAAAAATAGATAAAGGCCAGACTCAACAAAAACCGAAAGGGGTTGGTGTAAGAGACCCGTTTACCTTCAATATAGTCCTTGGTGATTCGCCCGGGACGCCATAATAGGGCTGAAAGTGTTTTTAAAAGTCTGGAGTCGTAATTGAAGAGTCCGGAGAAAAATTCATCAAAAAAATCTTTCAGGGTCAACTTTTTGGTGCTGTTGGCCTGGGAGCAATTGGGACAATATTTGTCACTCATGTCCAACGGATGGCCACAGTTCAAGCATTGCGTGCCCCTAAACTGGAGTTCGTACCTGCCTTTACTGATCAAGCTCTTTTTCTTGGTCATGCCCTAGAGGGATTTGCAGCTAAAGATAGTTAATTGCTGATTGTTCTGGAATTGACGGAGCCTATACCTATTATACTATCATATAAATCGCCAAAATCCCGGTAGTAGACCAAAATAAGGTAATTGTTTTCCGTAAAGTGGAAATTGCCGCCAACAAAGTTGGGGTCAATGGTGCCATCGGCACGCTCTACCACATATTTGTAGTTGTAGAACCCCTGCTTTATGGGCAGGGTGAGTTCCATTTTTGCGTTATCGGGATTAAAGGTCATCTTATTCTCTTCCTCCAATTGGTAGTTGTTGAACTTTCCAACCACGTACACGTTGTCCAAACCTATTTCATTGGTGTAGGGGAGGCTAAAATGGACCATGGAATACTCCGCTTCGCGTGAAACATCATCACCTTGTAGGGTCCTGACCACAAAATCGCCATTGATGTCTGGGAAATAGGTGTAGGGCCGGTCATTGCGAAATTCGTTGGTGAAAAGGATATGGTGGTATAGGTCCCTGAACTCTACTTTGGAAATGGCAAAAGTGGGCGACCTAAGATCCTTAGTGTCAAAATTAAGGTATTCGTTGCCACCAAAGAAACTGGTTTCGGTATCATATTTATAGACCAACTCGGTGCCGATGGTGAATTGGGGTTTGATGTTGTACAGGGCCGTGGGCCAAAAATGGTTCTGTAAAATGGCTACTTTGACCTCGTTCTTGGGGTTCACTACTGGAAATCCAGCGGTATTGATGTTGAACTGGACCACTTGCTTTTCATTCAAAAAATTAAAGTCCCGGGAGCGTTTTACGGTCCCGCCTACCCGAACCGCATCCCGATAAACCACAAACCGTCTGGAAAACTGAAGGTCGCCATAGCTATTGTAGACCTCAAGAACATAGTTTCCGCTGACTTTCAACCGAACATTTTCGTTGGGAATGGTTAACCTATAATTGGAATAGGGTTGTAGGGTGGTGTAGCTGTTCTCGTAATCTATGATGCGCTGGTTGTCCGCTCCGGACAAATATTGCGACTTTAGAAGCTGGGAAGGGGTCCAGTCATAATCGCAATGGATTATTTTATAATAATAATCCTGTTCCTTGGCGGTAAGATCATCAAACTCCAAGGTCATGGTTTCGCCCAATTGGATGACCGGGAACTGGTCTTCCGTAGGTCCCCTAAAAATAATGGTCCTGATGTTTTCCGGGGGATTTACTTCTTCCTGTACCTGTGCAAAAGCACCTGATGCCACTAGTAAGAAGAACGTTGATTTGATCAAAGAGCGCATGCTAAGCGTGTTTTGGGGTAAAGGTAAACAAAAAGTGTGCCTTGAAAATTTAGTTCGATGTAATCCCATTTTTATGGGCAATAATTATGAAAACAATCCTTTAAGTACTAAATTTGCGACCGATTTTGATAACAAAAGGTCTACAACAATATGTCTAAAGACATCCGGATTAAGAAAGGGTTGAATATCAACCTTGTCGGGGCAGCAGAGCAGACTACTTCCAAAGCCGTTTTAAGTAACGTATATGCCCTAAACCTAGATGATTTTCATGGTATCACCCCCAAAATGCTTGTGAAGCAGGGCGAAGAGGTAAAGGCGGGAGAGCCGCTCTTTTACAACAAGAACAAAGAAGAAATGCACTTTGTTTCCCCTGTTAGCGGTGAGTTGGTGGAGATAGTCCGTGGCGCTAGGAGAAGAATCTTGACACTAAAGGTTCTTGCCGACAAAACACAACAGTATGTTCAGAACAAGGTTCCAGATTTGGATACGGCCGATGCCGCAACCATCAAGACCTTTTTATTGCAATGTGGAGGCTGGCCCTTCATTAAGCAACGTCCCTTTGACGTGATTGCCGATCCAGATGTGACACCCAAGGCTATTTTCATTTCGGGATATACCTCGGCTCCCTTGGCGGCAGAAGTCAACTACGTGTTGAGGGGCAAGGAGCAGGAGTTGCAGGCGGCCGTCATGGCACTTTCCAAGCTAACGCCTGGAAAAATCCATGTGACCATTGGGCAGACTGGAATATCCCCATTTGCAGACCTTGATGGGATAGAACTTCATAGAATATCAGGCCCCCATCCTGCAGGATTGGTGGGTACCCAGATCAATAGCATAGACCCAGTGAACAAGGGTGAAGCAGTATGGACCATATCTCCACAGGACTTGGCCATGTTGGGAGAGCTTGTGTTGACCGGGAAGTTCAATGCGGAGCGTACCGTTGCCTTGGCAGGATCGGTCATTAAGTCCCCGCGGTATTATACCACAAAAATAGGTGCCGAGATATCTACTTTTCTATATGCCAGCGGTGTTAAGGAAGATAGGTTCAGGTTGATCAATGGGGATGTGCTTACAGGAACCCGCACCAATACCGAAGGCTATCTTGGGTTCTATAACAATACCGTAACGGCCATTCCTGAAGGGGATGATTATGAATTATTTGGATGGAACAAGCCGGTATTCAATAAAATTTCAACGACAAGGGCGTTGACCTTCTCATGGTTGCAGCCCAAAAAGAAATACGATCTTAATACCAATACCAATGGCGAGCACAGGGCTTTTGTGGTCACTGGCCAGTACGAAGAGGTGTTCCCATTGGATATTTACCCATTACAGTTGTTAAAAGCTTGTATGGTGAAGGATTTGGATGAAATGGAGCAATTGGGATTGTATGAGGTTGCTCCCGAAGACTTCGCATTGACAGAATTTGTATGTATCTCAAAACAACCACACCAACAGATCATCAGGGAAGGATTGGATTTGTTGCAAAAAGAACTTGGATAATATGGGATTAAAAGAAAAATTACACACGTTCAGGATAAAGAATCAGGACAAAAAATGGTTTCCCGTTTTCAGTGGGTTCCATACCTTTTTGTTCACCCCAAATGAGACTACCCATAATGGTACACACATCAAAGGGGCCGATGATTTAAAGCGTACCATGAATACCGTGGTCATGTCGCTTGTGCCTTGTTTGATCTTTGGAATGTTCAATACAGGATATCAGCATTATTTGGCATTGGGAGAGATTGAGCCCGTGGCCAATGGTTTCTTAAGTGCAGGTTTCTGGACCATGGACAATTTTCTACTAGGTCTATGGAAAGTGCTTCCGTTGGTGATCGTTTCCTACGGCGTTGGACTTGCCATTGAATTCTTGTTCTGTGTGATCAAGAAACATGAGATAGAAGAAGGATATTTGGTGACCGGTATGTTGGTGCCATTGATTGTTCCCGTGGATTTGCCACTTTGGATGTTGGCCGTGGCCGTAGCCTTTGGAGTAGTCATTGGAAAAGAAGTTTTTGGTGGAACGGGAATGAATATCTTGAACCCTGCACTCACCATTCGTGCCTTTTTGTTCTTCGCCTATCCTACTTGGATGAGTGGTGATAAGGTATGGGTACATGGTGCCGTGGATACGGCGGGAACCGCGGATGCCATTTCCGGGGAGACCGTATTGGGTTCATTGGCACAAGGTGCTGAACCAAGCTATTCCCTTATGGATATGTTCTACGGATTTATTCCTGGTTCAGTTGGGGAAACGTCCACACTGTTGATTCTCTTGGGAGGGCTGTTCTTGGTCTTCTCCAAAATAGCCTCATGGCGCATCATGTTGAGTGCAGTTCTTGGCGCTTTGTCCATGGGATTGATATTCAACGGTGTTGTGGATGCAGGTTGGATTCCGGAATACAGTAAATTCTACGCCTTGATGAGCTTTGAATACTGGCAACATTTATTGGTGGGAGGTCTGGCCTTTGGTATTGTATTTATGGCTACCGACCCTGTTACCGGTTCACAGACCAATCAAGGGAAATGGATCTACGGGTTTTTGATCGGTTTCCTATCCGTTATGATACGGGTGTTCAACCCAGGATATCCGGAAGGAGTATTCTTGGCCATCTTATTGATGAACGTTTTTGCACCGACCATAGACCATTATGTGGTACGTGGTAACATCAAGAAGAGATTGAAACGATTGAAGACAGCAACCATATATCCCAAAGCATCGGATGAAGTGGATGCATTAAAAACCGAAACAGCGTAATTGTTATGGCAATGAATACGGAAAAGAATAGCTATACGGTAATATTTGCGGTGATCATGGTAGTCATCGTAGGGTCAATACTTGCTTTTTTGGCCACTGGCCTTAAACCAAGGATTGATGAAAATGAACGCTTTGAAAAGCAGCAGAACATTCTCTACGCCATGGGGGTCAACCAGAACGAAGGAGATGGAAGCGTGACTTTTATCCCCACGAACGAAGTGGAGGCAGAGTTTTCAAAGTATATCAAAAAGCAGATGGTGGTACAGGGCAATACTGCCACCGAAAAGGCAGATGCTTATTTGATCGACCTAAAAAATCAAATAGCACAGATCAAGGCTGGTAACAATGCCGAACTGCCACTGCTTGTAGGTGAAAAGGACGGTAAGGAGTTTTACATCATCCCTATGTACGGTAAAGGACTTTGGGATGCCATTTGGGGCTTTATATCCTTGGATGAGAACATGGTGGTACAAGGCGTATACTTTGATCACAAAGGGGAGACGCCAGGTCTGGGGGCCAATATCAAGCAGCGCTTCTTTATGGACGACTTCCAAGGGGAATCCATCTTGGATGGCAATCGTTATGCAGGGATTGGAGTGGTAAAAGGAAACAACGACCCCCTTAATGAGGATAAGGAAGACAATGAAGTGGATGCATTGGCAGGGGCTACCATTACAGGTAACGGTGTCACTGCGATGATCAAAGAAAGCTTAAAGCTTTACAAACCGTATTTAGAAACCATTAGAAAGAAATAATATGGCGCTACTATCAAAAAAAGATGCAAATCTGATATTGGATCCGTTGGCGGACAACAACCCCATTACCATTCAGGTATTGGGAATATGTTCCGCATTGGCTATCACGGCTGAACTTAAGGCGTCTGTGGTAATGGCTCTTTCGGTACTTTTTGTATTGGGGGTCGGTAACGTGGTAATTTCCTTGTTGCGTAACGTAATTCCATCAAAAATTAGGATCATTGTGCAGTTGGTCGTAGTGGCCACCTTGGTGATCATTGTAGATCAGGTGCTCAAGGCCTTTGCCTATGAACTTAGTAAGACCCTTTCCGTTTTTGTGGGGTTGATTATCACCAACTGTATCATCATGGGTCGATTTGAGGCCTTTGCCCTGGGTAACGGACCATGGAAGTCCTTCTTGGACGGTATAGGAAATGCCCT
>JASBTQ010000017.1 GCA_030148335.1 Allomuricauda sp. | reverse complement strand
CTAAATGTAAGAATTTTCTAGAAAAGGAAAATGTGAAAATCTGTAAGGAAATTAAAACTGAAGTTTTAAGCGAGAAAAACTACCTCTTATTTTTTTTAATCCTCAAGCTAGGATTGATTTCCTCTAATCTTTTATAAAAATCTGAAAGGGGAATTTTGAAATATTTGCACAATTCAAATATTGTACTTGAAGAAGGGTCGTTGGTTGTAGTCTCTATTCTTCCAAGATGAATACCGGTATCATCTTTGACATTTTGCTGAGTCAATCCTTCCTTGTCTCGTAGTTCTTTGAAGGCCATTGAAATGGCGGTAAGAAGCTCTTTGTCTTTTATCTTTTTCATGTTAGATTCAAAAAGAATCAGAAAAAAGTCCAACACCAATCACATATATGTGATTATTTTCCTATATTCGAACCATTCAACTAAGAATAGTTGGTATTTTTGCGATTCTTCGTTTAGAACATATTTGAAGCTATCGCTTGGAGTCTCTGATAGAAAACTGGTAATTTTTGCAACGAGACAATAAGCAGATTGCTCACGACCCGGGGCGTGGGCTCTCTTATCGTTGCACGGTATACCAGTACCTCTATCAGATAAGTTGAGTTCTGCGCCCTTTTTTGTGGTCGTTGTAGTTTTTTCTTCAACTTTTTTCTTAGCGTTTGGTTTCTTTTGGTTCTTTCGAGGTGTCGCCCAACCAATGGGTTATGGGAAACGTTTGGCAACTTTTTTTTGTAGGGTTCACAGCGTGTTGTTGTCCTGTTTTTGGGGCAGCTCACTCGGTGTTTGATATCCTATTCAGTAAAAAGCCAAAGAACCCCGTATAATCCCTAAGCTAGGGTTGTGGGATACCCGTTACACTGATTTTTCGGTTCACGACATCCTTTAGTCCCACAACTAACGACTACACTTTTTGGGGCAACCGAACCTGCACGAAACCATGGTCTTTCTTGGTTAAGGAATCCTATTTCTGGGTATGGGTTGTACCTGGAGTGGATGGCCTATGTCAGAACCTTGATGTCCTTTTGGAAGTTACGGCTTTATGGTGACTTGTGGGCAGTGTGGAGAATAACTAACAAAGAAATCAAACGAACTCAATTTATGCAACATTCAATACCATGCATGCGCAGGGGATCCCTGTTCATGTTACTATATGTCTTTTTAATGCTCTTTAATTTTTTTCATGTGCAGGCGGGCACTGTCTTGGAACCGCCACAGTTTACCGTTTCCGGCACCGTGACCGATACTTCGGGGAATCCCCTGGCCGGGGTGAACCTTGTGGTGGAATCCAAGAATATTGGAACCATATCCGATTTTGATGGTTCCTTTTCTATCAATGCGGGTCCTACTGATGTGCTTATCTTTTCCATGGTCGGTTTCAAGACGCTTTCCGTACCCATTGGGGGTAGGGAAGAGGTTTCGGTTTCCTTGGATGAGGATGTTACGGTATTGGGTGAAGTAGTGCTCAATGCGGGGTACTATAAAGTTTCCGAGAAAGAACGCACCGGAAATATTGCCACCATCAAGGCAGGGGTCATCGATAAACAGCCTGTGGGCAATCCATTGGCCGCCATGCAGGGACACCTGTCAGGGGTCAATATTGTTCAGGATACAGGCGTGCCGGGAGGAGGGTTCTCCATTGAGGTCCGGGGCAGGAATTTCATCAATGGGGTTACAGATCCCCTGTTCATAGTGGACGGGGTACCTTTTAGCTCCCAATCTATGGGGCTATCCCGTCTATCCAACTTGATCGTTGGCGGAAACACCAGCCCGCTCAATGCAATAAACCCCAATGATATTGAGAGTATAGAGGTCCTGAAAGATGCGGATGCAACAGCCATCTATGGTTCCCGTGGAGCCAATGGCGTAGTACTCATATCTACCAAGCAGGGCAAGGCTGGCAAGACCCGGTTCGATGCCCGGTTGAGCTCTACCCTTGGTCAGGTCTCGCATTTTATGGACCTGATGAAAACAAGGGAATACCTGGAATTGCGTAGGGAGGGCATCACCAATGATGGAGTCGATAACCTTTTGGGCAATCCAGGATTGGACTTCTTTTGGCCCGATGTGACCCTATGGGACCAAAACCGCTATACGGACTGGCAAAAGGAACTGATAGGCGGGACTGCCTACAGGAACAATGCCCAACTCACAGTTTCCGGTGGGAGTGAACGAACCCAATTCTTGGTCAGTGGGGCCTATCAAAAGGAGACCACGGTGTTCCCCGGTGATTTTAATTACAAAAGGGCCAATTTGAACACCACCCTGAACCATCGTTCCGAGAATGGAAAGTTTGGAATCAGTCTATCCACTTCCTATACCAGGGAGGACAACGATCTGCCGAGTGCGGACTTTAGCCCCAAGGCTTATGCATTGGAACCCAATGCACCCGAGCTTTATGATGCGGAAGGGAATATCAACTGGGAAGGCAATACATGGGAAAACCCCATGGCTGCGTTGGAGGAAAAATATGGGGCTGTTTCCAATACCCTTATCACCAATGCAGTGGTTTCCTATAAGGTCTTGGAAAATCTGGAACTGAAGTCCAGTATGGGCTTTACCAGTTATCGGTTGGATGCCCAAAGGGCCATGCCCTCCTCGGCCAGGAACCCACAATACGGACTGACACCCCAGAATTACTCCTACCTCATGACCAATGGCTCCAAAAGGGAATCATGGATCGTGGAGCCACAATTGAACTGGAACAAGCAATGGGACCAATTTTCATTGGATGTCCTTTTAGGAACCACTTTTCAACGTGAGACCACGGAACAACTCGCTCTTCGGGGGCGGGGGTTTCCCAACAATGAACTGATCTTTAACATGGCCGCTGCGGACAACCTGGATATCCTTTCCAATGTGGACAACGTATACAAGTATAATGCTGTCTTCGGACGTGTCAACCTTAAATTCTTGGATAGGTATTTTATCAATCTGACCGGACGTAGGGACGGGTCTTCCCGATTTGGACCAGGCAAACAGTTTGGGAACTTTGGAGCGATCGGACTGGCTTGGCTTTTTTCGGAGGAGGGATTTTGGGGTGAAAATGCTGTCTTGAGCTACGGTAAGTTAAGGTCGAGTTATGGAACTACTGGGAGTGATAATGTTGGGGATTATCAATTCTTGGATACCTACACCGTCACGGGGGACGATTATGATGGGGTGACCATCATTGAACCCACGGGATTGTTCAATCCCCTGTTCGGTTGGGAGGAGAACAGGAAATTGGAGGCGGCCTTGGAACTGGGTTTCTTCAGAGATCGAATATTGCTCAATGCTTCTTGGTACCGTAACCGCTCATCCAATCAGTTGGTAGGGATTCCCCTGGCGGCCACTACGGGGTTTTCGGAACTGACCGGAAATTTTGATGCCATAGTGGAGAATACCGGACTTGAATTCGATCTTCGGTCTTTGAATTTCCAATCCCGGAATTTTAAATGGTCCACGAACCTAAACCTGACCATTCCCAAGAACCGTTTGGTGGAATTTGATGGCCTGGAAAACTCCACTTTTGCCAATAGGTATATCATAGGGAAGCCCTTGAGCATTGTGAAACTCTACCACTCCCTTGGTGTTGACCCAGAAACGGGGATGTATGGTTTCGAGGATTTCAATGGGGACGGGAACATCAGCAGTTCGGAAGACCGGGAATGGGTCGAGGACCTGGCCCCCGAGTTTTATGGGGGTTTGGGCAATACCCTAAGTCTGGGAAACCTCACGTTGGATGTCTTTTTTCAGTTCAAAAAGCAACAAGCTTTCAATACGTTGCGGTTCGGGGTCATTCCCGGCCGCAAAGGGAATGCCCCTGCCGACCTGTACGACCGTTGGCAGCAACCTGGGGATATGACCCCATTCTCAAGGGCCTATAGCGGCTTGGTGCCCACAGGAGGACTGGACAATTTTCACCAGCAAAGCAATGTTGCCGTTTCGGATGCCTCCTTTGTTCGGTTGCGGAACATTTCCCTGAACTATAGAATACCCCAATTGGAACAGGGACTTGATATCGATGTCTACCTCCAAGGACAGAACCTTTGGACCATAACAGGCTATAAGGGGCCGGACCCCGAGCAGCCGGCCAGTACGAGGTTGCCGCCATTACAACAGATCACCCTAGGAATCCAACTCAGTTTTTAACTCTAAACCATTAGTATGGAACGTTTCAATAAAAAAATATTTGGAAAAATAGGCCAAAAAATGACCATGGGTCGCATGCATCATTTGAAAATACATGGAATCCTATTTTTCGTTTTGATGCAATTCGGATGTACCGATTTTGTGGATGTAGATCCCCCAAAGACTACCTTGGTATCGGAAACCGTGTTTGATGATCCCTCCACAGTGGAATCCGCATTGGCCAATCTTTATTTTGGAATGCGGGAACAGGGGATGGTGTCCGGGTCAACCGGAGTGACACCGGGACTGGGAATATGCGGCGATGAATTGGACTATTATGGTTTCAGTGCCGATTTGATCCAATTGTACCGGAATGATGTACTGGCAGGAAATGGGATCACAACCAATTGGTGGCAACAGGCATACCACCATATTTATGGAGCCAATGATATTATACATGGTTTGGATGGATCAAATGCGCTGACCGTGGATGAAAAAAATAGGTTTCTGGGGCAAGCCATGTTCATCCGGGCGTACGTGCACAGCCAATTGGCATTGGTTTTTGGGGATGTGCCCTATATCACCTCTACCGACTATTTGGAAAACGGTAAGGTATCCCGAATCCCTGTATCGGAGGTTTATACCCATATCATTGGAGATCTTACACAGGCTGCTGAGGTATTGGAAGGAATTGATTTTAACTCTGGTGAAAGGGTATTGGCCGATCTAGATGTGGTCAAAGCCTTGTTGGCGCGGATGTACCAGTATGTTGGGAACTGGGAAATGGCGTCTTCCTTGGCATCAGACCTTATTGGGCGCTATTCCTTGGAAGAAGATCTTGATAGGGTATTCCTTAAAGATTCGCAAGAAACGATATGGCAGCTTAAGGCCGATTTGGAATACCCATTGAACACAAGGGAAGGCGAACAGTTGATCATCCGGTCCATTCCAGGTCAGTCCTATGCCCTAACGGAAGAATTACTTTCTGCCTTTGAAGCGAATGATTTGAGAAAGGACCATTGGGTCGGCAGCATGTCGGATGTGGACGACACCATTACCCTTTATTTTGCGCACAAATACAAGGCCGATATCAACGAACCTGAATCCTTGGAGTATTCCATTCTGTTCCGATTGGGGGAACAATATCTGATCCGTGCTGAAGCTAGGGTACACCTAGGGAATTTGATTGGGGCACAACAGGATCTCAATATGGTCCGATACCGTGCCGATTTGCAGGGGACGACCGCCACAACCCCAGAGGAGTTACTTGAGGCCATTCTTAAAGAACGAAGCATCGAACTGTTCACCGAACAGGGACTGCGTTGGTTCGATCTCAAACGGTCTGGTAAGGCCGACCAAGTGATGGGCGTTTTGAAACCCAATTGGCAGGCGTCCGATGTACTGTTGCCCATTCCCGAATCCGAGTTGGAGGCCAATCCCAATCTATTGCCACAAAATGAGGGTTATTGATCACGTTTCCAGCGATGTGCATTGTGGCAAGGGCATACGCTGCAAAGGAAACCATTACAATTTGATGCTGAATATGATACGCTCGATAATATGGATAGGTGCGGTGCTACTTCCCATAATGGTATTGGCCAACTATTCGGATTCAAATCCTTTATATGGACAAAACAGTGGATTTCAGGAAGGGAAGGGTTCATTTCTTACGGCTACGTTGGTTGATGATAGGCTTTTTCTGGACATTCCCAGAGAAGTCTTGGATCGTCCTGTTTTATTTGTTCGTTATGGTCAGGGCACTGATCGAATGTTTTTGCAGGTGGTCTGGTCAGTGGAAGGGGACAAGTTACTCTTGAAGGTGCCTGCCATCCGGTCCACTGCAGGAATTACAATTCCCATACGACCAAAACTTTCCATTAAGGAAAACATCCTGGCCATATTTCCTTTTGATAAGGGAAAGGATAACCCGGAAATGCTTACGGTGGACATAACAGACTTGGTGTTGCACCATTCGATTGAATGGGAGCCGGGATATAAGGAAACAATGGTCCCCGAGCTTACGATGCTGATGGGTGCCAAAAATTTGACCGATGAAGTGGTCATCAAGATCCGAAAGGGTTTGATTGTGAGAGGATCCAAAATCGCAGTGCCCACTTTTTTTGGGTTCTCCCCAATGCCGGAACCCATGAAGGCAAGAAGGTTTGATTTTCGCATGGGATTCTATGACGAGGAGACCTCGGGCATACATTTCCATATGCGAAATAGTCTGGCCAACATTGCCAGATGGCGTCTGGAAAAGAAGCATAAGGATCAAAAGCTCAGTGTTCCCATAAAACCCATCACCTTTTTGATTTCCCCTGAGGTTCCCAAAAAGTGGAGACCCTATGTCAAGGCTGGGATCGAGGAATGGTTGTCGGCCTTTGAGTCGGCTGGCTTCAAGGATGCGTTGGTAGTCAAGGAGGTTGACAGTCTGGATGAATGGACGGCCCATAGCATCCGTTCCAATATCGTGCATTGGCCAGAAAAAAAATACATGAGGGGTTCCGAATATGAGGATTATGGGGGAACCGTGGCTAGGATCATGGATTTGGGGACCGGGGAAATCCTACGTGGTGACATCTTTATTGGGGCCTCGGAACGAACCGCAATGGAAAAATACTTTGTCCGTATGGCACCCTTGGATAAAAGGGCCCAACAATTTCCCTTGCCGGATGAAATTGTGGGTGCCATGTTCCAAGTGACCACGGCCCATGAAGCGGGTCATATTTTTGGGCTCAAGGATGCCAACTACGGGGAATATACCTATCCATGGGACAAAATGAACGATAGTCTATGGCTTAGGAAGATGGGGTATACGCCAAGCATCATGAATTATACCCGACCATCGAACCTTCCCCAACCAGAGGACAGCATTCCGCCTTCTCTTTTGGTCCAAAAAGTAGGTCCTGCCGATAGGTACAATATCCAATGGGCCTATACGGAATTTCCAGAGGCTCTGTCCACGGAGCAAGAAAGTAGAGCCTTGGAAAAAATGATCCGGTGGCAGGATTCCGTTCCTTGGTATCGGTTCAACAATGCCATATTCGAAACCCTTGGGCCTGGAGCCTCCAATGAAGTGGTGGAGACCAATGATCCCGTCCGTAGCACTGAATTGGCCTTAAAGAATCTGGAAAGGGTAATCACACTTTTGCCCAAGGTGACCGAGGATCAAAAGGATAATGCGATATTGGGCCGTCTATATGAAAAGACCGTGGAGCTGTGGTACAACCATATGGTACATGTTTCGACACTGATAGGGGGTTATGACATCCATTACAAACCCTTGGGCCAACAAGGGAAAATGTACACACCGATACCTTGGGAAAAACAATCGGAAGCAATTGATTTCCTATTGGTCAATGCCTTTAATCCACCTGCTTGGTTGATCCAACCCAGTTTTCATTCAAAAACAAGGTTTTCCACCTTTCCGGATAAGGTCATGGAATACCAACAAAGGCTATTGCCTGAGCTGATTTTGGCACCTCGATTGAAGCGCCTGGAGTATATGGAGCGTAGTCTTGCCTCCGAAAGTTTGATACGGACTTATCTGGATGAATTGCAATCCGGACTGTTTTTGGAATTGCAATCTGGACAGACAACTGTGGATGGAAGAAGGCAAGCTGTCCAAATCCTTTTTATTGAACAATTGATCATGATTGTAAATCAAAAAAGACCTGGATTGGATCCCCAACAACGCTTTTTTGCACATTCCGATTATATTAAAGCTCTTGTGATGGGTCAATTGATGGATTTGGAAAAAGCCATCGAGAAGGCGAGCGAAAAGCGGTGGGACGCAACTTCCAATGGGCATTGGCAACGATGCCTACAGAAGATCAATGGGATGTAGGCCATTGTTAAATGAACTTCATGGACTTGGACCAATAGCCCTGGTTTATGTAAGTATGTTGAATTAGTGAAAAAGGTGCCTCGGGAGAGGCACCTTTTAAATGACATTGTGAACAAAGCAAGGTTATTCCTTGTGCAATTGTATGCTTCCAAAATTTGGAGCGGAATACAATTGATAACCGTCATAAAGACAGGGATTTTCCCCATCCTCACCACAGCCTTCTTCCGCTGTGGCGGACTTCCATTCTTGGTCAACAGTGTCATAATAATGCGCAATCTGAAGGATAGTTTTGTCCTCAGTGGCAAATGCCAGGCCGACCGCTAACAAAATGGCGAAGGCCGGCAACACAAGTTTTAAAAAATTAGATTTCATAATACTTCGTATAAAAGTTAATACCTACTCTTTTCTAGGTTTTCGGCTTCCCCTACTGTACAGATTTTTGAGTTGCTTGGATGTTGTTTTGTTTTTTTGACCAAAGAATTCCCAATAGGGCAAGGATCATAAAGGAAATATTCAATAGTATGTGGTCCTTCCATCCCAAGGCTGAAACGACTCCGCCACAGGAACAGGGGATAGAATTACTGAATTGTAGCACTGCTATAATGTAACCTGTGAATAGTAACATTAGTACCAAGCTTCCATACAGTCCGATAAGGCGGTACCCATGGAACAACAAAAGGCCTGCAATCACCAGCTCCAGAAATGGGATGCCCCAGCTGATCCATTGGGCATAAGGGGCTATATAAGGCATCCGTTCCAATCGTAACCGGAACACTCCAAGATGCATCAATTTGCTGCTGGCAGTATATACAAACAGAATAATGTACAATATGGCAATCGCAACAACAACATTGTTCTTATGAATATGGAACAGTTTCATAGTTTCTGGGTCTCTTGGGATAAATACCTTTTTTGGGGAACCTATAAAAATATCTTAACGAACGAAATGGACTACGAAGCTATTCAAGGCCAACGAAATAGAAAATGGCAAAACACGGGAATCGTTTGGCAAAACCCGTTATTTTAGAATATTTTTCATCGGTGTACCTTCCGTGAATCCCTTCATCAAATGGATTTGTATCCACACTGTCACATTAATACAACTCATTGTCCTATGGCCATTAAGGAAACCATACGGGCATTTGGTCAAAGTGTAATGGACCAGATCAACGAGCTTCCCAATAGTTTTGAATTTGGAATTCTTCTTTGAGCCCTGGTCCGAAAGATCCCATTCCAATCGAAATATATAATATCCACATAGGAGGGAAGCCCCACATTCCGTATCCATCCAAGTTTTATTCTATATGCCATGCCCCATGTCCCTGCGGAAGTTGAAGACCCTTCCCTTCGGTCCGGGCGTTCAACCCCCTCGGAACCGCACATAAAAGCAAGCGGGCGAAAAAACGCCCACTTGCATTTATCTTCCCGCCGCTCGGATCATTCTTTTCCCTACCCATAAAATGGGACTACGACTCCTATTGACCCATGGATCTTCTCATGGGAAAGGGCACCCTGACGGGTGCTTTTTGTGGAAAGGGAGGAAGAAGAAAAGGGTGGATATTTCCTCGGATTACCCTGCCCTGCCCACCCCCTGATCGTATATTTACAATAGTTAATCAATTGTAAAACAGTTAAATACATTGTTTATGAACCAATTTTTTTCATCCCTTGAAAAAACGGGGATACGACAGTTGGGCCTGAGCATCACCTATACCGATGGAGAGGTGTCGGTGTCCGTACTGCCCAAGAGCCATGCCGATGACAAGGAACTGAAATCCCTAAGACCATTGAGCCTACGGGCAAGCGTTGAGGAAATGGACAGCAAGTTCTTCGAGGCCGTCCAAAGACCAATGGAGCGCACAAAGACCATGTTCGACAGCGTGGAAGCCTATGAGGCATCCTTGAAAGTTTCCGAGGGCAGGACGGCAAAGGCCAAGAAACAAAAGGAATCCTTGGGCAAGAAGACCACCGCCTTGCAGAACCTTATCAAGGAAAAGGACTTCAACCCGATGAAAGACCATGAGAGGGCGATCAAAGCTGCCAAGGAGATCTTGGCACTAGACCCCGATCACAAAGAGGCCAAAAAGGTCTTGGAGCAGATGTCCCAATATGAATCACCAAACCTTTTCCAAGATGCAGATCGCTAACATAACAAGAAAGTACCTTTTCCTGAACGGTAACAGGGAAAAGATCGAACTGGAGGACATCGACCCCGAAATGGGGCATGAACGGATCATGGAGCACTATTCCGCACTATATCCCGAATTGACCAATGCCAATGTCATGGACAAGGGCATTATCGATGGGTTCCATGAAGTGCACTTCCAATCATTGGCGGGAACCAAAGGTTGAAGATATGAACGTGGATGAATTTTTAAACAAGGGAAAATGTACAGCACCATCAAAGACCATCAACTCACGGGAACTCACGGAGTTCCACAACGACCTGTTCAGGGCGTTCCAACAGGAAAGCCACCGTACAGGGACAAGGCGGATGAAAGCATTGTCAAGAAGGACAGACTGTTTCCTGACCTGAGCGTATGGCCCATTGCCCTGAACGATTTATCGGGGAAATTTTCAGGGGACGGACTTCGCCAATTGGCAGGGCTGATGGTGGAGGCCACCCGAAAGTTCACGGGGAGCATCGATTCTTGGAGATTTGACAAGGGGGACAGTCTGCAAGACCTTATCCTTAGATGTGCGAACAGGCTCAGGGACAGGGCAAGGGTCGATCTGATCGATGTGTACCGCAACTGTGACGGGGAGTTGGAACTTGACCTCAAACGGTACATCGGGAACAAGGGCAATATCTACTGTATCAACCTAAAGCCATTGTATGGAATGAAGTGCAAGAGCAGAAAATTGTTCGATATACTCCTATCCTTTATCAAGGGACTTCCCTTTGATTCGATCTTCGATACGTGTGAGGACAGGATCGACTGGATATGGACTTTTTTGATCGAGGAAATGGCATATTGCAGGGAAGCCCCCAATGAGGATTATGGGGAGAGATTGAAAGGTTCGGTGGACTTCCTTACACGGTACGAAAAGAAGTACAATGATTTTCAGGTAACGGACTGGAAATCCCGATTGGAAAGCTACAGACCCCAAAAGGATGTATATAGGAAGCTAAAAGAACTCCTTTTGGCCTCGGAAAAGTTGGATTTTCAGGTGGTACAACGGGTATCCGTCCGTGATGGATATGAGAGCATGGTCGATTTTTACCATACGTTCTTGATAACCGATGATGGCGAGAGTGAATTTACCCGATCGTACATCAACATGCTCAATGATTGTTCCAACGAGTACGACCTGCTCTCCACCTATGCCCATGCGACCGTAGGTAACGATGGGATAGGGGAATTTGAGGAGGGACTGGAGGAAAAACTAAAGGAAGTGGAAAACTTTATTTGTGAACTGAACGAACTGATAGAACGGATTTGATATGGAAAAGATCATGGAATTGGACATGGACGAACATTTGGTGCCAAAATTTGCATTGATAGGCTATGCCAGTACACCAAGTCATTACAGTACGGAGCATTATTTTGCCTACCATAGGATAGTCGGGGAATGTCTTACAGCAGGTATGCCCCTGACCAAGGACACCGCACGGAACCTCTTCAGGTGCTTGGAAGGGGAATTGATAAAATTCTCCTTTAAGGGATTGTTGCCCAAAAACCTTGTCCACTTCGGCTTTAAGGGCGATTTGCATTTGGTGTGGATCGTCCACCCAAAACGGCACACCCTGTATTTTGATGAAAGGATGGGCATCCCGATAGGGCAGTACCCCCTCCCCAAACTGGTCTTTTCGTTGAAAGGGAACACGTTGAACGTATTCGCATTAAAACGGAGCGATGCCCTTGACGGGGATACTGTATTGTATCATGCCCCCTTGCCCAATGTCAATGCACGTGGCAGGGTCTGCATGGGCAATGTTTCCATGGACTATGACGGATTCGAGCATTATGAGGACATCATGGGGTTTATGGAAAAACAGTTCTTTTCCTCGGTGTTCACGGAAACCCACCATAATGACCTGATCAAGGGAAACCTTGTGCAAACGATGAAACGACTCAATGGAAAACAGCGTTTCGACGATACCCTGCTCATTGCGAACAACATGACCATAAAACAACTCTATGAAAGATAGGATACATATCGCCCCCAATTATTTCTTCGACCCCACGCACCCGATCACAATCTCGTTGATAGGGGTAGGAGGAAATGGCTCCCTTATGCTCGCAAGGTTGGCAAGGATGGATCACGCCCTTCGCCAAACGGGACATCCCGGACTGCACGTCAGGGCATTTGACGGGGATGTTGTCGAACCCATGAACATCGGAAGACAATTGTTCACCCCCCATGACCTTGGACAGAACAAGGTGGTCAATGCCCTGACCAAGATCAACCGTGCCTTTGGGCTGCAATGGGAAGGAATACCGATGAAGGCCATGACCTTTGGGGATGACATCAGATCGAACATCATCGTGACCTGTGTGGACAATGCCAAATACAGGACGGCACTTTCTTTGGCCTTTAGGCACCCCCATAGGGGTTCTGAACATAGGACAATGTTCTACTGGCTCGACATCGGCAATAGCAGGGACACGGGGCAGTTCGTTCTTGGTAGCTTGTTCGAGGAAGATAGAAAATTGGGTGATGGTTCTTTGGAGTGCGTAGGCAGACTGAGGAAGATTACCGACCTTTTCCCAAATTTAGAAGACCATGATACCGAATCCCAACAGGGAAGGGGATGCGCCTACGCCGATCGGTTGATGGAGCAGTCCCTGTATATCAATGATGTCTTAGTGGCACACGCATCGGACTGTCTGTTCAGGTTGATGTCGCACAGGCAACTATCCGTCCACGGGGGATTTGTGAACCTCAAATACGGAACGGTCAACCCCATAAAAGTCTAAGGGAATATGAAGGATAATAAAGAAGTGTTCATAAAGGCATCCAATTATTGGGCGATCCATGATCTTGCCCTGTTGGGAAACTGGAGCAGGGTACAGGGAACAAAACTACAGGCCCTTTACCATCTTGTACAGTGCAGGGGCAAGGTCTTGGACGGCCCTTATGACAGTAGGTACAAAGGGATAAAGGTGCTGGAATATGGGGATGGGTGTTACATTGGCTTTATCCGTATCGCTTACAAAGCAGACACTTTTTTCCCCTGTAAACTCCATGTGGTAAGCATACAGGAACTGATGAAAAAATGAACGGAAAAAGACTCGGTATCGAAGTTGTCCCATCGGTCATTTATAGGATTTTTGCGGGCCGATTTTTCATATAACAGAAATCGAATTTAAAATCAAAGAATATGGCATTTTCGGAACTTTACAATGACCTTCCCCTGGTGGGTTTTCTTTGGGTGGCTCTATACACTTATTTGGGGATCCTGCGCATCAAACGATTGTTGAGGTTGCCATTCCTATTGGTGATCATCCTTATCGGGCTTATCCCAGGCATCTGGTTTGTCCTTCCCATATTTGCCGTTTTTGAACTGACCATGCAGATTATGAGGGTGCTTATTTATTTCAAGTTGATCTGAACCTTCCCGTAAAAGTCACTATCCTTCACAGCCTTCCTTTTTTCTCCCTTTCCATTGTTGAATCGCTCCTTTGACAAAATAGCAACCAATGACAATGCTATGAATTCTTGATGGCAGAAATGTAAATAGGGGCCTTGTTGCTATTAAATCAATTGTCTTTGTTTGAAAAAATAATAAGGAATACTGATTTTTGGGTCAAGTATTATGTATTTTGAGAACTGTTTGAACAAAACCAAGGGTTTGGTAGATTTGGTGGAAGCATGTTTGTCCATTAGTAAAGGATCGGGACAAATCTATTATCCAATTGGAAAGTTGCAAACCGTAAGGAACAATTGTGGTTTTGAATATGGGTTGAAAACTACTGTTTTTATGTATGGAACCACGCTAAAGCATTCATATGGCAGAAATTGTTTACGACATATTGAATTTTGATAAGCCTATTGGCGAAAAGACTTTTCGGGACACGTTGAATGAGCTTGGGGGTAAAGACTCCAACACCTTAAAAACAGTCCTATCCAAAGAACAGTTGAACTCGCTTGTGGCAATCTTATTCGCTTATGGCCTCCACTATGATGAATTGGTGGAGGAAAAACGCCAACGTTTTTTAAATACCCTCATTGAGAAAAAGCTCCCGTTGTTTCAAGTGTCCCAAACATTCGCCGGACACCTATTGAACAATTTGGACCAAGGATCCGAGGCCGAGTTCCAACAGCTACTCCAAATGGAACACAACATTGAGAAAATTCTTTCAAATGAAAGGTTATTGGATTTTGTTGAACTGGAACTTCTGGATCCCGTTACTACTTTTCGAAAATGGGAATATGGCCGTTTCGCCTTGGCTTATATGATATATTATTTTTTTAGTGATGTCAAATGGGACAAAATTGAAAAGATTTCGAAGATGGAGGATTGCCTAAAAAGAATAGGAAAAAATTTGGATAAAAAGGAAGGGAACTTGGATTCCCAAGAAAAACTGTTCCTGCAAACTATGGTCAAGGGAATGTTAATGCCAGAAAAGACAAACATGGCTGAATTTCTGCTTGTTGGTTCCTATGTGCAAGAAAACATGATGGGGCTTTCTTCAAGGATAAAGGATTTGTCCAAGATATTGGAAAGTGCCGTCCAAAAGGAAATATCAAGACAAAAGGGTAAGGAAGGGCCAAATCTATGATCGGTTCGGATGTATTGCTCAGACATCTCCAAAAGTTGGGTGAAGAGGAGGAACCCTTGATAGGGGGCAATCAATACACCCTTTCCCAAGTCAGGTTGGCCGAAAGAATTGTCCATGACCTTCGATATGATTTGGAAAAGGCCACAAGAAAGCCTAAACTATCTAGAAGAAGGGCTTTTATTGTCATATTGGAAGAATTCTACTATGACGTACCTGAGTATCCAAGTGAACTTACCCTTGATGGTGTACATAGAAGGGCCTCACAACGGTTTGAATATATGAATCGCAATATCAAAGGGTTTACAACCCCGACAGAAATCCATCCCAAAAATCCATGCACGTATTATGAGGACAATACCCATGGAAAGGCTAGATATAGGGTTGCATTGAAGTATTTGGTAGAAGGGTTCGATACGTATTTTCAAGAACCCAATGCTGAAAATTCACTAAGGTTTATATATAGGGAAATAATGCTTTGTTAATGTTGGAGGCGAACGTGAATCGATTCATGAGCTTTTAATTTGGGCATCTACAACATTGAAAATGAAATTCGTGAAAAGTTATTCAAAACAGATCACTGAATTATTATTTGATGAGTTTCCTCAATTTCCTTTGCAACGATTTTAAGAAAATAATTTCCTTTTTGTATGTTAGATACATCCAATGTTGATTCTTCCCCTAAATTGCCAAAATATTTTTCTTTAATCAATAGCCCGCTAAGGTTGTATAGTTCCGCTCTAAAAGGTTCTAATTTGCTCGAATTTTGGATTTTAACATCTAAATCGGCATCAATCCTTTTAATATATAGTTGACTGTTTGCCGGGTTGGGATAAACGAAGGTTGAATGATTGCTTCTGTTACCAATTTGGGTACAATCAACATATTCGACTTCAAAACCTGCCCATGAACTAGTACCGCAAGCATTTGTGGTTCTAACCTGAAATTCATACCATCCCTGCGATGGAATATAGTTTATAGTTCCTGTATTATATTGTCCTGGCGGAGAGGTATAGACAACAGTTAGATTTGGATAGCTTCGAAGACGGTATTGATAAGTTGTATTTGCAGTATTCGGATAAATCTGATACGTATTACCCGTATGGCTAGTACATAGATATTCTTCACCATCAGCCCCGTTAGAAAACGAAACATTATTTATAGGAGCTAAACCTACACTGACATTCTTTGAAATTACTTGAGTGGTTCCACATGAAGGATTTAAAGTAGCCGTAATTACAGCTGAACCTGTAAAACTACCAATTCTTGTAAATGTGGTCGATGATTGGCCTTGGGTAAAACTAAGGGCGTTTGATGGGGATACAGACCAGGTAATGGATCCACCATCCAATTCAGCAACCTCCATAGTGGCTGAAGGACAAAACATTGATGGCCCTTCAATTATGGGAATAGTTTGTTGAAGTGCCGCTTGAGCATTTAGTCTACCATGTCCTAGATTGTTATTGAAGCCAGTACCTGTCGCCGTAGATTTCAATATATTGCTCACTTGGGATTCTGTCATACTCGGCTTATATGATAACATTAATGCCACAACACCGGCAACTTGAGGACAGGCCGCGGATGTTCCTCCAAAATTATTGACATAATTCCCACCATTGTATCCATTAGCTCCCTGCCTATCTGTGGTTCTTATATCGCCAAGAAGATTAGTATTGCCTGATGGGGCAACAATGTCCATTTCAGGTCCCCTGCTACTGTACGCCCAAAGATTCCCGTTCCTGTCGACTGCACCGACGGTTATAACACCCGCTACGTTTCCGGGAAATGCTACAGCACCACCACTATTGCCAGAAGCAAAGACCACTATAGAGCCTTTACCGTTTCTTCCTTGAGATCTAGCTCTACCAATAGCTTGGGTTATTGCATCACTGGAAGGATATCCCCATGAATTGCTCAAAACATCTGACTCGCCCTCATCCCATGCCCAGTCAATGGCATCTCTGATTTGGCCTGCCGTGACAAAGGGTACAGAAATATTGATGGGTACTATTTCAGAGCAAGGTGCGATTCCTGCAATCCCCTCATTATTGTTTCTTGTTGCTGCAATAATACCTGCACATGCCTGACCATGCTCTGCCCCGGCTAAAGGTGCACCATTTCCATTGGGGTTGCCTATGGTATATCCGTCAACGACCCTTCCATCAATATCAGGATGATTTTCAACACCATCATCTATTACTGCAACCCGAACATTGGCGAGTCCTGTTGTAATTGCCCATACCTCTGGGGCATTTATGTCAATTCCAGGCGTTCCTCCGAATTGCCCTGTATTGTTTAAATAATATTGGTCAGGATATAAGGGGTCATTTTGAAACATCTTTAGCTTGCTGATAAAGTTTGGGTGACTATATTCTACATGACCCGTTTCGTACAACTTATTCGCAATTTGGAATATTTTGGAATAATCTTTTACTGTGGCAGTGTAACTGCCATAAGACTTATTTGTTACTATCAATAGGTTGTCGCAAATTTTATTGATCTCTTCAATGGTTACGCCTTCCTTTGGTCGAAATAAAATCTCTCCTGTTGGAATTATGGAACTCCCATCTTCGTTGAAATAAGCAAATATCCTGTTAGCAGCTAATGAAATTAATTCTTCATTAACTTTTGAGTTTTTGCCATCAAATTCTATAATTACAGTAGTACTGTTTATTCGATCAATTTTTTTAACACCTTGCATCTCTTCAATACGATTCTTGATATTGGTGCCTTCTTCAATGTTTGCAACTATTTTAGAATTATCCTGAATCAAGGGATTTTTTTGATTTCCTGACCAGTAATATTCCTGTGCCAATAAAGGCGAATTGACTCCCATATAAAAAAGTAGCAATACGATTGAAAAATTTCTCATAAGCTGATATTCTAAGGCTCTATATTGGTCCTGATGGTTTGGTAAAAGAATTCGGGAGAGTAGTTTGCGGTGCAGGCCCCATCTGGAAATTCAGCTCTTTCGATATCCATATTTATCTTTAAACCTTCTGTTCGCATTTCTTCAGGAAGGTTGGTAATGCCTATTATTTTTAGGGATGTATTGGATTCTGTACTTATTGTGTTTTCCAATTCCACCTCATAGACAAAACCGTTGTCCATGGTTTGACAGGTTGCCTGGCCTTTTACAATGGCAACTACATTTTTTAAGGCCTGTTCATTTACATCATCATCGTTTGAGCAGCTTATGAGCATAAGTAAAACTAAGAAGGTATATAATCCTGATATTCTCATGACTTAAAGATAATTATAATTTATATATAAAGTAATTTCCTACATAAAACATTAACTCCTATTTAAAAGACTGAGCACCTTACAATTGGTTGCGTTGAACTCGTGAACCTATAATGCATTGTTGGTGCAAAGAGTATTTAAATTATACCTCAAACGCTCTGCATCGAGGTAGTTCATTTTCATTTCAAAAAATCATCATCAAACTTATTTTGTTCTTTTAGGTTAGAGGGATTCATAATTAGAGTAGATGAACATTGATTATGTTACTTTCCCTTTCTATGGAACTCGCTGTTATGTTTTGGTTTATTTTAAAACATCCAACAGATTTGCCGTACAAAAGTCCATGTACGGCAAATCCTTTCTAAGAAATCCATAGGCCATAGGTTTGCCATATAGTTGATCGGAGGTCACGAAGCAAGTTGTGTTTTTGCTAACAAAAACCCTGCGCACCTTGTTTGCAGTTTGCCTTGTGATCCGTTAAATCATTTGAAATGGGAAGGCCAAAAAAAGAACTTGGGTTATTAAAAACAATACAGGTCAATG
>JASBTQ010000034.1 GCA_030148335.1 Allomuricauda sp. | reverse complement strand
AATTTAAAAGGTGTTGTCTTATCTCTTTGGCCAGCTGCGCCGTTTCCTCGGCCAACCTGGGGTTCCGCTTTCGGAACATATTGGTGATCAGCCTAAAATTTCGTTGGTATTTGACCAATAGCTTATACGCCTCTATCTGTTCGTCCGTCATGCGCTCCACGATACGGTCTTCGAAGGCGGCACGCCGACAGTACTCGCTGAGGGTAAGTCCGCTCTTCCGGGCCTTGACCTTCAGCAGTTTCTTCTCGTAGACCGAGCACCGGAACTGGACGAACTCTTTCTTCATTTGCACATCATCTTTTGCGACCTTCGGGAGCAAAAGCAAGATTTGTCATGACAATGACACATCTTGAATTCGTTGCCGAACTTCATCCTTTGCGCTTTTTACCTTCCATTCGTTGATATCCTTGAATCCTCCATAGAGAGAGGACAAATCCCTACTGTTCGGACACCTTTCCAATAGAAGTTCCGTCATCCCCAGTCCCGTTTTGTCCCTATCAAGAAACAGCTCCACACTTTCATATTCCCCTATTTCAGAAATCATCCGTTTTACAAAGGCCGTGGTGTTCAATATCAAAAGGTCATGGCCGTTCCCGATTTCTGGCATCAGTTCCAATAGGGTGAGCATATCGAACATGCCTTCGGTAATGGCCAATTTCTTGAAGCGGCTCCCTATCATCGAAACATCCTTGGGCGATGTGGAGCCTTTCCAATATCTGTTCCGTAGTTCCCAGCCTCCCGATCTGTTCCGGAGTCCAATGGCAAAGTATTTCTTACAACCAATTTTATAATGGACCTCCCTGCAGAGTTTTCTTGCTGTTGTAATCGAGATCTTTCTAGAGCTTAGATAGTTTTGAAGGGCCTGGTGTTCGATTTCCTTTTCCTGGATGATTTCAATAGGGTTGGCCCTATGTTCCGTCTTGGTTGGATTCGGCCGCCAGTGAAAAGAAAAATGGCCCATGTTCCCTGACAATCGTTCCAAGGCCTCCTTTACGGAACAGTTCTCCATTTTCATGACCAGGTCAATGGTACTACCCCCTTCGAAGGTCCCGAAGTCTATCCAATAGTTCTCTTTCAATGATACCTTGAAAGAGGCTTGGGTCTCAGTCCTCAACGGACTGAGGAACCAAGCTTCTTTTTCCGTTTTCCGGACTGGAAAGTGCCCCAACTTGGCCAGCGTGGTAACTATGTCAATGTTGCGGGCTTTTTCGCAGTCCATTGTATCTGTAATTTTTCTTCTCATTGTCTCAAGTTTTGTTATTTCTCCTACCTTCTTACCTAACCCAATGATGACAAGGGTTTCCAAGCTAGGTTAGATATTTTTTCAACTTACCTATCTTACCCTTTAGGTAGGTTAGGTAACCATTAGGTAAGATGGAGGTTATATATCCTACCTAAGATTTTGCCCGTGACACTTGGCTTTATCCTACTTTAGGTAACTAGGTAGGTATTATTCTTCTTTCTTTGCAAATTCCATTTCCCAAGGGCTTCCCCCAAAGAGTGGTCGGGACAAATAGCCGTAAACCTGTCGTTTGGGATGCTTAACTTTTTGAAAACCAAACCCGGCCAGTGCCCGCCCGATATTGATGTGGTTCAACCTAAGGTTGAGACATGCAATCTCTACCATGATATCCGATGCCGTCCTGAAGTCTTTCATATCATTGGACTTTTCATAGTACTTGGCAACCACTTCTTGTTCCGAGGTCAATTTGGTATACTTCCTGTTCCTTTCCTCATTCTCCTGGATGTCCTCAATGGAAAGTTCGGAGTCAAAGGTGGGGTCCGAGTAGGCCAAATGGTACGCCTGTGACCAAACCTTGTTGATATTAATCTCTTTTGAATACGTAAAATCTATTTTCCCCTTGAGCTCAAAACAGAGCCAACGAACCGACCCGGTCTCATCGTTCAAAAAGGACGACATATTGGTGGATCCCACAAAGGAGCATATCCGGGACAGGGTCGTGTTTTTCCTATCGTATGGCAAGCGCTCGTTTATAAAGGTCTTGGAAAAAAATGACTTTAGGGCATTCACATCCTTTTTGGACAGCACGGCCAGTTCGTCCAGATTATACAAAAAATTACGGCACAGCTGTATCCGTGCATCCTTGTCATTGCTGATATCCTCGGCCATATATTCAGCAAGTTCGGGCGGGCACAGAAATCTGCACCATGTGGACTTCCCCGAGTTTTGTCCTTGGTGGGAGAGCACAAAAGCCTGCTTGTTAAAATAATTGGGTTCCAGGGCACATCTAATGGCACGGACCAGCCATTTTTTGAAATGATAGTTAAAAGCCTTTTTCTCATAGGTGGGCACATACGACGCCAGCTTTAGGATATGGTCCGCTCCATCCCATTTTGGAAGGTTGTTGAAGTACTCTTCGATGGGATTGTATTTGGGAATCCACTCCGACCGTATCAGTATTTCTAATTTTCCAGTAGGAATATCAACCCCCGCTTTGGCCAACTCTATGATAAGAGAGTTCAGGTTCAGATATTGCCACTCCTTGGAACCTTTAAATGATATTTGGAAATCATGGGATATCTCATTGTACATTATATCGTACTTGGCCTCCAGATATTCCATGGTGTAGTCATAGACCGTTTTCTTCTTTGAATCCTTGACAAAGTACAGATTGCCATCATGTTTGGGCGAAACCATTACTTTCGATTTTTGAATGAGTGCTGCAAAGCCCTTCCGTTGATCTCGTCATGAGACAACCGACAGTTTTGGAGAAGCCAATCATTGAGCTTCTTCCTTTCAAAGAATATCATTTTTCCATTGGGCTTGGAATGTGGAATGTTTCCGGAAGAAGTCAGTTTATATAGATAACTTCTCGAAATTCCGGTATAGTCACAGGTTTCTTCAAAGGTGAGTACCTCTTTGTTGGCTATCATAAGCTTTTCCAAACGATCAAGCCGTTCAAGTATCAATAAATTGTCCATTAGTTTCCTTTTTGGATTAAAAAATGAACAAAAGCGCTTTTGTTTTCTCTTGTAGAATTCTTGGAATAAAGGTAGAAACAAAAGAAGGCTATGTTTTGGCCCAACTGATATTAGTTATTCACAAAACACTGATAAACAAACACTTGTGTCAATCCCATCTAAATGACTCTAAATATAATTTGCCAAATTATATATGTTTGGAAATGGAACCTTTTGAGATTAACCGCAATTTTGAGAAATCGAAAGAATTTGAGTTATCAACAGTGTAAAAATGGTTTAAGGATAGCTGGATTATCAATCCGTGTCAATTTGGGATTAGGAGATAAGGATGTCAAATATTAATTGTTAGTAGAAATTAAAACAAAATCCAACCTTTAATTTCAGTTAAGCTAAATTGCTAATCCTCGATAAAAAACCGTCACTTTTACGTCACTCATTTAAACACAAAACCCTGATAATTAATTAATTATCAGGGTTTTTCAGTACCTTGGGTGGGAATCGAACCCACACGTCCGAAGACACTGGATTTTGAATCCAGCGCGTCTACCAATTCCGCCACCAAGGCATGCTGGACATTTTTTCAAATGCGACTGCAAAGCTAAAAAAATAATTTTATTTCCAACCAAAAAATACTTCCATTTATGCTTTAGCAACCCGAATTAATTTTTAAATTTGCACCTCTTTGCAAAAAAGTACTTTAAAAAGCTAGCTAACAAGAGTTTGTAATGGCCTATCAAGTCCCCGAACCCAAAATTTTTGCCTGTACCCAAAGCATTGAATTGGGCAGAAAAATAGCCGCTTCCTATGGTGCGGACCTGGGAAAGATCCAATTCTCCAGATATAGCGATGGGGAATTTCAGCCTTCTTTCGAGGAGTCCATTCGTGGGGCCAGGATTTTCATTATAGGCTCTACCAACCCAAGCTCGGAAAACTTGATGGAAATGTTGCTGATGCTGGATGCCGCCAAAAGGGCCTCCGCCAGGCACATTACGGCCGTTATGCCCTATTTCGGGTGGGCCAGACAAGATAGAAAGGACAAACCCCGTGTTCCCATTGCTGCCAAATTGGTGGCCAAAATGTTGGAAACTGCCGGTGCCACCCGTATCATCACCATGGACCTGCACGCAGACCAGATACAGGGATTCTTTGAAAAACCTGTGGATCATCTGTTCGCCTCCACCCTGTTCCTTCCTTATTTGAAGGGGCTGAACTTAGGCGACCTGTGCATCGCATCGCCCGATATGGGAGGTTCCAAAAGGGCCTATGCCTATTCCAAGGCGCTGGAGTGTGATGTGGTCATCTGTTACAAGCAGCGGGCCAAGGCCAATGTCATTTCGCATATGGAACTGATCGGTGATGTGCAGGGCAAAAATGTAATCTTGGTGGACGATATGGTGGACACCGCAGGAACATTGACCAAAGCGGCCGACCTGATGATGGAAAGAGGTGCCGAAAGCGTACGTGCAGTGACCACTCACGGTCTGCTTTCCGGAAATGCCTACGAAAAAATAGAGAAATCAAAATTGACGGAACTGATCATCACCGATTCCATTCCGATCGATCACAACCAAAATAAAATAAAGATATTGAGCTGTGCCGACCTTTTCGCGGACGTGATGCACCGAGTGCACCACAACACTTCGATATCCTCAAAATTTTTAATGTAAATCAATTTAATATATAACAATGAAGTCAATTACAATCAAAGGATCCCAAAGAGAAAGCGTGGGCAAGGTTGCTACCAAGACCCTACGTAATGCTGGTAAGGTCCCTTGCGTGCTGTACGGAGGGGAAAAACCATTGCACTTTTCAGCTGAAGAGCTGGAATTCAGAGATTTGGTGTACACTCCAAACGCACACACAGCTGTGATTGAGTTGGAAGACGGCCAAAAATTGGATGCTGTACTGCAGGACATCCAGTTCCACCCAGTGACCGACAAAATCCTTCACGTGGATTTCTACCAATTGTTCAAGGACAAGCCCGTTACCATGGACATCCCTGTTCGTTTGGAAGGAAACTCTCCAGGGGTACGTAACGGTGGACGTTTGCTTTTCAGAAAGCGAAAACTGTCCATCAAGGCCCTACCTGAGCTACTTCCCGATTTTATCACCGTGGATATATCCAAGTTGAGGATAGGAGGAACCATTGCCGTGGAAACCGTGTTGAGTGATGATTACACCATTCTTCACCCTGATAGCACTGCCATTGTGCAGGTGAAAGCTTCCAGGACTTCCATTGCCGATGAGGTGGAAGATGAAGAAGAAGGAGCTGAGGGAGCCGAAGCTGCTGCTGAAGGTGGCGAAACCACTACCGAGGCAGAGGCTACGGAATAGTCCAGATAACCTGTTTCAAGAGCATCCCTGTTTTTATTTCGGTAAAATTTGGGATGCTTTTGTATTTTTAAGAAAATTC
This sequence comes from Allomuricauda sp., assembly GCA_030148335.1. GTDB lineage: Bacteria > Bacteroidota > Bacteroidia > Flavobacteriales > Flavobacteriaceae > Flagellimonas. Next base: position 106,530 of record JASBTQ010000034.1, on the reverse strand, counting down.
CATTCACCGAGTGTTCAATTTCATCAACAAGCTTTTTGGCACACCAAAGCAGCTATTGCAAGAAAAAGACCCCATGAAAAAATTTCTCGTCGTAGGCCTTGGGAACATTGGTCCCAAATATGCCGAAACACGCCACAACATCGGGTTCAAGGTCCTGGATTTTTTGGCGCAACAGGAAGATTTTACTTTTGAGGATGCCAAACTGGGTGCAGTGTCCGCCTTCAAGCATAAGGGAAAAAACATTATCTGTCTAAAGCCTTCCACCTATATGAATCTTAGCGGCAAAGCGGTAAAATATTGGATGGATAAAGAGGGGATCCCTCTTGACAATGTCCTTATCATCACGGACGACATCAATCTCCCCTTTGGCACCATCAGACTGAAGACCAAAGGAAGTGATGGGGGTCACAATGGGCTCAAGGACATCCAAAATGTATTGCAAACGGTCCAATACAACCGTTTTAGGTTTGGCGTAGGGGCCGATTTTGGCAAGGGAAAACAGGTGGATTATGTATTGGGCGAATGGAACGAAGAAGAAATCAAGGCCATGCCCGAACGTTTAAAAATAGCGACTGACCTTATCCGTTCCTTTGTTTTTGCCGGTGTAAAGAACACCATGAACCAGTTCAACGGCAAATAAGCCTTTAATACACCTTAAACTCAAACACCCCTGAGTCCGAAGTGTTCCCTTCCTGATCGGTGGTGACGACCTTCCAATAATATACCGTGGCCGATTCCACACTTACCGGAAATTCCATGGTATTGGCGTTAGTGGTTCCCATAGAATCTTCTGGGGGGTTATTTGTTGAAAAGAATACCTCGAAAGAGGCTATATCGTTGTCCACATCGGCACCCTGCCATTCCAAAACTACTTCATTGGCGATGTTTTTCAATACCGTAGATCCCGAAACTGGGTTTACCAAATGGGCCGGAAAAGGAGGATAAGTGGTCTGCGATCCAGCGTTGTAGAACAGCCATGTCTCACTTGAGGCCACCTGATCGGACCGGGAGCTTCGGGAAGTGACCGACCATGCAAAAGGGGTGCCTTTGGCAATGGAAAGACTGGCCGACGTGGCGGAGGTTGAAATGTTCTGTGGCACGTTGGTGTCAAGATTGACCACACTCAAGGTATAGCTTTCCGTATTCTTGGAGGCCTTCCACTGAAAAGTGACCTGGCTCAATGTCCCATTCACATCGGTACCCGTAGTGCATTCAGAGTTTTCATCCGGAAACACCAATTCTGCACCCTCGGGTGCAGGTGGTGGACCATCATCACCTCCGCATGAAATCAACAAGGCCAATAGGGACAGTCCCAATATCTTCCGGATCATCTTTTTATGAATTTAAACATTTCACGCACTCCATTTTTTTCCAGACCGAGGTAATAAATCCCCTTTGGCAACATGGACAGGTCCAGTTGAAGGTTCTCCCCTATGGCTTTCTTGGTATCTGTAAAGACCAATCGTCCGTTGACCGAAAAAATCTCGATACCCACATTCCCTTCAAAACCGCCCAAATAGACTTCTGTAACGGCGTCGACAGGGTTAGGGGAAAGTATGGGCCTTGAGGAATAGAAAAAGGTCTTCTCAAAGACGCCTTGGCAAGGTAAGTTGGTCGATACCCTCAGTGTATTTACGCCTTCCTTCAAAGTCAGTTGTATTTTGGATGATTCTGTTTGGGTGACCAAACCGTTGAGTTCGACATTGTACAAGGTCGCCCCACTTAAGGTAAGGTCCAGGGCATTTGAATCCAATAGGGCCTCAACATCCAATTCATCAGGCTGGGTGACCACCACTGCGAAACATACTTCCTGATAAGTGATCATTCCATTGGTGCCCATGATGCAGAGGGAATATTCGCCTGCACTAAGATTTTCAAAAGTATGTGAATTGGTAAAATCAACGATTACTGGGGTTCCCCCATCCTCCAAAACGGCGGTATAGGCAATGGAGGTGTTCACAGGCACAATGGTGATGGAGCCATTATTGCTGCTCCTACAACTTTCGCTTTGGACCTCAATACTAAAATTATCCGAAGCAAACCGATAGATGGCACAACCATTAGTGTCCACCTCGACCCCCTTCGGCGTTCCCAAGCACAGGTCGTCGCCGTCATCAAAAACCCCGTCTTCATCAACGTCCGGCCTGTAAACACCCTCTACACAAACATCAAGGGAAAATGCCACCAACGCACCGCCATCGCTTGAAGCGGTATCCTGCACCTCCAATGTCCACTCTCCCAGAATGGATTCTCCCTGCAATGAACCCAACGAACCCAAAGGCCGTACCGTTCCTGAGATGGCAGGGCTACCGGAACATGAAATGGGGTCTCCGTCGTCATCGAAGACCGCATTGAGGTTGTTCAGTTCACCACAGGTATTGGAAATCAGGGCCACCCTTGTGCCTGCTGGAGAAACCAAAGTGACAATAAGGTCTTCCAAATAGGTATGATCAATTTCCAGATTCACATTGATGTCCGAAATCGGCAGGTCTTCAAAAAATTGGATGGAAGAAGTCACCAAAGGTGTCCCCGCGGATGAAATATCCTCAGGGACGTTCCTGGCCTCGGAACTCTTACAATTGACTTGCGAAGTGGTAAAGCTAAAAGCAGTTCCAAAGGTTCCTGTCCCACAGCCATTACTCGGGCGTACCCTCCAAAAATATTCGGTTTCCGGTTGAAGGGCCGTGGTCTTGTACAAATTGAAAGGTACTGTGACAGATTCCACCACATCCACAAAACCAATGTCCGTTGCAATTTCCACATCATAACTTGAATAAAGGGGGCTTTCTTCCCAGAGGAGTTGGGCATTCAAGGAAACCCCGGTCTCTCCGTTGGCAGGAGAAGTGGGCAACACATCCGCAAATACCCCATCCTGTACCGTCAGAGAGAGGACCATGGTCTTGGTAATAGAGGCAGAAGTAGAGGTCACTGTAATATCATATACCCCAGGAGCAATACTGCCCGTATTGGAAAGGGTAAGGTTCACGGCCGTGTCATTTGCACTGGCATCCACGGGAGCAAAAACGGCGTTGAGGCCCACAGGGACATCTGCAGAAAAGGTGGATGTTTCGCCAAAGCCCGCATAGGTTTCATAGACAAATGGAATCACGATATCATCTGGTTGGCAGACTTCAAGGTCCAAGGCATCAAAATTCAATACCACCTGTGATTCTTCAATGGTAAAGTTGGATGCGTTCATGGCAAAGAATATGTTGTCACTAGCTTTCACCATAATTCTGGCCGAACTGGTAACGTTTCCGGGCAAAAGGACTTCCTCACTTCCGTCGTTGAGGGTATTTTCCAACAGGGTGATGGGAAAACTCAATCCTCCATCCAAGGAAAGAAAAACATCCACCGTCTTGGCGTCTATGGGCAGGACATTGGTATTGGCGACATCCCATGTGATTTCTTGGACTGAACCAGCTTCGTAAGTTTCGTTTGAAGCTTGTGAGGTGACCACAAAGGGTCCAGCAGCCTTCACCACATTTACCTCCAACACATCGGAAATCACCTGTCCACCACCTGCCGCATTGTCCCTAACGGTACATGCAAAGCGAAGATCCCGCTCAATTTCGGACACCGTTTCCCATGCGCTACCCTCTCCAGGTGAGGTCTGGGTCAAATTGCCCTGGGCCACTTCCGAAAGTCTGGGAAAGTAGCGAGCAGGATTCTTGTTGGGCGGCAATGACCTAAAAATGGCCCCGCTGGGGTTTGTGGGACCAAAGTTTGCCGTGGTCACTACCCCATCATCAATTTGTTCCCAAGTATAGGTGAGCACATCCCCCACATCGGGGTCAGTTGCGTTTCCTTCCAGCACAAAAGCCGTACCTCTGGGTATGATAAAATTGTCCACCGGGGTCAGCACGGGCGGTGCGTTGGTCAATGGTGTTATCACGGCGCAGGAAACCGTTTCCAGATAAGCGGATATCTGCAGAATACTGTTATAATGAAAATAATCATCACCATTTGCAGCAACATTGTTGCCTTGCACAATCCCTGCATAGCCCATGATGGTACTGCCGCTGGCCGGCTCCGCCTGCACCCCTGTCCCCTCCGATTCAAAGGACCAGGTATGATTGGCCCCAAACTGGTGTCCCAATTCATGTGCCACAAAATCCAAATCAAAGACATCTCCCTGTGGGGTGGAGGAGGATGAAAATGCACTTCCCTTTTTGTTATTGACACAAACAGATCCAATAAACCCTGCATTCCCATTGTTCTGTGAAGCATCTGGCACTTTGTGGAACAAATGTCCCACATCATAATTGGCCTCTCCTATGGTCGATGTAAGTGTGCTTTGCACTTGCGAATTAAAGCTGTTACTATAGGGGTCCGAAGCGGCATTGGTGAAAATGATCTGATCGTTGTTGGCGACCAGTTCCAAGGTAACCCCCAGATCCGTCTCAAAAACCTCGTTCACCCGTGTAATGGTAGCATTGATGGCCGCCAAGGCCCCTGCTACGGTGCCCCCATGGTGGGCCGTATATTCCCCTGTGGTCGACACAGCAATCCTGAACTTTCGCAGAACCTGGTCGTCCACCAAGGGCACAATGGTCTTTGCTGTGGCCATTACGGATTTTTCGGTCTCGCAGATAAAATTGTCTTTTTCAGCAACCCCTGCCCCTTCGTCATAAACAACATAGGTGTCCGTTGCATTGGACACAGGTTCCATAAAGGTTTTTTTGTGGGAGTTCAAATCCATTACCATGCCCTCAAGGCCCTTTGGGGAGCTACTGAGCTTGATCTTATATTTTCCATCGGGGCTTACCCCTGTGTAGGATTTGATATCCGGATATTTTTTTGCTAGATCGGGGTGGAGCACCGGCGTTTCCTCCAAATAAAAAGGGATGACGTTTCCATCAGCTCCAGGTAGATACACCATTTGTTTTCCTTTGGATGCGGAAAAAGATTCGACCTCTTTTGAAAAAAGGTCCCTGTCCAATGTAAAGACCTTTTTGGCCTTTCCCATGTCCTTGATGGACGCACTCTTCAGATGGGATTGTTTGGGGGTGGATTTCCAATACCCCTGCTGCCCATGAACGTAAAAGCAGCTAAAAATTATGGTTATTGAAAAAACAAGATGTAATTTAGCTCTCATACCGATTCAGGGCGTAGTATTAATTCAAATGTAAGCCTTTTTTATTTCTTGATCAGTTGGAAACAATCCAGAACATTTCTCACTTCAATGATATCCAATTCCAAACAGTGACGACCATCGGCACCTTTGATGGTGTGCACTTGGGTCACCGAAAAATATTGGAACGCCTCACAAATAATGCCAAAAAAACAGGTCTGAAGTCCACAGTGCTCACTTTCTTTCCCCATCCGCGCATGGTACTACAGAAAGATGTGGACATCAAACTATTGAACACCTTGGAGGAAAAGACCCAGATATTGGAAACCTTGGGCTTGGATTATTTGATCGTGCATCCATTTACAAAGGAATTTTCAAGGTTGTCCGCTACTGATTTTGTGAACGATATTTTGGTGAACGGCCTCAAGACCAAAAAAATCATCATCGGTTACGACCATAGGTTCGGACGCAATAGAAATGCCAACATCCAAGATCTCATTGCCTTTGGCAAAACCTTGGACTTTGAGGTAGAGGAAATCCCCGCCCAGGAAGTGGACGACATTTCAGTGAGCTCCACAAAGATCAGAAAGGCACTTTTGGAAGGCGACATCACCACGGCCAACAATTACCTGAGCTACGCCTATATGCTCACAGGAACCGTAAAAAAAGGAAAGGGAATGGGCCGGGACTTCGGGTTCCCGACTGCGAACCTGCATATTGCCGAAACCTATAAACTCATTCCGAAAACCGGGGCCTACGTGGTCAGCAGTACCCTCAACGGGAAAACCTATTTTGGGATGATGAACATTGGGTACAACCCCACAGTGGATGGCACCGAAAAGAGCATCGAGGTCAATTTCTTTGATTTTGAAGGCAACCTCTACGACCAAAAAATACAGGTATCCCTCCTCCACCGGATTCGGGACGAACAAAAATTCAGTTCCATTGAAGAACTCAAGGCGCAACTGAAAAAGGACAAAGACTACTCGTTGGAACTAATCTCCAAATAGATGCCGACCCATTTCCTGTTCAAAAAGATAGACAACGCCCAGCTCATCGTCTTTCGGATTTTCTACGGGCTTTTGGTGAGCGCGGAATGCTATGGCGCCATTGCCACCGGTTGGGTGCGGAGAACCTTGGTGGAACCCAAGTTCACCTTCTCCTTTATCGGTTTTGAATGGCTACAGCCGCTTCCGGGCAACGGCATGTACATCTATTTCGCTATCATGGGCACTTTGGGCCTGATGATCGCCCTAGGCTATCGGTACCGTTTCGCGGCACTTGCCTTTGCCCTGATGTGGACCGGGGTCTATCTGATGCAAAAGACGTCCTACAACAACCATTATTACCTGTTGATGTTATTGGCCTACATCATGGCCTTTTTCCCGGCCCACAAGGATGCTTCGCTGGATGCAAGGCTCCATCCCAACATACGGTCGCACAGCATGCCCAACTGGATACGGTGGACCATCATTCTGCAATTGTTCATTGTCTACACCTACGCATCCGTTGCCAAACTATATGCCGATTGGCTGGATTTCAGCATGATAGAAGTGTTGATGCAGTCCAAGAAGGATTACGCCCTGATCGGTGAGCTGCTCCAACAAAAGTGGGTGCACAAAATTGTGGCCATCTTCGGCATTCTCTTTGATCTGCTCATTGTTCCCGCGCTTTTGTGGAAGCCCACACGGAAAATTGCCTTTGTGCTGTCCATATTCTTCCATCTTTTCAATAGCATTGTGTTCCAGATCGGGATATTCCCCTATCTGTCCCTTGCCTTTACCTTGTTCTTTTTTGAACCACAGACCATCCGGAACATCTTTCTCAAGACCAAGAGCGTTGAAATCAAAGAAACCCCTTTCCTTCCAAAAAACAAAAACCGCATTCTGTCCATTTTGGGGATTTACTTTGTGATCCAGATTGCGTTGCCATTGAGGCACCATTTTTTTGTGGATGATGTGCTCTGGACCGAGGAAGGGCATCGATTGAGCTGGCGCATGATGCTGCGCAGCCGTTCCGGGACCATCCGCTACCGAATCGTGAACAAGGAAACCGAAAAGGTGACCTATATCTCCCTGCAAGACTATCTCACCGCCAAACAACGCAACCGGGTGGCCTGCTATCCCGATTTTTCATGGCAGTTTGCCCAACGCCTCAAAAAAGAGTTTGCCGAAAAAGGGGACGATGTCCAAGTTTTTGTGGACAACAAGGTAAAGGTGAACCAAGGGTCGTACCACGAGTTCATCGACCCTGAGGTAGATCTGGCCAGCGTACCATGGAAGCATTTCTCCCATAACGAATGGATTCTACCTTCACCCAAGGAATAATAAGTTGGGGACTTCTTAATATTCGATTAAATTTGCGGCTCAAAATAAGGCCATGCTTCAATTACAGATTCTCAGGGAAAACAAGGAAAATGTCATCACCGCTCTAAAAAAGCGCAATATCGATGCAGGACCCATGGTGTCCAAGGTTTTGGAACTCGATGAAAAACGACGTGCCATACAGACCCAATTGGACAACACCTTGGCAGAATCCAACAAACTTTCCAAGGAAATTGGGATGCTCTTCAAATCTGGAAAGGCACAAGAGGCCAATGAGCTGAAGGAAAAGACTGCTGGCTTGAAGGAAGCCTCAAAACAATTGGGCGACGACCTGAATGCCACTGCCGCCGCCTTGCAGGAGCAATTGTACCTGATTCCGAACATGCCCCATACATCCGTCCCAGCCGGAAGTTCAGAAGAAGACAATGAAGAGGTTCACCGCGAAGGCGACATTCCCAAACTATCCGAAGGGGCATTGCCACACTGGGAGCTGGCCAAAAAATACGACATCATCGATTTTGAGTTGGGGGTCAAGATCACCGGAGCCGGGTTTCCCGTCTATAAAGGCAAGGGTGCCCGTCTGCAACGTGCCCTGATCTCCTATTTCCTGGACAAAAACACCGAAGCGGGATATACCGAAATGCAGGTACCGCACTTGGTCAACGAAGCCTCTGGCTATGGCACGGGACAATTACCCGATAAAGAAGGGCAAATGTACCACGTGCAGGCCGATGACCTGTACCTTATCCCGACCGCCGAGGTTCCCGTGACCAACCTGCACCGGGACGATCTATTGGCCGAAAGCGATTTTCCCATCAAATACACGGGCTACACCCCTTGTTTCAGAAGGGAGGCCGGAAGCTATGGCGCGCATGTGCGTGGACTCAACCGCCTGCACCAGTTCGACAAGGTGGAAATTGTGCGTTTGGAGCATCCCGACAATTCCTACAAGGCCTTGGACGAAATGGTGGAGCATGTGAAGAACATCCTCAGGGAACTGAAACTGCCCTACCGCATCCTTCTCCTTTGTGGAGGCGATCTGGGCTTTACCTCTGCCCTCACCTACGATTTTGAAGTCTTTTCCACTGCACAGGACCGTTGGTTGGAGATCAGTTCCGTTTCCAATTTCGAGACCTTTCAGGCCAATCGCCTCAAGCTCCGCTACAAGGACGAGACCGGGAAGAGCCAGTTGGCCCACACCCTGAACGGTAGCTCTTTGGCATTGCCCAGGGTATTGGCGGGCATCTTGGAAAATTACCAGACCGAAAACGGTATCCAGATTCCCGAAGTCTTGGTTCCCTATTGTGGGTTCGAGGTGATTGATTAGGTTTTTTACATGAAAAAACTTAATTTTAATACAATGTTAAGTTTGGAAGTTTAAGATTATCTTGCAACATTTCATTTTTTTATTAGTCCTTCTTAAAAGACTAAATCATGAAGCTAATCATACTACTTGTCTGTTTGATTCAGTTACCTTCCTCAATAGAGAAGCCAAATGACATCAATGTTTTTATACAATTCGATAATAATGCTAATGAAGAGTTCACTCGCGGATTCATAACTATCGAAGGTGAAAACTATCTTGATGTTGTCGAGATAAATTCATTGGATGACATAAAAATCTCGATTCCCAAAGAAGGAAAATATATTTTTCACTTTGGCTCTTCCCATTTTGAAGGAGAATTTATAGAACCAAATGTGGTTTTTGACCAATCACATATAATTGTAAAAATTAAATCCCCTTCAACTGAGTCCAATGATATATTGGCAAATAATCAAAAGGGGCTTTACCTTATATTTAAGGAAAGAGTACAGTTTTCTAATCTAACCTTTATAATAAATGGGGTAATTCATCAATATGATGAGAGGTTCAAAAACTTTAGCGATAAGTATGGAGTGGGGTTTGAATTTAAAAATTGTTCGATAGACCCACATACCTATCAATTTTCGAGGGCTAATAATTTATTGATAGCTAATCTTCTTACCGAAAAACACGGTGAAAAGTGGTCAAAAGAATTACCTACCCGACCATTTGGAGTTTTAGATTACAAATCACAATAAACCATTTATGGTTTGTGATAGATTTTCAATAAGTTCCTTGCGACCCTTTTCAACCGGAACATCTTTTGGGATTAATTTTTCAATTTTTCTTACTATCAAATTCGAATCTAAAACCAATGTCTTTGGATAGCCAAACATACCAAAGTTTTTTATGTAGGGTTTGGCATTTACTAAATGAAAAAAAGAAAAGTCAACCTTTTTCAAAAAATTATATACAACTTCGGAATCTTCGAAAGTTATAGCTACAAAATTAACATTATTCCCATATCTTTTCTTGAGTTCATTTAAGGCTGGGATTTCCAATAGACAAGGTTCGCATGTACTGAACCAAAAATTAATAATTGTGGGCTTACCCTTTAAGTTTTCAGATTTAACAAACTTTCCATGTATATCTTTAAGTTCAAATGGTGGGATTTCCTTATTCTCAAAGTCATAAATTTGTTCTTTGAAAATCAAACTATTGTTTACGGAATCTACCTTCTGGCCATTTTTTATTTGGGCATTGGAAGTCACCAAGCTCAATAATATTGATGTATAAAACAGCTTTTTTATACTCATTTTTCACAACTATTTTGTGACTCCAACATTCCAATGGGAGCGCAATCACAATAATTTAACTGAAAATCAAAAAATTATGTTTTCTGATTATTACATCCTGTTTATAAGGCTCTCAAATTTGTCTTGATCAATTCTCTCCCCTTTAAATTTTGGTTTAATATCAACTTTTTTATTCAATTGAACTTTTTTTGCCCTGTAAACAATTTTGTTATTGTTTGTACCCTCCAATACTAACCCAGGAAGTCCATCAAATCCTATTGGTCCAAAAGGAAGAGGTAGTTCTGGACAGTACCAAACTACGGGATTAAACTCGACATATTCACCTTTTCTTACATTAAACTGCTTGTATTTGCGAGAAGCTTTTTTACATTTAAATCCAAGGATAATCTTTGTTTCTTCTGAAAAATCCCAATCCTCAACTTTTTTTAATTCAATTACATAATTATTCCCTCTGAAACTATCGAACTTATACGCTTTTTTCAATTTATCATCCCGATAATAACTCTCATTTTCTCCTACCATTACATTAACCATCCTAACAACCATTTCTGACTTGTCATCTTCCAATGGAAGTTTTGGTGGTGATTTAAAATAAGCTTGCTCTTTATCAAATTCAAGGAAAAAGGTCTTTTGAGACAACATACTTGAAATTTCACGAAATAATTTTCGAGTAGACAAATCCTCGATGGAATCAATCTTTTCTTTATCAAGAAGCACCACTTCATACTCAATGATTCCTGAATTAATTTTTTGCGCCGAAAGATTTGTATTACGTAAAGGGATAAAGAATATGACACATAAATAAACTAAATGTCTTTTCATCAAAAAATCCTCTTAAACTATTGTGATTATCACCAATCCAACATTTCGCAATACAAGTAGATGTTCTCGAATCCCTCGTTATAGGTATCAGAATCCAAACAGCCAAAATGTTCCTCTACAACCGCCATTTGATCTGCTGCATAACTATTGCAATCAACCTTCGTTTCTAATTCATCTGAAAATTTAAAAAAACCTATGAAGGTTAAAAGAAAAATAGAAAGTGTTTTCATGTCTGTTATCTTAATTATTCCATTTGAGATCTTTCACATAACACCCTAATCGTGTCATACAAATAGTTATAATCATAAGAGTCCAAACAACCGAAATAAGATTCATGGACCGCTAGATGATCAGCTGCATATTCATCACATTCGACAGATCTTTGAAAATCTTCGCCAGGGTTAGGTGTCCCAACAAAACTAAGAGTTAAGACAAAAAGAACAGAAAGAATTTTTTCTTCATTTTTTTGAATTTAATGGTTTGTGTTATTATAACTAAACTCTATTACTCGATCAGTTTAGAATGAGGATTGTTCAAATATAATTTTTTTGTTAAAAAACCTTAAATTTATAGTACATATTCCTACATTTTTTCCAAATAATTGATTTTGCTCAAAAACAATTATTTGGATTCGCTTAACAGAATCCCGGGCATTTCTACGTTATATTTGAAATAAAAACAAGCACTTGCGGCACTTTTTGTTTCTGATATCATTTTGTTTGCTCCACATCTCGGCCATGGCCCAAGAGGACTTTTTGGCCAAACAGTACTTCAATGATGGGGATTATGAAAAGGCGGTGGTCTTCTACGAAAAGTTGGCGGAGACCAATCCCAGACGGACCGATTATGCCGAAGGACTGGTGGGCTGCTACCAACAGTTGGAACGCTACGATGAGGCCGAGGCCTTTTTACTGGAAAAGATAGCCGACCCCTACGTTTTCCCCACTTTTTTCATTGAACTGGGCTATAATTACACCCTTCAGGAACAATCCGAAAAAGCATCGGTGCACTATGAACAGGCCATTCAAAAAATAGACGAAAACCCCAATTATGGATACAGTGTAGGGTACCGTTTCCAACAATATGCCCTGCTCGACTATGCCATACGGGCCTACTCCAGGGCCATGGAACTCAAACCAGACCTGAACTACGATTTTCAACTGGCACGCATTTATGGGGAACAGGGCGATATCGAGAAAATGTACCAATCTTATCTCAACCTGATCTGGGAAGGAAAGACATCGCGCTCCAATGTACTTCAGAACATCGACGATTTCATTACCGAAGACCCCACGGACGAAAACAACGTGCTGCTTAGAAAGGTACTCCTCAGAAATGCACAACAAAATCCCGATGTGCTCTGGAACGAGCTCCTGAGCTGGCTCTTTGTGCATCAAAAACAGTACAACAGTGCCTTTGGACAGGAAAAGGCCATTTACAAACGGGTTGATGGAAGCAATCTGGACCGTTTGGAAAATCTGGGTGATATTGCCCTGGACGACAAAGACCTTGAAACCGCCACCTCTATTTTCCAGTACATTGTGGACAATAGCGACGAACCAAGGGTCAAACTGAATGCCCAACTCCGATTGATCGACATAGCATTGGAAAATCCAACGGAAAAGATATTGGATGATATTGAAAAACAGTTTAAGGACCTCCTGGCCGAATATGGAAACCAAAGCCAAACGTTGCAATTGCAGATAGCCTACGCCAATTTCCTCACCTTCAGACGGGAAAGGCCAGAGCCTGCCATTGGCATGCTCAAGGAAAGTCTGGAACTGCCCATGGGAAGGCTGGCCATGGCCTATGTAAAATTGGCCCTCGGGGATATTCTGGTGTACGACCAGCGGTTCAATGAGGCCCTTATCCTCTATACCCAAGTACAAAAAAGCCTCAAGAACGACGTGCTGGGACAGGATGCCCGCTTCAAGGTGGCACAGACCAGTTTCTACAAAGGGGACTTTGATTGGGCACTTACCCAATTGAAAGTGCTCAGGGGCTCCACCTCCCAACTCATTGCCAACGACGCCATGCAGCTGAGCCTTTTGATCTCCGATAATTCTTTGGAGGATTCCACCCAGACCGCGTTGAAAAAATATGCACGGGCAGATTTGCTCGCCTATCAGAACAAGAACAAAGAAGCCATTGAGGCTTTGGAAGATATTTTGCTGAACCACAAAGGGGAAAAAATCGAGGACGAGGCCCTATTGAAACAAGCCCAGCTTTTGGTGGAACAAAAGGAATATGAGAGTGCCGAGTTCAATTATCAAAAAATTGTGGAGTTCTATGCGGATGGTATTCTGGCCGATGATGCCCATTTTGCCCTGGGAGAGCTCTACCAAAATATCTTGAACGAGCCCGAAAAGGCCAAGGTCCATTTTGAAAAGATCATCTACAACTATCAGGATAGTTATTATTTCCCACAGGCCCGGACCAATTTTAGAAAGCTCCGTGGGGATGCCATTAATTGATTTTTTGCCATTCCCGTGAAAACGGGAATCCCGTAGAATGAGTAAGCGTTCCAACCCATGGGGCCTCCATGCGAAATGACTCAAAAATAGCTGCCAATTTCCTAAAAAAATACACTAATTTCATCCGCATAGAAACAGACAAAGCAAATGCTCATTTACAACGTCACCATCAATATTGATGAAAGTGTCCACGACCAATGGCTGGCCTGGATGAGGGACAAACACATTCCTGAAATGTTGGAAACCGGCAAATTCTCCCATGCCAAAATGGTCAAGGTCCTGGTGGAGGATGATATGGGCGGTATCACCTATTCCATCCAATACACCACGCAGGACAGGCAGACCCTTGAGGCCTATTATCGGGAAGATGCAACCCGCCTTAGGGCCGAGGCACAAAAAAACTTTCCCAACAAATTTGTGGCCTTCAGAACGGAATTGGAAGTCATCAGCCAACAAATCCCCTGATACCTTGGAACACCTCTTCACGTACGGCACCCTGCAAGAAAAGCAGGTACAGCAAGATGTATTTGGGCATCTTATGGAAGGCCATCCCGATGTGCTTTTGGGTTTCAAAAAGATGGAAAATGCCATGTATGGCCAGTATCCTGTGGTCATCCGGACCGAGGATGCGAAGGACAAGGTGAAAGGGACCGTGTACACCGTCTCCATCATCGCCCTGGAAAAGGCAGATGCGTACGAGACCGATGCCTACAAACGGGAAAAATTCCCTTTGGAATCTGGGCTGGAGGCATGGGTCTATATCGAAAATTCCCAGTAACTTGCAAAAAAACCGGCCGTGTCCAAAAAGAAGAAAAAATGGTCTGCCCAAGGTGGAACCAAAAAACAGGAAGAAGGCGCCGTTCGGGCCAAGAAGCATTTGGGACAGCATTTTCTCAAGGATGAGGACATTGCCGAACAAATAGCAGGGACCCTTACCCTAAAAGGGTATAAAAACGTGCTGGAAATCGGTCCTGGAATGGGCGTACTCACCAAACACCTCCTCAAACGTGACCTAGATCTCGTGGCCATGGATCTCGATGCGGAATCCATCGTGTACCTGAACCACAGTTTTCCCTTGGAACATTCAGAAATCCTCCAAAAAAACAATCGGCTGAACGTCATTGAGGCCGATTTTTTAAAGTTTGACCTGACCGAGCTCTATGGCGATGAGCCATTTGCCATCACGGGCAACTTCCCCTACAACATTTCCAGTCAGATCGTTTTCAAAATGCTGGAGATGCGGAAACAGATCCCGGAATTTTCGGGTATGTTCCAAAAAGAAGTGGCCCAACGCATCTGTGAAAAACCAGGGAGCAAGACCTATGGTATTTTGTCCGTTCTGGTACAGGCCTTCTACGAGGCCGAATACCTGTTCACCGTACCACCCACCGTTTTTGACCCGCCACCAAAGGTGGATTCCGGTGTATTGAGGTTGATAAGAAGGGACGAGCAGAAATTGGCCTGTGACGAACGCCTTTTTTTCAAAGTGGTGAAAACGGCCTTCAACCAAAGACGGAAGACCATCCGCAACAGTCTTAAAGCCTTTGACCTATCCAATAATCTCAAAGAAGATGCTATCTTTGACCAACGCCCGGAACAGCTCAGTGTGGCAGATTTTGTAACGTTGACCCAAAAGATAGCCAATGACCCCGTTTAAACTTACAGACGAGCTTCTAGAAGAGATCCAGCAACTGATCGCGGAGCAGAAGAACACCGAGCTCCAGTCGATGATGCAGGAATTCCACTATGCCGACATCGCGGAAATTGCCGATGAACTGGATGTGGACGAGGCTACCTATCTGATCAAGCTGCTGGACAGTGAGAAGACTTCCGATATCCTTGCGGAAATGCACGAGGACATCAGGGAGGCTGTATTGGGCAATCTTACCGCAAAGGAGATAGCCAGCGAGTTGGAGGAACTGGACACGGATGATGCTGTGGACATCATCAACGAGCTTCCAAAGGAAATCATCCAAGAGGTCATTTCCGAGATCGAGGACAGGGAACATGCCAGGCACATTGTGGACCTGTTGCGCTATGACGAGGACACTGCCGGGGGATTGATGGCCAAAGAGCTCGTGAAGGTGAACGAAAACTGGAACGTGCTCACCTGTGTGAAAGAAATGCGTGCCCAGGCCGAAAACGTGACGAGGGTCCACTCCATCTATGTAGTGGATGACGACGGAATACTCAAAGGAAGGCTCTCCTTAAAAGATCTCCTCACCACTTCTACCAAGACCAATATCAAAGATGTCTACATTCCTAAAGTGGATTCGGTAAATGTGAACGAAAAGGCAGAAGAAGTCGCCAAGATCATGTCCAAGTACGACTTGGAGGCCATTCCCGTGGTGGACGAGATCGGGAGACTGGTGGGCCGCATCACCATTGATGACATTGTGGACGTGATCCGGGAAGAAGCTGATAAAGATTACCAAATGGCTGCAGGTATCTCCAGGGAAGTGGAGGCCGATGACAGTATCTGGGAACTCACCCGTGCACGCCTACCCTGGTTGCTCATTGGAATGTTTGGAGGCATCGGTGCCGCAAGCATCATCAACAGTTTCCAACCTTTGATGGGAAATTTTCCCATATTGCTCATTTTCGTGCCCTTGATCCAAGCAACAGCTGGTAACGTTGGGGTCCAATCTTCGGCCATCATGGTACAGGGATTGGCAAACGACACCGTGAAAGGGGAAGTCATGAAACGGCTTTTGAAGGAATTTGCCATTGGGCTCATCAACGGCATTGCCATTGCTGCGGTCGTGTTATTGGTCAGTCACTTTTTGTTCGGCACGCCCTATATGGTTTCCATCACCATTGGAATTGCCGTTATACTGGTCATCATCATAGCGGCACTCATCGGGACCTTTATCCCCGTGTTCTTGGACAGGCGAGGCATTGACCCCGCCATTGCCACAGGACCATTCATCACCACGAGCAACGATATTTTTGGAATCTTGATCTATTTCTCCATCGCCAAACTGATCTTGGGGATATAAAAAAGCACGAATGACACCAAGGGAATTGATAACACAGTGGGTGAAAATTTTTAATATGGCCAATCCCGAGGCTTTGGCAGAGCTGTACCATGTTGATGCCATAAACCATCAAGTGGCCAACGATCCCGTAGAAGGAAAAGACGCCATCCTTGAAATGTTCAGGAATGAATTCGCATCCGCGGATATGGTCTGTATCATAGAAAATATATTCGAAGATGGCGAATGGGCCATTTTAGAGTGGAAAGATCGCTTGGGCCTCAGGGGATGTGGCTTCTTTCATGTTGTGGATGGGAAAATCAAATTCCAACGGGGTTATTGGGACAAACTGTCTTTCTTGAAAATTCACAATCTACCTATACCCAATAATTAATTTTTCAACAGATGAAACCCATCAACCTAAAACAAAAGCATGCTGAATTCACGAAGCAATGGCACCCGCACCAAATAGCCGTTGTGGACGATATGCAGGTACTACTTGCCAAGTTACAAGGCGAATTTGTCTGGCATGCCCATGAAAACGAGGATGAACTGTTCCAAGTGATCAAAGGAACCCTCTATATGCAGTTCAGGGACAGGACTGAAGTGGTTCGCGAAGGTGAGATCATTGTAGTGCCCAAAGGAGTGGAGCACAACCCGATGACCAAGAACGGGGAAGAGGTGCATGTGCTGCTCTTTGAAAAACTGTCCACTTCGCATACCGGCAAGGTCCAACACGAAAAAACCCAGACCCACTATCCAAAAATCTAGGAATCGTATCTTTGATCCCATGAAAATTCTCCACGTTGACACCAACCACCGATTGCTCTTGGAGCAATTTGCCCAATTGGGATTTGAAAACCACGAAGATTATACCTCGACCAAAGAGGAAGTGGAAAAAAAGATCCATTTGTACGATGGCGTGATCATCAGAAGCCGGTTCACGCTGGACCAGCAATTTTTGGAAAAGGCAACCAACCTGAAGTTCATTGGCAGGGTCGGGGCCGGATTGGAAAACATCGATGTCCGCTATGCCAAACACAGGGGCATTTTCCTAGCCTCCGCGCCCGAGGGCAACCGCAACGCCGTGAGCGAACACGCTTTGGGTATGCTGCTTTCCCTGATGAACCATATGTGCAAGGCCAACCGCGAGGTAAAAAAGGGCAAATGGGACCGTGAGGGCAACCGCGGGGTGGAGCTGGACGGCAAGACCGTGGGGATCATCGGGTATGGGAACATGGGCAAGGCATTCGCGAAAAAACTAAGGGGCTTTGATGTAGAGGTGATCTGTTATGACATTGTGGGTGGCGTGGACGACGACAATGCCCGTCAAGTAGGAATCATGGAGTTCCAACAAAAATCCGATGTGGTAAGCCTGCACGTTCCCCAAACGGAACTTACCCAAGGCATAGTGAATTCTGAGTTTATCAATGCGTTCCACAAGCCTTTCTGGCTGTTGAACACCGCCCGCGGCAAATGTGTGGTGACGGAGGACCTTGTCATAGCTTTGAAATCGGGAAAGGTATTGGGTGCTGGGCTGGATGTGTTGGAGTATGAGAAAAAATCCTTTGAGAACATGTTCGTCCAAAAACCCAAAGCCTTCAAATACCTCCGAAAGGCAAAGAACGTATTGTTGACCCCCCATGTGGCCGGATGGACCGTGGAAAGCAAGGAAAAGCTGGCACAGACCATAGTGGACAAGGTCAAGGCCAAATTTTGCTAAATTTAAGCAGCCAAAATCCAACATTCTTATTTTGGAGAGTGGCAAAACCTAAAAATTTGCCCATGACCATAGACGCCAAAACTCCGGAAGAATACATCAGCAAAGTGCCTGAAGAGCGCAAAGAAGCCGTTTCAAAATTGCGGGAAACCTTAAAAAATAACCTCCCCAAAGGTTTTGAGGAATGCATCAATTATGGGATGATCGGTTATGTGGTGCCCCACTCCCTCTATCCGGACGGCTACCATTGCGATCCAAAGTCTCCCCTGCCCTTTGCCAACATTGCCTCACAGAAAAATTTTGTGGCCCTGTACCATTCGGCCATCTATGCCGATAAAGAAATACACGATTGGTTTGTGGGCGAATATCCCAAACATGTGAGCACCAAACTGGACATGGGCAAAAGCTACATCCGTTTCAAGAACATCCAGAACATTCCCTATAAACTCATTGGGGAACTGTGTCAAAAGATGACCCCTGAGGAATGGATCAAGATCTATGAACAAAACATCAAGAAATCATGAAAAACAGAGTGACAGGATTGGGCGGGTTTTTCTTCAAGACCAAGGACCCGGACAAAATCAAAGAATGGTACAAGGCCCATTTGGGGCTCAACACGGACCCATACGGCTGTTCCTTTTGGTGGAAGGACGAAGAAGGAAAAGATTGCATGACGCAATGGAGCCCCATGGATGAAAAAACGTCCTATTTCAAGCCCAGTGAAAAACAGTTTATGATGAACTTCAGGGTGGAAAACCTTGTGAAACTGTTGGAAGTGCTCAAAAAAGAAGGGGTTCAGGTCATCGGGGAAATTGAGGAGTACGATTACGGCAAGTTTGGATGGATCATGGACCCCGAGGGCAACAAACTGGAGCTCTGGGAACCTGTTGATAAAGCATTTCTGTAGGTATTGATTTATTTCCTACATTTAGAATCTGTTTAACCAACACATTAAAACAATGTCCGAAGAAAAAAAAGACTTAGGAGACAAAGCAGAAGAAGCTGCCAAAGATTTCACTGAAGGTGCCAAAAAGACCGCTCACGAATTCAAAGAAGGCCTTCAAGGCGCTGGTGGTGAAAATAAAAAGATTCTAGCAGGTATATTGGCCATTGTTGTGGGCTCGCTAGGTGTACACAAATTCATCTTGGGCTATAACAAGGAAGGTTTCATCCTATTGGGAATCACATTGTTGTCATACCTACTTGTATGTCTAGTAATTGGTGCTTTTTTGGTATGGATTCCGCCACTTATTGGTTTGATCGAAGGTATCATTTACCTAACCAAATCTGACGAAGAGTTTTATATGACATATCAGGTGGGGAAAAAACCTTGGTTCTGATACATAAAGCCGGATATTTTTTGTTCGGCTTTTTTATTTCAATATATCATCGTAATATTGCAATATCAAATTTTTCATTCACAAATAATATATGGGCGCCTCCAAAACACATATTTTTTCCACAACCCATAATGAACTGGCCAAAATTGCCAAGGTCATGGCGCATCCTGCCAGGATCGCCATCTTGGAGTATATCAGCAAACAGGACAATTGCATCTGCAACGACCTTGTGGATGTCATTGGCCTTTCCCAACCCACCATATCGCAACATTTGAACGAAATCAAGAAAATAGGCCTTCTCAAAGGGACCTTCGAAGGAAAAAACCTTTGCTATTGCATCAACCAAGAACGTTGGGACGAACTGCAAGAGTCCTTCCATCTGTTCTTTTCCAATATTAACCGTAATTGCTGTTAAACATGAAAACATCCAAATTTCTATCCCTTTTAAAACAACACCAAGACAAAAGTTTGCTCTTCGAATATGCACCGCATCGATTCGTCGGGGCCAACTACCACATCACCGAAGTGAAGAACATCACCATAGACTCCGTTGACTGTGGAGCGAATACTGACTTTTGGAAAGAGACCATTGTCCAGCTTTGGGAAAGTCCAAAGGAAAAGGGCAAAACCGAATTCATGTCGGCCTATAAAGCATTGGGCATCCTGAACAAGGTGGACCGCATCAAACCCATGGTCCAAAATGCCGAGATCAAATTTGAATATAGCAATCCTGAATTCCATACCGCCCAACTTTTTGTGAGCGATTATACCTTGGACAACAAGGCCATCATCTTTAAACTTTCCGTCGAAAAAACGGACTGCAAGGCCAAGGAGACCTGCGGTGTGGTTACCGAAGACCCCATTGAGGAAAAGGCGTGTTGCACTCCTGGATCAGGATGTTGTTAATCCACCAAGATATGATAGTCCGAAACATGATCGCTTCCGATTGGGAGCAGGTTTCCAACATCTATTCCGAAGGAATAGCTACCGGATTTGCCACATTTGAGACCAGTGCCCCTGATTATGACCAATGGGACAGCTCCCACACCACACATTCCAGATTGGTCGCCGAGGACAACGGCATCCTTTTGGGGTGGGCGGCCCTCTCACCAGTGTCCAGCCGCTGCGTGTATGGTGGTGTCGGTGAGGTCAGCATTTATATTTCTGCCCAGAGCCGGGGCAAGGGGATAGGCCGATTGTTGATGGAACGCTTGATCGAGGAAAGTGAAAAAGCTGGGTTTTGGACGATACAGTCCGGAATCTTCCCTGAAAACATAGGCAGCATCAAACTCCATGAAAAAGTGGGCTTTCGATATATCGGCAAGCGCGAGCGGATAGGCAAAATCAATGGAGTATGGAAAGATAATCTATTGTTTGAAAAAAGGAGCAAATCAATAGGCATAGATCAATAACACCAGAAAATATGAAAAATGTATTGGTACTTTGTACAGGAAATTCTTGCAGAAGCCAGATGGCCCATGGCTACCTGAACCATTTACAAAATGACTTAGCCAAAATCTACAGTGCAGGAATCGAGACCCATGGGCTGAACCCTGGGGCCGTGGCCATCATGAAAGAAGATGGCATCGATATTTCTCATCATACCTCCAACCATGTGGATGAATACGAAGGTATGGATTGGGATTATATCATCACGGTATGTGACCATGCCAAGGAACATTGCCCGTACATCCCTTCCAAAAATGCACAGAGGATACACCAAAACTTTAAAGACCCCTCAAAAGTGAAGGGTTCCGAGGAAGAAATACACGAAGCCTTTGCCCAGACCAGGAACAGCATCAAACAATTTTGTCTCAACTTTGTAAAGGAAGAATTGGCAAACTAAACCCAGCTAAGTACATGTTTAGTTAATGGCAGTTGGGCCGTTGCCCTCTGCCATTTTTCGTTCCAACTCGGCCTGAAATTCTTCCATGACCGGCTTCACGGTGCTTTCGGGCAGATCGGCGATCCTGATGTACATAAGGCCATCCACCGAATTGTTGAACAGGGGATCTACATTGAAGGCCACCACTCTTGCATTCTGCTTGATGTACTTTTTGATGAGAACCGGCAAGCGCAGGTTTCCAGGTTCCACCTCGTTGATGAGCTTGTCAAACTTGTTCAGGTCGGCCTGGGTCTCATCGAACACGAATTCCTTATCGGCATCCTTGAGTTTTACCTTGAACTCCTTTTTAGGGCGGATGTATTGGGCCACATAAGGATCCCAATAGTTGGACTTCATAAACTCGATCATCAGGGATTTGGAAAAATTGGAGAACTGGTTGCTGATGCTCACCCCCCCAATCAAATATTTATGCTCCGGATGTCTCAGCGTGGTATGCACGATTCCCTTCCACAGCAAGAACAATGGCATGGGTTTTTGCTGGTATTCCTTGATAATGTAGGCCCTTCCCATTTCTATGGACTTGGCCATCATCCCATACAGTTCGGGTTCAAAGCGGAAGAGATCCTGAAGATAAAACCCATCTATACCATATTTCTCAAATATTTCAGAGCCCAATCCCATCCGGTAGGCCCCGACAATGGCTTTTTCATCATCGTCCCAAAGGAAAAGATGGTGGTAATAGGAGTCAAACTTGTCCAGATCGATGGCATTGTTGGTCCCCTCTCCCACTTCCCTGAAGGTCACTTCGCGTTGCCTCCCAATTTCGTTCAGGCAAAAGGGCATGTCCTCTTGCTTGGCCAGGAACACCTCATAATTTTTGCTCTGGAGCACACGGCAATCTTTTTCCCGCAATTTTTCTATTTCTTCGGCAAGCACCTTTGCGCTAATGGGCGTCGCTATTTTTTGGGGTGGTTTCGGAATCTTCAAAGAGGTGGGGACTTTATCGATCAAGCGTTCCTTTTCAAAGGCATTGGCCAATAGATAAGTCTTTTTTCTGAGCAGTTCGGTGAAGGATTCCAAGGTCTCCTCCTCGTTCTGTGTGGCCACCGAAATGGGCTGACCGATACGAACTTTTATCGGCCGCATCCGCTGTGAGGTAAGTTCCGATGGCAGTTTGGCCGTTCGGAACACATCGTTCATTTTGGAAAGGGTATAAAAAAGTCTGCTGTTCCGGGCATGGAAATAAATGGGCACTACCGGCACTTCTGCCTTTCTGATCAGCTTGATGGCCGCTTCCTCCCAGGGCCTGTCCACCACCAATTTTCCGTCCTTGTAAGTGGACACCTCGCCTGCAGGGAAAATCCCCAATGGGTGGCCTTCCCGCAAATGGTTGAGTGCACTCTTGAAACCCATGATACTACTCTTGGCATCCTTGTGGCTCTCAAAAGGGTTCACAGGCATTATAAAAGGTCTCAAGGGCTCGATCCTGTGCAACAGAAAATTGGCGATGATCTTGAAATCAGGGCGCTCGTTCAACATCAATTTGAGGAGCAATACCCCATCAATGCCTCCAAGGGGATGATTGCTTATGGTGATGTAGGGTCCCGACTTGGGAAGTCTTTTTAAGTCCTCTTCGGGGATTTCAAAGTCGATTTCATAATGCTCCAGGATGGCATCCAAAAATTCCGGCCCTGGAAGTTCCTTGTTCTTGTTATAGAATCGATTTATGGTCGTGATCTTGGTGGCAACCATCAAAAGCCATCCCACAAAAGTCCCCAAAAAGCCATATTTGTCCAGATGGACCACCTTTGCCACTTCTTTTGCAGTAACCAACCCCATGCATATATTGTTTAGGAGGGGTAAAGATAGAAAATTACGGCCATTGTCTTTTTAGGCCCTGTATGTGAATGGAAGTACTTATTTTACAACAAGTTGTACCGTTTCCTTGCCCCTTTGCTCCACAAGTACTGATTTTCCGTTCTGTAGGGATTTCACCGCATCGTCATCAAAATGGCGGATGGTGTAGAGCGATACATCTTCGTGGCAGACCACTTTGAACTTTCGTTTCAATTCTTCCAGCATGGGGTTCAGTCCATTGAACTTGTTGTCCAAGCAGACCGAAAAACTGATGGCCGAATTCTGGATGAGGTCCACCTTCAACCTATGATCATGGAACAATTTGAATATTTCACTGATGCTGTCCTCAACGATGAAGGAAAAATCCAACGTGGAAAGTTTCAGCAACACTTGGTTCTTTTTTACGATGAAACAGGGCACTTTCGGAACGATCCCCACTCCTTTGCCCACTGTGGTCCCCTTATCCCTTGGGTTGATAAACGATTTTACGTGTAGGGGAATCTCTTTTCGTTGCAAGGGCTGCAGTGTTTTGGGGTGGATCACCGAAGCTCCGTAAAAAGCCAGTTCAATGGCCTCACGATAGGAAATCAGGTCCAACAACTGTGCCTCTTCAAAATTTCTTGGGTCTGCGTTCAGCACACCAGGAACATCCTTCCAGATGGTCACGGATTCGGCATTGAGGCAATAGGCCAAAATGGCTGCGGTGTAGTCCGATCCCTCACGGCCCAAGGTGGTGGTAAAATTGTTGTCATCGCTACCCAAAAAGCCCTGCGTGATGTTCAATTTGGACATATCCACTTTGGACGACACCTCGGCTTGGGTACGTTCCCAATTGATCTGGGCATCCCGATAGTTATTGTCCGTTTTGATCAAGTTCCGCACATCCAGCCAGGTATTGGAAAGACCCACCTCGTTCAAGTAGGCACTCATGATGGTAGTGGAGAACAGTTCTCCATACCCTACCACTTGATCATATACGAAACCGTATTTGGGAGACTTGTTCCAGGTCAAAAAGCCCTTCACTTCTTCGAAGAGTAGTTTTACTCTATCATAGATGGGGTGCTTGGGGTTTTTGAACAGATCGGACAAAATCCCATTGTGATAATCGATTACTTCCTGAATGGCTGCAGACAGTCCGTTCTTGTCATTAAAATAGGCCTCTACCACCTTTTCCATGGCATTGGTGGTCTTTCCCATGGCAGAGATGACCACGAGAGTATCTTGGTAGCCTACCTCTTTCAACACCTTCACTACATTCTGCACCCCTTCCGCATCCTTCACCGAGGCACCCCCAAACTTAAAAACTCTCATGTAAGGTCTATTGTTTTTTAGGAAAAATCAGTTTAGACTTTCCATATATTTTTTGATTCCGTTCTCGTCCAATTGCACCACATCCCAATCCCGTAGCACATTGGCGCCTTTTTTCTCATAAAATGCAATGGCAGGCTCGTTCCAGTCCAGGACCTCCCAACATATCCGCTTCACGCCAAGACCATGGCCATACCGCACCACCTCGTCCAACAAAGCAGTTCCAAGGCCGCTTCCCCTCATTTTTTTGGAAACGATCAGATCTTCCAAATGGATGGCAGGACCTTTCCAAGTGGAGTAGCGTGGATAGACCAAGGCTATTCCGGCTATGCCCCCATCCGTCTCGGCCACAAAGCAATGGAACAGCTTGGTTTCGCCAAAACCATCTTTCACCAAATCCTCCTTGGTGATTTCAACGGCATCGGGTTCCTTTTCAAAATCGGCCAGTTCCTGGACAAGGGCCAATACTTGCTCCATGTCGTCGGGTCGGGCATCTCTGATCATGTATTCCATAATTGTTACAAATAAAACTCAAAGTTATAAAATTACAAAAATTGACAGTAGCGAAATCGTTGTAGTTTCACAAAATGCACGATATTTGTCCACAAATAAAACAACCTTTCATGTTTGAAAAACAACACCGCACCTTGGGTGAGTTCATTATCGCCAATCAAAATTCGTTTCAATACACCTCAGGGGAACTTTCCCGCTTGCTGAACGGCATCCGATTGGCCGCCAAAGTGGTCAACCACGAAGTGAACAAGGCTGGACTTGTGGACATCATTGGCAATGCAGGAGACACGAATGTCCAGGGGGAGGACCAACAGAAGCTGGATGTCCTGGCCAATGAAAAGTTTATTCAGACGCTAAAAAATCGGGAAATCGTGTGTGGAATTGCCTCCGAGGAAGAGGATGATTTTATCAGCATCAACAGTTTTGACAAACAGCACCAAAATAAATACGTAGTACTCATCGATCCTTTGGATGGCTCCTCGAACATTGATGTGAACGTTTCCGTGGGTACCATTTTTTCCATTTACAGGAGAATTACCCCCGTAGGGACCCCTGTGACCTTGGAGGATTTTCTTCAACCGGGAAAAAACCAGATTGCGGCGGGCTATATCATCTATGGTACATCCACCATGCTGGTCTATACCACGGGTGATGGTGTAAACGGTTTTACCCTGAATCCTGCCCTAGGAACTTTTTATCTGTCCCACCCCAACATGCAATTCCCTGAAAATGGCCAGATTTATTCGGTGAACGAAGGGAACTACATCCATTTTCCGCAAGGGGTGAAAGACTATATCAAATATTGCCAAATGGAGGAAGGGGACAGGCCCTACACCTCTCGATATATTGGATCATTGGTATCGGATTTTCACCGGAACATGATCAAGGGGGGCATCTATATGTACCCCAAGAGCAGCAAAGTGCAAAACGGAAAGCTTCGTTTGTTGTACGAATGCAACCCCATGGCCTTTTTGGCGGAACAGGCCAACGGTAAGGCCAGCGATGGGTTCAGGCGTATTCTGGACATCCAGCCTACAGAACTCCACCAAAGGGTGCCCTTTTTCTGCGGAAGCAAAAAAATGGTGGAAAAGGCCGAAGAGTTTATGTCAAAGTACTAGTCTTCCCTTTTAACGATCGTGTGATAGTCATCAAAGGCAATCTTGCCCTTGAAGATGGCTATGGATTTGTCAATGATATGGGAGGCCTTTTTGGGAGAGAACCCAAGACCAATGGCATATTTCTCGACCATTCGCCGCTCCTGATCGTCAATGTCGTGGTCCGAAAAAATAATCTGGAAAAAATCGTACAAACGCTGATACCTTTTCTCCCCACTGTGCGGGGTCTCAATGGGATATTTGTTCTCTTTCTTCATGACCTCCTTGAACTCAGCCTCTGTAATGTCCAACTTGAAGGCAAACTTTTGCAGTATTGCCCGTTCTTCGGAGTTGATCTCTCCATCAATGGAAGCCAAACTGGCCAAAGTGGCAAAGTGGGCCAAGTTAGTCCTGTGGTCTCCGTGCTCGTATAGATCTAGAATCGGCATATCTCAAATTTTGTGGCACAAATATAAATCTTATCGTAAAAAAGGAAGGCAAATCCCCATAAAAGAAATTCGTAATTTTCAATCCAAGTACAACGTTGAACACCCATCCCCTGAAAGATCCTGAATTGTTCCATATTGCCGAAAACTGGTTCCACCAACAAAGTTGGCACCCCTTTCCATTTCAAAAGGAGACTTGGACTGCTTTTCTGGAAGGCAAGCACGGCCTATTAAACGCCCCGACCGGAAGCGGCAAGACCTACGCCCTTTGGTTTCCCATTGTGTTGAATTACATCCAAAACCATCCGGATTACAAAACCAAGCACAAGAAAGGGTTAAAAGCCATTTGGATAACCCCGCTTCGGGCCCTTTCCCAAGAAATCAAACAATCCGCAGAACGGATCACCCAAGATTTGGGCACCCAAATGACCGTGGGCATCCGAACTGGTGACACTTCGACGAAAGAACGATCTAGACAGCGGACCGTTATGCCCGATCTTTTGATCACTACGCCCGAAAGTCTCCATCTACTGCTTTCCTCCAAAGACTACCCAAAACTTTTTAAGGATTGTTCTGCGATCGTAGTGGACGAATGGCATGAACTTTTGGGCACCAAACGTGGCGTTCAGATGGAACTGGGCCTATCCCGATTGAAATCCATTTGTAAAAATCTCCGGATTTGGGGCATCTCGGCCACCATCGGCAATCTGGAACAGGCTAGGGAAGTTTTATTGGGGCCAACCTCCAAAGAACTGGAAAATTCCGTGTTGATCAAAGCTGAGATCAACAAAAAAATCACGGTGAAGAGCATCATCCCCAAGGAAATGGAAACTTTTCCCTGGCGTGGCCATTTGGGATTGCATCTGTTGGAAGAAGTGGTGCCCATCATCAACAATAGCAAAACCACTTTACTTTTTACCAACACTCGAAGCCAATGTGAAATCTGGTTCCAGAAAATATTGGCACAACACCCTGAATATGCCGGGGAAATTGCCATGCACCACGGCAGTATCAATAAGGAAACCCGACTTTGGGTGGAGCAAGCCATCCGCAATGAAAGTTTAAAAGCGGTGGTCTGCACTTCCAGCTTGGATTTGGGGGTGGACTTTGCCCCTGTCGAGACCGTGGTACAGATTGGCGGACCCAAGGGTGTCGCCCGTTTTTTACAACGGGCGGGGCGTAGCGGTCACCGTCCCGGCAAGGAAAGTGTCATCTATTTTTTGCCTACACATGCCATGGAACTCATTGAGGCTTCGGCCATGCAAAAAGCGGTTCTGAACCACGCCGTGGAGGACCGCATCCCCTACCTCAACAGTTTTGATGTACTCATTCAATACTTGACCACCTTGGCAGTTTCCGATGGGTTTTATCCTGATGAAATCTACCCAGAAATCAAACAAACCTTTTGTTTCCAGGCCATCAGCGATGGACAATGGCAATGGCTTCTCAATTTTTTGGTGATGGGCAGTCAAAGCCTGAAAAGTTACGACGAGTACAAAAAAGTGGAGGTGGAAGAGGATGGCAGGTTCAAAGTGAACAGCCGAATGGTTGCCATGCGGCACCGATTCCAAATCGGGACCATTGTGGGGGATGCCACTATTCATGTGCGCTACCAAAAGGGAGGGTATATTGGCTCCATTGAGGAGTATTTTATTTCAAAATTGAGTCCGGGGGATGTCTTTACCTTTGCGGGCCGAAATTTGGAATTCATTCGGATAAAGGGCATGTCGGCGCACGTGGTGAACTCCACCAAACGGACCAACAAAGTACCCAGTTGGATGGGCGGTAGGTTGAGCTTCTCGGCAAAGATGTCGGAATTGCTTCGGCAAGAATTGTACACCGCGGAATTGCCCCAAAAGGAACAATCCCCCGAGATCCAGTCCCTTGCCCCGATGTTTGCGAAACAACGGGAAGAAAGTTTGGTCCCCTTGCCCCATCAATTTTTGATAGAGACCTTTAAGACTTCGGACGGCCATCATCATATCTTTTATCCATTCGAGGGGCGGGCCATTCATGAAGGCATGAGCAGTCTGTTGGCCTATCGCATCAGTTTGTTGACGCCTATCACCTGTTCCCTGGCTTTTAATGACTATGGGTTTGAATTACTTTCGGACAAACCCATCGATATACAAGCCATTTTGGACAACAACCTGTTTAGTGCCGAGTATATGCTCTCCGACCTTCAAAAAAGTTTGAACTCCAACGAGATGGCCCGACGAAAATTCCGGGATATTGCCGTAATCAGTGGTATGGTGTTCACTGGTTATCCTGAAAAAGGGGTGAAAATGAAGCATCTACAAAGCAGTTCTGAGCTTTTGTTTGATGTGTTCAAGGATTTTGAGGATGATAATCTTTTATACCAACAAGCCTATACCGAAACTTTTGAACACCAGTTGGAGGAAGGCCGTTTGCGATTGGCCTTGGAACGCATCGCCCAACAGGAAATCGTTTGGAAACAGTGCACAAAACCTACCCCGTTCTCCTTCCCAATTATCACCGATCGATTACGGGAAAAGTTGTCCAACGAAAAATTGGCCGACCGTATCAAACGTATGGTCAAATCTCTTCAAACTAGATAATTAAAGTGCAGTTCGTCGAAAAAACCACCTCTTAACGAATTCTTAATTCAGTGGTGATCCGATTTTATCAAAATTTTAAGATTTTAGTTACCTGAACACTTTACAACCTCACACTATGAAGAAAATTTACTTTCTCCTATTTCTCTTTTTCGTTGTTCTTGGCACTTCCGCCCAAGATTTGAAAATTACCGGAATTGTGGACGGACCCCTTACCGGGGGCATTCCCAAGGCCGTGGAAATCTATGCCCAGAGCGATATTGCTGATCTCAGCCTCTATGGTTTGGGTTCTGCAAATAACGGTGGTGGTACCGATGGCGAGGAATTTACCTTTCCCGCCGATGCTGTGACTGCCGGAACCTTTATTTACATAGCTACCGAAGATGTGGAATTCACCAATTTCTTCGGGTTTTCTCCCAATTACATGGATACGGCAGTGAATATCAATGGTGACGACGCTATTGAACTATTTTTTAACGGTTCCGTTATCGATACTTTTGGCGACATCAACGTGGATGGAACCGGACAGGCATGGGACTATGTGGATGGCTGGGTCTACCGAAAAAATGGAACCGGCCCGGATGGCACCTCCTTTGTATTGGAAAATTGGACCTATAGTGGCACCGATGCGTTGGACAATGAAACCCAGAATGCCACTGCCTCCAATCCATTCCCGATTGGCACTTTTGGTGGAGTGGTAACCCCAACCGTGGACAATGTTTCCAATTTTACAGCCACATCAACAGGTACTTCCAGCATTTCCCTTTCCTGGACCTTGAATGCCGATAGCAATCCAGTTGTGGTTGCTACCATTGAAAGTGGTACTGTTTCTGAAACCCTAGTGGACGGAACACCTTATTCCGAAGGTGATGCATTGCCCAATGGGGCCACGGTACTTTATGTGGGAAGCGCTTCAACATTTGAACATCAAGCCCTTTTGGAAAACACGAACTATGGTTACCGAATCTGGTCCTATGATGCCAGTTTGATGTATTCCACAGGAGTTGCTACCGATGCCCGTACCGATTCCAGTACGCCCATTTCAACGGGTTTGATCATTACGGGGGTTTATGATGGCCCTTTGACCGGAGGGGTTCCCAAAGGAGTGGAACTTTACGCTTTGGAAGATATTGCCGATCTCAGTGCCTATGGTTTGGGTTCGGCCAACAATGGAGGTGGCACCGATGGGGAAGAATTTACCTTCCCCGCCGATGCCATTACAGCAGGCACACACATTTATGTGGCCACTGAAACTACAGGATTTGAAAGTTTCTTCGGGTTTGCCCCCGACTATACTTCTGGGGCCATGGCCATCAATGGTGATGATGCCATAGAATTGTTTCTCAATGGTTCTGTGATCGATGTGTTTGGTGACATCAATGTGGATGGCTCGGGCCAAGTATGGGATCATGTGGATGGTTGGGCCTATCGTAAGGACGATACGGGGCCTGATGGAAGCACGTTTGTCATCGACAATTGGATTTTTAGCGGCATTGATGCCTTGGATGGCGCCCTTACCAATGACACGGCCGCCACTCCATTTCCTATGGGCGCCTATGGTCCAGACCTCATCATTACCGGGGTTGTGGATGGCCCTTTGACCGGAGGTGTACCCAAGGCCATTGAGTTCTATGTTGCAAATGATATTGCTGATCTGAGTGCCTACGGAATCGGTTCCGCCAATAACGGTGGAGGTACCGATGGTGAAGAATTTACTTTCCCCGCCGTAAGTGTTCCAGGAGGTACCTTTATCTACATTGCCAGTGAAAGTACTGGTTTTGAAAGCTATTTTGGATTTGTCCCTGACTATATCTCATCCTCAGCAGCGATTAATGGTGATGATGCCATTGAACTCTTTTTTGAAGGCGCTGTAATTGATGTCTTTGGGGATATCAATGTCGATGGAACAGGCCAAGCATGGGACTATGTGGATGGCTGGGCCTATCGAAAAAACGGGACAGGTCTTGATGGCAGTACCTTTGTACTGGACAATTGGACCTACAGTGGCACCGATGTCCTGGACAATACCACAACAAATGACACTGCCGGATTACCGTTCCCCATAGGCACCTACGGCGGAGGCAGCAACAACGAAAATCCAGAACCGATTACCATCGCCGAAGCTCGTGCTCTAAGTGATGGTACTTTGGTCACCCTTAGTGGAGTGTTGACCGTTACCGACCAATTTGCAGGTTCTGCCTATATCCAAGATGAAACAGGGGCCATTGCCATTTTTGATGAGCAAGTACACGGTGATGGAGTTTTTATGATAGGGGATTCCATTACCATTACGGGTGTGCGAAGCTCTTTCAACGAACAGATGCAGATCAGTCCGGTTATTGAGGTCACTTCCAACGGAACTCCCAACGAACCGATTGTTCCTTTGGACATCACCTTGGCCGAAATGGGCCAACACCCAGCTGAATTGGTCAGGATAGTGGATGTGACGTTTCCAAAACCTGGAGATCTTTTGTTCGGGAATTCCAACTATGTGGTGAGCGATACCAGTGGTTCAGGTGAACTGCGTATCGATGGCGATGTGGAAAGTCTTGTGGGTCTTGCCCAACCCGAAACCTGTAGTGAGGTCATCGGAGTTGTAGGAAAGTATTTTGAACTCTACCAATTATTGCCCAGGATCAGGACCGATCTTGCCTGTGCAGATGACTATGTGCCACCGGCACTTCCTGTGGAAGTTGACAAGGTCAGCACATTGGAAGTGGCCACATGGAACATAGAATGGTTTGGCGATGAAGGCAATTCACCTGCAGCGGGAGACCCAGATTCCGACACCATCCAAAAGGACAGCGTAAAAGCGGTAATAGCAGAACTCCAACCCGATGTATTGGCTGTGGAAGAAATCGCCGATGATGTCCTTTTTGCGGAAATGGTCAGTGAACTCCCCGGTTATGATTATGTGATTTCCCCTGCGGTCTCCTATCCCAATGAAGAAGGGGTCCATCAAAAAGTAGGTTTCATATACAATACAGAGACCGTTACCGTGACCGATTCCAAAGTTTTGTTGGCATCCATCCATCCTTATTACAATGGTGGGGACACTTCGGCTTTGACCGATTATCCAAGCGAACCGGACCGTTTTTATGCCAGTGGGCGATTGCCTTTCTTGATGACGGCCGATATTACCATCAACGGGGAAACCGAAACCTATGATTTTGTGGCCTTGCACGCCCGTGCCAATGGAAGCAGCGATGCCCAATTGCGCTATGATATGCGGAAGTATGACGTGGAAGTGCTCAAAGATAGCTTGGATGTGTACTATGCCGACCGTAACCTTGTCCTATTGGGCGATTATAATGACGATGTGGACGTAACCGTTGCCGATATCACTTCAACCACGGCAAGTACCTATGAAAACTACGTGAACGATGCTGCAAATTACAGTGTGTTCACCGCAACACTCAGTGAAAATGGTTTCCGTTCCTATGTATTCGAACAGGATATGATCGACCATATTTCAGGTACGGACGAAGTGTTGCCAAGATACATCGAACATTCAGCCCAATCGCACTATGAATTCTATGATTACGATTATGCAAGTACCACATCGGATCACTTGCCCGTTTCCGTCCGATTGATGCTCAAACCTTTCGCCTATGAATCCATTACATCCACGGATGTAAGCTGTTTTGGTGAAGCAGATGGAACGGCAACCGTTACCGTTAGTGGTGGTGTTGCCCCATATACCTATGTTTGGAGTGATGGACAGACCACCCAAACGGCATCCGGCCTTAGGGCTGGCTCGTATACCGTGATGGTGAGTGATGCCCTTTTGCAGCAATTTGAGGCAGAAGTGACCATTACGGAGCCTGACATGATCACGATGACCACTTCAGGGGATACTACGGTATATTTGGGGTATGAACCTCAAAGTTGTACCACTTTGGAAGTACTTTCCGTTGAAGGCGGAACCGGCGCATATGAAATTGTTTGGAGCACAGGCGAAACAGGAAACAGCATCACGGTTTGCCCCGAACAGACCACAGATTATGAAGTAATCGTAACCGATGAAAATGGTTGTTCCACTATGGAGACCATTACCGTGGAAGTCGTTGATGTAAGCTGTGGCAATAACCCAAGAAACCCCAAAGTGGTGATGTGCCATAACGGTCGCGAAATCTGTGTGTCACAATATGCGGTTAAATACCACTTGGCCATTGGGGATACTTTGGGCTCTTGTGACACCTCATCTGATGGATGCCGGATTACGGCCACCGCTTATCCCAATCCGTTTGTAGGCTCGGTAAATGTATCTTTTGGTTGTCCCATTGATGATACTGTCCAGATTATAGTCTATAACTTCTTAGGGAGAACAATTTCCCAGTTGGATGTGCCAATTGGGACTGAATCGACCCTTATCGATATGGAACCGTACCGAAGAGGTATTTATTTTATCAAAGTGTACACAAATGGCAGGTTGATAAAAATCTTACCTGTCGTCAAAAAAGGATAGTCATCTATTCTCAAAATAAGTGGCCCCAACCTATGTGTCGGGGCTTTTTTGTTGTGGCAAATCCCATTAAGCTATGGTATCTTTGGATTCCATGAATATTTCCGTTCGGCAACAAAATTTTACCCTCCACCCTTTGGGTGGTCTATTTTGGGAAGAAAAATCCCTTTTGCTGATCAGTGATGTGCATTTGGGAAAAGTGAACCACTTTCGCAAGTTTGGGGCGGCTGTCCCACGAAAGGCCATCCATAAAAATATTATGTTGCTGGACAAGATCGTTTCCGACTTCCAACCCTTTCAAATCTGCTTTTTGGGCGACCTCTTTCATTCTTCGTT
Source organism: Allomuricauda sp. (assembly GCA_030148335.1). Lineage (GTDB taxonomy): Bacteria > Bacteroidota > Bacteroidia > Flavobacteriales > Flavobacteriaceae > Flagellimonas. The sequence goes on along the minus strand of JASBTQ010000034.1, from coordinate 72,741 downwards.
GAACAAGGAGTGGGAATTGTTCGAAAATTGGGTGGGTAAAACCCCGGCAGAGATCATTTTGGTGTCGGGTAACCACGACATCATCGCCCCTGAAAAATATAGGCAACTCAACGTTGAAATCTTCCCCGAACTCATCATCGATGATTTTCTGTTGACCCACCATCCCGAGGAGCGGGAAGGGTTGTTCACCTTTTGTGGACACATTCACCCTGCCGTGAAATTGTATGGATTTGGACGACAAAAGCTCAGACTTCCTTGTTTTTTTAAAAGTAAAAACCAGATGATCCTGCCCGCTTTTGGGGAGTTTACCGGAACCTATACCATGAACCCTTCAAAAAATGATGAGGTCTATGCCATTGTGGAGGATGCGGTGGTAAAAGTTTAGATTCTTCACTCCGTTCAAATGACAGTATTATTTAGACTAGGATATAGAAACCCAAAAAAACATTTTTCATAAAAACATTTCATTTTATCTTTGCCGCAAAGTTTTTGGATTGACCAAAACCCCCATTTCCCGGCTTTTTGCACAGTCTCCCCAACTCGGGAAACTGCGGGATGCCATTGCCCAATCCCAAAATGACCCTGTCAAAATCAATTTGAAAGGATTGGTCGGTTCTTCCCTTTCCTTTGCGGTTTCAGAGGCTTTCAAGTCGGCGGATGCTCCTTTTCTGTTGATTCTCAATGACAAAGAGGAAGCTGCTTATCACCTGAACGATTTGGAACAGCTGATTGGCGAGAACGATGTGCTTTTTTACCCTGGGAGTTACCGACGGCCCTATCAGATTGAGGAAACGGACAATGCCAATGTGTTGCTTCGAGCAGAGGTGCTGAACCGCATCAACTCACGAAAAAAACCAGCGGTGATTGTCACTTATCCCGACGCACTTTTTGAAAAGGTGGTCACCCGAAAGGAACTCGACAAGAACACCCTCAAAATAAAACTGGAGGATACCCTTTCCCTCGATTTTTTAAACGAAGTGCTCTTTGAATACCAATTCAAGAGGGTGGATTTTGTCACCGAACCCGGGGAGTTTTCGGTTCGTGGGGGTATTGTGGACGTGTTTTCATTTTCGCACGATCAACCCTATCGCATCGAATTTTTTGGTGACGAAGTGGACAGCATCCGAACCTTTGATGTGGAGACCCAACTTTCCACGGACAAGGTGAAGAAAATCACCATCATCCCCAATGTAGAGAACAAGTTCTTGCAGGAATCGCGCGAAAGTTTTCTGAAATACATTTCGCCCAAAACGGTGGTCTTTGCCAAAAATCCGGTCTTGATCTATGACCGCATTGATTCCTTTTTTGCCAAAGCGGAAGAAAGTTTTACCAAATTGGGCAAGGAAATCAAGCATGCGGAGCCCAAGGAACTTTTTGTGGATTCAGCTTTGCTAAGGGAACAATTGGAGGATTTTTTATGTGTTGAGATTGGGGCAACTTCTGTCACTTCGAGCGGAGTCGAGAAGCAGACAGAAAGTTCCACCCTACCCTCTCCCTCGACTGCGCTCGGGAAGACAGCACATAATAGCCTTACCATCCAATTCAACACCAAACCCCAACCTTCCTTCAATAAAAAATTTGACCTGCTCATTGAAAACCTCAATGAAAATCGCGAAGCAGGTTTTACCAACTATATTTTCTGTTCCACCGAGCAACAAGCCAAACGTTTTCATGATATTTTTGAGGAAGTGGACCAAACTGTCCACTACCAGACCGTGGTTTTTCCGCTTTTTCAAGGTTTCATTGATGATGACCTGAAACTGGCCTGCTACACGGACCATCAAATTTTTGAACGTTACCACAAGTTCCATTTAAAAAATGGCTACGCCAAAAAACAGGCCATCACTCTTAAGGAACTCAACAAATTGGAAATTGGGGACTATGTGACCCACATTGACCACGGTATCGGCAAGTTCGGCGGACTTCAAAAAATCGATGTGGAGGGCAAAAAGCAGGAAGCCATCAAATTGATCTATGGCGACCGTGACATTTTGTATGTAAGTATCCATTCGCTACATAAAATCTCCAAATACAATGGCAAGGACGGTGCCCCGCCCAAAATCTACAAACTCGGCTCCGCAGCTTGGAAGACCCTGAAACAAAAGACAAAGAGCCGCGTCAAACAGATTGCTTTCAATCTCATCCAGGTATATGCGAAGCGACGTCTGGAAAAAGGCTTCCAATATGCACCCGACAGTTATTTACAATATGAATTGGAGGCATCTTTCCTGTACGAGGACACGCCCGACCAGGAAAAAAGTACCCAAGATGTGAAAACGGACATGGAGAGCGAACGCCCTATGGACCGACTCATTTGCGGGGATGTCGGTTTTGGAAAGACCGAGGTAGCCATCCGTGCAGCTTTCAAGGCCGTGGACAATGGCAAACAGGTGGCTATTCTGGTGCCCACCACCATTTTGGCTTTTCAGCACCATCGCACTTTTTCGGAGCGACTCAAGGATATGCCGGTCACCGTTGATTATCTGAACCGTTTCAGAACGGCCAAGGAGAAAAGGGAAACCTTGGAAAATTTGGCCAGTGGAAAGGTGGATATCATCATCGGCACCCATCAACTGGTGAACAAAAATGTAAAATTTAAGGATCTCGGTCTGCTGATTGTGGACGAGGAGCAAAAATTTGGAGTTTCGGTAAAGGAAAAACTGCGTTCCATCAAAGAAAATGTGGATGTGCTCACCCTTACCGCCACGCCAATTCCAAGAACACTTCAATTCAGTTTGATGGCCGCCCGCGATCTATCCGTCATCAATACGCCACCACCCAACCGCTATCCCATCGAAAGTCAGGTCATTGGCTTTAACGAAGAAATCATTCGCGATGCCATTTCTTATGAAATCCAACGGGGCGGACAGGTGTTCTTTATCCATAACCGCATCGAGAACATCAAGGAAGTGGCGGGAATGATCCAACGTTTGGTGCCCGATGCCAAAATTGGGATCGGCCATGGGCAGATGGAGGGCAAAAAGCTGGAACAGCTCATGCTCGCCTTCATGAACGGGGAGTTTGATGTGCTGGTCTCCACCACCATTGTGGAAAGTGGACTGGACGTGACCAATGCCAATACCATTTTCATCAATAATGCCAATAATTTTGGATTGAGCGACCTTCACCAGATGCGTGGGCGTGTGGGACGAAGCAACAAAAAGGCCTTCTGCTTTTTCATTACGCCGCCTTACGAAGTGATGACGCCCGATGCTCGAAAACGTATCGAAGCCTTGGAACAATTTACCGACTTGGGCAGTGGATTCAACATCGCCATGAAGGATCTCGAAATTCGAGGTGCCGGGGATTTGTTGGGTGGCGAACAGAGCGGTTTCATCAACGAGATCGGGTTCGAAACCTATCAAAAAATACTATCGGAAGCCATTGAGGAACTCAAGGAAAATGAGTTCAAGGAACTGTACGAAGAAGTGGAGGGCCATAAGGAGAAAGTGTATGTGAAGGACATCCAATTGGATACCGATTTTGAACTGCTCTTCCCCGACGACTATATCAACAATATTACGGAAAGGTTGAACCTGTACACCCAACTCAATGAGGTGAAGGATGAGGAAGGACTCCAGAAATTCGAGGCCGACTTGGTGGACCGTTTTGGGGAATTGCCCGATCAGGCACAGGACTTATTGAATTCTGTCCGCATCAAATGGATCGCCACCCACATTGGTCTGGAAAAAGTGGTGATGAAACAGGGCAAGTTCATGGGGTATTTTATTGCCGACCAGCAGTCCAATTTTTACCAGACCCCTGTGTTTACCCAAGTGTTGCAATATGTACAGAGCCATTCCCAACAGGCCCGGCTCAAGGAAAAACAGACCCGTAGTGGATTGCGCTTGTTGTTGGTTTTTGAAAAAATCAACAGTGTGGAAAAGGCGTTGAAGGTTTTGGAACCGTTAACACCTCAAAAGGAAAATGTTTCTGTTTAAATCATTTTGATGAGATTCCGTGTCAAGCACGGAATGACAATTCAATCAAAAAGCCTCATACACCTGCTTCACAAACTCCCCAATTTTTGAGGGTTCCAACCAGCGGGTCACGATAAGCAATCCGCTTTTTTGATCCACCACAATAAAATTGCCGCCAAATCCTGCGGCATAGAATACATGCTCGGGTACGCCTTCCCAGTGTCTGTCCCCCCTTTGGTTGAGCCACCACATGTAGCCATAGTTCACATTCGGCACCGAAGGTGCGGTGGCCTTTTTAATCCAATCGGCACTGATAAGTTGTTGGTCCTTCCATTGGCCATTGTTCAGAAACAATAGCCCAAAACGGGCCATATCCTCCGTGGAAATAAAGAGTCCGGCACCGGAATGGCCCCCGCCCGTCACGGATTTCATTTGGATGCCGTCAATTTCGGTCCAAGCATGATCATACCCAAACCACCGCCAAGTGGTGGTCGTCCCGATGGAATCCATTATTTTTTCCTTCAGAACCATGGGGATCGGTTGTCTCCACACATGCGTCAAGGAATAGGCCAAGACATTCACCCGAACGTCGTTGTATTCCATTACCGTACCCGGTTCGTTCAGTTTTCGAAATTTCCAGTCGTCCAGACCGCCTTCCCGTGGGGGACGGTCGGCCCAATCCTTACCGCCCCAAATTTCGCCCGACCAATCGGAGTTTTGTTGCAATAGATGTTCCCAAGTGATCTTGGCGTTGTGCTCCCCATCAAACGTACCATCCCAAATGTAGTCGCCCACCTTATCCTTGGTGTCCACGATCAGCCCTTGGTCTTCGGCCAAACCTGCTACGGTAGACAAAAAGCTTTTGGTGACACTGAAGGTCATGTCCACCTGTTGGGTATCGCCCCAAGAGGCCATCACATAGCCATTCTTCAAAATCATGCCCGCAGGGCCTCCCCTTTTTTTGGTGGGGCCCAAGATTTTATGGAAAGGCTCCTGCTTGAACCCTTCCAGAATGGCAATCCTCAGGTCCCTGGACCCGGAATATTCGTTGGCATTGGCGAAATCCACTGCTTCGGCCAATTGCTGTACATCATGTTTGAATTGATTTTTTCCAGCGGATTTCCAAGTTTCATTACGTTCGGGAAAATAAAGGTCTTGGGCGGATACGGTGTTTAGGATGCCCCAAAAAAGGAGCACATACCATCGTGAAGTTGGTTTCATGTTAAGGGTCTGGTTTAAAAATTCCCTCAAGTTAATGATTGTTCTTGGAACGGCTCCAATGGCTACCTTTGTATTTTAATTTTCAAACCATGGACAAAACTCCTGAATATATTGCTCCTCCCCAGACCAAAATCGGCCATGTGCACCTTAAAGTTTCCGATCTGCAGCGAGCTTTGGATTTTTATTGTGGCCTATTGGGCTTTGAGGTCACCACAACCTACGGCGACCAGGCCGCCTTCATTTCGGCGGGTGGCTATCATCACCATATCGGGCTGAACACCTGGTACAGCAAAAATGGTCCGCCAGCACCCAAGAACACGACCGGACTTTTCCATACGGCCATTCTATACCCCACGCGAAAAGATTTGGCCACCATCCTGAACCGATTGTTGGAAGCAAAATATGACTTGACGGGTGCCGCCGATCATGGGGTTTCCGAGGCTCTGTACCTTGACGACCCTGATGGGAACGGCGTGGAACTCTACTGGGACCGGCCACAAGCGGATTGGCCACAAAAAGAGGATGGTTCTTTGGAAATGTACACTGAGCGGCTTGACCTCAACAATCTTTTGGAAGAACTGAAGTCCTAGAACCGTTTTTTGATGACCAGTTCACCCTGCTTGTCGTAATATCGCCAAGTACCCACTTGCTGGTCTTTTCGGAAACGGCCTGTCATTTTTTCGGTACCATCCGGATAGTATTCGGTGTATCGGCCGTGCTTTAGACCATCCTTCAGTTCCACTTCAAACTTGATGGTCCCGTTGGGATATTTCACGCTGAAAGCTTTCACATTAAGGTCTGTGGGATAGATAGGTTTTAAGTTGAAAACGGCTTCCGTGATCTCGATCGGGTCGGAACTTTGGGTTTTGGAATTTGTGATTTGGACCTTGTCTTCAAACTGTGCATTCTTTTTCACCTCTTGCACATCCTTATAATTGATCACCAACCTACTTTCGAACAGGTCGTCCTCGGGGGTCAATTGCAGCCCGAACTGCGGAAAGCAGATGATGAAATCCTTGTTCTTGTGCATTTTTTTTTTGGTGTCTGCATCGGCCAATGCATACATATTGTCAAAAAACAGAGGCACATTGCTATACACGAACACACTGGATTCCGATTCAAATTGGTCATCAAAATCTCTGAACTCCTTTGAAGTGGCCAGGGTCTCCCCTTCCAAAGCATCATCGATGATACTTTTGAGCGTGTTGGGGTTGTCACTAAAGATCACAAACTCATCGATCTGTGTAAAATAAGGCTTGTCAAACTCATCGAACCTTCCGCCCAGCAACATCTTGAAAAAACCTTTGATGGAAAGAAAATTGATCTTATATCCCTTATAGTCAACAGCTTTGAACTTGACAGGCGTCTTTCTTCGGATCTGCTCCAGCACAAAGTCAAGATTTGTCCTGGCCTTTTCTGCATCATTGGCCTTGAGCACCAGTGCCATATCATTTTTTCCTTTGGAAATGCGTGACTGGACCTGTAATACGGCTATCTCATCATCGATCCAACTCACAAAGTTCTCCTTCACATCAATCTTCAGGAATTTTTCCACCTTTTCAATGCCATTCTGGTAGCTTTCAAACTGCTGGGGGTCGTTCTGTTGAACCTTTTCAAAGTTTTTGTAGAACTCGGAAAAGCTATCGAACCCATAGCTGATGTAGAGCGCGGTACGTTTGGGCACAATGGTGGGTATGGTACGTTCGGCAGTTCCCGACTTTTGCAGGGCCTCCAAATAGTACTCGTTGGTCCCGCTGATGTTGGTAAACCCATTCGCCGTAAGGGTACTGTTTTTATCTAGGTCGAAGTAAAAGCCCGAAAACAAAAAATTCTCACTCACCCGTCGCACCCAATCCGATGGGGTGTCGGTAAACCGTTTTATATAGTCATCAAAATAATGGTACTGGACATACATCCGAAACAGGTCCTCATGCCCCACCTTTTGGTTGACCTCAATAAAATTGAGGTTCCTGCCCAACACCGGTTCTTGATATTGGTCTATGGAGGCTTCCACCAAAGTATGCGTGTAAGAGGCTACCAATTGGTTCTTGATAAAAGCCAGGTACATGGTTTCCTTGCTCTCGCGATCGTGCACCTCAAAAATCTCATGGCTGTGATACATGCGCTTGCTCATCACATAATCCTCATTCAGCAAGGTGTTCAGGTAGGTTTTCAGCAGTTGCAGCTTTGCGATGCGCTTCAGGTCGAGCACATAAAAAATACCATAGTCCTTGGGCGAGATCATGTGGACGGAGATGAACAGCGAACGGCCATCAAAAAACTCGAACAATTTGTGGTTGTTGTTAAAGACCGTGTCCACTTTTTGGATGTTCTCAGTCAAATCCGCAAAGTAATCGTTCTTCACCAAGTGGTGCCAAGCATCGCTCTCGCTCACCTTTTTCCAACTCTCTACGGGCTGTTCCGATTCCACAATGAAAACAGCATCCTTGGGAATCAGGTAGATGGATTGTAGATTGGTCTTGGGGGAGAGCAGAAAAATATAGGCCAAATAGCACAGATAGAGCGCAAAAAGGGCCAAAAAACCGTAAAGAATCCTTTTTTTGGTCATTCTACTGAAAGTGTCTCCTTCTAAAACGAAAGAGTCCGCGTTTTAGTTTAGACCATAGAAAAGAGTGGCCGCTCTTATAACAATTTAAGGTCTTTGATGGTCTTGAAGGCCACATCCACTTGCTCATCGTTCACCACAATGGTAAACTCATTGGTCGTGGAAATCACCTCGTAAAGCACGATTCCCTCCCAGGCCAAGCGCTGGAAGATAAAGTAATAGATGCCGGGCACGGAGACGTTCTCGGCGGGCAGTTTTACGGTGATGGACGACAGGCCCTCCGCCTTTTGGGTGCACCGCTCCTGCTTGAAATATTTTTCCACCACTTTGTCCATGATGTTGCTGATCACGATATTGATCTCGTTCACCCCGCGGGAAGAGGTGTAGAACACATCTTGGTTCTCGTTCACTTCCTCGAGCAGTTTGGCCTGTTGCTGCAAAATGGTATCCGAGGCCAAGAAAGTATAGTCGGAGAGGTTGGACCGCACTGTGATCTCACCGATGTTCTTCAGTACTTTCACGATTTTGTGGGTGGCCCTGAACTCAAGGTCATCAGAAAGTCGCTTGAGCGCCATCACAATGGCACCATCCTTCACATCTTTGCCCAGTTCGTCGGCAATCTCGGGCTTTATTTGTCTTGAAAGGGACGTAAGGTTGATAATACCCTGTGCCAATGCGGTTTGCAAAAACGGTTTTTTCTTGATGTAGTGCTCAACTACGGCGGATATAGTTTTCATTTCTAAAGCTGGTTTTGAACAAAAATAACATATTGTTACAAAACAAACAAATGGTTAAAAATGATAAAATGCATTTTCGAGATGCTCCAAGTCGATTTCACTGCCACTTTTGATGACGGTGATCACATCGAACCTGACCTCCACATCAAGCTCATTTTTCTGTACGTAGTGGTTGGCCGCCATGGTCAAAAGCTTCACTTTTTTGGCATTCACCGTATCCATAATATCTTCCAAAAAGCCCGTGTTTCTTGACTTTACCTCCACAACGACAAGAGTATCCCCCATTCTGGCGATGATGTCTATCTCAGCCTTGAGGTATCGGTAGTTCCGTTCCAGGATAGCATATCCTTTTCCCAACAAATGCTCCACGGCCTTTTGCTCCCCCAGCTTTCCAAAATCGTTGCTTGATTCCATACGGTTGGAAAAATATCAAAAAAATGTGTGCAGTTCATCGAAAAAATTGGTAGTTCAAGGACAAACTGACGTTATCATTGTAATTTGCTGGCTCAATTGAACCACACCCAGCACTAGCATAAACATATAGTTGACCCCGAACTATGTACTAAGATAACCCCAAACATTGCTATGGAGTACTTCGTCAATTGCAATACCTCAACTTTGGCGCCCTATACTACCCCATTGGACGAGGTTCGTGCGGCCCACTTGTACCGCAGGCTCGGTTTCAGTGCTTCCGTACAGACCGTGAATGCCGCGGTCGGACAATCAGCCGTTTCCCTTGTGGACAATCTTGTGGACCAAGCCTTGGCCACTCCTTTGATCCCTCCTCCCGCATGGGCGGATTGGAACGATGCCAATTATCCTGCCGACGTTGATCTCGCGGGACAGATGCGTAGGGCACAACTACAGGAATATTCCACCACTTACGGGAACGCTTTGTTGGACAATGGTCTTCTGGACCGGATGAGCTTCTTTTGGAGCAACCACTTCGTGACCCAATTGGAAATCTATAACTGCAACCAGTTCCTTTACTATTACATCAATTGTCTCCAGCGAAATGCGTTGGGCAATTTCAAGACACTGACCAGTGAGGTGGGACTCACCAGTGCCATGCTGTATTATTTGGACGGTGCCAGAAACCGGGGGAACAATCCCAACGAAAACTATGCCCGTGAGCTCTATGAGCTCTTTACCATGGGCGAAGGGAACAATTATACCGAACAGGATATTATTGAGACGGCCAAAGCGCTTTCCGGATATACCGAAAGGGGTGAAGAAGGCTGTACCCAAGTCACTTTTGACCCTACCGAGTTCAATACCGATAACAAGACCATCTTTGGGCAGACCGGGAATTGGGGTTATGATGATGTGATCGACATCCTTTTCAATGAAAGGGCCAACGAAACGGCATGGTTCATCTGCAAGAAACTGTATGAGTTTTTTGTGCATCCAGATTCAACGGATGAGGAAGGCAATGGCATTGCCACCCAGATCATAGGCGGGATGGCACAGACCTTTATCTCCAGCGGTTTTGAAATAGCCCCGGTGATCCGCCAACTTTTAAAAAGCCAACACTTTTTTGATGAGACTGCCATTGGCGTCATCATAAAGAGTCCTTTTGACCTGTATTTCAACCTGTTGAAAGAAACTGGGTTCACATACGATGACACCACGGTGTTGAACATGATCGATTCGGCATCGCTCATCGGCCAAGAACTCTTCAATCCACCCGAAGTGGAAGGCTGGCAACGTGACCGACAATGGATCAACACCAATTTTATGATCGGTCGCTGGTTGACCACTGAAGTGTTTTTGGAGCGTTTCTTTCAAAACGACCCGGAACAGTTCAGAAATTTGGCCATGGATGCCGTGGGGCCTGCGGACAGTAACACAAGTAACCCCGAAATTGTAGTGAGGGCTTTGGTGAACAAGTTTACCCCAAAGGGCCTTTTGACGGATGCCGATTTTGAAAGGGCCATGGATGCCTTCAAGATCGATGATGTGCCTGAGGAATATTATTCCTCGGATTACATTCCCGGCGGAACTGGTGAATGGATGCTCCAATTGAGCGCCGAATCACCTACACAAGTATATGTATTGTTGCGCCACTTGTCCAGAGAGCCCGAATTTCAACTTAAATAACCCCAACACCCATGTGCGATACCCACCACACCCACGATACATCTCCATACAAAGGCCTTGAGCATGAGGGCCACGATCTGGAGCACACCAAATGGAGCAGACGCTCGTTCCTCCAGGCACTAGGTATAGCCGGTTCGGGGTCTATGTTCCTGGGAAGCCACTTGATCTCGGCCTCCGCCCCATCACCGTTAACGGCGGCCGTTGCAGCTGCCGAAACGGACAATATATTGATCTTGATCAGATTATCTGGAGGAAATGACGGTCTCAGCACCGTGATTCCCATCCAACAATATGACACTTATGCCAATGCCAGACCCAATATCTATATCCCTGAGAGCAAGGTCCTGAAACTTACTGACGATTTTGGCGTGCCCACCTACATGAGTGCCCTGGAATCCCTTTGGGGCGATGGACAGTTCAAAGCAGTGCATGGCGTAGGCTATCAAGAGCAAAGCCTTTCCCACTTTACGGGATCCGACATTTTTGCCAATACCGACCTCACCACCACTGGATTTTCCGGTGAAAACACAGGTTGGATGGGCAGACATTTTGAAGAACTCTACCCTGATTACCTCATCAATCCACCAGCGGCCCCGGCGGCCATCCAAATCGGGAACTTGGCCAACTTGGTCTTTCAAGGTGAGGAGACCAACTATGCCTTTGTGACCAACAATGTGGACCAGTTGGAACAGATTGCCCAAACAGGTGCCTTCTATGAAATTGAGAACGCTCCTTTCGACAACTGTATGTATGGCGATCAGCTCCGCTTCCTTCGTGGCGTGGCCAATACTACTTATGAATATGCGGGCATAATCCATGAGGCATACATGCGTGGACAGAACCAAGTGGAATATCAGGACAATGGCTTTGCCAGGCAATTGGCACTTTTAGCTCGATTAATCAAAGGAAATTTGGGCACCAAGGTCTATATGATCTCTATGGGCGGGTTTGACACCCATGGCAACCAGCCTTTGGTCCACGAGCGATTGATGTCCAACCTGTCCATTGCCATCAACAATTTTTATGAGGATATTGCCTTCACCCAACAGGACGATAAGGTATTGAGCATGACCTTTTCTGAATTTGGCCGTAGGATCTTTGAAAACGGATCCAACGGTACCGATCACGGTAAGGCCGCCCCAACCCTGTTCTTTGGATCCGGGCTGAGTGGAAGTGCCTTTGTGGGCGAACACCCGTCCCTTGACGAACCGAACAATAGGGGCAATCTGGAGTACACCATGGACTTTAGGGACCTTTATGGCACCGTTTTGGCCGAATGGCTTTGCGTGCCCAGGGCTTCCGTGGAGCAGCACCTTTTGGGCCATCCCTATAGGGCCATAGACCTTGGCTTTAACTGTAGTGGGGAGACCTTGGAGGATATTGCCATGGACAACGATCCGCCCATCTTGCCGGAAACCCCTCCCGGACAAGACCCCAACAATCCGAGCCCGGACATTCTGGACGGTATCGTACATGCGGCAGTTTATCCAGTGACATCCCCCCGAAACCCAAACATCTACCTGAATATGCCCACAACGGCACACGTGGATATAGAACTGTTCAATATTTTGGGACAACGGGTCGGCACACTTTTGAATCAAATCATGCCGGAAGGCCCCATGGAGATCAACATCCGTGAACAGATGCGGGACAGCCTTTCCACAGGAAAATATATTTATAGGATTTCGGTCGGAGGTAAAAAAATGAGCAAATCAGTTATGATTTCATAAAGAAGCGGGACACTTGTTATCTATTTCGGGATTCCTTCGATGATGCACCCCACACCCCAAATAGGGTCGCATCTTCGGGGGTTTCCTTTTTTATGACCGATCCCGTTAAAATCAGTATTTTTGGGGCCTAATTTGATTTTTTCATGGCTCAAAGCACGTCTCCATCAAGATATACCATCACTGCGGCACTCCCCTACACCAACGGTCCCATTCACATTGGGCATTTGGCCGGGGTGTATGTCCCCGCGGATATCTATTCACGCTATTTAAGGCTCAAGGGCAACGATGTGGCATTCATTTGCGGTAGCGACGAACATGGGGTGGCCATCCCGATGAAGGCCAAGAAGGAGGGCGTTACCCCCAAGGAAATCATTGACAAATACCACGGGATCATCAAAAAATCCTTCGCGGATTTTGGGATTTCCTTTGATAACTATTCCAGGACCTCGGCTGAGGTACACCATAAAACGGCTTCCGATTTTTTCCAAAAAATGTACGATCAGGGTGATTTTATCGAAGAGGAGACCGAACAATTGTACGACGATGAGGCAAAACAGTTCCTCGCGGACCGATTTGTAATCGGTACCTGCCCCAAATGTGGTAACGAAGAGGCCTACGGTGACCAATGTGAGCGCTGCGGCTCTTCCCTGAACGCCACCGATCTCATCAATCCAAAATCGACCATAACCGGTGCAGTTCCCATTCTGAAAACCACCAAACACTGGTTTTTGCCTTTGGACAGGTATGAGGAATTTTTAAAGGAATGGATCTTGGTGGGCCACAAGGCCGATTGGAAACCCAATGTGTATGGCCAGTGCAAATCGTGGATCGATGATGGTCTAAAACCGCGTGCCGTGACCCGTGACCTCGATTGGGGCATCCCGGTACCCGTGAAAGGCGGCGAAGGGAAGGTACTTTATGTGTGGTTCGATGCGCCCATTGGGTATATTTCGTCCACCAAGGAATGGGCCGAACGGGAAGGCAAGGACTGGAAACCCTACTGGATGGACCAAAGCACCAAATTGGTGCATTTTATCGGCAAGGACAACATTGTGTTCCACTGCATTGTGTTCCCCAGCATGCTGAAGGCCCACGGTGATTTCATTTTGCCCGAAAACGTGCCCGCCAACGAGTTTTTGAATTTGGAGGGCAACAAGTTGTCCACCTCAAAGAACTGGGCCGTTTGGTTGCACGAGTATTTGGAAGAATTCCCAAACATGCAGGACGTGCTCCGCTATGCCTTGACCGCCAATGCTCCGGAGACCAAGGACAATGATTTTACTTGGAAGGATTTCCAGGCACGCAACAACAACGAATTGGTGGCCATTTTTGGCAATTTCGTGAACCGGGTTGCCGTGCTCACCCAAAAATATTACAACGGAGTGGTCCCCACCCCCGGTACTTTTTCAGAAGTGGACAAAGAGACTTTGGAGGACCTGAAAGGTTTCCCTGAAATCCTGTCCAACTCCTTGGAGCGTTACCGTTTCCGTGAAGGCAGTCAGGAATTGATGAACCTGGCACGATTGGGCAATAAATATTTGGCCGACGAAGAGCCTTGGAAACTCATCAAAACGGATGAGGAGCGGGTAAACACCATCATGTATGTGGCATTGCAGATCGCAACCGGACTTGCCATATTGAGCGAGCCGTTTCTGCCTTTTACTTCTGCAAAATTGAAGGGGATTCTTGGCGTTGCCCAGAATGACCCAAACAGTGTCATTTCGAGCGCAGTCGAGAAATCCATTGGTTGGGACGACATTGCCTCTGAAGACATTTTACTCCCAGCCGGACATCAACTCAACCCAAGTGAACTGCTTTTCCGAAAGATTGAGGATGACGAGATCCAAAAACAATTGGACAAACTGGAAGCCACTAAAAAATCCAATGCTTCGACCATGCCCAGCGCAGGTGAAACTGAAAAAGAAATCATGCCACAAAAAGAGACCATCATCTACGACGATTTTGCTAAAATGGACATGAGGGTAGGCACTATTCTGGAAGCGGAAAAAATGCCGAAGGCCGACAAGCTCTTGGTGTTGAAAATCGATACTGGTCTCGATACCCGAACCATTGTTTCCGGAATTGCCGAAAGCTTTCAGCCCGAAGAAATCATCGGTAAAAAAGTGACTGTTCTCGTGAACTTGGCCCCACGAAAACTACGTGGTGTGGAAAGCGAGGGCATGATCTTGATGACCGAAAACCAAGAGGGCAAACTCGTTTTTATGAACCCTGATGAAGATAGTGTTAACAACGGGGAAGGTATAAGTTAACTCATATCCAAAGAAACTGTCCGGTCGAGCGTAGTCGAGACCAGCTTTAAAAAATTGGATGGTAAGACTTCTCAACTGCGCTCGAAGTGACAACTACTAAACAAACATCATGCAACTCATCCCCTATATAGTTCAGCACACCAATCTTTCAGAAAAAAGTGTGGAGAATACCGTCGCACTTTTGAACGAAGATTGTACCATTCCCTTTATTTCCCGATACCGTAAGGAACGTACAGGAAATTTGGATGAAGTCCAGATCGGAGCCATTGTGCAGTACAAAACGCAGTTTGAGGCCCTCGAAAAAAGAAAGGCGGCCATCATCAAAGCGGTGGAAGAACAGGGAGCCCTCACCCCGGACCTCAAATCCAAGTTTTTGGGCTGCATGGACCTCACCAGCTTGGAAGACCTGTACCTTCCTTTCAAAAAGAGTAAAAAGACCAAAGCGGAGACCGCCCGAAAAAATGGTCTGGAACCCTTGGCGAAGATCATCATGGCACAAAACGCCGATGAAATTGAGTTCATTGCCTCCAAATACCTCAACAAGGAAGTCCAAAATGAGGATGAAGCCTTGGAGAGTGCCCGCCATATCATTGCCGAATGGATTAACGAGCGCACCGACATCCGAAATCAACTGCGCAACCAATTGGAGCGGCATGCCATCATCACCACCCAAGTGATCAAGACCAAAAAAGACGATGAAAAGGCCCAAAAATTCCAGGATTATTTTGATTGGTCCGAACCGCTGGATCGCTGCCCTTCGCACCGGTTTTTGGCCATAATGAGGGCAGAAAAGGAAGGATTCATCCGGTTGAAAATCGAAATTGACGAGGAACGTGCCCTTCAGAACATGGAACGCCGTTTGATCAAATCGAACAATGCCTGTACCGAACATATCGAAATGGCCATCGCCGATGCCTACAAACGACTCTTGTTCCCTTCCCTATCCAATGAGCTTTTAAAAATTGCCAAAGAAAAAGCGGATTTGGCCGCCATTCAGGTGTTCTCCAAAAACCTAAAGCAGTTGCTCCTGGGCGCACCCTTGGGCGAAAAACGCATTTTGGCCATCGACCCCGGGTTCCGCACGGGGTGTAAAGTGGTCTGTTTGGATGAACAGGGCGATTTGAAGCACAACGAAACCATTTATCCCCACGCCCCACAGAACGACAGAAACGGGGCCATCAAAAAAATAAGTTCCTTGGTGGATGCCTATAAAATTGAGGCGATTGCCATAGGCAACGGGACCGCTTCGCGCGAAACCGAGCAATTGATCAAACGCATTCCTTTTAAAAAACCTATTGAAGTGTTTGTAGTGAGCGAAGCAGGGGCTTCCATCTACTCGGCCTCCAAGATTGCCCGCGACGAGTTTCCCAATTACGATGTCACGGTACGTGGCGCGGTTTCCATTGGTCGCCGATTGGCCGATCCGTTGGCCGAATTGGTCAAGATTGATGCAAAATCCATCGGGGTGGGACAATACCAGCACGATGTGGACCAAACCCAATTGAAAACCTCTTTGGACACCGTGGTGGAAAGTTGCGTGAATGCCGTGGGCGTCAACATCAACACGGCCAGTGTTCCCCTGCTCAGTTATGTTTCGGGCATCGGACCCAAACTCGCCGAAAACATTGTGGCGCACCGCAATGAAAATGGAGCTTTCAAGAACCGGGAAGAGATCAAAAAAGTGGCCCGTTTGGGAGGCAAGGCCTTTGAACAGAGCGCCGGCTTTTTGCGCATCAAAAATGGGGACAATCCCTTGGACGATTCCTCGGTACACCCAGAAAGTTATACGTTGGTGGCCAAAATGGCAAAGAATCAAAACATTCCGCTTGAGGAAATTGTCGGCAACAAAGCGGCCCTGCAGCGCATCGACCTGAAATCCTATTGCACGGAAACCATCGGGATGCCCACTTTGGAGGATATTGTAAAGGAATTGGAAAAACCGGGGCTGGACCTACGGGAAAAAGCCAAGGTGTTCACGTTTGACCAGAATATCCGAGAAATTACCGACCTTCGGCAAGGGCAATTGCTGCCCGGCATCGTGAACAACATCACCAACTTTGGGTGTTTTGTGGATGTTGGGATCAAGGAAAGTGGCCTGATCCATATTTCCAATCTGTCCGATACTTTTGTAAAGGATGTCAACGAACATGTGAGCCTTCACCAACAAGTGATCGTGAAGGTGCTGGATGTGGATGTGCCCCGAAAACGGATACAGTTGGCGCTGCACAAATAAGGATTTTTGAAATGCTCAAAATTGCCTATCACCCCATCTACAGACATCCATTACCGGAGGGGCACCGTTTCCCGATGATCAAGTATGAGCTGCTGCCCCAACAATTGCTCCATGAAGGCACTTGCTCTGCAGAAAATTTCTTTAAGCCCTCCATTCCTGATGACAAACACATTTTGGCTGCGCACGATGAAATCTATTATCGGGATTTGATGGGATTGGAACTTTCCAAAAGTGCCGTCCGGAAAATCGGTTTTCCATTGAGCGATGAGTTGGTCACAAGGGAGCGCATCATAGCCGACGGCACCATCAAAGGGTGTGGATTTGCTCTGGAACACGGTATCGCTATGAACATTGCCGGGGGCACCCACCACGCCTACTCCAATCGTGGGGAAGCTTTTTGCATGCTGAACGACCAGGCCATTGGCGCCCGTTATCTTTTGAATAACCATCTGGCCAACAACATCTTGATCTTGGATCTTGATGTGCACCAAGGGAACGGAACCGCTGAAATTTTCCAGACCGACCGTTCTGTTTTTACCTTTTCCATGCACGGAAAGGGCAATTATCCCTTTAAAAAGGAAGTTTCAGATCTGGATATCCCTCTGGAAAAGGGTACTACGGACCAAGAGTATCTGTCTATCCTGAAGAAAACCTTACCGGAGCTGCTGGAAAAAGTGCGCCCGGATTTCATCTTTTACCTCTGCGGGGTGGATGTATTGGTTTCGGACAAACTGGGTACCTTGGCCATGACGTTGGAAGGTTGCCGAGAACGGGACCGTTTTGTGCTCCAAACCTGCCGCGACGCCAACATCCCAGTTCAATGTAGCATGGGAGGTGGGTATTCGCCCGATATCAAAATCATCGTGGAAGCCCATGCGAACACATTTCGCTTGGCGCAGGATATTTATGCGTAATTTTGCCGACTGTTCTTTTATTCAACCTCATGAAAGCAACTGTTCTTCTATTTGCATCCCTACTGATTTGTCCTGTTTTTGGACAGGAAGAGACCCCGGAAAAAGAAAAGAATATGTGGAACCACTTCACCTATGATGTGGGCAACATGTTCGGGGGTGTGGGTTATGCCTATTCCCGGCCTTTTCATTGGATAGGGAACGATTGGGCCAACTTTGGCTATTTGACCGCGGGCACCCTGTTCCTATTTACGGTGGACGATGAACTGAACGACTGGAAAAATGGTTTCAGGCAGGATATTCCCGATGTGGTGATGGACTACGGACACGAATACGGCAGTCCCGAGAACAACTATATGCTTACCGGCGGGGTCTATTTGGCGGGCCTGTTCACCAAGAATGAGAAGTTGAGGCGGACCGGGGTGTTGTTGATCTCATCAGCAACTGCGGGCGGGTTTTTTCAGCAAGTGAGCAAACGCATCATTGGGCGGGCCAGGCCCAAAAGTGGCGAGAGTTCCGATACCTTCGACCCCTTGCATTTCGATCGCGTCTATGATTACGACTCCTTTCCCTCTGGGCATGCCATGTTGGCCTTCAGCAACGCCTATGCCATTGCCAAACAGTTCAAGAACCCCTGGGTAAAGGGAGGTATCTACGCCGTTGGTCTGGTGCCCGGTATGGTGCGGGTGATGGATGATTTCCATTGGATCTCCGATGTGGCCTTCAGTACGGTGCTGAGCATTTTCATTGTGGAATCCATTGATCGGTATTTGGATTCGAAATATGACGAGAAGTACAACGACAATCCAAAACAAGTGAGTTGGAACCTATCTTTTGGACCCAATACCATGGGGGTCTCTCTCCACTTTTGATTCACCCTTAACACTTTAGTGTTAATTTCTTATTTAGATTGAATTAAAATAATTAGTTTTGCCTTCTCTATATGCAATATGGGAAAGAAGAAGGAAAAAAAGAAACTCAAAAAGGCATTGCTGAAAGAATTGTCCTCCCATGGCAATCTAAAGTCAAAATGCTGTGAAAAATACAAGAAAAAAGAAAGCAAGCGTTGCTCCAAATGCCCTTGCTTCGACCTTCTGAAAAAGGTGGCCTAGCCCTTTTCCTTTATTTGTTTTCCCCTACCCTGCCGCCAGTGTTTCCACACCTGCTTTTATTGTTCTATTTTTAGGACAAATTAAATCAACTATGATACGAAAAACTGCTCTGCTCATTGCATTGCTGCTGGCCAACAGCGTATTTCTTTTGGCCCAGGAACAAGATCCTGTTGTCAAGGCCATCATCAAAGAGGCCAATGAAAACTCACAGCTCGAGGCACTTGGCCACGAACTTATGGATGGTATCGGTCCCCGATTGGTAGGAACGCCCCAAATGAAGAAGGCCCACGATTGGGCGGTCGCCAAATATGCCGGCTGGGGAATCACGGCCCGCAACGAACAATGGGGCGAATGGAAAGGTTGGGAACGCGGTATTTCCCATATCGATATGGTCTCCCCCAGGGTGCAGAGCCTTCGCGGTACACAATTGGCCTGGAGCCCTGCAACGCCCAAAAAAGGCATCACTGCCGAGTTGGTGGTGTTGCCCATGGTAAAGGATTCCATGGAATTTGTACGATGGTTGCCCAATGTGAAGGGAAAACTGGTCATGATCTCCATGATGCAGCCCACAGGCAGACCCGATTACAATTGGGAGGAATTTGCCACCGAAAAGTCCTTTGCGCGTATGAAAGAAGAGCGTGAAGAGCAGACCAAGGCTTGGAACGAAAACATGAAGAACATGGGACACAACACCCGGTCCTTGCCCGGTACGTTGGAAGAAGCAGGTGCTGCGGGCATTGTCGCTTCCTACTGGTCACAAGGTTTTGGGGTGAACAAGATTTTTGGTGCCTACACCAAAACCATCCCCACAGTGGATCTGGAATTGGAAGATTACGGCATGCTCTACCGATTGGTGGAGTCTGGCCAAAAACCACAGTTGCACATTGTTGCCGAGTCCAAGGATCTAGGTGCCATGCCCACTTTCAACACCATTGCCGAGATCAAAGGTTCCGAAAAACCCAACGAATATGTGATTCTATCTGCCCACTTTGATTCTTGGGACGGAGGTACGGGTGCCACCGACAACGGAACAGGAACTTTGGTGATGATGGAGGCCATGCGCATCCTCAAAAAAGTCTATCCCAATCCCAAGCGCACCATCTTGGTCGGACATTGGGGCAGTGAGGAACAGGGACTCAACGGTTCCAGGGCCTTTGTGGAAGACCATCCTGAGATTGTGGACGGTGTACAGGCACTTTTCAACCAAGATAACGGTACAGGAAGGGTAGTGAGCATTTCAGGAGGTGGATTCTTGGATGCCTATGATTATTTGGGCAAATGGCTACATGCCGTTCCCGAGGAAATCACGGATGAAATAGAGACCACGTTTCCTGGCACACCTGCCCGTGGCGGTTCCGATTATGCTTCGTTCCAAGCGGCCGGGGCCCCTGCCTTTAGCTTGAGTTCACTGAACTGGTCCTATTGGAACTACACTTGGCATACGAATCGCGATACCTATGATAAAATCATTTTTGACGATGTGAGGAACAACGCCATCCTTACGGCCATCCTTGCGTATATGGCCAGCGAGCACCCAGAGAAAACCTCGCGCACAAAGGCGGTACTTCCCATCAGCAACCGGACAGGGGAACAGTTGGAATGGCCCACTCCCCGTTCACCCGAACGAAAAGGAGGTTTGGACTAAGTCCATTAAACCCTAAAACAAAAACGCCCCAATAAATTGGGGCGTTTTTTATTAACCAACTAATTCAAACTAAAAGATACTAAGTCCAACTCTTGGAGTGGCCACTCTGACCCCGGTCTGCACAACAGTGCTCCTTCGGGGGTAATGGTACTCGTGATAGGTAAAGTACATTTGGGCCTGGCGGTGATAGTGATGGCTGTGGTCGCAGTGGTGGTCACAATGGGCTCCGTGTTCTGCATAAGCGTCCCTCTTTCCTTTCATATAGGCCTTGTAGGCTTTTTTATCACGCTTCCTGAGGTCTTTCTCGTATTGGTCCTGGTCTTTCCAAAAATCCTTCTCATCCTCCTCGTTGCGCATCGCCAATGCCTGTTCGTATTCGGCATCTTCCTTGGCCCGTTGTTCGTAATAGGAATCCTTGTCCTGTTCCGTGTTCTGTGTTTCCTTTTCCTGGGCGGACATTGCGGTTGAAAATGTCAGGGCGAAAAGTGTTATAAAAATTCCGATGTGTTTCATAGCGTAAACGTTTTAATCAGTGTCCTTATCCTATATACGGGATAAGTCGGGATTCAGTTCTATAACAACCAAAAATGGTTTTACCCTAATTGGGACCATGCAAAAAGGGGCAAAATTGCCCCTTCATTTTTGATTGCAGTCCGTATTATTTCCCCAACATCAAGAGCTCGTTGCACTTGATTTCGGTGATGTACCTCTTTTCGCCTTCCTTGGTCTCGTAGGAGCGGGACATCAGTTTGCCCTCCACCATGATCTCCTTGCCCTTGGCTAGGTAATTTTCGGCAATCTCCGCCATTTTGCCCCAGGCCACGATATTGTGCCATTGGGTGTCCGTCACCTTTTCGCCCTCCGCATTTTTATAGGTCTCGTTGGTGGCCAGGGAAAACTTGGCCAATTTGCCCCCATTCTCCAAGGTGATGATTTCCGGGTCGCTGCCCAAGTGTCCAATCAACTGTACTTTGTTTTTCAGTGAATTCATTTTGATGTGATTTAAGCGTTAAACAGTCAATACCATCGAACTTCATTGTCCGACGAGGCAAACTTAGGGGCAGGAAAATGGGCCAATCGGTATTGAACTATTTGCTTTCGTTTGTAAACGGATGTAAATGATTGGAAGTGATTTTTGGCTTCCTTCAATAAAATTTGATTGGTAATTTTAAAAAGATCATATACTTGATATAATAAAAAACTTTTCAAGCATCCAGAAAATACAAGTCAATTAGTAATTAATTTATTATATGTAGCTTATGATTTTAAAAGGATAAAAAGCATTACCATAATGAATGTTAATTAATAGTTGATAACTTATAGATACTAAATCTCATGTCTATTGTTTTTCTGATCATTTTTGATACAAATAAAATTTTATATGTCATTAGTTGATTTGGAAAATTTAAAACGGGAACGCAAAAGGCTTGAAAAAAGGCTTGAGCTTGTGGATTCCCTCATTGATGAATATTCCAAAATCGATCCCGAACTTGACTTTAACCATTACATGTTTTTTAACTCAAAAATAGATGACGGAACGAACACCTCTTCTTTGGAAGAAGATGGTTTCCCAAAAGACAAAACATGGCTAAGTCAAATACTCTATTTATTGGATAAGCATGATAGATTTTTGGGGAATACCGAAATGGCAGAACTATTATTACCATATTACCCCCAAAAAAATGTAGACAGTCTCAAAAGACGAGTATCTGTTGTCATCTCAGATGCCTACAAGAACAATAAAGTCAAGGGGCTGATCAAAATAAAAATATCGAACTTGGCACATGGCTTTGTTTGGGGATATAAAAAATGGTTGGATTCAAATATGGGAATAAGGCAAAAATATAGGCCTTTTACATACAAAAAAAGCCCCACTAAATGGGGCTAAAATACGGTTGTGCTTTGGAGATAGGCCCAGATATTATCTGTACATTGCTCACAGCACTTCAACAGACGAGAAAATCAAAGTGTGCCGTCTCTCATTAGGATAGGGCTTTGAAGAATTACCGTCGGAAAAGGAGTTGGCGTCAGAACTGGCTCCTTTTTTCATTTATCAAATCTATGTAATATACCAGACGGATCCAAATTTTTGGACATATTTTCGCTGATTTACTATGTCAAGACTGATTTATTTACTGGTACTGGAAGGTTTTTGGCTGTCTTTGTAGAATGATTTCCCTATTCTAAAAATCATATAAGTTATAAACCAACCAATGGATTGCCAAAACCAATCAAGGCTTAGGGCATTTCTGACACGTACTTCAGGATGGAGCAATTGATAAGGCGTCCTTTTAATAAGGGGTATAAGGCCCGGGATAAGAAAAATAGCAATTGCAACGCCCTTAAGAATGAGCAATGCAGCAATTATTCTATATAAAATTTTTCTGTTTCTGGACACTTCATTAAAAGTATCAAAATCCAATCTTTCTAAAAAACTTAATCGGTGTTTGCTCCATAACGTATGTAGGTGCCCAAAATGTGACCCTCCTCCCCTTTTCGGTGTCCTACAAAGTGACCCCAAACAACAACAGTATGCCCATTCGCAGCATCAATAAATATACTGTGGTAAGAAGGTTCAGTCTCGGAAAACGGATGTACGACAAACTGGACGTCATCTATATCCAAGAGCACGACGCCATGAACCGGGAACCCCAAAAAGTCTTCAATGCCGAGAAGGAATATGTCACCGATATCTCGCCGGATATGTACCTCTCCCTCTGCAAGGGGTTCATTGTCCAGAATGCGGAAAATTCTTGAGGAACGCCTTTTCCAGAAAAGTGTTAAATCCTGTTAAATACTTGATTTTCTGATATATATCTGTATATTGATAGTATGGATTGCACAAGAAACCACTTCAAGAAATCTGTGTTCTAGGTCAATACACTGACCCAAAATCCTTATGGGAAGTTTTCTTCCCATCTCCCAAGAAAAACCAGTGCACAGCGAATCGGTCCTTTGGATCGTACACTTCTGCGCACGGAATGGAATTATTGTCAAATCAAAAATTAAAACAAAATGGAAACAGTAAGCAGCAAAAACAAGACGTTTAAGAAATTAGGATTTACCTATCTGGAAACCGCAGAGATCGTGGTGACCTTGAACACCCTTTTGGCCAATTACCAAGTGTTCTACAACAAGATGCGAAACTTTCACTGGAACATTGAAGGGCCGGAATTTTTTGAACTCCACGAAGAGTTCGAAAACGAATACAACACCGCCAAGGAAAACATAGACATTGTGGCAGAGCGTATCCGTGCTTTTGGGGTAAAGACGAAGTTCCCCCTGAAAAAGACCTTGGAGCTTTCCCAGATCAAAGAGCCCACCAAGGAACTCACCGCCATTGAGATGGTAAGGGAAGTACTGAAGGACTACGAAACCCTGCACAACAACATGCTGGATGGCGTGAATGCCGCTTTGGACAGCGGCGATGTGGTCACGGAACAGATTTTGACCGATTTCCTCACCCATCTGGAAAAGAGGAATTGGATGTTCACCTCATACCTCAAATAATAAAGCGAAGAAAAAGAATTCCATAACTATAAAAACATACCCATGAAAACACTGACAACACTATTATCCCTGTCCCTGATCATATGGGCAGGCACCCACAGTCAAGCCCAGACGAAAAGCCAAGGACAAATGAACGCGACCATCCACAAAACCTTCTCCTTGGAAGAGAACGGAACGGAAAAGGCCTATAATGTCAAGGTGCTGGAACACCGAAACTATCCCATGGCCTTTGAAAAAAGTGACAGAAAGAAGATGGATCAGGACCGTGAGTCCCAACCTGCACTGGTGACCAAGCTCATTGCAGTGGATTCCAACAACGATAAAATATACGAACACTATATGGTGCTGAAATACGAAAGGTCCGTCGCGGACGATTTCTCCGTGGTCGCCACCGATAAGGGTTTTGCCATAAAAGTGGATGACCGGACGGTGAAATACTTTGTAAAGGAAGGTATCTACTCTATCGAAAACAAAGACCAAGACTTTTTCTCTGTGGAAGAATTCAGGGAAATTGGGTGATTTCAAATTTTGTTTTTTTGATTGACAAGAGGGTCGGGGGGAAACTCCCGGCCTTTTTGTTTGTCGTTTTGGACCGATTAACGCCTATATTTGGGGCAAAAACCCAACTTATGGAGTCTTGGTTACATCCCGTTGTGCTGGAAGGAGAGCTGGTAAAACTCGTACCTTTGGAAAAATCCCACAAAGTGGACCTTGCGTTCGCCACTTCGGACGGTAAACTTTGGGAACTGTGGTACACCGTCGTGCCCTCTCCTGCCACTGTGGACCAGTACTTGGACAAGGCCCTCTCCGAACAACGTGCAGGGCAATCCCTTCCCTTTGCGGTGATCGACAAAAAAACAAATACCGTGGTGGGCACCACCCGCTTTTTGAACGTGGACGCCGCCAACAAAAGGGTCGAGATCGGAGCGACCTGGTATGCCAAACGCGTGCAACGCACCGGACTCAATACCGAATGCAAATATCTTTTGCTGAAACATGCTTTTGAAACACTAAAATGCATTGCCGTGGAGTTTAGGACCCACTTCCACAACCTCCCATCCCGAAATGCTATTCTGCGCTTGGGCGCGAAACAGGATGGCATATTGAGGAACCACAGGATCGATGCAAACGGCAATCTGAGGGACACCGTTGTCTTTTCCATCTTGGACAGTGAATGGAAAACGGTAAAAACTTCCTTGGAATTCAGGATGAAGCAGGGCGCATCAAAATAGATTTTTTTAGGTTCAAGCTTTGCTTATCTTCAAAAGATGTGCAAAGTTGTAGCTCGCCAGTTCCAGATTCAGGCGACTTTTGGTTTTGGCCTCGTCCAAATTTCCTACTTCATTTAGGATGGAAACCGCATAGGCCAGTCCCATCTGTTTCATCTCTTCAATGGAAAGGTTCACCGATCCGCAAAAAGCGGCCACGGGAATATCTTTTTGCTGCGCGGCACGGATCACCCCGTTGATGGTCTTACCCGAAAACGTCTGTCCGTCCAATTGGCCTTCCCCAGTGATCACCCAGTCCGCATCTGCCAACACTTCCTCAAAATGGGCCATCTGCATCACCAGATCTACCCCCGATACCAAATCGGCATTCAAAAAGACAACGGCACCGCCACCCACGCCACCGGCCGCACCGGCTCCCGGTATCTTTTGCACATCCACCCCGAAAACGCCGTGGAGCACTTGGGCAAAATGGGCCAACCCTTGGTCCAAAAACTCAATTTCTTCAGCGGAAGCCCCCTTTTGGGCGCCATATACCTTCGCCGCCCCATTTTCGCCATGGAAGGGATTGTTCACATCGCAGGCCACTTGGATAACCGCCTGTGACAATTTGGGATTCACATTTTTACGTAGTATTTGATCCACATGGACCAAATTCTTCCCCACAGGCTCCAACACCTTGCCGTTCTTGTCCAAAAAAGTGTGCCCCAATGCCTGTGCCATGCCCATACCCCCATCGTTGGTGGCGCTCCCCCCAATGCCCAGGACAATTTTGCGTGCGCCTTTCTCCAACGCATCCAAAATTAGTTCCCCTGTGCCGAAAGAGGTGGTGTGCATGCAGTTCATTTCGCCCTTGCTGAGCAGTTTGTATCCGGAAGCTTCGGACATTTCGATATAGGCCGTGAGCCCATCCCCGGAAAGTAGGTAGCGGGCCTCAATGTCCCTGAACAAGGGATCCTTCACCCGCACGGACACAGAAGATGCATCGAGGTAATCGGCTACCACCTCAATGGTGCCATCGCCCCCATCGGCCAAAGGGGTTTTGACCACTTTGGCTTCGGGGAACACTTTTTTGAGGCCTTTTTCCACCGTATCGCAGAATTCCTTTCCCGTCAAGGAGCCTTTGTATTTATCGGGTGCCAGAACAAATTTCATCCCCACAATGTAATCAAGATAAATGGAGTGGCATATGTATTTTCCCTTCAATTTGGTTTAAAAACGGCACAGGTTTTGCTCATTGGGGTGAAGTATTTACCTTTAAACAAAAAATCTCTACTATGAAAAAAATGATCTTACCCTTGGCAGCCTTGTTGCTTTCGACTTCAATTTTTGCCCAATCCAAAAACTTTTTGGACACCCCTTATCTGGAAACTTCGGCCCAAGTGGACACTTTGGTGACCCCGGACAAGATCCACCTCAACATCACCATCCAGGAAAAGGATTCCAAAGGAAAGGTCTCCGTTGAAGAGCAGGAGAACAAAATGGCGCAACGCCTAAAGGCCCTTGGGATAGATTTGGACAAGCAATTGGTGATCAAGGACATGAGCAGCAATTTCAAAAAATACTTTCTCCGTGAAAAAGAAGTGTTGAAGAGCAAGGAATATTCCCTTGTCGTCTATTCTGGAAAACAGGCCGGTGAGGTGATGGTCGCTTTGGAGCAGTTGGACATTGCCAATGCCAATGTGGAAAAAACGGAATATTCCAAAATGGACGAACTGGAACTGGAACTGAAGACCAGGGCCATCAAAAAGGCCAAACTCAAGGCCGGTGCCCTGACCAAACCACTTGGGCAGAAGTTGGGTGCCGCACTTCACATTGTGGACAACTCACAACCTTATTACCCCAGATACAACCAAGCCCCGATGATGGAAATGAAAGCCGCTTCCGCCGATATGGGTGCCCAACCGTTGGACATCGATTTTGAAAAGATACGGGTGGAGACCCTAGTGAGCGTAAAGTTTGCCCTCACCAATTGATATTGATTCACCAAACCCAAAAAACCTAACAGATGAAACTGACATTGACCCTCTTTTTTTGCTGCGTTGCCCTAGCTTCGGCACAGCAGACCATGCAATTGCCCAAAGGGCAGGCATCTCCCGCTGCTTCCCTGCATGACGTAGCCTGGATAGCGGGTCATTGGAAAGGTGAGGCTTTTGGTGGAATAGCAGAAGAAATCTGGAGTCCCCCGCTCGGGGGCTCCATGATGTTCGTGTTCAAATTGGCGAAGGACAACGCAATCTCTTTTTATGAGGTTGGTCACATCCAGAAATTGGACCACACCATCATCCTACAGTTGAAACACTTCGACGGCACCCTACGTGGTTGGGAGGAAAAGGACCAAACCGTGGACTTCAGGCTGATCAAGATTGAAAAGAACAAAGTTTATTTTGAAGGGTTGACCATGGAAAAGGTAGGCCCCGACCAAATGAACGTGACCGTGCTCATAGAAGAGGAAGACAATGCCGAGGAAGTCCTTTTTGCCTACAAAAGGGTGAAATAGATCATCCAACCATGGAAAAGCCTTTTATTTTTGACCAACTGTTTGAAAAACAGGATTTCTCCACCGTTCCGCTGGCCAAAGGCGAATATGAAAACTGCACTTTTAGGGGATGCAGGTTCTCCGATGCCTTTTTGGACAACCAAAATTTCATGGAATGCACTTTTGAGGAGTGTGATCTTACCAATGCCAATATAAAGCACACCATTTTCAAGGAAACCTTTTTTAAGGGATGTAAATTGGTGGGGCTCCGCTTTGAGGATTGCAACGATTTTTTGATGTCGGTCCGGTTTGAAGGTTGCAACCTGACGCTGGCCTCTTTCACTGGACTTTCGTTGAAGGAAACTCCTTTTATCGATTGTACTTTGACCCAGACGGATTTTACCGGGGCAGACCTTTCCCGATCCACTTTTCCCGGCTGCACTATGGAAAATACCCTGTTCCACTCCACCAATCTAGAAGGGGCCGATCTTTCAACCGCCATTGGTTTTGACATAGATCCATCCATCAACACATTGAAAAAGTGCAAGTTCAGTAAAGAAGGATTGATCGGTTTGCTAAAAAAGTATGATATTGTGGTCACCTAATCTTATCCCATGACCCAAAGAGAATGCTTGGAATGTGGCACAAAGCTCCTTGGACGCATAGACCAAAAGTACTGCTCGGACCACTGCCGCAATGCCTACAACAACCGTCTGAACCGTGACAGCAAGAACCTGCTGCGAAACATCAACAACAAGCTACGGAAAAACTACCGCATCTTGGGTAGTTTCCCCTTGAAGGAGGGAAAGGCCAAGACCACCAAAATGCGCTTGCTGGACAAGGGCTTCGACTTTGAGCTCTTCACCAATCTATATACCACCAAAAAGGGCAGCACCTATTATTTTGTGTACGACATGGGGTATTTGCCCCTGGACAACGATTATTACATGATTGTCAAAAGGGAATGACAGGGATTATTTCCAGCTATGGGCGGTCAGTTTGAGGGCCGCGACCACAATGTCCTTTCGGCTGATCTGGCCCACAAGGATGTCATTTTTCATGACGGGCAGCCTGCGCCTGTTGTGCCTGTCAAAAACACCGGCAGCGTCAAAAATGCTCATATCATGCGGAATGGTCTCCACGTTTTTGGTCATGAAACGCTCCACGCTCTTGTCCAGGATGGGCTGGTTGAAATACCTGCTTTCGGAAATCTGCTTCATACAGTCCGCTTCGGAGATGATTCCTACCAAAAAACCACTGTTGTCCACCACGGGTCCACCGGAGATATGGTATTTGGCAAAAGTCTCCATAACTTCCAAAATGGACTGGTCGGGAGAAAAGGTGATCAATTTTTTGGTCATGTAGTCCTCCACCAATATTGGGGCATTGTACTTCTTCTTGGATTCCTCCTTCGATCGTACTCCTTGAAAACTTTTGATTGCCATGTGGTTAGAATTTGAAGTTGAACATTAAATATAGCTTTTTTTAGCGAATAACCTAATTTTTTGCATCCAAAGATGTGAACCTTTCATAATTTCATATTTTTATACGACAACATTACCGAACCATGAAATTCTCCCGGACCCTTGCCCTTCTTCTCCTTTTTCTAGCAGCCTATTGGAGCTTCCACTCGTTGATGCCCGACTATGGACCGGATGCGGATGCGGAACCCAGTATCTTTTCCACAGATAGGGCGTTGTCCCACGTAAAAAGCCTGTCCATGGAACCCCATGCGGTGGGATTTCCCGGGCATGAGCGCACGAGGGCCTATATCATTTCGGAACTGAAAAAAATGGGATTGGAGACCACTACCCAAGAAGGTTACACCGCTGGTGACTGGGCCAATCTGAGCAAGGCCACCAACATTTTGGCCCGGATAGAGGGCTCTGGCAATGAAAAGGCACTTTTGTTGTTGTCCCATTATGACAGTAGCCCGCATTCGTCCTTGGGCGCAAGTGATGCCGGAAGCGGTGTCGCCACCATTTTGGAAGGGATAAGGGCATTTTTGGCACAGGGAAGGACACCAAAAAACGACATCATCATCCTCATCACCGATGCCGAGGAGTTGGGCCTCAATGGTGCGGATCTCTTCGTGAACAAGCATCCTTGGGCAAAAGACGTGGGTCTTGTCCTGAATTTTGAGGCACGGGGCAGTGGTGGTCCCAGCTATATGCTCATCGAGACGAATCGCGGCAATGGCAAATTGATCAAAGAATTTACCGAAGCCAACCCAGAATATCCCGTAGCCAACTCCTTGGTCTATAGTATTTACAAAATGTTGCCCAACGATACCGATCTCACCGTATTTCGGGAGGATGGCGACATTGAGGGATTCAATTTTGCCTTTATCGATGACCATTTTGATTACCACACGGCCTTGGACAATGCTGAACGGTTGGACAAGAGCACCTTGGCTCACCAAGGCAGCTATTTGATGCCGCTTCTGCAGTATTTCAGCAACGCCGATCTAGGCAACCTCAAGAGCTTGGACGACAAGGTCTATTTCAATCTGCCCTTTTTTAAGTTTGTCTCCTACCCTTTTGAATGGATCTGGCCCATGTTCGTAATTGCCGTCGCGGCCTTTCTGATTTTGCTTGTTATTGGGTTCAAAAAGAAAAAATTAAATATCGGAGGAATCTTTAAAGGTTTTTTACCTCTGCTCATCACTTTGGCCGTCAATGGGGTCATTGGGTATTTCTGTTGGTCGGTGATCACTTGGTGGTATCCTGGTTTTAAGGACATGCTCCACGGGTTCACCTACAATGGCTACACCTATATTTTGGTCTATGTGGCCCTGTCACTCGCCATCTGCTTTTACACCTATCACAAGTTCCGAAAAGCGGGCACACCCAATCTTTTGGTCGCCCCCATTGTACTTTGGTTGGTCATTTGTGGATTGGTGGCCGCTTATCTGCAAGGCGCAAGTTTCTTCATTGTACCCTTGTTCGGATTGCTGGCCGCTTTTATGGTGACCCTCAACCAAGAGGAACCCAGCCCTTACCTGTTGGTGTTCTTGGCCCTGCCAGCGGTCATCATTTATGCCCCGTTCATCAAAATGTTCCCTGTGGGCCTCGGATTGAAAATGATGGTCGCTTCTACCGTTCTCACCACGTTGTTGTTCATCTTGGTCCTGCCCTTTTTCGGGCAACTGAAGAGCATGGGGCGTTTGGCCTATCTGTTCCTGTTTCTTTTTTTTGTCTTTGGAATTGCCAGCCACATCCAGTCCGATTTCAACGAAAAACGACCAAAACCCAGCAGCCTGCTCTATGTGTACAATGCCGAAAAGGATTCCGCAGTTTGGGCCTCCTATGATCAAAAACTCATCGGATGGAACAGTCAGTTTCTGGGGGATACCAAAAGAAAACCGGAGGCGGAAACACTTTTTAGCAAGTACCGGACCAAGCTCAGCTATATTGCCGATGCTCCCAAAAAGGACATTGCCCTTCCCTATATCGAGACCATTCGGGATACCATTATTGGCGAGGACAGACTGGTCGAACTCTGTGTGACCCCAAAAAGGAACGTGAACCGCTTGGACATCTATACCAACCCCATACCGCTGAAATCGGCCAAGGCGAACCAAATTGCCCTTTCTTCCCATTTTCTGGAAAACCGTGGCAACCGATTGATCACCCATTATGTCTCCAACAACGATTTTACCGAACTGGAGCTGAGCTTCCCCAAAGATTCCATTCTGGAGCTTACCTTTTACGAAGCATCCAATGACCTTTTGAACCATGAAGAGTTCAGTATTCCCAAACGGCCCAACAACAGTATTCCTATGCCCTTTGTGCTGAACGATGCCATATTGACCATCAAAACATTACGATTTGAGTAAAAAAATAGGGGTTTTGGGCTGTGGTTGGCTGGGATTGTCCTTGGCAAGACAATTGGTGAAAAACTCCCATCAAGTGTATGGCAGCACGACCAGTCCAGATAAGTTGGAACTATTACGGAAAGAAGGCATTGCGCCATACCTTATCTCATTGTCTCCCAAAGAGATATATGGGAACATCGAAGGATTTCTGTCCCACATCGATATTTTGATCATCAATGTGCCGCCCAGATTGCGGGGCAAGAATACGGAAAGCTTTTTGGAAAAGATGAAACTGCTGTTGGATATGGTCAAAAAAAGCCTCGTCACCAAAGTTTTGTTCATCAGTAGCACTGCGGTGTATGGCGATATTGATGGAGAGGTGACGGAAGAAACCCTTCCCAAACCCAACACGGAGTCCGGCCGACAGCTCTTGGCCAGCGAGGAACTTTTGAAAAATATGGGTTCCATAGAGACCACCATCCTACGGTTTGGGGGACTCATCGGCTCCGATAGGCATCCTGTCACCATGCTGTCGGGCAGGGAAAACCTTTCCAATGGGAACGACCCCATCAACCTGATCCATCAAGATGATTGCATCCGCATCATAAGCAAGATCATAGATGAAGAACTATGGGGCAAAACTTTTAACGGAGTATACCCACTGCATCCCACCAAAAGGGAATATTATAGTTCGGAGGCGAAAAAAAGAGGTATTCCCCCACCTGCCTATCAAGATGAAACTTCAGAAAAAAAGGGAAAAACGGTGGTCAGTACATATTTTGATCAAGGCCACCCCATTTTCAAAACCTCGATTGTGTCATAGTGCCTCTATTACTTATGGCATTCTTAACAGGATAGTACCGATTATTTTTTTAGTTTTGGCGCACTAAAGTGATAATGAATGAAAAAGACCGTATTGCTGCTCCTCTTGCTCGTAGGCTTTGCCGGCACCTCGCAGACCAAGAATGAACTTTTGGAACATTACAAAGCTTTCTATCAGGAAATGCGCCTTCAGGGCGATGTGAATGGAGTGATTGGGGCACTGACCCACATGAACGTACTTTCCCCATCCAAAGAAAGAAAGGACACACTGGCATTTGTCTATATGAACGATGGCCAGCACATTCAGGCCCTGAATACCATTGGTATCGAGAAAAATGCAGATGATTCCGAACTTGCCATCCAGATCAAAGCTGTTTCGCTGAAGGCGCTGAACCAACCCAAAAGGGCCTTGGAACATTTTGAGACATTGTTCAGCCGGAATCCGTCACCCTATATTGCCTATGAATTGGCAGATCTTAAAATACAGACCGGGGACACCAAGGGAGCCCTTACCAATATTGAATATGGCATAGCCAATGCCACGGATGAGATGCAATATGCTTTTTACGAAAGACAACAACCCTATGAAGTGCCGCTAAAGGCCGCCTTTTACCATCTAAAAGGCTTGGCGGACTTCAATGTGGATAAAGATAGTATCGATGCGGCCATCGTTTCGTTTGACGAGGCTTTGAAGATTGCGCCGAACTTCAATTTGGCCAGTCTGAGCAAGCAGGCACTTTTATCCAGAAAAGAAAAGGCCGCCACGGAAGAGAACTAACCAGCTACTGGTTCTTTTTGAGTTCCAGCAGCAATTCGTCATCCCGTTTTTCCTTGATCTGGACCAGTTCGTCCACATATTCATTGGGAACGGCTATGGAAAGTACATAATGGGCAATCTTCCATTGCCCATTTTCTTTTTTGAGCACCCCAGAACCACGACAGATCTTCATCTGGGTGTCCAATAATTCATCGAACCAAGCAAAGTTCTTGGCCTCGTCCAGATAGATATTCCGCTGGACCGCAGTGAAACTCCATGCCTTTCCCCTATCAAAATACGGTTTGGAGAATGTCCTGAAATCTGCATTTTGCCAATTTTCCATGGCATCCGTACCGATAAAGACGGCATCTTTGGTCATTTTTCCAAAATAGGCATCAAAATCGGCATTTGCAGCGGCGAGGTGCCAACTGTCCAAGACCTCTCTGATTTTTTCCTTTTCGGTCATCTGGGCATTCAATGCCCCTATCATCAGCAGAAAGAATGACCATAGCACCTTATTCTTCATCCAGTATCAATTTTTTGTCCAGTTGACTGTTCACGATCACGTTCAATTGATTGCGCATTGCATTATAGGCATCCATCATTTGGACGGTGGGTTCGGTAGGAGGCTGGTTTTCAAGAATGGCCGCCTTTACTTTGTAAAGGTAGGTGCGTAACACCCGTTGTCGGCTCTTTAGTTGAAAATTATCAAAGAGTTCAGGGTATTGCCCTGCTTCCAATTTTTTTTCTTTTTCGATCAGATCTTCAATGGCAAGGGCCAAATCTTCCGTATTGGTGGCCTTGTACAGCACATCCATACTGGTGTTCAGTGCCTTGAACTCTTCCCATGTTTCTACAATAGTGGTCGCTTCGGGGTTTATGCTGGCCTTCTGGGGCAATTTTTGGTACTGGAACACAAGTTCCTCCCCAGTGGTTTCCGAGGGAGCGGATTCCGTCTTTTTACAGCTCCATAAAACTGAAAAAACAATCAGGATGCTTAACAATTTTCGCATAGGCGAATGTACAAATTTTAATAAAGGGTATCTTTGTGGGGAATCGGAATTAACTTCATTTTTAATGCACAGACCCATTCTCATTATCGGCGCATGTGGCCAAATAGGCACGGAACTTACCATGGAACTCAGGGAAAGATATGGCAACGAACGAGTGGTGGCCAGCGATATAAGGGAAGGTGGCGATACCTTGATGGACTCGGGACCTTTTGAGCTTCTGGACGCCACCAACTACGCTGCCATTGAGGATGTGGTGATGCATTATGAGATAGATGAGGTCTATTTGATGGCGGCCATGCTGAGCGCCACTGCCGAAAAGTTTCCGATGCGAGCCTGGAACCTGAACATGAACTCGCTGTTCAATGTGCTGAACTTGGCCAAAGAAGGTAAGATCTCCAAGGTTTTTTGGCCGTCGAGCATTGCTGTGTTTGGTCCGAACACGCCCAAGGAAGACACCCCGCAGAGCACCATTATGGAACCCAGCACGGTGTATGGAATCAGCAAACAGTCGGGGGAACGCTGGTGCGAGTACTACTTTAAGAAATATGGGGTGGACGTGCGAAGTGTCCGTTATCCGGGATTGATCAGCTGGAAGACCATGCCCGGTGGAGGGACCACGGACTATGCAGTGGAAATTTACCACGAGGCGCTCAAAAAAGGCACATACGAATGCTTTTTGGACAAGGGGACCCAATTGCCCATGATGTATATGGACGATGCCATACGGGCGACCATAGATTTAATGGAAAGTCCATCCGAAAAGATCAAGGTGCGATCGTCCTATAATTTGGCAAGCATGAGTTTTGCGCCTGAAGAGGTGGCGGAAAGCATCCAAAAACATATTCCTGATTTTACG
This sequence comes from Allomuricauda sp., assembly GCA_030148335.1. Classification (GTDB taxonomy): domain Bacteria; phylum Bacteroidota; class Bacteroidia; order Flavobacteriales; family Flavobacteriaceae; genus Flagellimonas. The sequence continues at coordinate 37,816 of JASBTQ010000034.1, read as the reverse complement.
ATCAGTTACGCCCCCGATTTCAGGCAACAGATCGCGGATTCCTGGCCAAGCAGCATAAACGACTCAGCCGCAAAAAAAGACTGGGGTTGGATGCCCAGGTTTGATTTGGACCTGACCACCCATGAGATGTTAACCAACCTGAAGAAATAAGAAAGGGTTATTCCTCTTCGTCATCGTCCATGTCCTCGGGCTCCTCGACATCGTCGTTGTCATTGTCGTCGCTGTCGTCGTCCGAATCGGAATCCGAAAAGTCATCATCATCCCCTGGAAGTTTGCCCAAGTCGTCCGTATCAAGTCCATCATCGTCATCGTCATCGTCATAATTTGCCATGGTACGTTCCAGTTTCGAGCTTATCTTGACCAAATATTTGGTATCGTCCGTCGATACTTCGACGGCCTCTACCAGCTCTCCCTTGAGGTTCCTAAAATTGATGACATCGTTGTCCCCGTATCCATCGGGATATTTTTCCACCAAAAGCTTGAGTACTTCCGGGGTCAACTTTTTATAATCGACAATAACACGTTTGAGGTTATCCATAGCAATAAGATTTGTTCAAATCGAGCTAAAATTAGAATAAAAGTAATTGCTCGGAAAAAAAATATGAAAAAAATTATTGGTTGTCAATATCCGACTTCCCTCCAGTTTTCTTCAACAGTTTGATATAGTGTATTTCCACGCCCTTATCCAAGGGTTTGAGCATGTCGTACATAGTAAGGGCCACCACACTGGCGCCGTGCATGGCCTCCACCTCCACGCCTGTCTTGTAGAAGGTCTTTACGGTCACCTGAATCTTGATCTCCAAATCCTCCATTTCGTAGTCGACAGCACAATATTCCACAGGCAATGGGTGGCAGTCGGGTAAGAGGTCGGATGTTTTTTTTACGCCCAAAAATCCTGCGGCCCTGCTCATGGACAGCACATCGCCCTTGGGCACTGTTCCTTTTTTAATGGCTTCAATGGTTAACGGACTGCTTACCTTGACCACTGCTTGGGCCACCGCCGTTCTGTGTGTGGGTTGTTTCTGGGTAATATCTACCATAGATTAGTTGTTTGTTTTCCATTGATAGGAATCGTCCCCGAAGAGTTCCTTACCAAAAACGGGGACCTTTGCCTTTATCTCTTCCACCACAAATTCCAGGGCTTCGAAAGCGGTTCGCCTGTGGAGGGAGGAAACAAACACAAAAAGGCAGATTTCGCCCGCTCCCACTCTTCCGAGGCTATGGTAGATGTGCATACAGGTGATGTCAAACTTTGAAAAGGTGGTTTCCTTGATCTCATGGAACTTTTGGTTGGCCATGGGTTCATAGGCCGTGTATTCAATGGCGGAAACGGTCTTTCCCTCTATCACATCGGCCCGCACTTGTCCCAAGAAAATATCATGTGCCCCTATTTGGGTCTTGGATTGGTGCTTCGCGATGGAATCCGCGATGAATTTTGGTGCAATGGCCCCTTGGACAAATATGTTCCTGATCTTGGTCTCCATGCTCAATGTTTCCCACTAATGTAAGGAAGAATTGGGAGAATGGTGCCTGGATGATCATTGCAAATACCTATATATCTTCCCATCAAAAATCCTTGTCCAATTTCAATTCTTATTTAAACCCTATCATAAAAGTAGTGCCTCCATTGACTTTGCTGTCCACAGTGATTGTTCCCCCAAGACTGGTCACGTGGCTGTGCACCAAATACAGGCCCACACCTTTGCTATCTTCGTTTCCATGGAATTTCTGGTCCAGGTTAAAGACAAGATGTCCCACTTTTTCCATATCAAACCCCAGCCCATTATCCGAATAGGTCAATGTTGGCACACCATTTTCGAGACTGGTATGGATTGAAATGATGGGAGGCACCTCTGGCCGCGCATATTTGATGGAATTGGTAATCAGGTTCAGGAAGATGCTCTCCATATAGGACTCGATAAAATCCACGCTCTCCAGTCCTGAGAAATCCACTTTAAAGCTGGCGCACGCCTTCTGGAGCAGGGAGCCTATGGTATTCCGAACCTTATGGAGGGTATTGCCAAAACTGACTTGTTCCAGTTCATCAAAAATGTGGTTTTGCTTTGACGCATCCACCAATGAATTCAAAGATCTCTTTAGCCCTTCCGCTGAAAGCCTTATAAAGCTGAGTATTTCCTGTGTTTCCGTGTCCTCAATCCTGGTCATATCGATCAGGTCGACCATGGAGATCAGGTTGTTCAAGGGAGACCTTAGATCGTGGGAGGTCGTGTAATTCAGTCGCTGGAGTTTCTCGTTGATTTCGGAGAGTTGGTTCAGTCGGGAAATATGGTCGCTCTCGAGCATTTTTTTATGTGTGACATCCTTGGCTATGGCATAGATGAGTTGTTCCTTTTCCATGGGGATGGACGTCCAGTGCAACCAGACCAGTTCACCATTTTTGCGGACATACCTGTTCTCAAAATTGACCAAGGGCACATTGTTCTTCAATCTTTCCCTATGTTCCGCTGTGAGCTTCCTATCCTCTTCATAAATGAATTCTGAAATTTTTCTGGAGTGCAATTCCTCCTCGGAATATCCCAAGAGTTTCACAAAAGCGGGATTGATTTTCACAAAATATCCCTCATAACTGGCAATACAAAGACAATCCATCGATTGTTCAAAGAAAGGTTCCAATTGGAGTTGCATTGGTGTTGGTTGTTTTATGGCCATTTCTCCTCTTTCCTCCTAATAGTGGTTGGACCTGTTTTTCGGATCAAACGTGATAATGGCCTAAAGGTTTTGGTTTTAAGCCCATAAAACTAGTCAGTTATTGGCAATTTTATGGCCAAAATGCATTTTTTTGATGAAGGAACAGCTCAGTTTTTCTGATTTTGTTCCAATTCTTGGGATGGAAGAACTGCCAGAATCATCCCTAAGATTGAAATCAGCCGTTTTATAGTCGAGAGGTAACAGCTGTTTTGCCCAAAAGGTGCTATATGCTATAGTTTTTTCAACAATTGTTCTATGGCCTGTATGTGTTTTTTGAAAGCTTCCCTGCCTAAATCAGTGGCATAGTAGGTAGTGTTGGGCTTTCGGTCCAAAAAGTCCTTCTCATAGACCACATAGTCACTTCTTTCCAGTGATTTAAGGTGGCTGGCCAAATTGCCATCCGTAGCTCCCAAAAGTTCTTTCAAGGCATTGAAGTCCAAGCGATCGTTCACCACCAATGCCGACATGATGCCCAATCGCGTTTTATTCTCAAATGCCCTGTCCAAACCATCCAAGAGCTCCTTCACTGCCTATATTTCTTTTGGACGATCACACCATATATGATTTGAAAAACTCCAAAACCGAGCACCCACAAAAACAGCCCATACGTGATGAACTGAAAGGCGGCCAGGCCGATAAAAATCTGTATCAATCCCAAGTTCCTTATTTCCGGCAAGGTGTTCCTGCTCCCATTTACCAAAGCAAGCCCATAGAAAATCAAAGTCAGGGGCGGTAAAAGGCCCAAAAATCCCCTGGACAAGAGAATCAGGCACGCTACCCCACCCGTGACCAAAGGAATGAGCAAATTGACCAAGAGTTCCTTGCTCTGTGCATTCCATGCACGTTGATTGCGCTTTTTGGTATTTCTGACGGTAAAGAGCATGGCACTCCCAATGGACAGGACCAGAGTTCCCAAGGCGATCAACAACAAATGTGCTTTACCTGTCTTGGCGATTTCAACGGCACCGGGAACCAAGTAATCGTTCCCCTTGAAAATAACCACATAGGCGACCCCGGAACCGACCAATGCGGAAAGTCCCGTAGATATACCCGCAAGACCGCTCAAGGACAAGAACCGGGTGGAACGATCCATGATCTTCTTGATGTCACTCAGGTCCTCAATATATTTTTCTTTCATTCAATATTTGGATTGTTGCAGGGCATACAATTAGTTCCAAAGGGTTCCATCAAGTCCCAGTACGGTGCCCAGCCATAGGGAAATTAAAAATAAGACGGCACTTAGAATAAACAAGAATATTTTTGGCCAATCCCCTTTTACTCCAATAATGTCCTTTAGGTAAAAGGACAATATTCCGAGAGCTGTCACAAAGGGGGTCACCAACAAAGGTCTGACCCTCCAATTGGCCGGCCAGGATGGGTCGGGATCATCCACACCGAAAACCAATAAGGAAATGGCGACCAACCCTATCAGGGCACCAAGGGCCATTCTTTTCAATACGTCCTTCATTTCAATTTCTGCTGAAAACAATCTAAACGAGTATGTCATAATTGATAAATTTAAAAAGTACTTTGAAATACAAAGTAAATAAAAAACAAGTATATAAAATGTATTTATTATAGAAAAAATATTACGCTGGTGCCTTGGAAAATGCACCAAATTAGCACATAAGAAAATTCGCTACTTGCTAAAAAATATGGGAAGTGATAGGATGAAGAAGGTTCATTTGGCCTTACAAAAAAAAGTAGCCTCGGCAAGAATCGAACTTTATTCCCGGACCCTCTTATTTACTGGGGTTTCCACTTTTTGATTTCAAAATGTTGACGATTTGTGAACTTTTGTGATTGATTTGTCTTGCGTCATTTCAAATATAATCAAACTGGTTTAAATGATTGATTCTGAAATCAAAGACTATCGTTCGTTTGAATTTTTGAATCAATTGCTGATAACAATTTTCAACTAAGGTTATTTAGTAATAAGAGAGTCCAGCATAGTATCGAAGGAAGGTTCATTGTTATCATAGGTGAAAACATCTAAATCTTTCCCTACTATTTTTCCATTAATATCCGTTAAGATAGTCATCGGTATTTGATACATATAATATTTAGTTGCGACTATTTGATTTGGGTCCCTCAAATTAACCCAGGTCATACTATCTTTTTTAATTGCTTTTTTCCAGGCGTTCAAATCTTCATCTATTGAGATACTGACAATCTCCAATCCCTTGTCTTTATATTGTTTATAAAGCTTAACAAATTCAGGGTTTTGACTTCTGCATGGCATACACCATGATGCCCAAAAATCAATTAGAGTGAATTTTGAATTGTCATCTTCTATATCGAATATTTCTTCATCGAGGTTTTTCAGTCTGAAAAAAGGTACTCTATTGCCAATATCCAAATGCTTTCTTTGTTTCAACAGTAGATCAAGGTTTTCCAGTATTTCCTTTTTCTGATATACCGTATCAAGTTTGGCCAATAAAAAATCAACCTTTTCTATGTCTAAAAATTGTTTGTATTTCCCCGCGTAGAAACTTAACTCTTTACCTGAGAGTTCAAGTTTGGGGTGTTCCTCCAGAAATTTTTTTAAGATATCATAAAGGGCTATCCCTTTCAATGAATCATTTTCTTCTTGGTAGAAATTAATATCCAAGTCCTTACGATATTGATCAAGGCTCTTTTGTGTGTTTGAACCCAATATCCTTTCGATCATTATATTTTCTCGTACTTCACCCTGATTGGAACTTTTTACATAATTTAAATCTAAGGCGATAATACTATTTTCGAGCATAAACCCACTGCCTACAATCCATGGAGTGGTGCTATTTTTATTGACCCAAATTAACACCTCAGCAGGCACATCGATATTTCCTTTAAACTGGAATGAATCGTTTGACACACGTATACTGTCAATTTTGCTCCCATACTCTAAGTAAATCAAGTTTCCGTTCTGATTATTTATTTTTCCATTAATTACAAAACCAGATCCTTTCCCACTACAACCGGTAAGTGACCCCATTATAAAGCAAATGGAAGAAATAAAGAACATTGCAGTTCTGGTCATACCTTTTTCAAACTGGTTTATCGAGTTATAATCAATCATCTTCCCTTGAGATCGTTTATTTGAACATTGAATTGTGATACTATTATTACTCAAATTCTTCTTTGTCCTTTAGTATTCTATTTTCATATAATTCTTCCCAAGAATCATACTGAAAAGTAATGGGATACTGTCCATCATAATGAGGGTTATTGCTCCAACTCAAATGAACGACCGCATATGAGTTATCTTCGACCAGAAAAAGGACATCGTCATTGTCCTGCCTCCTGGCAAGAGTTTCAACTTTTTTATCAAACAACAAATGATTCTTGCTAATTTCCTTTTCAAGTTGACCACTTAGATTTTGATTTGTCCAATACCAAGGTTCTGGTAGTTCAATATTTTTGTCAAATTTTTGCATCTATACAAGTTAACCCCAATTTTTCAAATAATTAATTTAAACTCTCAAGGATACTTGCAATCGACAATTTGTTAAGGGACCGAACGTCACAATTTATCAAACAACCTTGAGAAAACAACAAGTTGAAACAACATAAATCCACTAATAATCAATAGTAAGAATGCAAATCTTTTAATATCACTCAGCTCTCTTCCTTCCTTCAAAATCAATTGTCTAAAACCAGCCGAGATAAGGCCCAAAAAAGCTGATATGAATAAAAGGGAGATTGCGGAAAATACTCCTATCCCTATTGGTGAATCCCTTGCTTTACCCATAAAAAATGGAATAATGTCATACAGAAAGAGTAGATTCCAAACAACTATTGCACCGATTGCAAAACTCTTCTTAATTGGGAATCCCCCTTTAGATTGTTTTTCGATAATTGCCCTATCAATATTTTGATTTGAAACATTTTCCATGTTTAAAAATCCAGTTTCCTGAATTTGTCTGACTATTGAAACGGGATCTTTAAAAGTCCAAAAAATGACATGGTCCTTGTAAGTCGGAACATTATGATTGATTTTTACACCTTGGCCAAGAATCGGTATCATCGTATAGGGCTCAATCGAAATTATATCGGAAGACTGGAAGGTCAGATTTCCTAAAATGGAAGCATTTAAATCTAAACGATGCTTGTTTACTTTCAATGTTGCAAATGGAAATGTTGCATTGGCCCTGCCAATTCTCGCCCCACCTGTTATCTGTAATTCACCCATCTACTTTTAATGATTTATTTGGACTTCATAATGATTAATTTTTTATCTGCAATCGGTATTGTAGAATTCAACAATTTCTTTCATCTCTTTATCCGAATATTCATCCCCATCAACTTTTTTTATCAAATCAGGACAATCACTGAAGTAATCGGCAATGGTTGTTTTGAAATTCTTTTTAGAGGTAGAACCTAAACGAGTAGCCTTTTGAATATTATTTCTTTTTAAGTATAGTCTACTGAATGAATAGGAAGTGCCCCCAAAACTGTGTCCCGCATTACCATTTATGCCTAATCCTGCACCATAACCTGAACTATAATATTCTTTTTCTTCAAGAAAAAGTGACACTGGCCCCTCAATGATTTGAACAAGCATCTTAGGCTTTCTGCTACCATCAACCTCAATTTTTTTGTAAGTTTTGGTACCCTTTTCTTCTGAAAAAATCCTTATGGTTTCAAAGTCTGTCATTTTAAACCTTTTAAAACTTTCATCCTTGTTTGGTCGGTAGCTGAAGCTGCCGGTATAAAACTTGGCGAACCCTTCCAAGACAGTTCCATCATCCTTAATGAGTTCTACCTGCCTGCCTTGTGCTTGAATTGTGTCTCCTAAAAGAAACAAACCTAAGGACCATAAAATCAAAACTATTTGTTGGATCTTGTTCAATACCATTTTATCTTATACTTAAGAATCATCTTATATCTGCAAAAGCACTATTCCCTTCAATCGTTTATTTGAACTTTATTATTTATCAGAATTAATCTTAAAGTAATTTTTCATTTCAGAATTTAACACTCTAATTTGGAAATCTTTATCGGTTTCACCTATTAAATCAAATCCATATCCCACAATATTATCAACAATAAATCTTGTTCCAGATTGGATCTCTATTTTTTGATTTAACTTTTGAACTGTCAATGGGTTCAATAGAATAACTATATCACCAACAGCACAAAATAATTTTGGCAAGTTCCTTTTCATCGTTTATTTGAACTATTGTTTTTGAATTAGATACTCCTTAAGTTTTAATTCCCTAATTCTTTTTTCGAGTTTGTCCTTTCGCCAGAAATAGGATATCAAATACACGAATGCAAACAAGATAGAAACAAAGACTAAAGCGTTACCATATTCCCAATTCTCAATCATAGGTTTCCTTCCTCTCCTGCCCGGTAGAAATGGAAAGGTTATTGCCAAAAAAGTTAAGATGATAATCTCTTTTATTGCCCTTTTAGGTAATTCTTTCAATTTCCTTTTGGTTTCAGACATTTCTAAAGTAACCTCTTCAATTGTTTTTATTTCATCAAGAGATTTAGGATTCATCATTTATTTGAACTTTATTTAATAGACACATAGTAAAATTCCAGTCCCAGATCCTCTTCTGGATTATTTTTTGGTGGCATCAAAACCAAACTATCTATACCTAATATCTTAACTCTTCCATTGACCACCCCATCATCTCGTTTGGTAACAATAATTTTGTCCTCCCTATCATATTCCCAAGTTCCAGTCATAAATGTTCCATCTGCATTAAACAAAAGATATGTCCCATCTTCTTCAAACAGGTAGTCATTATTTGGTGATTCAGGCAGTCCATCAATCCTTTGTCCATTTGCCATGCCATAATCTAATTTCCAACGTTGGAAAAGCTCCTTTTCCACTTCAGTAGTTGAATTTGTGACTGCACCTTTAGGGGCACCACATGAACACATGGAATAGACTAGCATGAAAAATGGAAAGTATAATTTGGCTCTACTCATTAATCGTTTATTTGAACTTTTTTATTCAAGTGTTTTTAAATATTTCTTTCTTAAAAATTGATTATAATCATCTATGACCAATCCATTTGAAGTATAAAAAAACACTGAATCTGATTTAATTTCCTTAACAACCGAGTCACCAATTTCAAGCTGATCAAATATTTCACGATATACTTTTAGTTGTGGTCCATTTTTTAAATAAATCAAATTTTTACGAACTGGGTGTTCATCAAACTTAGCCGAGACAGTTGCTTTGAATCCAAGGTCCTTAAATTCAAAGTACTTTTTTTTAATATAGTAGTCGGTATTTAAAAACCATATAATCAGTCCAAATATTGGAATGAAAATCCCTAAGATAATTTTTCTAACTTTTTTAAATTCTTGGTCATTCATTTACAAATACCGAATCGTTTATTTGAACTTATTGATTTTGCTTAAAAACCTTACTCAATAACAACTAATGGATATGTTGAATTCACTAAGGTCATTTCCTCTTCATTTAATTCCTCAAATGATTTTTTAAACTTCGCTTCTGCCAGTTCCTTCTTTAGTATCAGAATTTGATGTTCAATTAACTGGACAACATCCGTATAAACTCGATACTTTGCCTTCTCATTTGTTTTCAATGCAATTATGGCGTCTGACTGATTCTTTTCAAAATACTCTTTTAAAACAGGCTCAAGATTTTCCAATCCCATGGATTCACCCTTACAAATGATCTTGCTCTCATGGTTGATTTCAATATCCAATGCCTTTTCTATTTCATCTTCAGTGGGACTTTTTAGAATTGTTGTGCTATAATCAACTCCAGCAGAAGTTGGGATTAAATCAAAAACAAAGAATGTTGACAGCTTATAATAATCCATTCTAAGATCTTCTGCATTCAATATATCTGTTACTGTTTGGGCTACTTCTTTCCTTTCCAATCCATTTCCGTTTGACAAGATTTTCAACAATGCATTTGAAAAGTCAATCATTGTGTTAGAATCATAATTATCACTTTCCTGAAGGATAATATTCTGACATTCATTTAATTCTGATTTCTCAGGTCCAATAATTTCTCTCCACTGCTGAACGAAGGGTTTTGAAGGCAATTCAATAAGTTTCCCACTAGACATATTTTTAAATGCCTCATATAGGGATTCTGGTGTTCCATCCTTCAATAATCCTTCCGAAATAAGTAGGCTTTGATGATCTGAAATTAATTGTTCTAGTTCTTGTCCCTTATCATCCATCGAAGCTTTCAGACAATTCATAATCTCGGTTTCAATTCGCTTTACTTGTCCATATATTGACGTAAAACAAAGTATTCCTAAGAGTAATGCGAGTTTTTTTCTCATTTCAATATTTAGACTCTTCCTCCTTTATTGGAATTGGTCTATTTGAATTTTTCTAAATGTAGGAAATTTCCATTAATCAAAAATTGGGTTTTCGGTGAAAGGGGAGTAAAACAGTCAATTGGGTTTGATTTTCTTCTTGTGCTTTTTGCAATAAGCTTTGTCCAATGATTGTTTCTTGTCCCAAAACAGATTTCCACATTCAATACACTTTCTTCTGCCTTGGTACGCCAAATATTTATAGAGGGTCTTTTTAGAACCAACATCAATGAGTTTCATGATCTCCTCAATGCTCAACTTGTTGTCCCTGTAGTATCGTTCGGCCAACATAGCTTTGTTCAATGCCTGTTTACTGAGACCAGGTTTACGACCAATTTTCAATCCTCGTCTTCTTGAGCTTTCCATTCCTGCCCGTGTACGTTCAATGATGATGTCCCTTTCCAATTGGGCAACAGATGCAAAAAGGTTAAAGATGAACCTTCCATGAGGGGATGTGGTATCAATGAAACTTTCCTGAATGCTTTTGAAGTGGATTCCTTTGCGCTCAAAATCCTCAATCAGCTTTGTAAGGTGCGAAAGGCTTCTGGCGAATCGGTCCAGTTTCCAGACCACAAGTGTATCGCCTTCACGTAAAATAGATAAAAGTTCATCGAGTCCCTTTCGTTCCCCTTTTGCCCCTGATGAAATATCGGCATAGATGTTCTTGGGTTTGATTCCTTCTTTCAAAAAGGCATCAACCTGCAAATCGTGTTTCTGTGATTTTGTGCTCACTCTTGCATAACCGAACTTCATCTTAGGGGTAAAAAAGGGTATATAAGGTAAACTATTTAAGTGTACCGAAAAAGTAAACTCTTTAGAATCAGCAGACTCGTTTTATACCAAAAGTTCAATAAAACGGCGCCTTAAAATCCCCTGGTCCCATTTGGAAATCAGGGCAAAGGCGAACGCAAGGAAGTGGAGTGCTGCAAGCCCCAAATCTTACCCTTAACTAATTTACTGAGCGAGGCAACTTTATCTATAGATCGGGCACATACTTCATATCAATAAAGAGAATCCAAAGGTCTGTTGGCTTCAAGTTTATATCGTTCCAACCTCCCCTCCGTTATTTCAAGCTTCAGATAGGTTTTCCCAAAACTGCTCTTGACCACCTTGACCTTATCAAGGACATCCCTTAAATCTGTTTGAAGTAAGACTGCCTTTTCCTCCAAATGTTCATACTTGATCCTGGGAACCGTTACCTCGCCCTCATACACTGGGTATGGCTTTGGTGGATTCTTTTTGATCATATCCTCAAGAAATTCATCCTCTTCCTCATCATTTTCTAATTCCTGGTTGAACAAGGCCTGCATCATTCCAATTGTCGGAAGTGTCTGGTTCTTTTCAATGTCCCTGATAATGGCAATGACCGCATCCGTCCGTTTCCTGTTCTTAATAATCTCTTGACCAATGCTCTTTTCAAACCGTTCCGATGGCAAGAACCCATGCCACTCAAAAAAGTCCATGACCATATCCAAGGTATGGGAATAACTCTTGCTCACTTTTCTTGAAAAGACCTTAAATCTGGATAGCGTCTTTTTCTTTATCCGTACTGCTCTAAAATCGTCCATATTTACTTGTTTTAAGGGTTCAATTGTTACAATTCTGTCCCATATTTATAGGCGCTCCAAGCATTTTTGCGACAATAAATATTGTAGTTCCCAAAATCAAAAACTTCCAAAAATCCTTATAAACAGGGCTTTTCTGAAGGAAAATGAATCAGTAGCATCGCTTTAGCGTGCTACCCTCTTGCTTTTCCCTTATTGTCGACAAGGCGACACTAAAAGAAAACTTTTACTAAAGCCTATCCTATTTTTATGCTTGGTTCTAATCTCTCCGAACACTAAAAAACCAAGTGCTAAAAAGTTGGAGGTAATTCCTGGAACTTAAAGCACTCCGTTAGCCTCCGTTCGCTTTCTTCTTTAAGTCCGATTCCAAAGGTCTTTCCAATTTGCTTCTTAACACTTCCATATCCTCACCCACTTTTCTTTCCAAAACCTTTGCATAAATCTGTGTAGTGGTAAGTTTTCGATGACCCAACATTTTTGAAATGGTTTCAATAGGTACACCATTGGTCAAGGTAACTGTAGTCGCAAAAGTGTGCCTTGCCATATGAAATGTCAGGTTCTTTTTAATTTTTGCTTCATTAGCAATCTCTTTCAAGTATGCGTTCATCTTTTGATTCGAAATTCTAGGAAACAATGTATTGTTTACAATGGCCCCTGGGTCTCGCTTATATCTTTCTATCAAGTCAAGGGCCTTTTTTAACAGCGGTATTTTAACCGGATTATGTGTTTTCTGCCTTTTAGTTATAATCCAATATTTCTTATCCAACCCCATAATCACATTATCTTCCGTGAGCAACATCAAATCAGTATAGCATACCCCAGTGTAGCAACTGAAGACAAAAAGATCTCTTACAGTTTTTAATCGCTTACACTGAAGCTCAAGTTCTTCGATGGCTTGAAGTTCCTCGGCACCTAAATATCCTCTATTGGTGGGGGTCAATCTCTGTTTAAACTGCCTGAAGGGATCCTTATCTATCCATTCCAATCGATATGCCAAAGAAACCATCTTCCGTAATCTTTGAATATGCTTCATTACGGCATTATTACCTATTTGTTTTTGGTAGTGATTGGGTGTATGCCTACGGAGAAAATTTTCAAAGTCAAGGATAAACTTATAGTTCAATTCATCAAGTCGGATATCGTCTTTTTTCAGCTTCATCTTCAAGAACAAAAAAATATATTTTTGGCTTGTTAGGTATAGTCTTGAGGTATTACCGTGTAACTTGGGAAACATGTTGGAATTATGATAGGCCACCAACTCCTTCATTGTAAAATGTGGATTGTCCAATTCCTCATCCATAAATCTGGCTTTTATATTTTGAGGAGTGATGTGTTTTCCCTCTATTCGTAATTGTTGGAATGAATGGAACAGACCAGAATAGAACTCATCAAGATATTGGTTGGTGGATTTGGCATGGATGGAAGAGCTCTTTACACGCTGCTTGTTTGAATCCCATTCATTGATTTGGATTCTTCTCTTTAGACTGATGTTAAGCTTTTTTCCGTTTACGGAAATCCGGGCATAAATGGGAGCATTACCATTTTTTGACCTACTGGAATAAAGCCAAAACAGGACGGAAAATGTGGAATTTGACCTCATAATTGTCTTCTTTAAGTGAAATGTTGGCGAAGACGAAAGTCAAATCAAATCGAGTATATCAACTAAATTACTGAATTTTAATTGCTTAACACATAACAGTAACCTAAAAAATGTTGACGATTTGTGAACTCTAAAAGCCGATATCAAAGGAATTCAATTAAAATCAAAAAATATTAAATGATTGATTTTCATTTATTTAATGATTTATTGAATCATTCGGAAGTCAAAAAGTAGCCTCGGCAAGAATCGAACTTGCATCTAAAGTTTAGGAAACTTCTATTCTATCCATTGAACTACGAGGCCATTTCCATAATGGAGTGCAAAAATATGTTTTTTTGGAAAACTTTCCACGAATCAATGCTTTGATCAACCCGAAATCTGAAAAAACAGTCCAAAAAAGTTGCTTTTTTAAAGTGCATTGCGCTTTTTTCCCTCTTCCTTAAGGATTTTGTCCAGAAAGGAACGGGACAATGGCTTGTCAATATAGCCCGATATGAGCTTATGGTCCTTCGCAATGGTACGGTCACTTGAATTTACAAAGGCAGAGAGCACATACACACTGGGTAGCTCATGGCCAGCGAACAAGTTTTGTAGGTTGTGGAGAAAATCCCAACCGCTCATTCCATCCATAATCAGGTCCAAAAAAATAATGTCGGGCAGTTTGTTTTTGCTTTCCAATAGTTCGAGACAGGATTTTAGTCCTTCCTCACCGCTGGAGCAGGTAATAATCTCAAAATCCTTATTGGATTGCTGAATGCAATATCGGGTCGCAAATTGCGACACCAGATCATCGTCTATGATACAGGTGGTAAGCTTCATTCCTGATTTAGATGGATTTGGGTTGCTCGCAAAGCTAAACTCTTGCCCGTCCCGAGCCATCCAAAATCGTTGTTCTGACCAAATATCCCGTTGAGAAAGCCTTAATGGGGCAATTTATCCCTCCAAATCCCATACACAAAAGCTCCCAATACCGCTCCGGCCAGAACGATAAGAATAGGCCAATACCCTGCACCGACCAAAACATAAATAGGCCCAGGGCATGCTCCTGCCAAAGCCCAGCCCAATCCAAATAGCGTGCCGCCAATGATGCAACGGGCAAAAGACCTTTCCTTGTCTTCTATGCGAATGGGTTCCCCAAAGAACGATTTCACTTGAGACCTTTTGATCCATTGGACCAAAACAATCCCAACTGCCAATGCGGAACCAATAATACCGTACATGTGGAACGAATCGAACTGGAACATTTCATAAATGCGGAACCAAGAGGCGGCTTCCGACTTGTAGAGTATCACCCCTAAAAAGGTACCTACAATGATGTACAATACACTTTTCATGAGCCAAAGATTAAGGGAAACAACAAGTGGACCATGATCAGTCCACCCATAAAAAAGCCGATAACGGCAATCAGCGAAGGTCGTTGTAAGTTACTCAAACCCGAAATGGCATGGCCCGAAGTACAGCCCCCTGCATATCTTGTGCCGAATCCGACCAAAAATCCAGCTATCAGAAGTATCATCCACACTTTGGGATCTGCCAGCGACTCTATGCTGAAGAGTTCGGTGGGCAAGTAGGCTTGACCAGCGCTTTCAAAACCGAGTTCATTCAGTTTGGTCACGGTCTTCTCCGAAATTTGAACCGTTGGGTTTGGTGAAAGCCAATGGGCTCCCAAAAATCCACCCATCACGGAGCCCAATACGACCAGAAGGTTCCAACGTTTGGATTTGATATCGACCTTAAAATAGTCCGTGAACTTGCCAGCGCCGCCAATGGAACAAAAGGTCTCCAGATTGGACGACATGCCAAAGCGTTTGCCCATCAGGATCAAAACCGCCATGACCAAGGCAATGAGCGGCCCCGACACGTACCAGGGCCAAGGTTGATAAAGCATTTTCGTGAAGTTTTTGGCAAAGGTCACGAAAATGCCTTACATATCAAACAATGCGGGAGTTAACAACAGTTTTTATCAGAGTCGGAAACCCCAAATTTCTTCAAGATGTCTTCCAACAGGCACCATTTGGTCAAGGAAGATTGCAGCAAATTGGCCCCAACAAAGGCCGTAAACCATAACCAATTGATGTTCACATAAATGGCCATTGCCAAACTTATCAAGATAAAGGTGCCAGCGACCCCTCTTACGATTCTATTTCTCATTTTTGACTTTTTTAAATTGTTCTTTCAATGGGAACCTCAACGGCCCTGATGGGGTTGGTGGTCCCACTCTTCGCATTGAACTCTTTCAGCAACTTGAAAAATTCAGTGACTTTCTCTTCTTCGGTGAAGGAAAAAAATAGGTTGGATGCCGCTCCACCCTTTTCACTGGGAAACCAACTATTGGTATAGAACATCGGAGGGGTGTTTTTGTACCCATCTATATCGGATCCGCTAAAATTTTCTATACCGGCTTTTTTGAAGAGTTTGAATACTTCTTTTTCATACTCTTCGACCGTGGTCACAATGATCATTTTCATTTTTACTTGTAGTTTTTACGTTCAATCATATAATACACCAATGGCACCACCAATAGGGTCAAAATGGTCGACACTATGGTTCCGCCCATGAGTGAAATGGCCAATCCCTGAAAAATGGGGTCGAACAAGATTACAAAAGCTCCAATAACAACCGTTCCGGCCGTAAGTAGAATTGGGGTGGTACGGACCGCTCCTGCTTCGATTACCGCTTGTTTCAACGGAATTCCGTCATTCAACCTTAGGTTGATGAAGTCGATCAGCAATACCGAGTTCCGTACCATGATGCCTGCCAAGGCAATCATACCGATAAAAGAAGTAGCCGTAAAGAAAGCTCCCAACATCCAGTGGCCCAATACAATCCCGATCAAGGAAAGCGGTATGGCCACCATCATCACCATAGGTGCCTTGAAGTTTTGGAACCAACCTACGATCAACATGTAAATAATCACGATGACCCCCAAGAAAGCAATGCCCAAATCCCGGAATACTTCCAAGGTGATCTGCCACTCTCCATCCCATTTTACGGTATAGTCATCCTCAAACTGAGGTTGTTCCATGTAGAGTTCGTTCATGGTATACCCTTTGGGCAATTCCAATTGGTTCAATTTGTCCGTCATACCCAAAATGGCATACACTGGGCTTTCCAATTCACCCGCCATATCGGACATCACATACACTACTCTTTTTTGATTTTTTCGGTAGATGCTTTTGGCCTTGGTGCCCTCGTTAATCGTCACCAAATCCCCTACAGAAATCATGTTGCCACGTTGGGAGGCCACTTTCAGTTGCTTGATTTCATCCAAAGTGGATTTATCCTTTTCGCTGATGGAAAGCACAATCCCGATCTGCTCAAAGGAATTTTCATCGTACACATGGGAAACAGGCATTTCCCGGAAAGCCATGCCCATCACCTGAACGATTTGTTGGGGGGTTACCCCATAGAGCATGGCTTTTTCCTTATCTACAACAAAATCATATTCCACTTGATCATCCTCAACCATCCAGTCCACATCTACCACATCGGCAGTATTGTTCAAAATGCCTTTTACTTTATCAGCAACCGCAATCTGTTCGTTATAATCCGGGCCATATACTTCGGCCACAATGGTGGACAAAACGGGAGGGCCTGGTGGCACCTCAACAATCTTGATGTTGGCATTGTACTTTTTGCCCAATTCTTGCATTTTTGGTCTGAGCAATTTGGCAATATCATGACTTTGCTCGCTACGATCATGCTTATCGGTAAGGTTGACCTGAATGTCGGCCATGTTGCTGCCTCCACGCAGATCATAATGTCTTACCAAACCATTGAAAGTTATGGGTGCAGAAGTTCCCACATAACTCTGGTAATTCATTACCTCTGGTCTGGTTGACAAATAAGCTCCTATTTCCTTGGCTACCGTCGAAGTACGCTCCAAAGTGGAACCTTCAGGAAGGTCGATGACTACTTGAAACTCATTCTTGTTGTCAAAAGGCAACATTTTCACGGCCACCGATTTGGTAAAGAACATGGCTACGGAACCGAACAGCAATACCACGGTGATACCGATGAACAACCATCTCTTTTTACGGCTTTCGATCAAGGGTTTTTCAAAACGCTCGTAAGCTTTATAAATGAAGGTGTCCTGAATCTCGACCGGCTCTTTTTTTTCTCCTTTTTTCTTGTCCTTTTCCCTTAGGAAGATATAACCCAAATACGGGGTGATGGTCAACGCCACGAACAAGGACAACAACATGGCAATGGACGCACCGATAGGCATTGGGGACATGTAAGGCCCCATCAACCCAGATACAAACGCCATTGGCAACACGGATGCAATTACCGTGAAGGTGGCCAAAATGGTCGGGTTACCCACCTCGTTGATGGCATACAGTGCCGCATCCTTGAAGGGTAATCGTTTCATCTTAAAGTGGCGGTGCATATTCTCCGCAATGATGATGGAGTCATCCACCACAATACCTGTTACGAACACCAAAGCAAACAAGGTGATACGGTTCAAAGTATAGTCCAGCATGTAGTAGCTCAGCAACGTCAAGGCGAAAGTAATCGGCACGGAAAGGAACACCACCAATCCACCTCTCCATCCCATGGCCAACATCACCACAAAAGTCACCGCAATGATGGCACCGATCAAGTGCATCAACAGTTCGGATACTTTTTGCGAAGCCGTCTCCCCATAGTTACGGGTCACTTCCACGTGAACATCATCCGGGATCAAATTCTTTTTCAAATGTTCCACTTTCTCCAATACCACATCGGAAATCTTCATGGCATCTGCACCTTTTCTCTTGGCAATGGAAAGCGTCACCGCTGGGTACTCTGATTTGTATTCCGATGATTTCTCACTGGCAGCACCAAATCCCAGGGAAACATAGTTTTTAGGCAACTCCGGTCCATCCAAAACAGTGGCGACTTGCTTCAAATAAATGGGTTGACCTTGTTTGGTTCCCACAATCAAGTTTTCCAAATCTTCTTTGGTCTCCAAGAACCTTCCGGTGGCAATATGGAACTCGGTATCATTGGACAAAAAGTTACCGGAATCCATTTGCTGGTTATTGACCTTGATCATTTGGGCAACCGCCAAAAGGTCAATTCCAGATTCAGCCATTTTATCCTTGTCCACCACAATGCGGAGCTGGCGGCTACGACCCCCTATCTTTTTGGTAATGGAAACCCCGTTCACTTTCTCGATCTCGTTAATGAGTTCCCCTGATATTTCACGCAGTTGGAAATCATTGTATTCATCGCTCCAAAGCGTCAATGCCAACATGGGTACATCATCAATGGCACGGGTCTTTACCAAAGGCATGGTAACCCCGTTCGGCATTTGGTCCATGTGTTTGTTGATCTCATCGTACAAGCGTACCAAGGAACGTTCAATATCCTCACCTACGTAAAACTGCACAATGGCCATTCCTTGCTCCTGCATGGAGGTGGTATACACGTACTCTACCCCCTTTATGTTGGATATTATTTTTTCCAGCGGTTTGGTGATCCTGGATTCCACCTCGGTTGGGCTGGCCCCGGGGTATCCCACAAAAATATCCGCCATGGGCACATCAATCTGTGGCTCCTCTTCCCTTGGGATCAGGAAGGAACTGTACACCCCGATGACCATGAACACAATCATCAAGAGTACCGTTAACTTGGAGCTGATGAACCCTCTCGCTATTTTTCCTGCAAGTCCGTCTTTCATTGTTCCCTTTTTTAGCTTATTGAATGGTTACTTTAGCTCCATTGTACAGTTTGCCTTCGGCAGAAACGATATAGGTTTCCCCTTTGGAAAGGCCTGACAATACTTCCACCTCATCGCCATAGGTCTCACCCAAGCGCAACCAACGCAAGAGGGCCACATTGTCCTGCCCCAAAGTATAGACACCGCTCAACTGGCCCTTGTGGATCAAGGCCTTCGACGGAACAGTAACTATGTCACTCCCGTTACTTTCTTGTTCCGTCTCCAGCCTAATACTTGCATACATCCCTGACAAAATTTTGGTATCCGTTTGATCCAATTGTACTTTCATCAAATACTGCCCGCCCGTGTTTTGGGCAGAGGCACTCAATTCGGTCACCTTTCCGGTAACGATGGTATCCAAGGCTTTAACTTGAATTAAGGCTTTGGTCCCCACTTGGATCCCGGTGATATTACTCTCTGCCACTTTAGCCACTACTTCAAACCCTCCTGGAGATTCCACGGAAACCAACGGTACACCAGGGTTGGCCATATCACCTTCGTCGATATAGGTATTGGTCACGACTCCACTGAACGGGGCTCGAATATTGGCGTAGGCGAATTGGGAATTGACTTCGTTCTTCATTTGGTTTGCCGATTCCAATCGGGCCTTGGCCATTTCATAACGGGCGGTCATATCATCCAGTTCCTTTTGGGATGCACTGTTTTCGTTGAAGAGATTCTGGAACCTTTCGTAATCTTTCTTGGCATTGTTGAAGGCCACCGTTGCCTCGGTAATAGAGGCTTCCACTTGCGCTTTTTTGGCACGTAGGTCCACATTGTTGATGGAGATCAACAAATCCCCTTTGTTTACTTTTTGGCCAATTTTCACAGGTAACGATTCCACATAACCCATCATTCTAGTACTGAGTGTGGCGTTGTTCAAAGCGTTTATCTGTCCGCTTCCGGCCAAAATGGTGTTACTGTCACCTGTTTCCACTTCAGCAACGGTCACGGGAACAGCCGGTCCACCGTCCTGTTTCTGTTCTTTGTCACTTCCACAGCTTGCAAGGGTAAATCCCAATGCAAGGGCCATAAAGGCATTTTTATATATCGTAGTGTTTTTCATATCGCAATTATTCTTTGGTTAAAAATGTTAATAAGGATTGAGCTTGATTGTATTCAAAAATGGTTTGGTAGTAGGCCAATTGTTTTTCGGCATACATGGCCTCTGCCATCAATAGATCGGTTGTTTTTTCCAAGCCTTCCCTGAATCGGTTGGTACGTATCCTCAAGGATTCTTCGGATTGGTCCATAGCCAATTTTGAGGTCTGGAGCCTGTTATGCGCATCTTCGACCATCCTTCTGGTGCGTTGTAGCTCCATGGAACTTTTGGCAACGTACTGTTCGTATTCCTGTTTCGCTTTCTCATAATTTGTTTTGCTCTTGCCCACTTTAGCAAAGCGTTGGGCACCTTTAAAAACATCCCAGCTTAAACTGGCCCCGATGATGTATCCCTTGGCATCTGCTCGAAAAACTTGGTCATCGTACATTTCGTAGCTGGCAAAGGCATTCAATCGTGGCAAAAAGGTCATGTTCTCGGCCTTCATGTTGGCTTTGTATGCTTCGGATACCAAATCCATGGCCCTCACGTCGGCACGGTTTTCCAATGTTGCCACGGTAGGTCCACCTAAATCATTGGGCATCAATTCTTCAGTGGGTTCATATACCACGTTACCTTGTTCGTTCATCAAAAAAGCCAAATAATCGGATGCATTTTTTACGTTGCTTTTGGCCGAGTTCAGTTGGTTCTTCACCTCGGTGACCCGTACATTTACTTCCAACAAATCCGCTTTTTGAAGCAAGCCTTGATCAAAACTGTTCTGGGCCGTGTTCAGGTTGGCATTGGCAGCATCGTAGGCTTTTTGAAGTACATCCACAGCCCTATGTGCCAATTGCAGTTGACCATAAGCCTTTTGCGCTTCAAAATCCAAATAATCCCTAGTGCGCATGGCCTGCAGGTCCTTGGCTTCCATAGTAGTTTTAGCGGCCTTGCGCTGGTAGAACCCATCCATATTGATAAGTGGTTGCTCTACCGAAATCTTGGTAGCGTAGTTCTCGATTTGATCGGGGTCGTTCAACAAGGCAGGGTTAAAATCCGCCTGGGTCAAAATCTCTTGGTTCAATTTGGAACCAAAGGCCATCAATGGGTTCGTGGTCGCCATTCCGGTGTGCGACACCGCGATCTGTGGCAAAAAGATGGAATTGGAGAACCTATAATCATATTTTGCCATTTGGGCTTCCTGTTCGGAAACCTTTATGCTGGCGTTGGACTCTTGCACCTTTGTCAATACTTCTTCCCTAGAAATCTTGACAGGGTCTTGGGCAAATAGTTGTCCCTGGATCCAAATAAGTATTGTCAATGTAATTATTCGTTTCATGTACTTAACTAATTTGAAGCAAAATTAAATGTGGCTATTCGCCTGCACAGTAACCTTGGTTACCGAGAAAAATGCTCTGTTTCCCTAAAAAACAAACCTCAACATGCCCCTGTCACCAAAGAAATGGGTCATATTGAGGCTTGTCCAATAATGAGGACGTGTCTTATGCGTTCCGGGTCCCTCCGTGCCCCCCAGCAACAATCACCAATACTTTAATACTCAAATAGATGAACTTAAAGAACTGGATTATGGGGTTCATCATTACAAATCGTTTGAATTTGGATATTCTTCGTGTCATAGTTTTTTATTCTGGGATTAACCACCAAAAGGGTTTCATTTTTGCTTTGTAAAGAAAGGCATGGTGAAGGGCCAACTTCAGCCAATGTCCGGCAAGGCCAATGGTGCCAAAGGTTTTACCCAGCTTTCTACCGTGGGTATCGGGATATTTTTTGAAATCGGGCACAATGGGATAGGTTGTGATGCTGATGCCACTGCCCTTCGTCATTCCAAACCCTGCCGATGCTATGCATGCAGCACCCATATTCCCCATGGAGCCTTTGTGGTGCAAATCATGGTTCGGGTTTTTGATCATCCCAATGATGTTATCGGCCACCAATTTTGCCGTGATTCCCGAAGGCATCCCCGTACGTGGTGGTGCAGGGGTGATGTCCGTCCCGTTTTTGCTCTTTCTCGGTTTTGAAATGCCATGGGGAGGTGCAAAGGCTATCCCCGGCGCAAAAATATTGGCATAGGATGGGTTTTGATACGTTTCCGGCCAATCCTGAACCGTCCATTCCTCATAGGGTTTGGGCGAGTAGTCGGCATCCACGATCATAAACCCTTTGAAAAGCTTGTCGGTAATATCGCCACCGTTCTTATCGTAGGCTTTAAATCCATGACCCGAAAAGGAAGGAATCAACATGGCAAAATCATAGCTTTCTTGTTTGTATTCGCCATCAAGCGTCTCGTAATGGGCCACGCCGTCTTCTACTTTGTGGACCCCAGCACCCAAAATCCATCTGATACCCCTGTCCTCGAATATCATTTCCACCATTTCCTTGGATTTCATGATATCGCTTCCATAACTTAACAGCATACCGTCCATACCAAAATCCCCGAGATGGTATTCGTTGGAAATCCACGTAATTTCAGCCATATCCCTCACTTTGTGCCGACGCAGTTCTTGTTCCACGTTCAGGATGTATTCAAAAGCGGCACCCTGACAGGTTGATTTCGCATGACCTGTACCGATCAATATTCTGGTTTTTTTACCTTCCTTCATTTGTTTGATGAGTCCTTCCAAGGCAATCCAAGCTTCTTGGGCATGGGTGTAGGTGCATACTGAATGTGCTTTGTTTTTGCCGGGGGACAATCCCTCTGTGGCCTCAAAATTGAGTTTGGGGCCGGTAGCATTGATCAAGTAATCATAAGTTACCTTCTCTTGGGTTCCATTTTCATTGCCCGCAACATATTCCGCCAGTATATAGGGTTTGATTTCTTGCGAATCACCTTCCGGATGAAAACTCACGGCCTTGGCCTGCTTGAAATCGATATGTTTTTTGGCATAAAGAGGTGCCAATGGGAATAGGATATCCCTCGGTTTCATTCTACCTATCCCGACCCAAATATTGGATGGTATCCATTGGTAATTCCCATTGGGCGAAACTACCACGACTTCGTGCTCCCTGCTGAGCTTTCTTCTGAGATGGGATGCTGCAACATGGCCCGCTATACCAGCTCCCAAGACGACTATTTTGGTCATTTTTATATCGTTTTACCCAAAGTTACCCTTAGGTTTTCAGATATAAAGTGACCTAGGTCACACTGGTAAAAATCTGAATGGAAAATAAGACTGGGGCTTTTATAAATATGTGATCTTACATTGGGCCACGTCCATTGTACATAAAAAATAGAAGGAATTGATGGGAGATTGTCGCCAATAATTTGAAATTGTCAAAAACAACCGATTTTGTACAGTGATGCACCATAATTGTACAAAACCCAAATACGTTGGAACATCTATTTCTCCCCGCCTTTCATCATCATGAGCACGGCAAGGACCAAGGCTACGGCAACAGCCCCAAATACGGCTATCATGATGATGCCGTTTTCCCAAGAGACCAAGACAAAGGATAAAAAAGTTTTCATAAGTATGACTTTTTAAGGAGCTAAAAGTAGAGGTAATCTGACTGTTAAATCATGACAATTCTCATGTTGGCACAAAACATAAAAGCCGCCCCATACAGAGCGGCCTTATATCAACCAACCAAGAAAACTTAGTTTTTGACCTTGCACGTATTGATTCCCAAAAGGGTGTACAATGGGCAAAAGCTAACAAAGCTTGTCAGGGCAAATATGGCCGCCAATGCCAGCAACACATATGCCAAAGTTCCTGTAATCACATTGAAGTAGTACAGTGCCACTACTACAAGTGCCAGGATAATCCGAATCGTGCGGTCTGCACCGCCCATGTTTTTTTTCATGACCGTCAGTTTATGGTTCTTCCCTACAAGATACCAAAAATTGGGACAGATTTCCTTCCCACTTTTTGATTATCAGAACATTAATCCAAATGTAGGGATTCATGCAAAAGCAATTGGTAACATTGGTTACATAGCTTTCCTTATTTTTACGGTACATTTAATTCTCTATTTTATGAACAGGAGGGAATTCACTTTGGGAATGTCGTT
The DNA here is from genome assembly GCA_030148335.1 of Allomuricauda sp. Classification (GTDB taxonomy): domain Bacteria; phylum Bacteroidota; class Bacteroidia; order Flavobacteriales; family Flavobacteriaceae; genus Flagellimonas. The sequence continues at coordinate 13,869 of JASBTQ010000034.1, read as the reverse complement.
GGCCGGCATGGCCAGTATCTTGGGTGTTGAGATTGTATATGGAGGTCTCATGCCGGAAGGATACCGCCCTTTGGGCCTTCAGGACCCGGACCCTTTTAAAATGTTCCACAAGGACAAGGAAATGGTCGTTTTGAACGATCGCCCTTGGAACATGGAGGCGAAGGCCCATCTATTGAACGATAGGGTGACTCCGAACCAATACATGTTCATTCGAAACAACGGAAACATCCCTGAAGGCATTGATGTGTCCAAATGGACCCTCACCATCGATGGAGAATCCGTTAAAAACAAAAAAACCTACTCACTTTCCGAATTAAAATCCAAGTTTGGGCACCATACCTATCAATTGACCTTGGAATGTGGTGGAAATGGCCGAAGCGAGTTCAACCCACCGGCAAAGGGGAACCAATGGACCGTTGGGGCAATTTCATGTGCCGAATGGACCGGGGTTCGTTTACGCGATGTACTGGAGGATGTCGGGATCACATCCGATGCCGTTTACATTGGCTACCATGCTGCGGACACCCATTTGAGCGGAGACCCGAAAAAAGAACCCATCTCCCGGGGCGTTCCCATTACCAAGGCATTGCAGGATGAAACCTTGCTCGCCTTTGCCATGAACGGTGAGGACATCCCTTTGGCGCACGGTCATCCATTGCGATTGGTCTGTGGTGGTTGGCCCGCTTCCACATCGGGCAAATGGATCACCCGCATCAGCGTCCGAAACAAGGAACACGATGGTGAAAAAATGGGCGGCAGTTCGTACCGGGTACCCTGTGAGAACGTGGCCCCAGGCAGTGAAGTGGACGATGCCAACATGTGTATTATCGAATCCATGCCCGTAAAATCGTTGATCACATCCCCCAAAAGCGGTGCATTGATCAAAAATGGAAAATCCTTGACCATAAACGGTCATGCATGGGCCGGAGAGCTTGAGGTCTCAAAAATGGAATATTCCATTGATTTTGGAAGCACATGGTATACCTGTTCGCTCGAAAAACCCGCAAACCGATTGGCCTGGCAACATTTTAAGGCCACGATTTCCTTTCCGCAAAAGGGATATTACGAAATTTGGGCCAAGGCCACGGACTCCCATGGAAAGGGACAACCTATGGTTTTGCCCGGTTGGAACCCCAAAGGCTACCTCAACAATGCTTGTCATCGCATAGCGGTCAAAATCGTTTAAAGGTGATGGAGGACTTTCGAAAACAGGTCAGTGCACTGTCCAAAGCACTTTGGGCATTTTTGGGATTGATCGTCGTTCTTTTCGCAGGACTTTTCTATTGGGCAAATTATACCCCACCCCCTACCTATGAAGAAATCCCGATGAAAGAAACCGTTACCGATTTCGACCAAATTGAAAACGGTGTCCATGTGGCCACCGGTTTTGTGGTGGATGAAGGGATGGAGGCGACCATCCAGAACTGTACCGGTTGCCATTCCGCCAAATTGGTGACCCAGAACAGAATGGACCTGGAAGGGTGGAAAGCCACCATTGAATGGATGCAGGAGACCCAAAACCTATGGGACTTGGGAGCTAACGAAACACTGATTTTGTCCTATTTGTCAAAAAACTATGCCCCAAAAGAGCAGGGAAGAAGACAAAACTTAGAGAATATTGATTGGTATGAACTAAAGTGAATCATGGAAGCTTATGTAGATGCCTTTATGAACGGTTTTTGGGGCACCATCAACTGGACCTGGAAATCCATTTGGTTCGAAGTGCCTTGGTACACCAACTATTTTTGGGGCCTGATCTTGATTTCCCTACTGGTCTGGGGCTTGGAAATCTTATTCCCATGGCGTAAGGAACAATCCGTTTTCCGAAAGGACTTTTGGCTGGATGCCTTTTATATGTTCTTCAATTTTTTCCTATTCGCCATCGTCATCAATGGGGTGTACAAGCTGCTTGGCGTCCTTTTTTTGGATGTGGGCATTTCTTCCAAAACCTTGGCCATCTTGGAAATGGGCCATTGGCCGCAATGGGTACAGCTCTTGCTCTTTTTTGTCCTGCTGGATTTTGTCCAGTGGTTCACCCATGTATTGCTGCACAAATATCCCGTGCTCTGGGAGTTCCACAAAGTGCACCACAGTGTCAAGGAAATGGGGTTTGCGGCACATTTGAGGTACCACTGGATGGAAAACATCCTCTACAAACCATTAAAGACATTGGGGGTGATGGTATTGGGAGGGTTTGAACCTGAGCAGGCCTATATTGTGCACTTTGCCGCCATAGCCATCGGACATTTCAACCACTCCAACATCAAACTGACCTATGGTCCGCTCAAATACATCCTGAACAATCCCGTGATGCACCTGTACCACCATGCCTACACCATTCCTGAAGGCTCGTATGGTGTGAATTTTGGGATCAGCCTGAGTGTTTGGGACTATCTGTTCAAAACAAATTATATCCCGGAGAACAGTGGAAAAATTGGACTCGGTTTTCCGGGCGATGATCAACTCCCGAAAGGATTTTGGAGCCAATCCATCTATGGTTTCAAAAAAAACAAGCAGAAAGAATAATCAGGTCTTTTCTGAAGTCTCAATAGCTCCAGGACCTGTATCCGCCCCTAAGATCGTACACTTTTGTAAACCCAAGATCCACGAGTCTCTTAGCAGCCCTTTGGCTCCTATTCCCCGATTGACAATAAATGTACACGGGGGCATCTTTTTTAAATGTGGAAAAGGCGGCCTCAAATGCTGACCCTTGAAAAAAATCAATGTTTTTGGCACCTTTGATGTGGCCCGACATGAACTCTGCCTTGGTCCTCACATCCACCAATTGGACCTTGCCTTTGGAAATGGCTGCTTTGTATGCTTCCCTATCCATGATCTGAATTTCATCGGGAAGGTTTTGTCCTTTGAACAAAAAGCTAAGTATTGACATCGTATCGTTATTTTAAGGGTCAAAAATACCCCGCCCGACCTATAGGGGTCAGTAACGATGGTTACACAAAACCAACTTTTCCTGATTTTTTCCGAAGTTGTCCGGGCCTTATTTCAACGTAGTGGGACACACATAGTCCGTTACGGGAATCCCTGCCTTTTTGATGTCGGCAAAACCTCCTGTAACATCGATCAAATTATGGATGCCCCTGCTCTTCAGGATGGAGGAAGCGATCATGCTCCTATAGCCTCCCGCGCAATGCACATAAAAGGTTTCCTTCTCTGGAAATTCCGCCAAATGGTCGTTGATATAGTCCAACGGGGTCAAATGGGCTTTTTCCACATGCTCCGCAATGAACTCGGATTCCTTCCTCACATCGTACACGGGCACCCCTTTTTCCATGAGGGTTTTCAATTGCTCGGCATTCACACTGTCCACCGTATCGATTTCCTTGCCCGCTTCTTTCCAAGCCTCAACTCCTCCTTTCAGATAGCCCAAGGTATGGTCAAAACCAACCCTTGAAAGCCGGGTGACGGTCTCTTCTTCCCTGCCTTCAGGGGTAACGAGGAGAATGGGTTGCTTCACATCGGCAATCAATGCGCCTACCCAAGGGGCGAAGCTTCCATCCAGACCGATGAATATGGAGCGTGGCACATGGCCTTTGGCAAAATCATCTTGATGGCGCACATCAAGAACAACGGCTCCTGTTTCGTTGGCGGCAGTTTCAAAAGCCTCTGGTGTCAGTGCCTGCGTACCTCTTTCCAGAACAGTGTCGATATCTTCGTAGCCTTCCTTGTTCATTTTCACGTTCAGGGGGAAGTATTGTGGTGGAGGCAAAAGGCCTTCCGTCACTTCCTTGATGAATTCCTCGCGGGTCATATCTGCCCGAAGGGCATAGTTCATCTTTTTCTGGTTGCCCAAGGTATCCACCGTTTCCTTCATCATGTTCTTTCCACAGGCGGAACCGGCTCCGTGGGCCGGATATACGATCACATCATCGGCCAAGGGCATGATCTTGCTTCGAAGGCTGTCGAAAAGGGTTCCGGCCAGCTCCTCTTGGGTCATGTGGGCCGCTTTCTGGGCCAGGTCCGGACGACCTACATCCCCTAGGAACAAGGTATCCCCACTAAAAATGGCATGGTCCTTTCCGGATTCGTCCTTCAGCAAAAAAGTGGTGCTTTCCATAGTGTGCCCTGGGGTGTGCAGCACCTTGATGGTCAATTTTCCCAAAGGGAACTCCTGTCCATCTTCGGCAATAATGGCCTCAAAAGCAGGTTGGGCCGTGGGGCCGTAAATGATCGGCGCGCCCGTTTCCTTGGAAAGGGTGACATGCCCACTTACAAAATCGGCATGGAAATGGGTCTCAAAAATGTACTTGATGACGGCACCTTCGTCCTTGGCCCTTTTCAGATAGGGTTCCACTTCGCGAAGCGGGTCTATGATGGCAGCTTCTCCTTCACTTTCAATATAATAGGCTCCTTGTGCCAAACATCCGGTATATATCTGTTCTATTTTCATCTCCTCTGATTTTTCAACAAAATTAATATGGTGCACTGTATCGCGCAGTCACCAAAGTTACAAACTCTTTGTCTTGGACTGTAATGTTATCTTTTTCTGCATGACACTCCTTTCCTTCTTTTCGGAACAGGAGTCCACGGCATCAAAGGTCTGGACAAACAGGTTTTCCTCCCCAAGGATATCAACGATCCCACTACTGTACAGAATATCCCTTGTGGGGCCTATGGCCGCCGCAATCAAGAAGTGGATCCCTCTTTGCCTAAAGTCCAATATGATGCGTTCCAGCATGGCTGCGGCGCTGCTGTCTATGTAATTGATGGGTTCCGCATTCAGGATGATGTATTTCAGGACTGGGCCTTTTTTGGCCATTTGCCGATAGAGTTGCTTTTTGAAATAATCCTTGTTCCCAAAATACAATTGGGCATCGAACCGTATGACCAATTTATCGGCATCCACTTCAACATCCCCCGAAAAACGGTCGATATTCTTGAAATAGTTGGTGCCCTTGATCCTTCCCAAGACCGCCATGTGCGGTTTGGATATTCGATACACCACCAGCATCAGGGACAGCAACACCCCGAAAAGGATTCCCTCCATCAACCCGATGAAGAGCGTCATCAAGAAGGTGGCGGCCAGCAGCAGGAACTCGTCCTTTCTGTTTTTCCAGAGGGCCAAAGGGTATTGGATATCGATGAGGCCCATCACGGAAACGATGATGATGGCACCCAAGATCACTGCGGGGAGATTATAGAACAAAGGGGTCAGGAAGAGTAGCACCCCTGCAATGATCAAGGTGCTAAAGATCAGGGACATTCCCGTTTTGGCACCAGCCTGATCGTTCACGGCGGTCCTTGAGAAACTTCCCGAGACCGAAAAAGACTGGAAAAACGAACCCAAAACATTGGAAAGTCCTAATGCCCGAAGTTCTTGATCGGCATCCAGTTCGTACTCTGGATGTTTTTCTTCGACCGTCTTGGCGATGGAAACGGATTCCATGAAGCCGAAAAGTGCCACGGTAATGGCAATGGGCATGAGCTGCCCTAGTTTGTCCCATTGGAACTCAGGGGGCTGAAAGCCAGGAAGACCTTTTGGAATATCGCCCACAATATGGATCCCCTTGGTCTCCAACCCGAAAATCACCACGGCCAAAATCCCCATAACCACCATCAATAAGGGAACCGGCAACTTTTTACTGAACCTTCCCAACAGAAATATCAATGCAATGGACCCAACGCCCAGACCAAAGGTCAGCCAGTGGATGTACCCCAGGCTTCCGATGATATTGGGAACAAGTTCATGTACCCTGCTGGACTGCGCAAAGTTGGTGCCCAATATGTGGTTCAATTGTCCCAAGCTGATCAAAATGGCCGCAGCCGATGTAAACCCGCTGATGACCGGTTTGGACAAAAAGTTGACAAAGAACCCCATCCTGAAGATTCCCATCAAGAGTTGCAACCCCCCGATGAGCAGGGTCAAGAAAAGTACCGCTGCAATATAATCTTCCTCATTGAGCAACTGCAGGGCTCCAACACCTGTGGCGACCAATAGGGAGTCCATGGCCACAGGGCCCACGGCCAACTGTCGGGAAGTTCCCATCAAGCCGTACACCAACTGGGGCACCAAAGCGGCATAGAGTCCATAAATAGGGGGCATTCCCGCTATCATGGCATAGGCCATGCCCTGGGGCACCAACATGATTCCCACGGTAAGGCCCGCAGTGAGGTCACCGCGTAGCAATGTCTTGTTATAGGTGGCCATCCAAGATAAAAATGGGAAGAACCGTTTGATCATGCGGTGGATTTTATACAAAAATAGGTTGTCCCGGGGCAACCCTCGGTAACTTAAGGAACAAAGTTATAGATCTATGACCTGGATGTAGCTTCTGTGCAGCACCAGTTTCTTCATTTTTTCGAGCTTTTTCAACAATCTGGAAATGACGACCCTTGAGGTATGCAGGTCATAGGCAATCTCCTGATGGGTGCTCTGGATCTTGTTGTCGTTGGTCACCTCCACCTTCTTTTTGAGGTAATCCACCAAACGTTGGTCCAAATTCTTGAACGCAATGCTGTCCACGGTCTGCAACAACTCGTTCAGGCGGTTGTGGTAGCTTTCGAAAACATAGTTGCGCCATCCTTTGTATTTGCCTATCCATTCTTCCATTTTCTGCACGGGAACCATCACAATGCTGGCATCTGTCTCGGCAATGGCCCTGATCTCGCTCTTGGTATGCCCCATACAGCAGGCCATGGTGACCGAACAGGTCTCCCCTTGTTCCAGATAGTACAAAAGCAGTTCGTCCCCTTCCTCATCTTCCCTAAGGACCTTTATGGCCCCTGATAGCAGGAGGGGTATGCTCCTGATGTACTGGCCAATATCCATTATGGTCTCGCCTGCGGGGACTTCCATGAGTTTTCCCACTTCCAAGATCTCATCTATCAGCGGTTGTTCAAAATGTCCCCGGAACGTCTCTAAAAGTTCTTCTTTCATGGTGTAGAAATCGCCGTCCTAAGGTAACCATTTTGGAAAAAAGATGTGCTTTTTTCGAATTTCCACTAACTACAAGGCCCATACCTTAAGGTATGGGCCTTGAACATACTAATTAACTGAAATAAAACCTACTTAAACTAAAGCTTTAGGGGCGACCCTTCCATTTCTTTGGGTAATGGGACGTCCAATAGGTTCAATATCGTGGGTGCAATCTGGTTGGAATGCAATTGTTCTTCTTGTTTTACCTCGCCCAAGGCCTTTACGTCCTTTCCAAAATTGACCATCCAGACCTCATTGGCCCCTTTGATATCACTCCCGTGGCTTCTCCAGGTATCCAAAGGCTCGGTCCCCCTGCCGTGGTCGGTAGTGATGATAAAAACCGTTTGTCCTTTATAAAAATCATCCTGTTGGGTAAAGTCCCATAGTTCCTTGATCAAAGCATCAGTGTTGTGGGCCGATTTCAGATACGCTTGATAATCGCCATCATGGGCAAAGTCATCCGTTTCCCCATAAGAGACAAATACCAGCTTCGGATGCGCTTTTTTCATATGCTCCAAGGCATAATGATGGGTGAAGGCATCCAAACGAACGCTGCCCCAAGGACTTGGAATTTGACCCTGAAGTTGGTTCAGGAATTTTTCCCTTTCGGTGAGATTTTCGGTGGCCGTTTCAAAACCGGCATTCACAGGAACACCGGAACGCTCCTCGTTGATGATGGACGGGAACACATCCCAACTGCCAAAGGCGGCCACTTTATCCTTGCCCTGCGGGGTGTTATTGTAGCGTTCCAAAATGGTGGTATTGGGATTGGGCACCTTATCATTGCTGCGGATGTTCTTGTCATCGGCAGCCCCGGTCAGGATTTCGTTGTAGCCCGGATAGGAAAACCACATTCTGTTGGTCAGGTCCACTTTGCTGCCCAAACTCCTGTTGCCATGCAACTGGCCCATTTTGGACACTTGGGTCCAGAAAAAAGGCATCAGGACCTCTCTTCGCTCTTGGGGAGTTTCTTTCCAAAAAGCTTCCTTCAACGCATCTACTTCATGAACGTACTCCTTGTTGCCAATCAATAAGGAATCGGCACCCGTGAAGAGCTCCTGCCAACGGTAGCCGTCCAAAGTGATCAAAATGACCTTGGTGTCGTGATCCTGTGCATTGATCTTAAGAAAAGCTACCAAGGCAGCCATCAAAAGTAAAATCTTGCTTTTCATTTTTATTTGGTTTTAAATGATGCTGTTTCAGACCAATCGCTCCAATTGAGGTTTTGGTCACGGTAACGGACCCTCCAATAATAGGTGGTTCCGGGTTTCAATCGTTTGGTCTTTTCATCGGTAAGATCGTCATTTTTTTGACGGTCTTCTTCATAATACCAGTTTTCATGTTGCTTCCAACTGTCCAAGGCCAATTTTTCAAAATCCTTGGTTTCTGAAACCTGCCAATGGGCGGCAGCGTGGAAAGCTCCATTGATCGAACTTGAAAACTTCCCAGCTTTCAGCATCGTAAATTCACCTTCAACCTCTGCATCGTTTGTTGGCGAAATCACTTTGGGGGTTTCGGGTTTCTTTTCCAATTTCCAAATGGTAATGCTATCGCGGAGCTCATTCTCCCTAAACTTGGATTCATTGCCACGACTGATCCGTTTAATAGTAAATTTAGGGTCGTTTCGGTTGCCGTCCACCTCTACCATCACAAAACCATATTCATCTTGGGAAACGGTGAACTCGTCATAATCCCTGCCTTCAAACTCCCCCCAATTGTCTAGGGAGCCTCCCGCGGAGGCCACATTGATCCATAAATGCTTATGGTCTTTGGACTGACCACGGGAATATCCGTGTGTATGTCCAAAAAAGTGAACGCTTGGTTTTCCGGTCTTTGTGGAGAATTCCTCCAGCATTTTGACCACTTTTCCCGTAGATTCCTCTTCCCCGGGAATCCAAAGCTCCGATTTGTGGGGATGGTGAAGCTGGGCAAAGACAAAATCGATGTTGTTGTCCTTTTCCGTTTCTGCCAAGACCTTTTCCAGCCACTGGTATTGATCTTTCAAATCCCGATACCCTTCGTTGGAGTTGAGTCCGATCACACGGGTATTGCCGTAATCCTTGTACCACCAATGTTCCGCAAAGGCAGGGGTGCCGTTTTCGGGCAGGCTGAAATATTTGAAGTAAAAAATAGAGTTGCGTTCATGGTTTCCTAAAACAGGGTACACGGGTACCTCAGCAAACAATTTTTGGGCCGGGTCAAAAAAGTGTTCCTTCCACTGGTAGTATTCGCTCCCACTGGCCACCAAATCCCCCGGAATCAACACCATGGCCAAATTATCGGGCAATTTGCCGCCGTATTCCTTTTCCAAATAGTGGAGTACGCCTTGATTGACCACTTCTGAAAATTTGTTCGGGTTTTGGCCATCGTATTGCATATCGCTCATGGCGACAATGTTGAACGATTCCTCATCACTGGCAAACGGCGGTGTTTTGAATTGATAGATATCCGATCGGGCCTTGCCCGTCCTGACCCGATAGTAATATTCGGTAAAGCGGTCCAAGCCTGTCAACTTTACGGTATGTACCCTGGACTCTGAAAAATTGATGCCCTCGGCCTTGCCTTGGGCCTTTTTGCCCAGTTTTGGCGAAGTTCCGTATTCCACAATGCTTTCCTCTCCATGGGAGGTCTCCCACATGATGGTGATGGAATTGGGCTCGGCATCCTGCAGATAGGGTTGTATCAACATCTTTGGCTCCGTTTGGGCCATGATTGGGGCAATGCCCACAAATAGGTAGATCAGTAGTTGGTTGATTTTTTTCATTAGGCTATGGCGTTGGTTTTTAAAAAGGCTTCGTTCAAAATCTCTAAGGCTTTTTCCAGTTCTTCCCTGGAAATGGTCAAAGGCGGGGAAAGTTGAAGTACGTTTCCTTTGGAAACTTTGAAACTCAACCCATTCCTAAGGCATTCATACATGATTTCCTCGGCTTCAGCGGTCGCTTTTTCCTTGGTGGTCCGATTGGTCACCAATTCGATGCCCCATAAAAGCCCGACTCCTCTTACATCTCCAATTAGAGAATATTTTCGGTGCATTTTGTAAAGGGCCTTTTTCATGAATTCCTCATCTGCCTTTACTTTTTGCAATAGATTTTCTTCTTCGATGATTTCCAAAAGGGTCAATCCGGCCACGGAGCCCAACGGGCTTTTTTCATGCGTGTAGTGCCCCAAGGAGATATGCCCGAAACGGTTATACTCCTCTCGGGTAACAATGGCTGCTTGGGGAACAATGCCCCCGCCCAAGCCCTTGCCCAGACAGAGAATGTCCGGTTCGATACCGAAAAGTTCGTAAGCGAACATTTTTCCGGTACGCCCGAAAGCAATCGGGATTTCGTCCAAAATCAACAGCACCCCATATTTGTCACAAAGTTCGCGGGCACCTTGCCAATATGCTGCTGATGGAATCTGCACATCGGTGTTGCGAATGGTCTCGGCCAAAAAGGCACCGACCTCATCGTCTTTGGACAACACATGTTCCAAGTATTCCAAGGCTTTTTCTTCGTTCCCTTCAAAAATACCGCGATAGGTTATGGGTGGCGGAATGCGTTCCACACCGGGCATCAACGGACCCATATGTTCCTGAAAAATGGATTCCCCGCCTACGCTGATGGCATCCAAGTTGGCGCCATGGAACGAATCCCAAAAGGAAACCACCTTATGTTTTCCGGTCACCGCACGGGCCAACTTCAAGGCAATGCTGATGGAAGAACTCCCGTTCGGGGTAAGCAAAATACGGTTCAGGCCTTTTGGGGTATAGGAAGTCAGTTTCTCCGCAAACTGAATGGCTTTTTCATTGGTATATCTTCGGGTGGAAAACGTGAGTTCCTGAAGTTGTCCCATGAGCGCACTCACCATTTTGGGATGGGAAAACCCTACTTGGTGCACATTGTTGCCATGAAAATCCAGGTAACGCTTCCCTGAAATACTCTCCAAATAGGAGCCTTCGCAGTTTTTTAAAACGTCCAAACACGGGGTGGACATGGATTGGTGCAAAAAGTACTTCGCATCCTTTTCCAACAGTTGCTTGGTCTGGTCGTTCACTTCTTCCTTTAACCATTCGCCCCTTGCAGAGGTAAGGTTGATGTCGCCTTCCACAACAGATTCCGCGTTGTGCCTATCGTGCTTCATATTGGTTGATTTATGCTATTTTTCCCTATACAAATGATTGGCGGGAATGATCTGCTTTGGAATACTGTCCCCTTGGTATTTCACATCCAAATGATAGCCTCCCCCACCGTTAAAAAATTCGACCCTGATCAAATGTTTGCCTTTGGCAAGTTCAATAGCTTCCCCGCGTTCCACAACACCATGGTCACCGTCGTTGTCCACCACTAATTTTCCATTCACATAGAGTTTGCTACCATCATCGCTGTTGGTGAAAAACCCATATTTCCCCTCTTTGGGGATGTCCAAATAACTTTCCAGCACCAAGGCCACTTGTTCTTGTTGGACACCTTCCGTCAATATCGCTTTCGGGGAGAATTCTGTCACGTAACCTTCCTTTATAGGTTTCAAGGTAGAAAAATCGGGTAATTTGTCCATCTCTTCGCCATAATAAATGGTATAGGTAACGGGGTCTTCTTTGGTTTCTGGGACCAATCGGAAATTGGCCTCCGCAATGGTACTCAACAATTGGTCATCTTGAAAAATCCCAGCTTTGACAATCACAGTTTGCTTCAGATAGAAGGTATCTTGATAGACCTTACTATTTTCCATAGTCGGAACGGCGTTGCCCATCGTGTACCTGATTTCACCCAAATTGTTGGGGTTTTGCATCACCACGGCCACCGAATCTGCATTGAAAATACCTCCGGCAGGTTCAAAATGGCCTGCATCGGGAAGGATCTTGGGTTGGGCAATCAGTTCTTTTCGTTTATAGATCAAATTGGGTTTTTCATTCCCAATAAAAGCTCCTTTTACGGGCCTCCCGATCCAAGATTGGGGTGTTTGCAGTCCCATGGCATAGGCCACAGTCGGTGCATTGTCATATTGGTACACCGTCTCTTCAATTTCGTACCCTTTTTTGATGCCGGCCCCAAAAAGAATGAAGGGAATCTCCATTTCAGCCAAGCTTTCTCCTCCATGTCCCAAACCGATTCCTCCGTGATCGGCAGAAACTATGAACAGGGTCTTTTCGAAAATACCCACTTCTTTGGTGGCATTGACAATCTCCGTGATCAAGGAATCGGCCTTTTCCACCGCTTTGAAATACTCAGGAGTGCCATGGCCCAAGGCGTGACCTGCATGGTCCACATGGTCCAAATGCACAAAAGTGAATTTTGGGGTGTGTTCCTTGATGTAGCTCACCGCCTGTTGTGTGGTATTATCCTCATGATCGCCATCAATGTCAAAATCCACATCTTCTTTTTCAAACAAACGCCCAAATCCGTCCCAATCGTAAATGGCCCCTACATGGGCTTCGGGCTGTTGGTCATGGAACAAGGTGAAAATGGTGGGAAAGGTTCCATTTTTGGTGGCCACTACGGGGGGCAACTGGTGGTCGAATTTTTCCCACCCATTCGAGGTGATACCATGCTGTTCGGTATCGGCCCCCATGATCATACTGGCCCAATTGGGGCTGGAGCTTGAGGGCAAAACTGAACGGGCATGCATAGTGGCCGCTCCATTTTGGATCATGGAATCCATCATCGGTGTATGTGCCCTTTGGATGCCATTGGGACTCATTCCATCCACACCAATGATCACAATATGCTGTATATCAGAATTGTTCTCCGTATTTCGAGAGCAGGCCGATAAAAAAATCGTGACTAAACCGATCGCAAAAAATACATTCTTTATCATGTGATTTTATTTTAACAACAATGGCTGCCCCGTTTCCAAGGCAACCATTTGTCGGTTATTTAATGGTCAAATCGTTTTAATACCTGTTTCCAGTTTCCCACCAACCAGGTGTGTTGATGTTATCACCTTCACCTCCCATGGCCTGCACTGCTGCATCATAATTGGCCTTGTTCAGGGTCTGCTCTGAAGAAGGATAGAGGAAACGCACGGGATAACGCCCTCCGTTCAGGTCATCCGGGCCGGTTTCCAAAGCGGGCATACCGGTCCTTCTATAGTCCATCCATCCTTGATAATCCACATTCCAAAGGGCAATGGTCTTTTGGGTCAAGAGCAATTCCAAGGAACCATCGTATTGTACCGTTGGCCCTGCCAAATAGGTATCGATGTCCGCATCTGGAACTCCCCAATAGGACAGACTGGCCCTTATGCCTTCATTGTAATAGGTTTCGGCATTCCCTGTGATAAAACCTCTTTCCGCAGCTTCGGCCAAAATGAACTGTACCTCTGAATTTTTCATGATGTATGCCTGGGCAGCGGTCCTAGAAAAGTAGAACAGTTCCACATCCAAACGGCTTGGGCTGTACTGGTCATCATAGGCACGGGCATTGTCCTGATTGAGACCGATGGGTATTCCCACCCATTCGCCATCGCTATTTCGGTCAAACCAAATATCCAAGCGAGGATCATTGAACAGCTCAAAATAATCCAATAGTGTAGTACACAAGCTCTTTTCGTCGAACCCTCCGATACGACCGGTGCTTTCTGGCCAAGAGTCGGTGTTGGACGTGCCGCTATATACCAATGTGGCATTGTCCGCATTGTTGCTAATGTAGTTTCCTGCGTTCACAATGGCCTGCATTTCTGCGGAAACATCCCTTCTTTTCGATATTCGCATCAAATAGCGAAGACGCAGTGAATTGGCCAATTTTCTCCATTGCGCAGCATCGCCATCATAGATGACATCACCTGTTGACCCTGCAATGGTCTCTCCTTTGGCCAGTGCGACATCGGCATCGGCCAAATCCTGGAGCACACCGTTGTACACGGTTTCCTGATCGTCATATTTTGGGGTAAAAATGCCCGAACTCTCCCCGGACATGGCCTCTGTATAGGGCACATAGCCATAAAGATCCGTA
>JASBTQ010000016.1 GCA_030148335.1 Allomuricauda sp. | reverse complement strand
TTTCAATTGTGCCTGACGATCGTTCGCCTTGCACTTTTCCACCAGTTCAATATGAAACAAGCTCGGTTCTATGTTTGGTCTTTTAGCTGTTCAACTTAAGGACGATGCGAAAAACGCAACGTTGCAAAATAGGTTGTTTTTGGCTCACTTTTAACAAAAAAATCCCGCCGATTTCCACCGACAGGATTCATTTTGAACAGGTTATGCTTTTTTACTCGTCCAGCATAAGATTCAAGTGAACGGTAATATTGTCCCTTGTCGCCTTGCTGTATGGGCATATTTCGTGGGCGGCATTGATCAAGTCCTCCCCGGTCTCCTGATCCACTGTAGGCAAATAGGCGTCCAAGGTGGCCTCAAGGAAAAATCCTTCCTCTTCTTTGTTGAAGGCTATGGTGGCCGTCACGTTGAAATCCCCGAGATCGTCCACTCCATGTTCCTTGGCAACGGCCTGCAATGCCCCTGCAAAACAAGTGGAATATGCGGCCGCGAAAAGTTCCTCGGGATTGGTGGACTTGGGGTTGGGCTTTCCTTTGGAATTGGGCATGGAAATATCAAAATCCAATACGCCGTCCTCACTCTCCACATGTCCTGCCCTACCTCCCGTATTGGTGGCCTTACTTTCAAAAATTGTCTTCATCATATCTAGTTTATAGGTTTCTGTATCGGTTCCATAAAATGACCGAACATTGAGTTGAAAAGTTACCAATTTGAATTTGGAAGTCCCCTACAATAGGTATTAAATTTTTGTGAAATGACCACAGAAAGGCACTGCTCCCATTCCCTTTAACCCACAAAAACTTTATACCTTAGTGATGAATTGAACCAGCATCGACCCTTGGCAAAGAAAAAGAGCACACCCGAAGATACCGTGTTGAAGATCAAAACCCTCCGCAGGCAGGAAATTTCCGTGGACACCCTCACCGAAGGCATCTTCAAGGGAGACAAGGCCCTGTTGGCCAAGGCCATCACCCTTTTGGAAAGTACCCAGCCTGCCCATTTTGAAAAAGCCAATGCCGTGGTGGAAAAATGCCTTTCAAGGCCGGTCGAGAGCATCCGGCTGGGGATTACGGGCGTGCCCGGTGTGGGCAAGAGCTCGTTTATCGAAACCTTGGGTACCACACTCACGGCCATGGGCAAAAAGGTCGCTGTACTGGCCGTGGATCCCACCAGTTCCTTGAGCAAAGGCAGCATTTTGGGCGACAAGACCCGAATGCAGACCCTTTCCAATGACCCCAATGCCTTTATCAGGCCCTCCCCTTCGGGAAGTTCGTTGGGCGGGGTGGCCCAAAAGACCCGTGAGAGCATCATGCTCTGCGAAGCGGCGGGATACGATGTGATCTTGGTGGAGACCGTGGGCGTGGGCCAGAGCGAGGTTGCCGTGCACAGTATGGTGGATTTCTTTTTATTGTTGAAGCTATCAGGTGCCGGGGATGAGCTACAGGGCATCAAACGGGGCATTATGGAAATGGCGGATGCGATTGCCATCAACAAGGCCGATGGCAACAATGTGGAAAAGGCCAAACTGGCCGTTACAGAATTCAAACGGGCCTTGCACCTGTATCCTCCAAAGCAAAACGGATGGGTCCCAAAAGTGATGAAATGTTCGGCTACCGAAAACACCGGTATCCGTGAAATCTGGGCCATGGTTGAAGATTTTGCACGCTGGAACAAGGAAAATGGCTTCTTTGAAAAAAACAGGAAAAACCAGAACAAGAACTGGTTCCTTCAGACCGTGGACGACCACCTCAAACAGTTTTTCCATCAAAAGCCTGCTTTCATCAAAGTGCAGAACGAATTGCTCAAGGACATCGAGCAGAACAAAGTGTCCCCTTTTTATGCGGCCAAAATCCTATTGGACAAGATTACCAAGGAACTTTAAATAAAAGCGATAAATTTGCACAGATCAAAAATGAAATGAGCACCGTCACCGATTCCCTTTTATCCATAGTGGTTCCGTTATACAATGAAGAGGACAATGCGGTCCTTCTCACCCAAAAGATCCATGAAAGTCTTGAAGGATACAACTACCAGATCGTGTATGTGGATGACTTTTCCACGGACCAGACCCGAAAAAGGGTCAAGGATATGGATGATGACAAGGTCCATCTCATCGAACTGAAAAAAAATTACGGACAGAGCCTTGCCCTGGCCGCCGGACTCGACTATGCGGAAGGGGAATACATCATCACCATGGACGGCGACCTTCAGAACGATCCTTCGGACATTCCGCACATGCTGGAATATGCCGTGAGCGGGGAATATGATGTGGTCACGGGCATCCGTCAAAAACGTAAGGATTCCCTCGTAAAGAAAATCCCTTCCAAAATCGCCAACTTTTTGGTGCGAAGGGTGACCAAACTCGACATCAAGGACAATGGTTGTGCCCTGAAGGTATTCACTAGGGACATAGCCAAAGGACTGAACCTGTATGGCGAGATGCACCGTTTCATCACGCTTTTGGCCTTTTTGGAAGGTGGGCAGATCAAGCAGGTCCCTGTGAAGCACCATGCGCGCCATGCCGGGGTCTCCAAATATGGACTGGAACGCGTTTTCAAGGTGGTGGCCGACATGATGTTGTTGCTCTTCATCCGGAAATATTTCCAACGTCCCATTCATCTTTTCGGAATTTTTGGGGTGTTGCTGATCATCCTCGGCATATTCATCAACATCTACCTGTTGATCGTGAAACTAGGGTTTGGCGAGGACATCGGCAGCAGGCCCTTGCTCATTTTTGGGATGATGTTCATCTTGGGGGGCATCCAACTGTTCACCATCGGCATCGTGATGGAGCTGTTGATACGCACCTACTACGAATCCCAACAGAAACGCCCCTATCGCATCAAAAAAATTACCATAGGTGACGGAAAAGCTGCGTAAACAGGGGATCACTGTCCTAAAGATCGTTGTAAGTGCAGTGCTGATCTACTTCATCTTCACCAAAATAGATCTGAAGGATGTTTTGCAGACACTCCGAAAGAGCGACCCACTTTTTCTGTTTCTTGCACTCCTGTTTTTTGTGGTTTCCAAAGTACTCTCCGCATTCAGGCTGAACCTGTATTTTCACCAAATAGGAGCCCAACTTTCGCACACTAGCAACCTGAAATTGTATCTTCTCGGGATGTTCTATAACCTCTTCCTCCCCGGGGGAATCGGTGGGGATGCCTATAAGGGCTACGTGGTCCAAAAAGCCTACCAACCTGGCACCAAAAAAGTAGTTTCAAGTCTGCTGCTGGACCGGTTGAGCGGGATGTTATTGCTGTTCGTGTATGCCTGCGCCCTTGCCCTGCTGTCCGAAAATGCATTCCTCCAATCCTTTTTCTGGCTGCTGATGGTGGCCATTCCGGCAAGTGTGGTCGTGTTTTGGTTCGTGAACAAATCGTTCTTCCCCACTACCCTTCCCGTTTTTTGGAAATCTTTTTGGTATTCGGCACTGGTGCAATTGGCGCAATTGGTCTGTGCGCTCTTTATTTTAAGATCATTATCGGTTACGCTGGACGCCATCGAATATCTTTTCGTCTTTTTAATCTCGTCCATTGTGTCGGTCATTCCATTGACCATTGGTGGCATTGGAAGCCGGGAAGTCACTTTTCTGTATGGTGCCAAATGGTTGGGACTGGACGCGAGCACATCCATTGGTATCAGTTTCACCTTCTTTTTGATCACGGCCCTCGTTTCTTTTGTGGGAATCGCGTACCATTTCAAAAAACCGGAACTGGAATCGAATCAATCCAAATGAACCAAATGCATGTGGTTGAGCTTGCCCTCACGAGTGTTCGGGTTCAGGAATTTGGCCTGTAGGCGGGTAATCCGGAATTGATCCACTGTGATCTGTTCGTCCCACTGGAACCCATTTTTCCGCAACTGCTCCAGTTCCTCGTCCGTGGCATAGACCCAAATATCTTTTTTGTCGGCTATTTCCGTCAGTGAAGTAATCTGTACCGGCTTTTTGTTGTAGAAATCCAACGACCAAGAGTACCTTTCCGAAACCTTATAGATCTTGTCCACGGGAATGTTGTTCTCCCTCACCTTTTCCGCCATGGTAGAGCCCCCTTGATATTCAAGTAATTTGGGATAGAAATGGGCATTCATCAACCCGTTCAACACTAACGAGCTGAGAATGGCGACTGTCACGATCTTTGCATAGACCGTTTCTTTTTTCAATATGAAATAGACTGCCAGTGCAAGTACTGCAGCCAAAAATAAATACCCGTACCATTGTTCCAATCGGAACACATAGAAACAGACCAGCAGGACGAAGACGACCACCAATCCCAATATAAAATATTGGATGCCCAAGATCACCTTGGCCATTTTCTGTTTTTCCCGTTGATACAGCCCAAACAGGAAAGCGGCCGACATCACGGCATAGAGTGGAATCAAAATATTGATGTAATGCGGTAGTTTGAACTGCGCAAAACTGATCAGGAAGAATAGAATGGAAATGCCACCAACGGTCAGAAACTCCAATTGTGGCCGCTGGGCAAATTTGGCTTGCCAAAATGTTTTCAATTGCGTCCAATAGCCAATCAATGCCAGAACGGTCCATGGCAGGAACACCCACAAAAAGGTATGGAAGAAGAAAAAGAAATCACTGCTGTTCTTCCCGACTCCTTCACCACTCATCCGCTCAAAACTCTGTTCCCAAAAAATGAAGAAAATGCCACTTCGGTGGTCCTTGCCACGAATCACCTTTTCCGGGTGCAGGTCAAATTGATGGTAATAGGCATATAGCATCGGGGAAATGGTCAACCCAAAAACCAAAAGGGCCACCAACAACCGCCAATTGAGCAAACGTACCCATTTCCGGGTATAGGCCAAATGGCACAAGAGAGAAATTCCAATGACCACCAGAGCTATCTGCCCCTTGGTGGAAAAGGCCATCCCAGCCCCAAAGGCACCCAAGGCGATACTCTGTAAAGTTCCCTTTTCAATAAAAGTCGCCAATTGCCATATCGCAAAAATGGTGAAACCGGTCAGCACGGCATCGGTGCGGATATCTATAGTGGCCAACACTATGGTCTGTGCGGTCATGAATATGAGGGAGGCCAAGCGTCCCACCTCCTTGTTATAGAGCAATTTTCCAAGCCCGTAGCAGCTGTAAGCAGCTAAAAACGTGGCCAATATGCCCGGGATGCGATAGGCCCAATCGTGTATTCCAAAAATTTTATAAGAGAGAGCGGCCAACCAATAGTGCATGTGTGGCTTGTCCAGATATTCTTCCGGACCTTTGAAAAGACTCAAAAAATCATTCTCTTGGACCATTCGCATGGCCATTACCGCAAACTGGGCCGAATCGTTCTCGAAGAGGGTCACGAACATCCCCACGATGTACACCAATACAATCAGGACAATAAAGAACCAATACCGGGCCGTGGAGATCATGAACCTATTTTTTGGAATGCAAATATAGCCAACCTTGCAAATACCCATCCGAAGAAAGACCCGACCAAAGCCCCGGTGACCACATCCAAAGGATAGTGCACACCGATATAAATCCTGCTGTAGGCCACAACAGAGGCCCAAAGTATCAAGATCCAACCCATGTATTTCACCTTATTGCGAAAAAGAACGGTGAAGAAAATGGCCGGGCCAAAGGAATTGGCTGCATGGGCAGAAAAATACCCGAACTGTCCGCCGCAATAACTTTTTACCAAACGCATCACGGTACTGATCTCCGGATCGTGGCAAGGACGCAATCTAGCAACACCATATTTGAAGAAATTGGACAACTGGTCCGTGCAAGTAATCAGCAAGGCAATGGAAACCAAAACAACGGCAGTTTTCTTCAGTCCAAAATGTTTGTAGGTAAGGTAGAGCAACAGCAGATAGAGCGGGGCAGAATTGCGGGTGGTGGTCATGAACATCCAAAAACCGTCCCATGCCTCCGTTCCCAATCCGTTCAGGAACAGGAAAAGCTCTTTGTCGAACTGTAGGAGCTGGTCCAACATTATTCGTCGTATCTGGAGACTTCCCTATCGTAAAACGCCGTGGCCGCCTCGATAAGGCTTTCGGCCGCTTCGGCAAGCTCTGCTTCGTCCTCTTGGGAAAATTCTTCCAGCCACTCCACTTCATCATCTTCCAGATTGATGACAAATCGTGGATATTCGGTATGGACTATGAAAATGGCCGTAGGATAATCGGTGTTATCGGCCAATAAAAATTTAGGTAGTTCCATGTGCTTTCAATTTGGTCCCGAACATTGGGAGCCTTGTTATTGGGAAATCAATTTTTTCGTCAAATAGTTGAATCGAATATACAACATTACCGCCGATGCTGTTAGCCCCGATAGCAATCCGATCCAGATGCCCGTGCTGCCAAAATCCGTGAACAGTCCCAAATAATAACTGATCGGGAAACCTATCATCCAATAGGCCACAAAGGTGATGAGCGTTGGGATCCTTACATCCTGAAGTCCACGAAGTGCCCCGAGCACCACCACTTGCAATCCATCCGATATCTGAAAAAAGGCGGCGACCAGCAACAGCTTGGCCGCTATGACAATCACCTCGGTGTTGTCCGCTTGGTTCATAAGGTCGTCCACATCCAAATAGATGGTGGGGAACCAATGTCTGCCCATCAAAAAGAGGGCGGCAAATACGATTTCCAATAGCAATGTCAGAAAAAAGATGGATTCGGCTATCCGCTTGAGATCCCTGAAATTTTGAAGCCCTTTTTGGTTGCCCACACGCACCATTGCCGCCACGCTGAGGCCCATGCCCACCATGAAGGTCATGCTGCTCAGGTTGAGGGCAATCTGGTTGGCCGCCTGTGCATTTTTTCCCAAAACCCCACTCAGCCAGATGGCCGCCGTGAAAATGGCCACTTCAAAGAACATCTGCAATGCAGAGGGAAACCCAAGATTGATGATTTTTTTCATCACCTTTTTCTCAATCTTTTTGAAATTGAAATGGGTCACATAAACCTTAAATTTTTTCTTTTGCTTCAACAGAAACCAAATGAAGGCAACCATTACCACACGTGACGCCAAGGTCCCGATGGCTGCACCTACAATCCCCAACTTGGGAAATCCGAATGAACCAAAAATAAGCAGGTAATTGAGGGAAATATTGACCACGTTGGCCAAAATGGTGGCAATCATGGGGTATTTGGTCTGCGACAATCCATCAGAAAACTGTTTGAACGCCTGGAACATGACCAAGGGCACCAAGGAAAAGGCCACCAATTCCAAATATGGGATGGCGAGTTCCACCACTTCTGGAGGTTGCTCCATATGGTACAACAGGGGCTTGCAAAGCAAAATGACCCCGAAAAGGGAAAGTCCCAGTAGTGTACAGAGTACCAAACCGTGCTTGAGTGCATTCTTGCCCGCTGCTTGGTCCCCTGCCCCATCTGCCTCCGCCACCAAAGGGGTTATGGCCGTTGAAAAACCAATGCCCAAGGACATGGCAATGAACACAAAACTGTTTCCAAGAGAGACCGCGGCCAATTCGGCCGTGCCCAATTGCCCTACCATGATGTTGTCGGCAAAGGCCACAAAAGTATGCCCCAACATCCCCAAGATAACGGGGTAGGACAACTTGAGGTTATAGGCGAATTCTTTGGTGTATTGCTGGAACACTTCGGTGGTTTAAAAAGAGCGTAAAGATAGTGGGATTGGAATTTTTTTCACCCTGAATCTGTATAAACTTTTTGGGATAAAACACCCCTAAAGTCCCCTCAAGGGGACAATGCCTCTATGGAGTTCAGCAAGTAATTCTTTTGGTCAGAAGGGTCTTGTTCAAAGACCTTTTGCTTCTTCCCAAAAAATGTCCATCTCTGCCAAGGTCATTTCCCGCAAGGTCTTTCCCGATTCCTTGGCCTTGCCCTCCAAATATTGGAAACGCTTGATGAATTTCTTGTTGGTGCGCTCTAGGGCATTCTCTGGATTGATCTTCAGAAAACGGGCGTAGTTCACCATGGAAAACAGTACATCCCCAAACTCGGACTCCATTTGGTCCATATCATTTTGCTTCACTTCATGCTGGAGTTCTGCCAATTCCTCCTTCAGTTTTTCAAAGACCTGTTCTGGATGCTCCCAGTCGAACCCCACGCCGGCCACTTTTTCCTGGATACGGTTGGCCTTCACCAATGCCGGAAGACTGTTGGGCACACCTTCGAGCACGCTTTTTTTCCCTTCCTTCAGTTTGATGCTTTCCCAATTCTGCTTTACCTCTTCCTCGTCCTGCACCTTGACATCGCCATAAATGTGCGGATGCCTATTGATCAATTTCTCGCAGATGCCATTAGCTACATCCGCAATATCAAAATCCTGGGTCTCGGAACCGATCTTGGCATAAAAGACAATGTGCAACAAAAGATCTCCAAGTTCTTTTTTTACCTCATCAAGATCATGATCCAGAATGGCATCACCCAGTTCGTAGGTTTCCTCTATGGTGAGGTGGCGGAGGGTCTGCATGGTCTGTTTTTTGTCCCAAGGACATTGCTCACGGAGTTCGTCCATGATGTTCAACAGGCGTTCCAATGCTTTTAGCTGCTCTGGTCTTGCGTTCATCTATAATATTTTAGCCAAAAGTACAAATCCGCTACTTTAGACACCATTGGATCTTGGTGTTATTTGCGAAGAGTATCAACCATTTTTCAACACTTTTTCAAACGGAATAGAAAGGACAAGCCTAGGATGAAGTTCATATGTCTTATTTTTGGGAAAACATCTCGATCCATGAAGAGAATCCTAGTTGCCCTATTGCTCCTCTCCTACGTTGGCCATTCGCAATCCCCCGAACCTTTCAAAAAAGAGGTGGCGGATATCCAAAAAAAATATGACACGATTTGGGATGCATCCCAACCCACTATAGTATTCACGGGAAGTTCCAGTATCCGATTTTGGAACGATCTCCAAGAACGTTTTCCAGACCACCAAGTGTTGAACACGGGTTTTGGTGGATCCCAGTTTTCGGATCTGGCCCTCTATCTTGATGATCTTATCCTGGCCTACACCCCGACCAAGGTCTTCATTTATGAAGGGGACAATGACATTTCTGCAAAAAAAAGATTAAGGGACATCCTCAACACATCTGAAAAGATCATACAGACCCTTCAGGAAAGAAAACCGGACATGGAAATTGTCCTTATTTCGCCCAAACCCAGTATTTCCAGATGGAAGTTGCGGGGCAAGTACAGACGTTTGAACAGAAAATTGGCCCGATTGGCCTCAAAAACCGAGGGTGTGGAGTTTGTGGATGTCTGGTCCCCGATGTTGGAGAAACGGAAACTAAAACAGGACATCTTTATTGAAGATGGACTCCATATGAATTCAAAAGGGTATGACATCTGGTACGATGTCATCAAAAATTACGTAGAATAACCAATCGATCATTATGATATACCGATCCTTAGTACTGTTCGCTGCCATCGTGTGTTTGGCCGCCTGTCAAACCGAAAAAAAGGAAATCGTTTTTCCAAAAACAGATTTGACCACTGTTCCCTTGATCCCCAAACCTGTCAAGACGATTGCCACACACAGTGCCTTTGGACTGGACAGCAGTACGACCATTTATACCTCGACGGTTGACCCCAAATTTGAGGAGGTGGGCAAATACCTGTCCGAAAAAATAAAGGGAAAGACCGGTCTGGACCTTGCGGTGAACGCCACACCTGACAACAAGGTGGAACGGATGATATATATCAACCAATCGGACAGTTTGGAACTGGAGTCGGCCGAGGCCTACCAGCTCTATATCAAAAAAGATTCCATTCTTTTGAACGCCAAAACCGCTGCGGGTGCCTTTAGGGGGATACAGACCCTTAGACAACTTATCCCACAGCAAAGCAACGACACGCTTACCGACCATCCTTTGTGGCTGATACCGACTGGAAAAATAGTCGATGCGCCCAAGTTTGCCTATCGTGGGGCCATGTTGGATGTGGCACGCCATTTCTTTACAGTGGACGAAGTGAAAAAATTCATGGACATCCTCGCTTATTACAAATACAACACGCTGCACTTGCACCTTACGGACGACCAAGGATGGCGGATCGAGATAAAATCATGGCCAAAATTGACAGAGATCGGTGCAGCGACCGAAGTAGGTGGTGGCAAAAGTGGTTTTTTCACCCAAGAGGATTATAAGGAATTGGTTCGATACGCCGCAGAAAGACACATCACCATCGTTCCCGAAGTGGACATGCCCGGACATACGAACGCTGCTTCGGTGAGCTATCCCTTCTTGAACGGTAATGGAAAACCCGTGAAACCTTACTCCGGGACAAAAGTTGGTTTCAGCACTTTTGACGCCCAAAAAGATACCGTTTACAGTTTCCTGGATGACGTGATCGGCGAAATAGCAGCCATCACCCCTGGCCCATACTTCCACATCGGTGGGGATGAAAGCCATGTGACCAAGAAGAAGGACTACATCCACTTTGTGGAAAAAGTGGAGAAGATTGTACTGAAGCATGGCAAAAGATCCATCGGCTGGAACGAAATTGCCCAAGCTGACATAGACGCCTCCACCGTGGTCCAACTATGGAACGAACCGGAGCATGCCACCAAAGCGGCCAAAAACGGTTCCAAGATCCTTATTTCGATGGCCGGAAAGACCTATATGGACATGAAGTACGATTCCATTTCGGAATATGGGTTGACCTGGGCAGGCCTTATCCCTGTGGACGTGGCCTACAATTGGCTCCCTGAAACCTTGGTGGAGGGCCTTCCCGTGGAGAGCATCCTTGGTATTGAGGCCCCTTTGTGGTCCGAGACCATCGACGACAGTGCCGGAATGGAATATTTGGCCTTTCCCCGTGCCATTGGGTATGCCGAACTGGGCTGGTCCCCAACGGAACATTGCGATTGGGAGGACTACAGAAAGCGATTGGCGCAGCAAGTGCCCTATCTGAACGAGATGAAAATCAATTATTACCCAACAAAGTTGGTGGACTGGGCCAAGGAATAAAGTTTATTCTTCCTCGCTGGAAGCTGTTTCAGCGGGGACTTCTTCAGCGTCTTCGGCCACAACAAAATCGGTGATCTTGTTATCGACCAGGATGTTGTACCATTGGATGATTTTCTTGATATCACTGGCATACACCCTATCCTCATCATAATTGGGGAGGATCTCGAAGAAATATTCCTCCAACTCAATTTTGTCGGCCTTGTGGTTGATGGTGGTCTTTTTGCCGTCTTCCTTTTCTTTTATCTTTTGAAAGACTTCACGAAGTGGCACTTCCTCTTCCAAGGTATAAATGGCGATTTCGGAAAGTACGCTCACATTGCTCCGCAATCCCACGGTAACACGCTTGCCGTCCAATAGGGATTCGCCGACAAAGCCGCTTCTGGTTTGGGTCAGTAGTTTGTAAAGTCCGGGCTTTCCGCCAATAGATAAAATCTTGTCTAGTGCCATTTAAAATATTTTATGCGGGCAAAAATATGGTATTATCGGAAACTGTGATTTTTTTAACGTCCTTTTTTGATATTGGGGAACCTCATCCTGTAGTCCACATCGATCTTTCCTTTGGAAATCTTTTCCAAACGGCCTTTGAGCAGGCGTTTTTTGAGGGAAGATAATTTGTCCGTGAACATGATGCCCTCGATGTGGTCATATTCGTGTTGGATTACCCTTGCCAACAGACCATCGTAGGTCTCGTTATGTGGCTTGAAGTTTTCATCCAAATAGCTGATGGTGATCTCGGGTTTGCGTTTTACATCTTCCCGGATATCGGGTATGCTCAAACAACCTTCGTTAAAATCCCATTCCTTTCCGGTCTCCTCTGTGATCTTGGCATTGATGAACACTTTTTTGAAACCGTTCAACTTTTCCTGATCTTCTGGGCTCAGGTCTTCATCATCGGAAAAAGGGGTGGTGTCCACAACGAACAAACGTATGGGCAATCCGACCTGGGGAGCCGCCAATCCAACGCCATGGGCATTGTACATGGTCTCCCACATGTTGGAGATCAACTCTTCCAACTTCGGGTATTCTGGGGCAATGTCACCTGCTTTTTTTCGTAGAACGGGATCGCCGTATGCAACAATGGGTAAAATCATAAAACTAAAATCGGTTTAAGTAGGCCTGCAATATGAGCGTGGCACTTATTTCATCGACCAAGGCCTTGTCTTGGCGCTTTTTCTTTTTCATTCCACTGTCCAACATGGATTGTACCGCCAATTTGGAAGTGAACCTTTCATCTTGGCGCTCCACGGGATAGGTAGGGAACTTGGCCGACATTTTCTTTAAAAATTCCTGGATAAGGGCTTCGGATCCCGAAGGGGTATTGTCCATCTGCCTGGGAAGTCCCACCACGATCCGCTCCACTTGTTCCTTTTGAAAATAATTTTCCAAAAACGGGATCAAATCTTTGGTCTCCACCGTGGTAAGCCCGGAAGCGATCAGTTGGAGCTCGTCCGTGACAGCAATTCCCGTCCTCACCTTACCATAATCCAAAGCCAAAATTCTTGCCAAGACAATTTTTTGGCAAAAATAACCCTAAAAATGTTATGGCCTTAAAAATGGGGGCAATATTCTGTGGAGGGGCGTATCTTTGCGAAAAATTTAAGGAAATGACAGAATTAAGGACGCTCATAGAAAAAGCGTGGGACAATAGAACATTGTTGGAAGAGGAAACGACCCAAACGGCCATTCGTAAGGTTATAGACCTAATCGATTTGGGCCAGTTGCGCTGTGCAGAGCCTACCGAAGAGGGATGGCAAATCAACGAGTGGGTGAAAAAAGCGGTGGTACTCTACTTCCCCATCCAAAAAATGGAGGTCCTTGAAGCTGGCATTTTTGAATATCACGATAAGATTCCACTGAAAAGAGGATACAAAGAGAAAGGCGTGCGTGTGGTGCCCCATGCGGTGGCGAGACATGGCGCATACATTTCCAAGGGAACCATCCTTATGCCCAGCTACGTGAACATTGGCGCCTATGTGGATGAAGGTACCATGGTGGACACGTGGGCCACGGTGGGCAGTTGTGCACAGATCGGGAAGAACGTCCACTTGAGCGGTGGTGTTGGCATTGGTGGGGTGTTGGAGCCCTTACAAGCCGCCCCGGTGATCATTGAGGACAATGCCTTTATCGGTTCGCGCTGTATCGTGGTAGAAGGGGTCCGTGTGGAAAAAGAGGCCGTACTGGGAGCCAATGTGGTCCTTACCGCTTCCACCAAGATCATTGATGTAACGGGCGACGAACCTATAGAATTGAAAGGAAGGGTGCCTGCAAGATCGGTGGTGATCCCCGGAAGTTATACCAAAAAATTCCCCGCAGGTGAGTACCAAGTGCCCTGTGCCCTCATCATCGGGAAACGTAAGGAAAGTACAGACAAGAAAACATCCCTGAACAACGCCCTAAGGGAACACGACGTAGCGGTCTAAAAAACCATTACCCCAACTGCGCCAAGGCATTTGTAACGGCTTCCTGTAAGAAGTGGCCATTGGCAATCTTGTTTCTCATGGTGTGCACATTGGCGACCATTTGGTCGTAGGTGGCCGCATCGATTTGGGCTAGTTTTTCCGACAATTCTTCCAAGGAGGCAATCGCAAACCCTATTTTTTCTCTTTCCACCAATTGGGCAACAGCCGCTTTGTTCCAAATGATGATGGGAAGGCCTGCCAATAAATACAGGGAGGTTTTGTGTGGATTGTTGTATTGGATGTACTTGCCAAAGTCGCCATCGCATTCCCTGATGGCATTTCCGTTCCATACGAGGCCAAAATTTCCCTTCAAGTGGTCCAAGACCTCATCGGGGGCAAAAACTCCTTGGTAGTGCAATGCGGAACCTTCTTTTACTTTCTCCTTTTGAAAACCGTTTCCATAAAGTTTGAGGGTAAAGTTCGGGTGCAATTCATCCAATTGGTAGAGAAAGGCACTTTTTTCCATGCCCAGTCCCCCTGCAAAAACGATTTCATTCCCTTGGCCCAAAGACTGTTCGGGCAGTTCTTGCCCTTCGGCCAACAGATAATCGAAGAGGTACAAGGGAACCATTTTTCCCTTGTATCCATTTTCGGCGAACCACTGCATCATCACCTGATTGTGCAATATGAGCACATCGGCCTTGTTGAACCGCTTCATCTCCTTTCCGGCATCCCTGTTCTTGCCCATGAGCGTTTTTACATCGTGGACGATCAGGATCAGCTTACACCCTTTCAGCTTGGCCACGGCCACTTTGTAACCGAAAAATTTACTGAGTGGATATTGCATACAGAGCACCGATGAAAAAGGCAACCGGACCAATCCCCCTGTAATCCCAAAAAAGCTGATGATCGCCCCTATGGCAGAGCTGGGGTGGTTGCTCTGCCGGAATCCAAGATTCTTGAATCCGGATTTGGACAGCACTGCTTCACAGTCCATTTTGGGCTTGGATGCCGCATTTCTGGAAAACTTGTAATTTCTGGAGATATAGAACAGTTTTCGGTTTTGCATTTTGGTCCGTTTTTTTCAAAAATATCCTTTTTTATTTTCTCGAATCCATAAATTGCGACCTATCGCCTTTAAATTATAAACCAAAGATTGTGGACAACATGCATGAACCTGAATATGATTTTCTGATTGTAGGTGCTGGACTCTATGGTGCCGTTTTTGCCCATGAAGCCCACAAAAAGGGGAAAAAATGTTTGGTGATAGACAAAAGGGAACATCTTGGCGGCAATACCTACTGTGAGGATGTGGACGGCATCAACGTGCACAAGTATGGGGCCCACATTTTCCACACCAACGACAAATTTATTTGGGACTACGTGAACAGTTTCGTCCCGTTCAACAGATACACCAACTCACCGCTGGCCAACTACAAGGGTGAACTGTACAACCTCCCGTTCAACATGAACACGTTTCGCCAATTATGGGGTATTTCCACCCCAGATGAAGCCAAGGCCATCATCACGGAACAGACCCAGGAATACAAGGGTAGGGTCCCGTCCAATTTGGAAGAACAGGCACTTGCATTGGCGGGCAGGGACATCTATGAAAAATTGATCAAGGGTTATACCGAAAAGCAGTGGGGAAGAAAAGTAACGGAACTCCCGACCTTTATCATCAAAAGGTTGCCTTTACGATTTACGTATGACAACAACTATTTCAACGACGATTATCAAGGCATCCCCATTGGCGGCTACAACAAATTGACCGAAGGTCTTCTTGACGGCATTGAGTGCCGAACAAATGTGGATTTTTTCAAGGACCGAAAAAAATTGGAAAGCCTGGCCAAACAAGTAGTGTTTACTGGAAAAATCGATGAATATTTTGATTATCGCCATGGCAAGCTCGAATACCGTAGCCTTCATTTTGAGCACACGACCCTCGATCAGGACAATTATCAGGGCAATGCCGTGGTAAACTATACGGAAGCCTCCATCCCCTACACGAGGATCATCGAACACAAACATTTTGAGTTTGGCAAACAAAAGACCACAGTGATTACCAAGGAATATCCACTGGAGGCTTCTTTGGACAATGAACCCTACTATCCCATCAACGACGTCAAGAACACCGATCTGTTCAACACGTACAAAAAATTGGCTGAGCAAGACACAACGACGATTTTTGGGGGCCGATTGGCAGAGTACAGATACTATGACATGCACCAAGTGATCGGGGCCGCTCTGGCCAAAACAAGGAAACTACTGCCCTGAGAACTTTCCTACATCTGCAATAGGGCAAAAAATCCACATCCTTACGCAACCATCCCAATGGTATCCTATCTAAAAGAAAGAAACCGAATTGCTGAGAACCCACAAATTGGAACGCCAATGGTAGGGGATTCAAGCAGTCAGTTGTTGTAAGAAAAAGAAACGGAAAACAATTTTTAACCTGTTTTTTTGTTATAGTTTTGTAAAACCATTAACCCCATACCAATAATATGGCTGGATTGAGCGCCCCAAAGCAAAAATTATCAGCACTCATCATCACTTACAACGAAATGGGCTACATTGAAAGATGTATAGATTCCGTTTCCTTTGCCGATGAGATTCTTGTAGTGGATTCGTACAGTACGGATGGAACCTACGAGTATTTGGTAAACCACCCCAAGGTGAAGGTCATCCAACATCCGTTTGAAAATTTTACCGCACAAAAATCCTTTACGCTCAAGCAAGCGGCCCATGATTGGGTCCTGTTCTTGGACGCGGACGAAGTCGTCACCGAAAAGCTCCAGAAAGAAATCATTGAAACCATAAACAGCCCCAATGCCCAAGAGGCCTATTGGTTCTACCGCAAGTTTATGTTCCAAAATGAACCGTTGCATTTCAGTGGTTGGCAAACCGATAAGAACCACAGACTTTTTAGAAAAAGCAAGGTGCAGTTCACGGATAAAAAGTTGGTGCACGAAACCCTTGAAGTGGATGGAAACTCAGGTATCCTCAAGGAAAAACTGACCCATTATTGCTATAAAAATTACGAGGATTATAAAGGTAAGATGCTCAAGTACGGCCAATTGAAGGCCAAAGAAGATTTTTACAAGGAAAAGCATTTCAATTACCTATTGATGACGGTAAAACCGATGTGGAAATTCTTCAACCACTACGTGATCAGGTTGGGCTTTTTGGACGGCAAAAAGGGAATCACCATTTGCTACCTCAATGCACTTGGTGTTCTGGAAAGGTTCAGGGAGTTGAAAAGACTGGAAAAAAAGAACGAACTGGCCTACTATTTGGTAATGCCGTAATGCGTCCAGACCGCTTTTTTTGATCTCGTTTCCTTTCGTATTGCTTGGTTTTTGGCGATGGACTCCGGTGTCTTATAACCTCTTTTGTGGTCTAGGTGCACACAGACCGCACTGTAACGCAGTTGTTTCGACTTTATCCCAAAATTGAAGAGGCGTTCGCCCAATTCCCGGTCCTGCCCCCCATATTGCATACGCTCATCAAAACCGTTCACGTTAAGGATGTCTTTTTTCCATCCCGATGAATTGTGGCCGTTCCAACTGGCATTGGTCGGGGTGAAGGTGTTCAGCAACTTTGAAATGAAACCGCTCGCGGTGAGCTTGTTGTTCTTGAACGTTTTTGGAATGCCCTTGTCCATCAGCCAATGGATGTTGAAGCAATTTTGCTTTTCAATATCGTCCAAAGTGATCATTTTGGAAATGTTCATCGGAAGCATGTAGTAACCGCCCGAGATAAAATATCCGGGTTCCTTATTGATGTAATGCACCTCCACAAAATCCTCACGGGGAATACAGTCCCCATCCGTCATGATGATGTATTCCGCACTGCAGGCCTCCACGGCCTTGTTCAAGATCCTTGATTTTTGGAACCCATCGTCCTCCTGCCACACATGCACAATGTTGTAGAACACCTTTTCGGAAAGTTCCTCCAGAAGTTCCTTGGTCTTGGGTCCCGATCCGTCGTCCGCAATCACCACCTCAAAGTCCTTGAAAATCTGGCAATTGAATCCCCAAAGCACCTTTTCCAGCCACTCTTCGGCATTGTAGGTACTCACTATCACGGATATTTTCGGTGCTTCGCGTTCTTCGTGGCTCATTCAGGCAAAAATAGAAATATTAAATGTTATTGCATATCCTTAATTTTGTACTTCCAAAAAAACCATAATGAAACTCAAGGAAATACCTGTTTCACTGTATAATCAGTTCAAACTATCACTATATTCAATTGGAAGTTTAACGAAAGGAAAAAAAACTGTTCCCGTCATAGTTTCTTTAACCTCTATTCCTTCACGGTTTTCAATTCTTCATATTTGCATTCGTTCTATTCTAAATCAAAGTGTTCTTCCCGAGAAAATAATTTTATGGTTGAATAGAGAACAAGAAAAAAACATTCCGCTTTCCCTTAAAAAACTTGAAGGCGATTTTTTCGAAATCAAATTTTCTTCATTGGATTGCCCTCATCTAAAACTGGTGGAAAGCATCAAGAAATATCCAAGTAAAACGATTATCACATCAGATGACGACCTTATTTACAGAAAACAATGGCTTGAGTTTTTATATGCAGAGCATGTGGTCAATCCAGTATCAATAATTGCTAATCAAAGCCGAATCATAAGTTATAATGGAAATGGGGAGCTAAAACCTTACAAACAGTGGCCTACCAATTATGATTCCACATTAAAAAGTGAATTATTATTGCCTATTGGATCTGCAGGAGCCCTGTATCCACCAAATAGTCTGAACGGAAAAGTTTTGGACACCAAATTGTTTTTGAAACTTTCACCTAAAGCTGACGATTTGTGGTTTAAGGCAATGTCATTACTGAATGGCACAAAAATTCTTCAATCTTCAAAATTGACAGGTGAACCCATACCAATTTGGGGAAGCCAGAAAGTTTCGCTTAAAAAATCCAACATAGGCCAAGACAAAAACAGAACCCAATGGTTGGCGCTTACCGAATATTTTAATCTTAAATTTTAAATCTTGACCGAAGAAATCAACAACTGCATCAGAGTGCTGAAAGAAGGGGGCCTTATCCTCTACCCTACCGATACCGTGTGGGGCATTGGCTGTGATGCCTCCGACCCCGAAGCCGTAAAAAAAGTATATGCCCTCAAAAAAAGGGAGGACAGCAAGGCCCTAATCTGCCTCGTCGCCAACCAGGCGATGCTGGAACGTCATGTGAAACAAGTGCCTGAAGTGGCCTACGACATCATGGACCTGGCCACCAAGCCCACCACCATCGTCTTTGACGAACCGAAGGGCGTGGCCCAAAATCTCGTTGCCGAAGACAACACACTGGCCATTCGGGTCGCGTCGGACAAATTCTGCCAGTACCTCATCAACAAATTTGGAAAACCCATTGTTTCCACCTCGGCCAACATCTCCGGGAAACCCACCCCAAATCGTTTCAAGGATATAAGCCCGGAAATTTTAAAAGGAGTGGACTATGTGGTAAATTTGCCGGACGAAAACAAAAACCCTTCCCCTTCCTCCATCATCAAATTGAGCAATGACGGCCAGGTGAAGGTAATCCGGGAATAGCATGACGAAGGAATTCCATA
>JASBTQ010000010.1 GCA_030148335.1 Allomuricauda sp. | reverse complement strand
TGCCATCATCTATAAAGATGATCTCATATAAAAAATGATTGGATTGCATCACCTGTACAATCCAATCATGTAGTTCTTTAAGCGATTCGTGCTCGTTGAGCAAAGGAATTACAATGGAAATCTGCATTGCTTGTTTCTGGAATTCCTTTCAAAAGTAGTATTTTTTGGTTTAGTATTCCGGCTTGGACTTTTTGAGGATGAGTCCGGTGATCAACCCGATGACCAAACCAATGAGGCATCCCATGATCAGACCTATCGGATACCTTAGCCAACCCAGCTTTTTTTGCATTTCGGCGCCTTGTTGCCATTGTTCCTCAGTAATGCTGGGATTTTCCGCCATGGTCTTGACTTTGGCCATTTCCATGGCCTTGTCCATGAAATCTGGCTCAATAAAGTTGATGAGCACGAACTGGTAGACCAAGGAGAGGATCGTGGAGATTAGGGCGATGCCCACCGCAACTTTTAGGGCCTCACCGAGGGTAAGGTATCCGCCATTCGCTTTTTTGAAGGCCATGACCCCCAATAAGATGACCACAAGGGTAAGCAGTATCGAAATGATCATGATCGGTGTGCTCATTTCGTAATGCATACCTTGGGTGTACAGCATTATGCTGAAAACAATTGAAACTACGCCAAGAATAAGGCCATAGTTAAGGGCAAATTTTCCGGTTTTTGGTTGTTGTTCTTCCATTTTTTTGATTTTTGTGTTGATTGTACCAATTAGTGGGCAGGCCAAGCTTTTTGTTACAGCTAAAGTTACTTTTTTATTTTTTAGGTCTTTTGAGTTGGTCGTGTCAAAGAAATCATTAAATTTGCACCTCGAAAATTCTGAGATTAAGCATTTAAGACGATGAGAAAAGATATACACCCAGGAAACTATAGAATGGTGGCTTTTAAGGATATGTCAAACGAGGATGTGTTCATCACCAAGTCCACTGCAGAGGCAAAGGAGACCATCACCGTGGATGGTGTGGAATATCCTTTGGTGAAGTTGGAGATCTCAAGGACTTCGCATCCCTTCTATACCGGTAAGACCAAATTGGTGGATACCGCTGGTAGGATCGATAAGTTCAAGAACAAGTACAAAAAGTTCAAGCAAGAAGAGGAGTAGGCCGAATAGGTCACCCTTTTTAACGATTTATAGGAGCGCTCCCGATGTTTTTCGGGGGCGTTTTTTATTTTTACGGTAGTCAAAAGCATAGCTTATGAACTTTATCCTTTCCGATGGTACCCACCGCGAAGACCTTTTTCCCTTTACACTCACCCGACCTGTGGCCGAGATGCGCATCGGCATCCTCACCATTAGGGAAAAATGGGAGAAATGGCTAGGGGAGCCCCTGAGCTTCCAAACGGAGGACTACCTGTCGGAAAAATTCCCGCTGCGGACAAGTGACAAAAATGTCGTGATCAACGGCAGCTATCTTCCCAATGAAAATTTGGTACGGGTCATTAAAAAGTTGCAACCGGGCGAAGCCCTGATGGATGGCAGCGAGTACATCGCCTACGCCACCACAATCCTTGATGGGACTTTTGATCCTACGCAATACCAACTAATTGACCATGTCTTTGAAGGCATTACGATCGAAAATACATGGGACATCTTTTCCAAGAACGGGGAGGCATTGCAGGCCGATTTTGACCTGTTGACCGCAGGTAGAAAAAGCCAGCCCATTTCCCAAACCAACCAAGTGTTGGCCCCCGAGAATATTTTTTTGGAGGAAGGGGCCACGGTGGAGTTCTGTACCCTGAACGCTTCCACAGGCCCTATTTATATCGGCAAGAACGCCCTGATGATGGAGGGCAGTATGGTGCGTGGCGGTTTTGCGCTCTGTGCGGATGCCATTGTGAAGATGGGCGCCAAAATTTATGGTCCCACCACGGCCGGACCGGGCTGCAAACTGGGCGGCGAGGTGAACAACTCGGTGCTGTTCGCCAACTCCAACAAGGGGCACGATGGCTTTTTGGGCAATTCCGTGCTGGGGGAGTGGTGCAACATCGGGGCGGACACGAACACCTCCAACCTGAAGAACAATTACGCCGAAGTACGCCTTTGGAACTATCGGACCGAAAACTTTGCCCGGACAGGGCTCCAATTTTGCGGACTCATGATGGGCGACCACAGCAAGTGCGGCATCAATGTGATGTTCAATACCGGGACCGTGGTAGGGGTGAGTGCCAACATCTTTGGCGGTGGGTTTCCCCGAAATTTTGTACCCAGCTATAGTTGGGGCGGGGCCGCTGGCTTCTCCACCTTTTTGCCCAGCAAGGCCTTTGAGGTGGCCACGGCCATGATGAAACGCCGAAACATGGCGTTCAACGATACCGAGGCCCGCATCTTGGAACACGTTTTTGAACTGACGAAGAAGTGGAGGAATTATTAGGAGTTTTAGAGAAGGCTATAACCAAGCAATTATTATTACGAGGTGTTAGCAACAGTTATTTATTATAAATAAGCCAAGTCCAATAACTACATTTCTGATTAATTAAAAAGTTACGAACTCGACAATTTCTGTTTTATTTTTCTCAGGCCAGACCAGATGAATGACTCTCGAATCTCTCGGAGTTGAAAATACAATATAGTTTGGTCTATATTTTGAATTCTCTACGTTTATTGGACAAGTTGATAACAAAAAGTCGAACCCAAACATATTTATTGTTATACCTTGAATATTTTGCTTTAATTTGTTGATAATAGGTGATATAGATAAAATTCTTTTCGTCGTAATTTGAGTATTAATTTCAGAACGTAGAAACAAACCCCTCTTATCTGCGTGTGGAACAGTTCCGTTTAATAAATCGATACATTTTTCATCTATTTCGGCTCGAAGTCTTTCGTTAGGTTCAATTTGTAAGTTTTTTGAATCAAGTAATCCGTACAAAGTTTTTAGTAACCAACGCTCTATGTCTAATCCATTAAATACAGCTAATTTTTGTCTGCCGGAATAGTTTGTCTTACTAAATTCTTTAATTGCTCTGACTAATTCAATTCCTTCCTTGTCAATTGCCGAAAATGCGCTATTATGTCGTGTACAAAGGATTTTTGAAGTTATAACAGAAATATGTAATTGTTTGGAGTTATTTTTTAACCAGGGAAATCCGGTTACTTCAATTATGTCATCAACTTCTTTTAGAGCTCCTTCGGACACCATATGCTCTTTTGAAATTTGTTCAGAACAATTATTTGTCACACGCATATAACATTTTTGATGTGAAAAATTAGTTTCGGGATTTGGAGGCAAAATATTTGAAAGACTAATTTTGTTTTTAACTTTAGAAATTAGACAGCATTTTATCAATGGCTTCCTGCTTCCACACTGACATTTAATTTTTTTTAGGTCTTTATAATTCAATTTATTAATGCTTTAAAACATTTCCAGAAATGTATTTTTCATAATTGATGCTAACGTTAGAGATATGATTCGTTTTAATGAATTGTATCGACCGATAACGAAGTTCAGTCAAAAAAACTACAAGTCCAATAGCTGTAACTATCTAGTTTTCAATTTTCATCAACAAAAAGCTAACAACAAATCGGGCAATTCTTGGAAGAGGCCGAACTAAATTTGGGACCTGTTTCGGTGGGTCATGAGCTCGCCCCAGGTCACCAGTTCAATATGGTGTTTTCGGAGGGTGTCCCTGGTTTTTTCACTGGTAAAAAAGTCAAAGTCCATCTGTCGCCATTTGGCCCCAAAGTTGGGATGGTTTATCGCAATGGCCTGCATTTCCGGCTCATCAAAAGCAGGGTGGATCAAAATCTGGTTCAGGCCCGGTTGTAGGTTTTCCACCATATCTTGGTACCCTTGGGTAAATCGGCCTTTTTCAAAATCCGCAATGGCACCCAAATAGGTATGGTCAATGGTCAGGTCGTCGGGGGCTGTGTGCGCCATGGGGTCCAGTCCCACCATCTCCATCATCTGTTTGCTGATCAATAATGGGAGACCGTATTGTTCGCCCAAGCGTTTGTACACCTTAAAAAAATCGGGGTGGGATCCCACGCTATACATATGGGAGTCCAAGTGGGTGGGTCGTAATCCCAACAATAGGGCTTTTTCAATTTGGGCCCTTAGTTCTTTTTCCACTTCTTCGGCGGTGGCCTTTTGGCGCAGTTGTTCCCTTTTTCTAAAGAAATGTCCATGCTCGTCCACCAAACCGGGCACTTCCGACACGGGCAGCACGGGACCAAAACGGTAGGTTTCCCATTCGCAGGTAAGGGTGAGGTGCAGGCCCATATCGTATTGGGGATGACTTTTGGCAAAGAGGGCCATTTCATGAAACCAAGGGCAGGGCACCATAATGCTGTAGGAGTTCACGATGCCTCTTTCCAAGGCCTGCATCGTGGCCCGGTTTTCCGCATGTGAGAGTCCGGCATCATCCGCGTGGATCATCAATAGTTTGGCGTTGGGACCAAAGCCCAGTTTTTGTGCTGTGTTCATTTCCAAAAACGCTTCGTGTCAATTTTTAAAGGTAAGGGGCTTTTATCAACAAAAGAACCAGCAACATTTTCTGTCACTGGCTTTTTTTAAACTGTAGTTGAAACCTACTATTCCTTTACTTCGGGCATTTGGGTGAAAGGCGCTATGCCAAACTCGGGGTACACCTCGGTGGGATAGTAAAACGTACCTCCGCGGGCCACCAACGCTATGCTCTTTATCGCCTTGATGTCCTCCACCGGGTTGCCGGGCACCAAAAAGAAGTCGGCCAATTTACCGGGTTCAATGCTGCCCAGATCGGCTTGGCCCAAATACTGCGCCATGTCGTGGGTGGCCAGTTTCAGCACCTCGGCATTGGTGTAGCCCAACTGTTCGGTGTACAGTTCCAGTTCGCGGTGCAGGTTAAAGGCTCCGCCCAAGTCGGTCCCCGCCACGATCAAAATGCCTTTGTCTTTCATCATTTTGAGGGTTTCCACAATTTTTTGGTAGGCTTCACGATAGGCCTTGTCCTCCTCCGCATCGGCAATCTGCGCCAGGGCCACTTTCATGCCCCGTTGCTCGTTGGGCGGCATGTGGTCAATGTAATCCTCGGTGCCGGGCGATACTTCCCCGTTGCGGGAGAGCATCAATTTTTCATGGATGGATAGGGTAGGGTCAATGGCTGTTTTGTTCGTCACGAAGAGGTCCAGGGTCTCCTGTACTTTGGGACTGTTCAAGTCCAGTCCAGGAAAACGTTTCATGGCGGTAAGGCGGAGCAGGGTACGGGTGTCCTCTTCGGGTTCCAGCACCCAGCCCAGCATGGTCTGGTTGATGTGCGTCATTTCGTCAAACCCGGCATTCAGCATGGCATTGGCGTTGGAGAAGGCGGGCACGTGCCCGGTCACGAAGAGCCCTTTTTCATGGGCCTTTTTCACGATGGCGGGCGCCCAATCCCCGTTCATGCTGTTGTAGAGCTTTACGCCATAATAGCCCAGACTGTCATAGGTGTCCACCGCGGCCAGGGCCTCGGCCTCGCTTTCCACGATGATCCCGTTGTTGGCGTTGAACTGGCTCTTGCCCTCGATAAAGCCCAATCGAGTGATGCGTGGGCCGGCCAATACACCGGAATTGATTTTTTCAATAAGATCGGACAGCACCTCGTTGTCGTTCCCCATATCGCGGAAGGAAGTCACCCCTGCCAAGATGTTCAACAGGGCACCGTTGTCGCCGGAGTGGGCATGCATTTCGTACAGACCGGGCACCAACGTACCACCGTTTCCTGCAATGACCACTTCGTTCTCGCCAGTGGCATCGGCCGTCTCGATGGCCGTGATCTTTTCACCAGCCACTACCACGGAAACTGGGTCGGTGAGTGCCATCGTCTTGGGATCGAACACCCGTACGTTCTGGATGCGCACCTTTTTGTCGTAGTTGTGGGCATATTTCTTTTGAAGGGTCTCGTATCGTTGGGCCGAATAGTTTTCGGCCAGTTGGCGCATGTCCTTTTCCACGACCTCAAAACCTTCACGGATCACAATGTACCGAGGGTCAATGGAGGCGAAGAAACGTTTCTGGTCGTCCAGGATAAAATAGGAGGGGTTCAGTTCCGCCCCGGAAAGCGCGTAGGTGGTCAGCGCCAGTTCGCCCTCGCCGGAAGGCTGCGGCACACTGATTTTTTCCATTTCGGTCAGCGTCAGGTTCCCTGCGGGAAGTACGGGCAAGGTGTTCTCGGGGGCGTTCAACAGCAATCTGGCGGCCAGCACGGAGGAATAGGGACTCCCGAACTGGTTCACGTAGAGTTGGGCGCCTTCCACGCTCGCATTGCCGGAACCTGTGGCATCCGTCCACGAAGCGTTTGTGCCCTCAAGGGAGAAATGTTCGTCCACAGCATTGCCAAAAGTGGTGTTCCCGCTGATCTTCCAATCGATGGGATAGCCTTCGGGGTTCAGCACAATGATTTCCTTCATGGTCGGACCACGACCGTTGTTCTTGTAATCGTAATCGACATGGATGGTGTCACCTACAGTGGTCGTCTTGAGATGGCCCACTTTGTTCTCACCGACGATCACGGAGTAGGTTTCGCCCCCCTGATAGTCAGCGAGGGAGGAAACGGGTTCTTTTTTGCAGGATTGGATGGCCAGCACCGCAAGGCACAGCAACAGTAAACGAAGTTTCATAATAAGTCGGATTTTAGTAATGGATGAAGTTATGGATTTTTGGCCAATGCCACCGACATTTTATACACCAGCTAGGTTACGGGATACGGTATTTTTCCGGTTTTATAAAAATCGATGATGTTCAGGGCAGACATGCGGGCCATTTCATTACGGGCCTCCACGGTTGAGGAGCCAATGTGGGGCAGCACGGCCACATTTTCCATTTGAAGCAAGGGATTGTTGGGCTGCATGGGTTCAGGGTTGGTGACATCAAGCCCTGCTCCCCAAATGGAGCCGCTTTTTAGGGCGGATATCAAATCAGCTTCATTATGGATTCCTCCCCGTGCCGTATTGATGAAAATGGCGCTTTTCTTCATTTTGTCAAAAGCATCCTTATTGAACAAGCCTTTGGTTTCCTCGGTGAGATTGGAGTGTACGGAGATGACATCGCTTCGGGTCAACAGATCATCAAAGGAAACATATTGCGCACCGAGTTTCTCTTCGGCTTCTTGATTTTTAGACCGATTATGATAGAGGATATCCATGCCATAAGCAGCCTTGCATCGTTTGGCCATGGTCATGCCTATGGTTCCCAGGCCCAATACGCCCAAGGTCTTCCCATCCAGTTCAAAACCAAGGTTTGCGGTGGGCACAAAGTGTTTCCATTGGCCCTTTTCAATGGTTTTGTGCATGTGAATCATTTTTCGGGAGACCATGATCATAAGTCCGAATGCCACATCAGCGGTGGCTTCGGTCATGGCACCGGGTGCATTTCCAATGATAATGCCACATTGTTGGGCAGCCTTCACATCGATATTGTCATACCCCACGGCAAATTGTGAGATAATGTCCAAATGTTGGCAGCTTTTTAAGAAGTATGCATCGATTTTGTTGGATCCCGTACTCAGTAAGGCATTGTAATCTTTACAGATGTTGATCAATTCCTCTTGCGGAATAGGGTCATTGCTTTTGTTGATGGTGATATCG
This sequence comes from Allomuricauda sp., assembly GCA_030148335.1. Lineage (GTDB taxonomy): Bacteria > Bacteroidota > Bacteroidia > Flavobacteriales > Flavobacteriaceae > Flagellimonas. The sequence goes on along the minus strand of JASBTQ010000010.1, from coordinate 54,057 downwards.
AATCCAGCTTGTTGTAGCATGTCGATGGCGAGCTGAGGATAGTTTAAACTGAGGAAGACTTTTTTTGGCATGTTGTATTGGACCGCTGTTTACCCTTAAAGGTAGGGTTTTGGTTTTTTTGTTTCCCTGGATAATGGATTTGAGCGAAAAGGGGCTTTTGGTGAAAGGAGCGGGAAGCATTTTTGGTTGGAAACTGGGTTTCGTTATCGGTCTCGACTATGAGTAGTTATGTGGTTTAGCAGTTAACTTTGCAAGTACACACTAAACTGAAAATCCGCAAGGATTTTCAGAAGTATACGAGAACAAGCCATAGCTTTATTATGTAGGCTTTTATGGACTTCTTATTATATCCAATAGTTTTTTTGTTTCAACAAACGAATTACTTGCTCCGTATTCATTCAATGTTAATTTCCGTATTTTTTTATATTTATATAAATCACGCATGATGGCTGGCGAAGTATATTGAATATCAAAAAGCCATTGGTTGTTATCAAATTCCACATTTAGTTCACTGAAAATATTTTGTAGTCCTTCTAGAATTTCCCATAATTCTATTAGTGAAATTTCATATTTGAAGGCCATTTTCTTCCTATCGTTATGAGCGTAGTATTTGTTCCGTAAACCTTCGATTTGTTCAAATTTTTTAGAAATACCTGATAACCTATCGCTTAAGGAATGAAGTTTTTCTAATGAGATTGAATTTCGCCATTCAATTGTTTTTATATTTATTTTACAAAATTCAAGAAGTTTTTGAATATTATGGTCTTCTTTTTTACCAATTATTTTGTAAATGTCAATAACAAATAATCTAATATAATTTCTATAAAGTCTATAAAAAAAGTGAGATTCTGGTAAAGTCTCTTTGCGATGTTCTTCTTTAGAATTAATCAGTGTTTTTATATCCTTTTTTATATATTCAAGTTCTAACAATGTTGCTAGAATTTCCGATAATCTCTCATTCAAAATTTGTGTTTCAGATTTCATATTTTTCATCGACTTGCATATAATGTTAAAAGATATGAATCGTTTTATTCCAATGATCTATATCGACCGATACTGAAATGAATTCAGCACATGTAACGAAGTTAGCAGAAAACCACCGGAGTTTCAATACAGCCCACAAAGTGTTATCCATAAATTACAAACCTTTCTTTTATGCCTAACTCTCAACAAATCATTATCTTTGCAGCCCAGAAACCAAAGGTTGGTCAATGAACAAAAAAGTCGCTTTTTATACCTTGGGATGCAAGCTCAACTTTTCCGAAACTTCCACCATAGCGCGGAGTTTTGAAAAGGAGGACTTTGAGCGTGTGGATTTTTCCGAAAAAGCGGACATTTATGTGATCAACACCTGTTCTGTGACCGAGAATGCCGATAAGCGCTTCAAGACCATCGTGACACAGGCCCAAAAAGCCAATCCCGAGGCCTTTGTGGCCGCTGTGGGCTGCTATGCACAGCTCAAGCCCGAAGAACTGGCCGCTGTGGACGGGGTGGATCTGGTGTTGGGGGCCACCGAAAAATTCAAGATCACCGATTACCTGAACGACCTTTTGAGTCATCCCGAGCGCAGTCGAGGGGAGGCCAAAATACATTCCTGCGAGATCGAGGAAGCGGACTTTTATGTGGGCAGTTATGCCATCGGGGACCGTACCCGTGCCTTTTTGAAGGTCCAGGACGGTTGCGACTACAAATGCACCTATTGTACCATCCCTTTGGCCCGTGGCATTTCCCGAAGCGATTCCTTGGAGAACGTACTGCAAAATGCCCGTGAAATTGCGGCGCAGGACATCAAGGAAATTGTGCTGACCGGGGTGAACATTGGGGATTATGGAAAGGGGGAGTTTGGCAACAAGCGACACGAGCATACCTTTTTTGATCTTGTGAAGGCCTTGGACCAAATTGACGGCATCCATCGGCTGCGTATATCGTCCATAGAGCCCAACTTGTTGAAAAACGAGACCATCGATTTCGTGGCGCAGAGCAATTCCTTTGTGCCCCACTTCCACGTGCCCCTGCAAAGCGGGAGCGATACTATTTTGCGGTTGATGCGAAGAAGGTATCTCTCCAATCTCTATGTGGATCGGGTGAAGCGCATCAAAAAGGCCATGCCACATGCCTGCATAGGAGTGGATGTGATCGTGGGCTTTCCCGGGGAGACCGATGAGCATTTCCTTGAAACCTATCATTTCCTGAACGAACTAGACATTTCATACCTGCACGTTTTCACCTATTCCGAAAGGGACAATACTTTGGCGGCCGACATGGAGGGAGTGGTTCCCAAAAACGTGAGGAACAAACGAAGTAAAATGCTCCGTGGCCTATCTGCCAAAAAACGAAGGGCCTTCTACGAGAGCCAACTGGGCACTACCAGGACCGTATTGTTCGAAGGGGAGAACAAGATGGGCTACATTCATGGGTTTACCGAAAACTATGTGAAGGTAAAGGCTCCTTGGAACCCTGAACTGGTGAACACATTGCACCAGGTGGAGCTTACCGAGATCGATGAAGATGGTCTGGTGCGCTTCGAGTTTGTTTCTGATACCATTTTGGCATAAAAAAAGCCTTCCGGAAGGGAGGGCTTTGGTTCTTTTGGATGGTTGTTGCGTATTAGATGCGGATTCCCACAGGCAACATTTCCTTGTACTGTCTGTTCTTCCTCAAGAAACCTGCAATGTGCGGACTGGTCGGTACCACGCGAAGGTTTTTCTCCTGGATTTGGTGAAGAACGGCTTTGATGAAGTCCTCTTTGAACCCCTCTTGGTCAATTTCCTCAGGAATTACCAGCTTGGTCAAAAATACCTTGCGCTCCTGGGAAGAGTATTCAATTTTGGCTAAATGCCCATTGACCGTAGTTTCAAACTGGCGCAAGAAACTATTGTCGTTAATTTCCATTTCTGTCATATAGTACTGTTTTTAATGACTCTGTAAGATTTAGATCATCCAAAAGATAATTCTAACAATCCCCTAAAAAAAATAGTTCAATAACTGGGGTCAGCTGCAAAAGGGATACAAAATTAGTCAAAAAATTGTTAATTTCCTAGTGGTTGACGATCTTTGATGAAATATGCCCGATACTAAAACCCATGTGTACCTGATGCCGGGAATGGCAGCCGCACCATCTATTTTTGAGGGCATCCATCTTTCCCCCGAAACTTTTGAGGTCCATTTGTTGGATTGGTCCATCCCGGAAAAAGGGATGTCCCTAGAAGCCTACGCACAGCAAATGTGCGCCCGTATAAAGCATGAAAATCCTGTATTGCTGGGGGTTTCCTTCGGGGGAATGTTGGTGCAGGAAATGGCCAAGTTCATCCATCCGAAAAAGGTAATCGTGGTCTCCTCTGTAAAAAGCAGGACGGAACTTCCCAAGCGGATGCTCTTTGCCAAATATACCAAAGTGCACAAACTGCTCCCGACGGGATTGGTGACCAATGTGGAGCTTTTGGCCAAATATGCCTTCGGCGAAACGGTTGCCAAACGTTTGCACCTTTATGAAAAATATCTTTCCGTCCGGGACAAGCAGTATATCGATTGGTCCATTGACCAGATCGTGAACTGGAACCAGACCGTGCCACCCCCGAACTTGGTCCACATCCATGGAGAAAAGGACACGGTTTTTCCCTTGGCCAACATCAAGCAATGCATCGTGGTCAAGAACGGTACCCACACCATGATCATACACCGGGCGAGGTGGTTCAATGAAAATCTCCCCACAATAATTTTAGGATAAGGGCGTCTATATAGTATCTTTACAGTACCCTATAAAAATTTTGGCTATGAAACACTTGAAGAACATATTGGCATTTATTGGATTGATCGCGGTGACCGGCACCTTCATTTTTGCGGTCCAATCGACCCCGGAACCTGTTGAGGAAAAAGCGCCCGAAGCAGAAGTGGTAAACGACAAAAATGTGGCCCAAGGCTATAGGATCAGTGCCATAGAGATCCCCGAAGACCTCAATTTTGCAGGCGAAGCCGTTCCGCTGGACGACCCGGAGATCATGGAACGCGTAGATCGTGAGTTTTTGGTGAACACCTACTGGCAGTCCAACGCTTTGTTGCTGATGAAGCGTGCCAACAAGTATTTCCCCATCATAGAGCCCATTTTGAAAAAGAACGGTATCCCGGACGATTTCAAATATTTGGCCGTGGCCGAAAGCGGTCTTCAGAATGTGGTGTCACCTGCGGGAGCGACCGGTTTTTGGCAGATCATGAAAGATACCGGAAGGGAATATGGCCTTGAGGTGAACGATAATGTGGACGAACGCTATCATATCGAGAAATCCACCCAGGTGGCCTGTGACTATCTGAAGAAATGGAAGGAGCGCTTTGGCAGCTGGACACTGACCGCTGCAGCTTACAATGCAGGTCCTGCAGGCATCCAACGATTTATGGGCATCCAGAAGGCCGGGGATTACTACGATCTGTTATTGGGAGAGGAGACGGGCCGCTACGTGTTCCGTATCATGGCCATCAAGGAAATTATTGCCAACCCTGGTAAATATGGCTTTTTGGTAGAGGAAGAGGATCTATATACCAAAGTACCCACCTTCACCGTGGAAGTGGACACGGCCGTGACCAGTTGGGCCGACTTTGCCCAGCTCTACGAAATCAACTATAAAGTGCTGAAAAGGCACAACCCTTGGTTGCGCGAGCCCCATTTGAACAACAGTTCCCGAAAAAAATACGTGATCGAGATCCCGAACAAGGGGTATTATCGAACATCGGGCGTGGGGAGGTAGATTAAGGCACTGGATTTTTTGGGTTCCTTACCTTATCTATGAGCTGAAGTTTTTTGCTTTTGTAATTATCTTATTTTTCTAATTGCCAAGTCCAAAAGATTTAGTGAGCTAAGAAAACACGCCCAAACCCTTAAACATAGCACTTTTTTGTCCAATTTGCTATAGCCATTCTCCACGCAGTTTTTAGTCTAATATGTGCCTAAAAGTATAGTCAATGTCCTCTGCATAATTTATCCGTTTGATTGAAATTCCGGCAACATCGTTTGTTTTAATAATGTGCTTTTCAAAATTGTCCTTACAGAGTTCGTCGAACATACGACTGGTTGGTGTTAAAAATGTATGTCCAAGTAGGGGGTAACGATAGATTCTAAATTCCTTGTCCATTTCGTCGCTGTGTTCGGTAAATCTAATCTGTGGGTTTTCAATATCAGGAATTGCTGTGAAAACCGCTTTGAACCTTGGTACTTGAATATAAATTGGAAAGTCTCCTAAATTATATCTTGCGAATTCCCTTATGAAGTCAAATCGTTCTGATAGGGCATCATTTCTTTGTCTTTCACGTTCTTCAAGGAAAACTTTGAACATACCTCTTCTAAATTGCCTCCCTAGTTTTTCTTGAAATCCTATTCTTAAACTATATCTGGGTTTCAGTCTTATGTGAAAGTTATTCCAGTTGATATTAAAATATTCCGATTTGTAACGCTTGTTTTTCGGAATTGAATTGGTGTTTTTAAGAAGACAATACTTAGAAATGTTCAACATCTCTTTTAGTACTAATTCGCTGGCGGGTAAGTACGGTTGGGGCGAACCAAAATAATGATTGCATCCATCACAAACATTTTCACAAATATTTTCTCCTCCAAGTGATCTTGGAATAGTATGCGCCTTTTTGTCAAATGTTACTTGGCTTTCGTTTTTTCTGCACCAAATACAAATCTTCATTGGTTGTTAAATTGCGTAGTATGACTAGTTTTAATCAATTATATCCAACGATAAGTGAAGTTAGCGAGAAAAAAATTAAAATTTCACTCCCAGTAAACGTAATATCTGAATTGATGGATAGGCTATGGAAGAACAATTGTCCTTTTGATAACGCCCAAAAGAAGCCAAAGGTAAATTCCAAAGAAGCAGGCTTGGTATTTGCCTGCCAGCCGCAGGCGGGGATTTTGTAATTTGGTATTTGTAAATCGGAGATTTACCCTTAGATTTTCTTCATCTGCTGCTGCATCATCTTGATCTGTTCGGTCAGCATGTTGTTTTTGTCCAGTTTTTTGGCTTCTTGCAACAATTGGGTGGCCTCGCGCTTTCTGCGCTTTTGCATGGCGATCCCGGCAAGGCTCAATTTCGCCATGGCCACGTCATAATCCATGGTAAGTCCTAGTTTTAGGGCCTTTTTGAAGTATTTTTCCGCCTGGGTCAGGTTCTTTTGGGAATAGATGATCCCGTGCAGGTAGTTGAAGTAGCCCTGCTGCTTTTTGATGAGTGCTCCCTCAGGGTTCTTGATCTTGTCCAACCATTTTTGGGTACCCTCCAAATCCTGTTTGCGCATGCGCAGAAAGGCCAAGAGGATAAACTCGTTCCTGAAATACAGGAAAATGAACACCAGGGAGAACAGGATAAGGGCTATGCCATTGCCAATGTTGCCCTCCACGAACTGGTACACGGCATAAGCAATGATAAGACCTGCGATAACGAGTTTGATATTTTTGTTGAACATAGAGTTGGAGATTTTTTCCGAATGTTTTAGAGGAGGCAAAAGTACTAAAAACTAATTTAAATATTTTCTTTTGGGGCTTGTCAAAGTAAAAAGTCTTCGTATATTTGCGCCCAGAATTTTTCGGGAAAACATTTCCCACGAACAAAATCCATAAAAAGTTCCGAAATGAAAAGAACGTATCAGCCGTCAAAAAGGAAGAGAAGAAACAAGCATGGTTTTAGGGAGCGCATGGCGACTGCCAATGGTAGAAAAGTTCTTGCGAGAAGAAGAGCCAAGGGAAGAAAAAGATTAACCGTTTCCTCTGAGCCAAGACATAAAAAATAATGATAGCATTTCAGATTTAAATTAAAGGTGTTACTTTTCTAGGTAACACCTTTTTTTTGACCTGAAAGCAAAAAACAAGCAATAACCCTACAAAAATGCCCAAGAGAAAAGATTTAAAATCCATTTTGATTATTGGTTCTGGCCCTATCATCATCGGTCAGGCATGTGAGTTTGATTATTCTGGTTCCCAAGCACTTAGGTCGCTTCGTGAAGATGGTATCGAGACCATCTTGATCAATAGCAACCCCGCTACGATCATGACCGATCCCACCATGGCGGACCATGTGTACCTAAAACCCCTGACCACCAAATCAATCGTTGAGATTTTAAAGAAACACCCCAATGTGGACGCCGTTCTGCCCACCATGGGCGGACAGACCGCACTGAACCTTTGTATCGAGGCCGACCAAAAAGGCATCTGGCAGGATTTTGGAGTGGAAATCATCGGGGTGGATATCGATGCCATCAACATTACCGAAGACCGCGAAAAGTTTAGAGAGCTGATGCTTAAAATTGGGATAGGGATGCCTCCACAGGCTTCGGCCACTTCTTTCCTAAAAGGAAAGGAAATTGCCCAAGAGTTCGGTTTTCCCTTGGTGATCAGGGCCTCCTTCACCCTTGGTGGTGCCGGGGCAGGTATTGTGTACGATCCTGAGGATTTCGACGATATGTTGAGCCATGGTCTCGAAGTATCGCCCATCCACGAGGTGATGATCGACAAGGCCCTTATGGGGTGGAAGGAATACGAATTGGAGCTGTTGCGCGACAAGAATGACAATGTGGTCATCATCTGTACCATCGAGAACATGGACCCTATGGGTATCCACACTGGGGATTCCATCACCGTGGCCCCAGCCATGACCCTTTCGGACAGGACGTTCCAGCGTATGCGGGACATGGCCATCCACATGATGCGAAGCATCGGGGATTTTGCAGGAGGCTGTAACGTGCAGTTTGCCGTTAGCCCGGACGAGAAAGAAGACATTATCGCCATCGAGATCAACCCACGGGTGTCAAGATCATCCGCATTGGCGTCCAAAGCCACGGGTTACCCCATTGCAAAGATTGCCGCCAAACTTGCCATTGGTTATACCTTGGATGAATTGGACAACCAGATCACCAAGTCCACTTCAGCTTTGTTCGAACCAACTTTGGATTATGTGATCGTGAAAATACCCCGTTGGAACTTTGATAAGTTTGAGGGATCGGACAGGACTTTGGGACTTCAAATGAAATCCGTTGGGGAGGTCATGGGTATTGGCCGTTCGTTCCAGGAGGCATTGCACAAGGCCACACAATCTTTGGAGATCAAGAGAAATGGATTGGGGGCAGATGGAAAAGGATATAAGGATTACGATACCATCATGGAGAAACTCCGTGTACCCAGTTGGGATCGGGTATTTGTGATCTATGATGCCATTCAGTTGGGTATTCCGTTGAAACGGATCCACGAGATCACCAAGATAGACATGTGGTTCTTGAAGCAATACGAAGAACTCCATTTCTTGGAGATGGAAATTTCAAAATATACCATAGAAAGTCTTCCAAAAGCTCTCTTGTTGGAAGCCAAACAGAAAGGTTTTGCCGACCGACAGATAGCCCACATGCTTGACTGTTGGGAGAGCGAGGTGCATGGCAAACGTATGGATATGGGCATCAACCGCGTTTATAAGTTGGTGGATACCTGTGCGGCGGAGTTCAAGGCCGTGACCCCGTATTACTACTCCACTTTTGAAGAGGAAATCGAAACCGCCGACGGACATCGCTATGTCGCCAACGACAGTGTGGTGACGGATAAGAAAAAAGTGGTGGTACTCGGGTCGGGTCCCAACCGAATTGGACAGGGAATCGAGTTTGACTACTGCTGTGTCCATGGTGTTCTGGCTGCTGCCGAATGCGGTTATGAGACCATCATGATCAACTGTAATCCAGAAACAGTTTCCACCGATTTTGATACGGCGGACAAGCTGTATTTTGAGCCTGTGTTCTGGGAGCATATATACGACATCATCCTGCATGAAAAGCCCGAAGGGGTGATTGTGCAATTGGGTGGGCAGACCGCCTTGAAATTGGCCGAGAAATTGGACAAATATGGTATCAACATCATAGGAACCAGTTTCCAATCCCTGGATTTGGCAGAGGATAGGGGAAGTTTCTCCACCTTGCTAAAGGACAACGGTATTCCCTACCCAAGGTTTGGGGTGGCAGAGACTGCTGATGAGGCTCTTGAACTGGCCGATCAATTGAACTTCCCGCTATTGGTAAGGCCATCCTACGTATTGGGCGGACAAGGGATGAAAATCGTGATCAACAAAGAAGAACTGGAAGCCCATGTGGTGGATTTGTTGCGAAAAATACCCAATAACAAACTGCTTTTGGACCATTATCTGGATGGGGCGATAGAAGCAGAGGCCGATGCCATTTGTGATGGGGAGGATGTGTATATCATTGGAATCATGGAGCACATAGAGCCTTGCGGGATACACTCGGGCGACTCCAATGCCACTTTGCCACCGTTCAACCTTGGGGAATTTGTGATGCAACAGATCAAGGACCATACGAAGAAAATCGCATTGGCCCTGAACACCGTCGGGTTGATCAACATCCAATTTGCCATAAAGGATGATATTGTGTACATCATCGAGGCGAACCCAAGGGCGTCACGTACCGTTCCTTTCATCGCGAAGGCTTATGGTGAACCTTATGTGAACTATGCCACAAAAGTGATGTTGGGCGAGAAAAAGGTCAAGGACTTCGTGTTCAACCCAAAATTGGAAGGATACGCCATCAAACAACCGGTTTTCTCCTTCAACAAGTTCCCGAACGTGAACAAGAACCTAGGGCCGGAGATGAAAAGTACCGGAGAGAGTATCCTGTTCATCGAAAGTTTGAAGGATGATGAATTCTATAACCTCTACTCGCGAAGAAAGATGTATCTGAGCAAATAAAATGCGAGAGGTACAACTAAAAAAGCCGCTGAAATTCAGCGGCTTTTTTAGTTGTACCCTATTGATCTATCAACTTAAAGGATTCCGCAATTACACCATATGTTTTTGCGTGTTCCTCTTTCTTGCTTTTAAGCGTCCAGGCCATGATCATATACACATTTTCCGGCCCCTCGACGAACGTCAGGAAATAGGAAATTTCCTCGTCAACGCCTTCTACATGGGCATCCATGTCCACTTGCTCGGCATCAAGACCGTTTATTTTCAATGACCTGGGCGAAGATTGTGTGTTGACCCGCATCCGTTCATTGAAAAGCTGCAACTGGATGTCCCTATAGTTTTCAATCAGCGAAATATTCTCGTTATAGCTGTCCAGTTCCTTGAAAATGTTCACAAACTCGTCCTTGGGTTCGTCAATGACAATGGTGTAGGCTTCTTTGAACAGGTTTTGATACTGAAGGGAAGCCTCTTCGTTCAAGCCTGTGGTACTTTTCATAAACCTGGGAATGTCTATTTGATATTGGTCGTTCACCGAAATAGTGTTGAAATCCTCGGGCTTGGGTTCCGAATTGGACTTTTTGGTCTTGAAATCGATGCAGGACATAAATGAAAGTCCTACGAACAACATTAGGATAATTTTTTTCATAAGGATGGTTTAGTGGTGCATTTGCATAGGGACGAATATAAGGTTTAATTGTTTTTCAAAAACAAAAGGCCCCGATCGGGGCCTTTGAATGTAGTCGTGAAGTTTGCTCAATCCTGCAAGGGCTTGTGCGTACTGATCGCAATACGGTTCCAGGCATTGATGGCGACAATGGCCATGATGATCTGTGAAAAATAATGTTCATCAAAGAGTTGTACGGCTCGATTGTAGGTTTCTTGGCTAAGCCCCTTTTGATGCACCAAGGTGATTTCTTCCGTCATTTTTAGAATAACTTGTTCTTCTTCGGAATAGAGGTCGGTGTCCCACCAAGCATCCAGCAGGAACAGCTGTTGAGGGTCTTCTCCCAATTTTAGGGCATCCTTGGTGTGCATGTTGATACAAAATGCACAACCGTTGAGTTGGGAGGCCCTGATCTTGATCAGCTCGTAGTGGATCTTGGCCAGTTGGCTCTGTTGGATGTATTTTTCCAGTCCGAACATGGCCTTGAAAGCCAAAGGTTCCGCCGCATCAATTTGAATTCTTTTTTCCATCTTTTGATATGTTTAGAATTGTTGATGCGAAGGTAGCCCCAGGACTGTCCCTACAACTTAAACTGGTTTAAGAACGCTTTTTTGCGCGGATCTCGCTCACATATTCAGGGGTGAGCCCCAAAAAAGAAGCAATGAGGTATTGGGGCACACGCTGGGCAAATGTGGGGTAATGTTCCACGAAATGTAAATAAATCTCTTCTTTGGAAAAATCGGACAGGTATTTCGTTCTCATCAGGGATGCCCCGTATGCGGTCTGGTAGATCATTCGGAAGTAGCGTTCGAGCTTAGGGTATTTTTCCAGTAACCGTTCCTGTTGGTCCAAACTGATGGAGAGCACTTCACTTTTCTCCACGGCCTGGATAAAAAAATCCGTATTGGATTTGTTTTGAAACGCCAAAAAATCCGTCAACCACCAGTTTTCCAAAGCAAATTGCACAGTACGTTCCACTCCTTTTTCATTGACGAAGTACATGTGCATGCAACCTTTCAGGACCACATGGGCATGGGTGCATGGCCCTCCGGCATGCATCAAGATTTCCTTTTTGGCCAGATTTCGTTCTTCAAAAAAGGAAAGTATATCGCCAAACTCTTCTTTCGATACGGCCACATACTGGCATAAGTGCCCAAAAAATGACTCAAGTGTTGCCCTTTTCATGAAAATGGTTTTTGGAACGGTCAAGTTACGTAGGAAAATGGAAAATGGTCGTGGATAAGGCGAGCATCATCACTTTTGTTAAAACCATGACCATAATTTTGCACTTAATGAAGGTATTGTTTGCATATACATATTTTCTAGCAAAAATGATTCGTGACATATTGATTTTAACCATAATTAACACATACTATTTGTTGGAGAAACTTCGGTGACCTAGTTTTGTTGCCCAAATGAAAAAGGCGTTCAATTCATATTTCCTCCCCCTTTGTGTCCTTTTGTTGGGAGGTTTTATCAATATCTATGCGGATTCACAGTATGATTCTGGACCGCAGAGCGCCTGTTCCATCCAATACGAACAAGACCAATTTCCTTCCTCTTCAGTGGGTTTGCAACATTCGGAAGCGGGAAAAAAACACTATGCCGAGACCGAAGTAGGAGAAAAAGAGGAAAAGGACGAAGAAACTTCTTCATACAATTCAGATTTAGGACATGGCAGTTATTTGACTGCCTTTTTTAATGTTCCCATCGGCGAACAGTATACCAGTGAACTTGGAACAAATCCTAGGCATTTGGCCTTCGATTCCGGTGTTGTCGATCTTAAGCGGCACATCAGGTTCCAGGTTTTTAGAATTTAGCATTTCCACCTAAGGAAGGCGATTTATCACTCTACAGCTTTCCATATCCAGCCCTTTTTGGGCCATTTTCATTGACCGGGCAATCCCATCACGACAATAAGGATTTCCCAAAGTACATCACACAAATCAATTTCTAAACCAGTAAAAACCATGAGGAAAGTTACCATCTTCCTTGGCATGCTTGTGTTGCTTTGTTATACAAGTTGCGAATCCAAAAAAAACGAAAAAAAGGACGAGACCAAGTACCTCGTTTCCAGTCCTATCCAAAAGGACACCTCCATTACCAAAGATTATGTCTGCCAAATCCATTCCATTAGACACATTGAGCTAAGGGCATTGGAAAAGGGATATTTACAGCACATTTATGTGGATGAGGGCCAGTTTGTAAAAAAAGGCCAACAAATGTTCCACATCATGCCCAATGTCTATCAGGCAGATTTACAAAAAGCCAAAGCTGAGGCCGAAGTGGCCGAAATTGAATACAAGAACACCCAACTCTTGGCAGATGGGAACGTGGTATCGGCAAATGAGTTGGCCATGGCCAAGGCTGAATTTGACAGGGCCAAGGCCGAAGTGACCCTCGCTCAGACCCATTTGGGCTTTACGGACATCCGTGCCCCATTTGATGGCATCATGGACCACCTTGAAGCTAGGGAAGGGAGCCTTTTGGACGAAGGGGAACTGCTGACCACCTTGTCCGACAACAGCAAAATGTGGGTCTATTTCAACGTGCCCGAGGCCGAATACCTGGATTACATCACCAGTGCAAAAAAGGACAAAAAGCAAGAAGTGGAACTTTTGATGGCAAACAACAAAAAGTTCAATCAACCCGGTGTTGTGGAAACCATTGAGGGGGAATTCAACAACGAGACGGGGAACATTGCTTTCCGGGCCACATTCGACAATCCGGATAGGATTCTTCGCCACGGGGAAACCGGAAGCATTTTAATGACCGTTCCCCTAAAAAATGTCCTGCTCATTCCCCAAAAGGCCACTTTTGAGGTGTTGGACAAAAAATATGTGTTCGTTATCGACAAGGATGACAAAGTGCGCCAGCGCGAAGTAACGATTGGGGCCGAGCTACAGCACCTCTTTGTGGTGGAAAAGGGACTGTCCAAGGATGACAAGGTCTTGTTGGAAGGTATCCGTATGGTCAAGAACGGCGAGAAGATCCATTATGTGTTCGAGAAACCGGACAAGATCTTGACGAGCCTGGACCTGTACGCAGAGTAACAACCTAAAATCTTCAGACAAGATGTTCAAAAAATTTATTCATAGGCCAGTATTGGCCATTGTGATCTCGGTGATCATTGTGTTCACGGGTCTGCTTGCCATCAAGCAATTGCCCATCTCACAGTTTCCGCAGATCGCTCCAACAACCGTAAACATATTTATTGCCTACCCTGGTGCCAGTGCAGACGTATTGGTCAAATCGACCTTGATTCCTTTGGAAACGGCGATCAACGGGGTGCAGGGCATGCGTTATATCGCTTCCGACGCCACCAGTGCCGGGGAAGGAACCGTTCGTATCATTTTTGAACCGGGCACGGACCCCAACGAAGCAGTGGTACGGGTCAAAACGCGGGTAGACCAGGTGATGCCCCTGTTGCCCGATCTGGTGCAGCGGGAAGGGGTGATCATTACCCCGGTAATTCCCAGTATGCTGATGTACGTAAACCTCTATAGCAAGGAGGACAATGCAGATGAACTGTTCCTCTACAACTATGCCTACACCAAAATGATTCCAGAAATCCAAAGGATCAATGGTATAGCCACTGCCCAAATTTTGGGAAGTAGAAAGTTTGCAATGCGAATTTGGTTGAAACCGGATCGTATGCGGGCCTATAGTGTGTCTGCAGAAGAAATCTTGGAGGCGATGGAGGAACAGAGTATCATTGCCCGTCCCGGTAGATTGGGACAGAGTTCAGGTAAAAATGCCCAATCCCTGGAGTATGTGTTGGTCTACCAAGACCGATATAGTGAACCCGAGCAGTACAAGGATATTATTATTAAAGCCAATGAAGAAGGGGAAATCCTAAAATTGGGCGATTTGGCCGATGTGGAGCTCGGTAGTGAGTTTTTCGATATTTACTCCAATTTGGATGGAAGACCTTCTGCTTCCATAGTGTTAAAACAAACGTTTGGCAGCAATGGTAGTGAGGTGATCAAGGAGGTAAAAGCAAAATTAAAAGAATTGGAAGCCGATCTTCCACCCGGCATGGACTACCAGATCAGTTACGACGTATCCAACTTCTTGGACGCCTCCATAGACCAAGTGCTCCATACACTGCGTGATGCGTTCATTTTGGTGGCCATTGTGGTGTTCCTCTTCTTGGGGGATTGGCGCTCAACCCTCATTCCGATCATTGCGGTGCCCGTTTCCTTGATCGGTGCCTTCTTCGTGATGCAATTGTTCGGACTGTCCATCAACTTGATCACGCTTTTTGCTTTGGTATTGGCCATCGGTATTGTGGTGGACAACGCGATTGTGGTGGTGGAAGCGGTGCACGTGAAGATGCACGAGGAAAACCTCACGCCGTACAAGGCTTCCTACGAAGTTTTGGGGGAAATTGGTGGTGCCATCATCGCCATTACTTTAGTAATGACCTCTGTGTTCATCCCCATTTCATTCATGACGGGACCAGTTGGGGTCTTCTACCGACAGTTTTCCATCACCATGGCGGGATCTATCGTGATTTCGGCCATTGTGGCATTGACATTGACTCCTGTACTCTGTGCCATGATGTTGAAGAATACCCATGGTCAACCCAGAAAAAAATCCCCTGTGAACCGTTTCATCGATTGGTTCAATGGCAAGTTTGAAAAACTTACGGGAAGATATGTGGGCGTCTTGAACAAGATCGTAAACCGAAGGATGGTCACTTTTGGTATTCTTATCGCTTTCTGTGCGGGCATTTTCTTTACCAATCAGGTATTGCCAGCCGGATTTATCCCCAACGAGGACCAAGGAATGATCTACGCCATCATCCAGACCCCTCCCGGTGCTACCTTGGAGCGCACCAATGCCGTGGCACGAAAACTTCAGGAAATCTGCGAAGAGACCGAGGGGGTGGAATCCGTTTCGTCCTTGGCCGGATATGAGATCATGACCGAGGGTAGGGGTTCCAACGCCGGTACCTGTCTCATCAACCTAAAACCGTGGTCCGAACGGGAACATACCGTCCATGAGATCATGGAAGAATTAGAGGAAGAGACCAAAGACCTGGGAGCGGTCATAGAATACTTTGAGCCCCCCGCCGTTCCTGGGTTTGGTTCTTCCGGTGGTTTCGCCATGCGTTTGTTGGACAAGACCAACGGTACCGATTACCATGAGTTTGAAAAGGTGAACAATGACTTTATGGACGCCCTTCGAGAAAGAAAGGAGTTGACAGGTCTGTTCACTTTCTATGCGGCCAATTATCCACAGTATGAGCTGAAAATCAATAATAAGGCAGCCATGCAGAAGGGGGTTTCCATAGGAAAAGCCATGGAAAACCTGAACATTCTCATTGGTAGCACCTATGAGCAAGGGTTCATCCGTTTTGGTCGGTTCTTCAAGGTATATACCCAAGCAGCACCCGAATATCGTGCATTGCCATCGGATTTGGAGAAACTTTTTGTGAAGAATGAAGAGGGCGAAATGGTGCCTTATTCCGCATTTATGACGATGGAAAAGCGATTGGGTCCCAATGAGATCACCCGTTACAACCTCTACAACTCAGCCGCGATCAATGGTCTGCCTGCCAAGGGATACACGACGGGCGATGCCATCGATGCCATCAAGGAAGTGGCGGCACAGACCCTGCCGCGTGGCTACGATATTGCATGGGAAGGATTGTCGTTCGATGAGGCGCAACGCGGTAATGAGTCGCTCTACATTTTCATTGTGGTATTGATTTTCGTGTATTTGGTACTGGCAGCGCAATATGAGAGTTTCTTGCTCCCGATGGCGGTTATCCTTTCCTTGCCCGTTGGGGTATTTGGTTCCTTCTTCCTGTTGAAGTTGATGGGATTGGCCAACGACGTGTATGCACAGATCGGGGTCATCATGCTAGTGGGATTGCTGGGCAAAAATGCGGTATTGATCGTGGAATTTGCCGTTCAGAAACACCGACAGGGTGCCAGTATTCTGGAAGCAGCCATTGAAGGTTCCAAGCAGCGATTCCGTCCCATTTTGATGACATCCTTTGCCTTTATCGCCGGATTGATCCCCTTGGTGGTCGCTTCGGGTGCAGGTGCCATCGGTAACCGTACCATTGGCGGTTCTGCCCTAGGGGGGATGCTCATCGGAACTATTTTCGGGGTATTGCTTATACCGGGGCTATATTTTGTGTTTGCCAAGATGTCCGAAGGCAAGAGCCTTATCAAGGATGAGCATGACGAACCCATTTCCGAAGAATTCTTTAAGGAGAATGAAAACGAGAGTAGGCTACGTGCACGCTTGCGCGAGGTGAACAAACTGTTGAAAAAAATGACCACACGAAATGGGAATAAAAAGAAAAATGACAAAGATGAAGAACAGTAGATCATTTTTAATGGCAATGATTTCGCTTGTGGCCTTTTATGCCTGTGTGCCCACCCGCGAGATCAGGGACGAGAACACCGCTGTTCCCGAGCAGTACCAAAACCAGTCCTCGGATACCATAAACTCGGGATTGGTGAAATGGAAGGAGTTCTTCAAAGATCCCAACCTGATTGCGTTGATTGATACGGCCTTGGTGAAGAACCAAGAGTTGAACATCATGTTGCAACAAGTGGACATGTCCAAAAACGTGATCCGGGCCAAAACTGGGGAATATTTGCCCTTTGTCAACTTTCAGGCCGGTGCCGAAGTGGAAAAAGTAGGGGAATATACCCGTAATGGGGCCGTGGAGAAGAACCTCGAAGTGAAGGAAGGGGAAGAATTTCCCGAACCTTTGACCAATTATGGTCTGGGTGCCTTTGCCACTTGGGAACTCGATGTTTGGAAGAAGCTTCGCAATGAAAAAAAGGTGGCCGTGTACGAATACCTGTCCAGTGTGGAAGGGAAGAATTTCATGATCACCAATTTGGTAGCGGAGATTGCGGATTCCTATTATGAACTGATGGCGTTGGACAACCAGTTGGCCATCATCGACCAAAACTTGGAAATCCAGCAGAATGCCCTCAACATGGTAAAACTTCAGAAACAGGCGGCCCGTGCCACCGAATTGGCGGTACAGCGTTTTCAGGCCGAGGTGTTGAAGAACCAAAGCCACAAGTACGAGATCCAGCAGGAGATTGTGGAGACCGAAAACCGACTCAATTTTTTGATAGGGAGGTCGCCACGGCCTATCAATCGGACTTCGGACAATTTTATTGATACCCCGATTGATCAATTGTGCGCAGGAATTCCATCACAGTTGTTGCAGAACCGTCCTGATGTGCGCCAAGCTGAATTGGAATTGGCAGCCGCCAAATTGGACACCAAAGCAGCAAAGGCCAGTTTTTATCCGCAGTTTACCATCAAGGCGGGTGTGGGGTTGGAAGCATTCGATACCAAATACCTGACCACCACGCCAGAATCCGTTCTGTATTCGGTGATGGGCGATATGGTAGCTCCGTTGATCAATAGAAATGCGATCAAAGCGCAGTATCTGAATGCGACGGACCGACAGTTGCAGGCGGTGTATGAGTATGAAAAAGCCATTTTGAACGCTTATATCGAGGTGGCCAATCAGTTGTCCAACATTGACAATTTGAAGAAAAGCTATGAACTGAAAGACGGTCAAGTGCAGGCCCTGACCCAATCCATTGACCTTTCCACGCGTTTGTTCCAATCCGCAAGGGTAGAATATATCGAGGTGCTTTTGGCACAGCGGGAGGCCTTGGAGTCCAAAATGGAGCTTGTGGAGACCAAAAAAGACCAGCTGTTGGCCCAAGTAAAGATGTACCGGTCTTTGGGCGGCGGCTGGAATTAAGGATCCCAAATCAGCTTGGCCTACTGTATTGGCTATTGTTTTACCCAAAGGAAAGCCCATTTACAAATGTAAATGGGTTTTTTCAATATGATTTCTGTGCTTTAAAGGCTATTCATCATTCAGTGAATCAATCCCTTGATCTTTTAAGTGTTCAAGATGTCCCTTCATGGCATTGACCTGCTGGGGCGGATGTCCTTGCCATATCGTGATTTCACCCACCACTTTGAAAGGATGGATGGAACGATAGGACTTTGTTGGATTGCCGGGAAATTTTTGGTCGGTCAAATCCGGATCATCCTCAATTTTCCCGATGGGTTCCACCAGATAAATCCGCTCGCGACCTTCTCCCAAAGCGAGCTCGGCACCCCAGATAGCAGCATCCAATGTGGAGGTCAGGAAGATGTACTTGGCATTTTTCCGCTGGCCAAAGTTTGAATTATACCCAGGTTCGATGGTATCACCGATTTTTAGGTCTGCCTTAGTGCCGTGAAAGTACGTTTGGGCAAAAGGACTTTGAGCTGTTCTTTGATTTTTTTCGTCTTGTCCCAATGTGTGGCTCTTTTATCTCTTTTGTAGGTTGAATACAGTTCCCGCGGGATCTTGGATCCAGTGCATGTTCTCTGGAATTTCCTCGATCTCGTCACAAGTTTCCACTCCGTTCTGTTCCAGATAGTCAGTAGCTTCTTCCACATCAGGAACAGTAAGCTGTAACCAAGTTTCTGAATGTGTATAGTTGTCCACACAGTCCAACCATATGATATTGTTGCCAAATTTCACCTCATGTGTTCTTGAAACGGTTGGGTTGTCAATGGGTTTTTCTTCTACTTCCAAGTTTAAAATATCCCTATAAAAGACAACGGTTTTGTCG
Organism: Allomuricauda sp.; assembly: GCA_030148335.1. Taxonomy (GTDB): domain Bacteria; phylum Bacteroidota; class Bacteroidia; order Flavobacteriales; family Flavobacteriaceae; genus Flagellimonas. The sequence continues at coordinate 35,041 of JASBTQ010000010.1, read as the reverse complement.
TATTTATTTTTTGGGATTTTTATGGCGATATTGATACCTGCTTCAAATTTTGGATTCATTCGTATTATGCCTTTTTGATTTTTATATTTTATGGTATGCTGATTGTTTGATGGTCAATTATAAAACCCATGATTATTCTTTGTCCTTGTATTTATCGAACCAAGCCAACACACTGGCAATCTTAGCGATTAAATTACTGGGCTTATTGGCAATGCCGTGGGAAGCCCCTGGAATACGCACCATGGCGGTCTCCACATTTTGGAGCTTCAAGGCGGCATAGAATTGCTCCGATTCTGCGATGGGGGTACGGTAGTCTTCTTCACCTGTCAACAGCATAGTGGGGGTGGTCACATTGCCCACGTAGGTCAGGGGAGAGCGGCGCATATAGTTTTCGGGATCTTCCCAAGGTTTTTTACCGAACCAATACTTGGAGAAAAATTGCACCCCATCCGCATAGAGCACAAAACTGGTCCAGTTGATCACGGGTTTGGCCACCACTGCAGCCTTGAAACGGTCCGTTTTGCCCACGATCCATGCCGTGAGCACGCCACCGCCGGAACCACCTGTCACAAATAAGTTGTTTTCATCCACGTATCCTTTTTTCAAAAGGGCGTCCACCCCTGACATGAGATCTTCGTAGTCGTGGTTGGGGTAATCGTGATGGATAAGGTTTCCAAATTCCTCCCCATAGCTGGTGCTACCGCGAGGATTGGTATAGAACACCACATAACCCGCTGCGGCATACGATTGAATTTCAGCAGAATATACCGATCCGTAGCTGGTAAAAGGCCCACCGTGGATTTCCAAGATCATGGGATATTTTTTGGAGGGATCAAAATCGGGGGGCGTTACCACCCAACCCTGTATTTTGCGTTGGTCATAGGAGGACTCCCACCACATTTCTTCCACTTTGCCTAATTTCTTGAACGAAAACAGGTCATCGTTCAGTGCGGTGAGACGCTTGCTACCTTTGGTATCTGAAACGCCCAAATCGGAGGGATGGCTGGTATCGCCCAGAGTGTAGGCAAACCTACCGTTGGAAGATGCCGAAAAGCTGGCAGCATTGTAAGGCCTGCCCAACGAAAGACCGCCCAATCCGTCCGTAATATCTGTCATGTTGCCCGATAGGCTCATGGACGCCAACTTGCCCATGCCTTGGTCGGTATAGTTGAAATACAGCCCATTGCTCTTGCTGTTCCAGACCATATCCTCCACATCCCGGTCAAAATTGCCCGAAATCAATTGGGAATTGGAACCATCGGTGTTCATGACATACAATCGGGTCACTTGGTAGCCTTGCAAGCGGTCATCATAGCCGAGATAGGCTATTTTGGAGCCATCTGGAGAGAGCACAGGATTGCCATCGGGACCATAACGGTCAGTCAAGGGAGCGGTTTTGCCATCCTTGACGTTGATACTGTATATTTCACTGTCGGCAGGCTCAAACTCTTCATCCTTGTGGAAATTGGCGCTGAAATACAGATGGTTGCCATCTTTGGACCAAATGGGACCGCCATGGTCAAACTCGGAAAAAGTCAACTGTTTGGGAGTGCCGCCACTGATGGGCAGCGTGAAAAGTTGCATATTACCTCCTTTGATATACCCTTGGCCATCCCCACGGTAATTCATTTTGTCAATGTATTTGGGCGGATCGTTCCACTTGGCACCCTCGGGTTTTGGAGGCATTTTGATGATGGATTTGTCCTCTGCCGGAACGAACATATTGAATGCCAGATAACGATCATCATGCGACCACGAAACTTGTCCCGGGGATTTTGGGGTGTTGGTCAGGGCCATGGTTTCCTTGGTGTCCAACCACATGAGATAAAGCTTCATCTTGTCATCGGCCATGTTGGATTTGAACACGATTTTTTTGCCATCGTGTGACCATTTCGGCGCAAAATCATTGTGGTTTCCTGTGGTCAATGGACGATTGTTGGAACCGTCGAAATTCACGATCCACAAATTGGAAAGGTTTCGGTCGGTCATTACGTCCTTAAAGTTCCGAACATAGATGATTTTCGTTCCCTCTGGGGAAATCTGAGGGTCGGAAACATACTCCATGTTGAAGATGTCCAGCAATTCCAAGTTCGATTGTACTTGGCCAAACCCTAAAGGGTTTATGGCCACCAAAAGGAGCAAGGTGACGAGTGATTTTTTCATTAGGATGAGTTTAGAAAGTTTAGATTCCTAAAAATAGGGAATTTATCCCTTGTTGTGATTTTTCAATGAAAAGTGGAGGTTGGTGTGTCTTAATACGTCGTGGTCATATTGCTGTCCACACAGATGATGAAATCCGCAATGCCCTTGTTTTCGGCTTCCAATTGGTATACATCGTCCTGCATCACGGTGGAAATGGTCCCGTACTGCAACTCGGGACGGTCTTTTTTCAGGTACCACACAATACCTTCATGATCATTGCTGTGGTAGGCTCCGTTGTAGTGGAGGAACAAACTACCTTCCTTGTAATTTTTCAGGATGAAATGTGCCATGGTAGCATCTTTGATGGCCTGGGCCATCACTATGGAAGGTGTGGCGTGGTCGCCCATCATGGCCAACATGTTCTTATATCCGGGCAGTTCCGGGTCGTAAGCGATCGGTAAGGGGGCTATCCACGACTTTTCCTCTTGGGTAAGCGTGTCCAAAGCCTGAAAACCACCTCCTTTATAAACTAGACTGGCATAGCGACGGGGCACATTGGAGGCCACAAAGACCAGTTTATTGTCCTTGGCGAAATCCACCAAAGGGGCATAATCTGTTTTATGGTTGTTCCAAAGTCGGGCGGTGGAATCCAAGGCCTTGTAATCGATGCTGCCCATCAAATAGGCGTCCAATTCATCTTGATTGTCGGCCTCGATCATTTCGGCACCGAGAATGAGCGGCCTTTTGGTGTACAGGTCGGCAGCGAGCTCGTATTGCAACCAATGTGAAATGGGGTTGTTGTGCAGTTCTCCGAAGAGGACCATGTCCTTTTCCTCCAAGCTTTTCAGCATTTTTTCATAGGATACCTTTTTGCCCTTGGCATTGTAGATGACATAAGGCACTTTTTGGGCGAAACCAAATGTTAGGTACAAGGTGAAGGTGGATAGGAAGAGGAGTTTTTTCATTTTACATTGAAAATTTAGAATTAGTTGTCCTCCCACTCCGTATGAAAAATCCCTTCACGGTCCACGCGCTCATAGGTGTGTGAACCAAAATAATCGCGTTGCGCCTGGATGAGGTTCAGCGGCAATCTGCTGCTGGTATAGGCATCAAAATAGGTGAGGGCATTGGACAGCCCTGGCAAGGGTATCCCGTTGGCTGACCCATAACTGACCAACTCCCTGGCTGCATCTACCGTGCTCTGTACTTTTTCCACAAAGGAAGGTGAAAGCAATAGGTTTTGCAACTCTTTATCAGCTTGGTAGGCCTCGGTGATATCCGCCAACAAAGCGGCACGGATGATACAACCTGCCCTCCAGATTTTGGCGATTTCTCCCAGTTCCAGTTCGTAGCCATATTCCTTGGAAGCATCGGCCAATTGGTGCATGCCTTGCGCATAGGTGATGATAAAGGCAAAATACAATGCCTGTTCTGCTTTGGATATAAAATCAGCTTTATCCACCGCTTTGGGCGTAGGGCGGTCATACAGTTTGTCCGCTTTGATGCGTTCGTCCTTAAGAGCGGAAATTTCACGCATGCTTACGGCCACATCGATAGTGGGCACAGGAATCCCTAGGTCCATAGCGTTTTGCGAGGTCCATTTTCCGGTTCCCTTTTGTTTGGCCTTGTCCAGGATCTTATCCACGAGTTCACCATCGCCCAAATCGTCTTTTTGCTCAAAGATTTCTGAAGTGATCTCTACCAAAAAGGATTGTAATCGGCCTTGATTCCATTGGGCATAGGTCTTACACAGTTCCGCATTGGAGAGTCCGCCTGCTTTTTTCAGCAGGTCATAGATTTCCGAAGTGAGCTGCATCAACCCGTATTCGATACCATTGTGGACCATTTTCACATAGTTTCCCGCGGATTTTGGGCCCAGATAGGCCACACAGGGCTCACCTTTGTATTTGGCGGAAACGGCCTCAAAAATGGGTTTGACGTGTTGGTAGGCCTCTTTGGAACCCCCGGGCATGATACTAGGGCCACGTCGGGCACCTTTGGCACCGCCTGAAACCCCGGCACCAAAGAAATTGATGCCTTTTGCCTTCAAAAAGGCCTCACGTCGATCGGTATCCGTAAAAAAGGAGTTTCCCCCGTCGATGATGATATCCCCTTTGTCCAAATAAATCGACAAATTTTCAATGACGATGTCCACCACTTTTCCGGCCGGTACCAAAAGCATGATCTTCCGGGGTGTGGCCAGGGCATTTACGAAGGTTTTTACATCTGAAGAGGCATTCACTTTGTCTGTATTGCCTCCTTCTTTGATCAATGCACCAACCTTTTCTTCATCCAAATCGTTACCAAAAGCGGTAAATCCATTATCGGCCACATTCAGAATAAAATTGCGTCCCATTACCCCAAGGCCCACAAGGCCAAAATCATACGTGTCTGCCATTTTGTTTTTTTATCTTCTTTCGTTGTTAAGACAACCCTAAGGATGCCCTTTCTTGAATTACGAACCTAAAATAAACCTTATATTCGTCATGCTCAAAAAATAAACAGCTTCATTGGTGCAACCTTGGAGTGCGTGTTGGATAGAATCAGCCAGAAACCATAAAAAGATGATGAAAAAGACCGAAAACCAGATGCTCGTAATTTTTGGGGCATCGGGAGATCTCACCGCTAGAAAATTGATCCCAGCCCTGTTCAATCTGTATCTGGCCAAACAATTGCCCAAGAATTTTGCGGTCTTGGGAGTGAGCCGAAGCAATATGACGGATGAAGCGTTCCGTGATCATGTAGTGTACAATAGTGATTACCTGAAGGACAAGTTGAAAAAACTGGATGAAACCGAAGTAAAAGGGTTTGCGGACAAGCTTTTCTATGAAGATCTGGGGAAAAGCTATGACACAGATTACAAAAGTCTCCGTAAGCGGGTAGAGGTGTTGAAGGCAGCCCATGATACTTCGGGCAATATCATTTATTACCTGTCCACACCGCCAACCCTTTATGAGACCATTGCCAGCAATTTGGCAAATGCGGGAATGAACACACAGAACAACGGTTGGAAGCGCTTGATCGTGGAAAAGCCCTTTGGGTATAGTTTGGAAACGGCAAAGAAACTGAACAAGGGACTCCATCAATATTTTACCGAGCCGCAGATATACCGTATCGATCATTATTTGGGCAAGGAAACCGTGCAGAACTTGTTGGTGACCCGATTTTCCAACAGTATTTTTGAACCGCTTTGGAACCGAAACTATATCCAACACGTCGAAATCACCAATGCCGAGAGCGTAGGGGTAGAAAAGCGGGGTGGGTATTACGATAAATCAGGCGCGTTGCGCGATATGTTCCAGAACCACTTGTTGCAGATCGTTTCCTTGGTGGTGATGGAACCGCCCATTGGCGACCAGCCCGAGGAAATCCGGAACGAAAAAGTAAAGGCCCTCAAGTCCCTTCGGGTGATGGAGGACGAACAAACCTTGTTTGACAATACCATCAGGGCACAGTATGTAAGTTCTGTGGTCAATGGAAAAAAAGTGAAGGGGTATCGGGAAGAGGACGATGTGGATCCCGATTCCACCACGGAGACCTATGCCGCCATCAAGTTTTATGTGGACAATTGGCGTTGGCATGGGGTTCCATTTTATGTGCGTACCGCCAAACGGATGCCCACCAAGGTCACGGAGATCGTTATCCATTTTAAACCGCCGCACCATCAGATCTTTAAGGATTCGGGGATGCACCGGGACAATAAATTGATCATACGCATCCAGCCTGATGAAGGCATTTTGATCAAATTTGGGGTGAAAGTACCCGGGCAGGGCTTTAAAGTGGAGCGCGCCAATCTGGATTTTTACTATTCCAATCTGGCCCAGACCTATGTCATGGAAGCCTACGAACGTCTGTTGTTGGATGCCATGCAGGGCGATGCCACTTTGTACGCCCGTGCCGATGAGGTGGAGGCCGCTTGGGAGTTTGTGGATCCCATTCTCAATTATTGGCAAAAAGGCAAAGATGTGCGGATGTACGGTTATGCCGCTGGGGTTTGGGGCCCCGAAAATGCCGATGATCTATTCGAAGGAAACGGGTTTTGGCGCAATCCGGGAGAGAACTTGGCCGATGATCCAGGGTATTGTGTGATTTGTTGATTTCAATTATCAATGAACAATTGACAAATAACAATTTTCAGTTTAGTATGCCATCCTGAGCGCAGTCGAAGGAGTAGTCCAGAACACAAAAGTTGTTTTCATGGAAATAAAAATATATAAAGACAAAAACGAAGTCGCTGAGCAATTTTCAGCCTATTTTGTGGAAAAAGCGGCAGAACATCAGGCTTTTCATGTGGCACTTTCCGGAGGGAGCACCCCCAAGATCGTGTTCGATGTGTTGGCCAAAAACTTTGCGGACAAGGTCGACTGGACCAAGGTCCATTTTTATTGGGGAGATGAGCGTTGCGTGCCCCCAACGGATGATGAGAGCAATTACAAAATGACCGTGGAACATCTCTTTTCCAAGATTGATGTGCCCCACGAAAACATCAACCGTATTTTGGGTGAAAAGGACCCCGAAGGTGAAGCGATACGCTATGCCAATCTGCTTGAAATTGATTTAGATAGAGTGGAGGAGGTGCCCCAATTCGATTTGGTGATCTTGGGTATGGGTGATGATGGACATACGGCTTCCATTTTCCCCCATCAAATTGAACTTTGGGATGCCGCGGACCATTGCGTGGTGGCGACACACCCCGATTCTGGCCAGAAACGAGTGTCCATCAATGGAAAAGTGATCAATACGGCCAAGGAAGTGGCCTTTTTGGTCACGGGCGCATCAAAAGCGGAAAAAGTGGAGGCCATCATTGAAAAAACGGAAGGGTCAGAAGTGTATCCGGCATCGTTGGTCAACCCAAAATCAGGAAAATTGGTTTGGTTTTTGGATGAGGAGGCCGCGGCCCAACTCAATCAAAATCCATCATAACGTTCTCTCCTTGTAGGAATTCCAGAAAATCGTTTACCTTAAAATTGGCCGATTCGTACTTGCTGTCCCGTTGGAAGGCGGATTCTTTCCGTTCCTTGCTGCGGGCAAAACGGCGAATGTCCTGTTTGGTCTTTAAGATCAACCCGGGAACGGTCTTGTTCTTGCCGTCCTTTCCCTTGGCTACCATGGTAAAGTATGAGGAATTACAGTGTTTTACCTCTCCAGTGGTCACTTTTTCGGATTCCACCCGTACCCCGACCACCATGGAGGTCTTGCCCGTGTAGTTGATGGAGGCCTTCAGCGTGACCAGTTCGCCCACCTCGATGGGGTTCAGGAAATCCACCCGGTTCACCGAGGCGGTCACACAATAACTTTGGGAGTGTTTAGAGGCACAGGCAAAGGCAATCTGGTCCATCAGGTTCAAGATGTGCCCCCCGTGTACCTTGCCCCCAAAATTGGAATGGGAGGGCAGCATCAGTTCGGTGATGGATACCCTACTTTCCTTGGACGATTTGAATTTTTTCATATTTTGGTGGGATTTAATCCCTTTTGAAAAGGAATAATGGCGGAATGAAATGATCATCAAATATAATCCAAAGCTCAAAGAACTTGCAAGACAATTGCGGAACAATGCCACTAGGTCCGAAGTGCTCTTGTGGCAGAAGTTGAAGAGGGACCAAATGCATGGATATGATTTTCACCGACAAAAACCAATTGATGAATATATCGTTGATTTCTTTTGCAACAAATTACGACTCGCCATAGAAGTGGATGGTTATTCACATGAAATCTTGGAAGTTTGGGAAAAAGATGTGAAAAAAACGAATCGATTGAATGAACTGGGCATCCATGTACTCCGATTTTCTGACCATCAGGTTTTGAAGGATATGGGGAATGTCCTGCGGGCGATAGAGGATTATATCTCAAATTTTGAAGCTACACCTCCCTCTGTCCCTCCTTATTAGGAGGGAAGCACCGTTCCCCTCTAAAAAGAGGGGCAAGGGGTGTGTCTAGTTTCTAAAAAGAGGCGACTTTTCTTCCTGTACCTCTGTGATAAAATATTTGGTGTCGCCCAACCAAAAAAAGGTGGCGTAGCGTTCCTTGTAGGTGACCTTGATGTAATGGCCCTGATATTCCTTCATCTTTTCGATGATTTCCTTTTCCTTATCCTCTACAGAAAACGAAAATACATTGGTGCCGCCGAGTCCTTGACTGATCTGCCCTTCCCAGGTTTTGGCCATGACACCACGCCGACTGAACTTGATAAGCTCCCCAGAGCGATATCCCTCACTGAACGGAACATAGTAAACAAAGGCAAAGTAAGCCGCTGTCCCCAATACAATGACAGCAATAAAGATGGTCAGGAATTTTTTCATGGTCAGTGTATTTAATCTTCATCGTCCTCTTGGGCGCGTTTCAAAATAGGTTCAGGGAGTGCTTTTTTGGCCTTGGCACCCATTTTTTTCAACTTTTCGATAGTAGTCACAATATTTCCGCGACCTTCCACCAATTTGTTCATGGCACCTCGATATTCGACCTTGGCCTCGTCCATTTTTTTGCCCACCTTGGTCAGGTCGGATACAAATCCTTCAAACTTGTCGTACAAGGCACCGGCCTGTTTCGCAATTTCGATGGCATTCCGCTGCTGTTTTTCATTGCTCCACATGCTGTCAATGGTGCGGAGTGTGGCCAGAAGAGTGGAGGGGGTGACAATGACGATGTTCTGCTCAAAAGCCTTGTTGTAGATGGAACTGTCTTCGTTGATAGCAATGGCAAAGGCAGGTTCTATCGGAACGAACATCAACACAAAGTCCGGACTTTCCATCTCGTAAAGGTCTTCGTATTTTTTGGCGGAGAGTTGCTCCACGTGCCTTCTCAGGGAATTGATATGGTCCTTCAGGAATTTGGGTTTGTCTTCATCATTGGCATTGGTGTAGCGTTCGTAATCCGTCAATGAAACCTTGGAATCCACTACCATCTTCTTGCCGTCCGGAAGATGGATGATCACATCGGGCATGACCCTTCCACCTTCCTCCCGTATGAAGCTTTGCTGTACACTGTATTCCCTATCTTTTTCAAGGCCAGACTTTTCCAATACGCGTTCCAACACCAGTTCTCCCCAATTCCCCTGCATTTTGCTATCGCCTTTCAACGCTTTGGTGAGGTTTTCGGCTTCTTGGGTGATTTTGAGGTTCTGGGTCTGCAAATGGAGCAATTGTTCCTTAAGAGCAGCGTGTAGACCAAAGCTTTCTTTTTGGTTTTCCTCTACCTTTTTTTCAAATAGCTGTATTTTTTCTTGAAGCGGGTTCAAGATGAGTTTGATGTTCTTTTGGTTTTGCTCCGTAAATTTCTCGCTCTTCTCCTCCAATATTTTATTAGCAAGATTCTCAAATTCCTTGGTGAACTTTTCCTGGAGCTTTTCCACTTCCTCTTTCTGTTCCCTATTGGTGCGTTGAAGGTTCTCTAGGTCGGCCTGATAGCGAACCAATTGGTTGCCCTGCTGTTCCTTTTCCCGTTGCAGCAGTTTCTTTTCCTCGTCGCCGATCAGTAATTTGTCGTTCAGGGATTTGATGGAAGCATGCAGCTGCTGTTCCCGCTCGCCCCAAACGCTTTCGGTGGATTTGGTCTTCAGTTTTTGAATATACATACCCCCGAAAAGCCCAAGGACCAAAGTGATTATTCCGATGATGACGTAGATCAATTCTGTGCTCATGTAGTGGTTTCTGAAGGATAAAGATAACGGATCACGGGCATTATTTGGTGATTTTAAACGAACCCGTCTTCGCATCAAACTGTACCATTTCCATAGGAAACAAACGTTCAAAGTGCTTTTGTTCAATCAGTTCACAAGGGTCGCCGAAGGGGTTGGTGTCCCCGTCCAAAATCAGGATCTTGTCGCACAATTGGATGGCAAGGTCAATTTCATGGGTGGAAAAAAGGATGGTCTTTTGCTGGTCATGGGTCAACTGTTGTAACATTTTCAAGATTTGTACCTTATGATAGAGGTCCAAATGTGTGGTGGGCTCGTCCAGAATGATCACAGGGGTGTCCTGGGCCATGGCGCGTGCAATCATCACCCGTTGCAATTGTCCATCGCTCAGTTCGTGACATTTTCGGTGCTTGAGTTCGTTCAATAAAAAGGCATCCAGACTGTCCTGCACCTGTTTTTGATCTTCCGGGGACAAGGTGCCCAACCAATTGGTGTAGGGTTGTCTGCCCAAAGCAATGAGTTCCCCAACGGTAAGGTTTTTGGAAGCAGGTGGTTCGGTCAATACTACGCTCAATTTTTTCGAAAGGCCGGAAGGGGAGTGGTCCTCCACGTCTTTTCCTTCCAGTTGTATGCTTCCCGATAGTTTGGGTTGGAACCTTCCCAAGGTACGGAGCAGGGTGGATTTTCCAATGCCGTTGATGCCCACAATTCCGCACAACACCCCTGGTTCCAAGACAAAATTAATGTCCTTGGCCACCATTTTTGGGCCATATCCGATAGCTAGTTCCTTGGTTGAGAGGATGGTCTTGCTTTTGTTTTCCATCAGAATAACATTTTGCGTTTTCGGACCAAGAGCCATACCACCACGGGGGCGCCCACCAAGGAAGTAATGGCGTTGATGGGCAGTACATTGGCCGAATTGGGCCATTGCGCGATCATATCGCAGAGCAGCATCAATATAGCTCCATAAAGGAACACGGCCGGAACCAACACTTTGTGTTCCATGGTATCAAATAGCTGTCGGGTAAGGTGTGGCACGGCAAGCCCAACAAAGGCTATGGGACCGGCAAAAGCAGTGATACCGCCCGCCAATAGACCGGTTGCGATGATGATGATGAACCGGGACCGTTTCAGGGAAACCCCCAAACTTTGTGCGTAACGCTCCCCCAAAAGAAAGGCGTTCAATGGTTTCAATGAAATGATGCTGAGCAGGATGCCCATCAAAACGATGCCCGTCAACAAAAGGATTTGCTGTGGACTCAGGTTGCCCACACTTCCGAAGGACCAGAAAATGAACCGTTGGAGGTTTTCCGCGCTGGAAAAATAGGCCAAGACACTCACGATTGCGGAAGTGATGCTGCCGAACATCAACCCGATAATCAAAAGGGCCATGGTATCCTTCACACGTTGTGCTACGACCATCACCACGGCCAACACCAAAAAACTGCCAATGCTTGCAGCGAGGGCCAAGGAAACATCACCCAAAAAAGACATTGAGCCCATCCCAACGAACAATGAGGTTCCCATAAGCAACAGTGCGGCGCCTAAACTGGCCCCGGAACTGATGCCCAGTACAAAAGGCCCTGCCAATGGATTACGGAAGAGGGTCTGCATCAAAAGTCCGCTCAGCGAAAGTCCGCCACCCACCAAAATGGAGGTGAAGGCCTTGGGCACCCTAAAGTCCCAGATGATGTAGTTCCAGGTATCCACTTGGGCGGCGGTGCCCGAAAGAATGGAAACCACTTCGGAAAACGGAATATTAACCGACCCAGAGCTGATGTTCAGCAGCCATGCGAGTACCAAGGCGATGCCCAATAGGATAAAGGAAAGGCGATATGGTGCTGTTCCCTGCATTTACTGTAGCGGTTTGATGAATCGGAGTTCATGATCGGGCAGCAATCCAGGGTGCAGGATAGTGACGAGGTCCTTTAGGACCAAGTCGGGCCGTTGTGGGGCCAGTTCATAAAAAACAAGCCCTCCTTTGGCCCCTTTCTCTATCGCGTTGGAATATATTTTTTTTTGGGAGAAGGCCTTAAACTGTTTGTGGTGCACGTTCACGCTTTCGAGTTCTTCATATGATGTTTGTGATGATGGATTGAACCAAAAATCGGCCTGCTGTGCCTTCTCCAGAACAGCTTCCAAACTTAGGCCGATACTTCCCGTTTCTTCAGTGTCGGCCCAAAGATAGTCAGCGTTGGCATCGTTCAGGAACTGGGCCATCCAACTTTGACCCCCGGCCACGTACCAAACATCCTTGTAGAGCCCGCCAGTGAGGACCGTCGGCTTTTCTGTTGCTTTTTGGGCCAATTGTTTGGCCTGTAGGTAGGATGTTTCGATTTCCTTGAAAATACTGTCCGCTTGCTGTTCCTTCTGAAAAAAAGGTGCAAAGAACTTGATCCATTCCGCTTTGCCCAGCGGGGTCTGTTCCACCCAATCCCCGTTATAGACCACAGCAATCCCGGCCTGTTTTATGGTTTCATAGGCCTTATTGGTATCATTTATGCCAAAACCCATGACCACTTCGGGTTTCATGGCCAGGGCAATCTCGGTATTGATGCTTTCGTTCATGCCCAATTCCTTGATCTGTCCATTGTCCACCAGTTCTCTGGCTTTGGGCGATGAGATAAAATCGGTATTGGGAAAGCCGACCACCACATCCAGTTCGTCCAATGCTTCCAAGGAGGGAATGTGGGTGGTGGAGGTAATCACCATTTTCTCCACGGGAGTGCCCACAATGGCATCGTAGGCATCCCTTGGAAAGGTCATGGACGCCAATTTTTCCTTGGGGACGAGGGCATAGGTGAACGACTGCTGCGCACCGGGCCATGGGGCCGTGACCTCTATAATGGTGACATCATTGTCCGAATGTACGGTAAACCCTTTGGCATGCCGGATATTCTGGTCTTTTTGGACAGGGGTTTCGGCAAGGGGAACCTTCTTTTCACCACACCCAATGAGGGTCAAAAAGGCAAATATAGATCCTATGTAAAGCTGTTTTCTTCCCATGGTGCCAAAAGTAAGATTAATTCACTTTTACAGAAAAAGATTGAACGGAATGATTACTTTCGCGCTGAATTTGGGTTCGTGCAGGGCGTTTTTCTGTACGATTAAAAGGGAATCCGGTGCAAATCCGGAGCTGTTCCCGCAACTGTAAGTTTGTGCCAGATAAAGGCACCCCGAATGGATGTTGTTTTCTTCGATACCACTGTCCACAAAAAGGATGGGAAGGTAAAGCAACATAAAACGAGCCAGGAGACCTGCCCAATTCAAACAAACAATGTTAAACTTTCGGGATAAAAGTTTACGTATGGAAACCATACTATACTCCCGTTTATTCACGTAAACGAAATGAAGAAAAATCATTTTTGGTTATTGGCCGTCCTATTGGCGGGCAAGGGACTTCTTGCGCAAAAAACACAGCAGGATTCCTTAAAAGTGCAGCAACTGGACGAGGTTGTTGTGAGCGATTCAAAATTTGAACTGAAACGAGAAAATTCAGGAAAGACGGTAATCCAAATCACCGCAAAAGAGCTGGAACGCAACCAAGGTAAGACAGTTGCGGAGATCATCAACACCAAAAGTGGTATCGAGATTGCCGGTAGCCGTGGTCGAGACGGTGATGTCTTGGGTGTTTATGCCCGTGGCGGTCGGGGAAGACAGGTCTTGGTGATCATTGATGGGGTGAGGGTGTCCGACCCGTCCACATTTTCGGCGGAGTACGACCTACGATTGCTTTCACCCACAAATATTGCGTCGATAGAGATCATCAAAGGGGCTGCGAGTACCTTGTACGGGACCAATGCAGCTACGGCCGTAATCAACATCACCACCAAGAGAAGCTCCAAAAAGGATATTTCCGGTAGCTTTAGCACCAGTATCGGTACCAACCAGACCGCCGAAGATCAGAATTATAACCTGGGAAGCATCAGCAATGCGGTCAATGTGAATGGCACCTTGAACAAGTTCGACTATGTGGTTGACTTTTCGAACCGATACAAAAGCGGGCTCTCTGCAGCGGTGACCTCTGAAAATGAAGAGGATGTTTTTTCACACTACAGTACCAATGTGAGGTTGGGCTACCAGTTTTCCAAAAATTTTGAGGTATCTGTCTATGGGAACCAGACCAAGTTCAGCAATGAGTATGATGCATCGAATGCAGACGCCCCGAACATAGGGAGGAACGAACAGGAAAGGGTGGGGTTGTCCTCTTCCTTTGCTTATGGAAAAGGTTCTCTGCACTTGAACGCAGCGCTTACCGATTATGAGACCAATTCCAAGGACACCTTTGGTGAAAGTGTTTCAGAGGGAAGCAATTGGGTGCTGGACCTTTACAACAAATATGTTTTTGGGAAGCAATGGCATACCATACTTGGGGTCAATTATATCAAGGATAAAGCAGTCTTTTCTGAAGATGTGGATTTCACCATTGTGGATCCCTATGCCAATGTGGTCTATGTTTCCGATTTTGGGTTGAATCTGAATGCCGGTGTGCGTTTGAACAACCATTCGGAGTATGGAAACCATGTAGTGTACAACGTGAATCCGTCCTATGTGTTCCCGACCTCAAATGGCTATGTGAAACTGCTCGGTTCGTATGCCACTTCATACATTACGCCCAACCTGACCCAACTTTTTGGTGCATTTGGCGGAAATCCTGACCTGGAGCCCGAGGAAAACAGGACCATCGAGGGGGGACTTGAATTCAAAGTGAACGATAAGCTGCGGTTCAGCACGGTCTATTTTGATAGAAATGAAAAGAATGCCATTGGGTACGATGTCAATTTTATGAGCATCAACATTGCTGATGAGATCGATGCGAATGGAGTGGAAGTGGAAGCGGTTTGGTTTCCTTTGGATGCCCTGACCGTAGATGCCAACTATACGTTTACGGAGCGCAAGGGGGACAATGCCATCCGCATTCCCAAGCACAAGGCCAATGTGAGCTTGGGATATCAATTGTGCGAAAAAACGAATGTATCGTTGAGCTATGCCTACACGGGCCAACGGTTCGATACTGACTTTGTAAGCTTTACGGATGTCGAGTTGGATTCATTCTCATTGGTGAGCCTGTATCTGGGACACGAGTTGATCTCGAACAAACTCAATGTGTTTTTGGCAGCGGACAACTTACTGAATGAGGATTACACAGAAGTCATAGGGTTCACCACCCGGGGACGAAATTTTCGGGTAGGCCTGAACTTGAACCTATAAAAAGAAAAGCGGCCTCTGGCCGCTTTTCTTTTATTTGATTTGGATGTCCAAAGGCTTGTCCAGATACATATTGTCCTTTAAAGGTGTGTGCAATCTGGAAGATGTAAACGATTCGGCTGCCATTTCAACCGTAAAGTCCATTTTCGCAGATAATCCAGAGATTTCTTGTAATGCCCGGGCCAATAGTGGTTCATTTACATCTCCCAATATACCAAGGTTGGTGATGTCCTCTGGCAGCTCAATATCCGGCATAAGCCCACTGGTGTAATCGGAGAAACCATCGGCGTTTTCGTTACGTCCAACCAAAGGTTGAAGGCCCCAGGAATTTTTTGTATTGATAAAACGTTCCCGATCTTTATTATATATGTAATCACCATCCTTATCATCCACTAGGGTAATGGAAAATTCATTTTTTCCTCTGGTAGTCTCACCGATGTGGATGACATCCATATAGGGGGCCAATCCATTCATAACGAGTTCACTGGCAGAGGCAGAGTTGTTAGTGGCCAAAACAAAGACCCTGTTTAGATTCAAGGAGTTGATGCTACTAGCACCAGTGGTATTGGCAAAATAATCAGTCAGGTAATCATCGCTCAATTGCGCCTGGATTTTATCATTCCACCTCTGTTTTATATAGACTTCGCTAGTGTTGGTATCATAGATCATACTGGCCAGCAAGCGGGAAGTATTCACAGAGCCTCCTGGGTTATAGCGCATGTCCAGCACCAATTCGGTGGCACCGGCTGCTTTAAATTGAGCAAATGCCGTGTTGAGTTGTTCGTCGAAATTGCTCAGGAATCGGTTATACATCAAATAGGCCACCGTGGTGCCGTTCACCTCCAATGTTTTGGCCACCAAAATAGGGTTTTCCACTTGGTTGGCAATCTTCGTGAGAGTTACTTCCTTGGCATCATCGATAATAGTATTACCCTCAATATGTGCCATTCCAAGGGTATATGTATCATTGGAGCCGAACAAAAGATCTATATAATTGTTTACGGTAATCTGGACACCATCCACTCTAGTGAACAGGTCCCCCCGTTCTATATCTTTTGAAGAAGCGTCGGAGTCGGGAAGTATATATTGTACATATCCAAATACATCATTGCTTCCTGATAGCTGTATCAGGCCAAACTCCAAACCATTGCTCTTGGACACCCCGGAAAGATTGTTCACCAATTCCTTATAGTCCTCATTCAAAAAGCTGAAACGGTCTTCTTCATACAAAAGAACATCATTGAAAAAATCTTCTGGATCGGGGTTTGCTTCCAAGAAGGCAGTGTATTGGGCATCAGTACTAAATCTTGTGTCCGAAAGATCGTTTACATCCCCTTGCCAAAAATACCAAAGATTCATGGCTTGCCACATAAAATTCTGAGCAGCGACATCGGCATCGAGATCAGGATTGGGAGTAGGCCCATTTTTGATTCCGTCATCATCACTACAGGCCGTAAAGGCCATGGTAACACCCAATAAAAGAAGAATATATTTTTTCATAGCTTAATTTTACAAAGTTCCTCAATTTTCATTCCAATTATAAAAAGGGGTTGGAATAGGGGCTTGGAACGTATGTTGAAATATAAAGAACCACTACGCAAAATAGGCACATAAAAGGAGATTACAAATTTTTTGTAACAAATTTCGATATGCGTCGTCGTGATAGTGTAGGTCGATAAATGAGGACCAAAACAACTGACAACCAAATGAAACAGACAGAATTTTTGAACGTGGTGATGCCCTTTAAGGACAAACTCTACCGATTGGCGAAACGCCTGTTGGTGTCCAGGGAGGAAGCGGAAGATGCCACACAGGAAATTTTGCTGAAGCTATGGGCAAAGAATGAGTCCATGGGAGAATACAAAAACGTCGAGGCATTTGCCATGACCATGACCAAGAACTTTTGTTTGGACCGATTGAAATCCAAACAGGCAGGCAACTTGAAACTGGTACACAGCAATTATAGTGATGAGAACATCTCGTTACAGCGCCAACTCGAAGCCGAGGACAGTGTGGGATGGATGGAGCGGATCATGAAGGAACTGCCCGAACAACAAAAGATGGTATTGCAGCTACGCGATGTGGAACAATACGAATTTGAGGAAATATGTGACCTGTTGGACATGAAACCCACCGCGGTGCGAGTGGCACTGTCCAGGGCAAGAAAAACAGTAAGGGAAGAATTGATAAAAAAACACAACTATGGAATTGGATAACATAGAAAAATTATTGGAAAAGTATTTCGAGGCCACAACCACTGTGGACGACGAAAGAAAGCTAAGGGAATACTTCTCGCAAGATGATGTGGCCACACACTTGCAACAGTACCGCCCCATGTTCAACTACTTTTCCAATGCCAAGGAAGAAAAGTACACCAAGCAGGTACCATTAAAACCTAGAGTAAACTATTACAAGTGGCTATCCGTAGCAGCGGCAGTGGTTCTCACCTTTGGCATCTATTTTGGAAAACAATACCAGGATAGAAAACAACGGGAGCTTGAACAGGCAGAGTACGCCTATCAAGAAACCAAAAAGGCCTTTGAACTCTTGGCCGAGAATTTTGGGAGGGGCACGGAAAAAGTGGCCTACCTAAAAGAGTTCGAAGAAGCAAAACAAAAGATTTACAACAACAATTAAAAAACGAAAAGATGAAAAAGTATATTTTAATCGCAGTGGTGGCAATGTTGCCTTTGGCCGGATTTTCACAATCCCTTTTTGATAAGTTTGAGGATATGGACGAAGTCACCTCGGTAGTGGTGAACAAGAGCATGTTCAACCTGTTGGCCAAGATAGATGTGGAAGTGGACGATCCGGAGGCCAGGGATTTTATGGACATTGCCAGTAGCCTAAAAAGCTTGAAGGTGTTCACTACCGATAATAAAAATATCGGTGCCGATATGAAATCCGCCGTGAACAGTTATTTGGGTTCCTCCAAAATGGAAGAGTTGATGCGTGTGAAGGACAAGGACGCCAACGTGAAGTTCTATATCAAACAAGGTAGGGACGAGGACCATGTGAGCGAACTGTTGATGTTCATTACTGGATTGAAGGATGTGGAGGCCGATGGCCGTAACTTTGAGACCGTGATTCTCTCCCTGACCGGGGATATCGACCTCAACAAGATCAATTCATTGACCAAGAAGATGAACCTGCCCGAAGAACTGAACAAAGCAGGAAAGAACAACTAAGAAGTTTGTCAGCTGATAGTTTTGGATGGATGTGTAACAAAATGCAGGACCCAACCACCAATAACTGTCAGCTGACATGCTGATTTTTAACGAATCAATCAAAAAGAGTACAGATGAAATCTATTATTAAAAGCATTTTGGCAGGAGTGGCCATCGTTTTGGCCTCCTGTTCTTCGCAGCAGAGCCTACAGGAATATTATGTGGACAATTCCGAGAACCCCAATTTCCTGTCCATCGATGTTCCGGCCAGTATCCTCAAAATGGACGGCGTGGATTTGACCCCTACCCAAAAGGAAGCAGTGGAATCCCTGCGCAAGTTCAATTTGTTGGCCTTCAAAAAGAATTCCGAGAACGAGGCCGAATTTGAGATGGAGAAGAAAAAAGTAAAGGAAATCCTCAAAGGCGACAAGTTTGTGGAACTGATGAAGATCAATTCCAAATACGGCAAAGGAGTGATCAAATACCTTGGCGATGAGGATGCCATTGACGAAGTGATCATTTATGGGGACAGTGATGACAAGGGCTTTGCCCTGGTACGCGTTCTGGGCAAGAACATGAACCCCGCCCACATCATGCAGTTGATGCAGGCCATCCAAAAATCAGAATATAAGGGAGAAGGTCTGGGCGAGATTGGTGACTTCTTGAAAGGCTAAGACCGACCATCATACAATGGAACAAGGGCGACATATGTCGCCCTTGTTTTGTTTCACAGATATTGTTGAATATCCCGTCACTTTACGAAGACGGGGACTTGGTAAAAAAGGAGGTTATGTCCGGTATTATCCGCCAAGGTCACTTTTTCGGTTTCCGCCAGATGTAAAGAAGTATAGCAGTGAAAAGCAGAAGATAGGCAATGGCTATCAGCAGGGCGCCATTGATGGGGCCAAATTCCCAGTGCAGAATTTTTATCAAAGATCCACTGAAAAGAAAAAGGAAACCAAAAGTCAACAGTATTTTTTGGTAAAGACTCATTAGATCCCAGTATAATTTGCAGGTGTAATCTGTTTCAATTCAACTTTGATGGCATCCGAAACCTCCAGTGTTTCAATGAAATCTGCAATGGATTTTTGGGTGATTTTTTCATTGGTTCGGGTCAGGCCCTTTAGGGCCTCGTATGGATTGGGATAGCCTTCCCTGCGTAAAATGGTCTGGATGGCCTCGGCGACCACGGCCCAATTGTCCTCCAAGTCCTTTTCAAACTTTTCTTGGTTCAGCACCAGTTTGTTCAGCCCTTTCAAAGTGGATTGAAACCCGATCAAGGTGTGTGCAAAAGGAACTCCCACATTTCGTAATACCGTGCTGTCCGTTAGATCGCGTTGCAATCTGGAAATGGGTAATTTGCCCGATAGATGCTCAAAAACAGCATTGGCAATGCCAAGATTGCCCTCCGAATTTTCAAAATCGATGGGGTTCACCTTGTGTGGCATGGCCGATGAGCCCACTTCCCCTTTTTTGATCTTCTGCTTGAAATAGTCCATGGAAACATAGGTCCAGATATCCCTGTCCAAGTCGATCAAAATGGTGTTGATGCGTTTGAGACCATCAAAAAGGGCCGCCATGTGATCGTAATGCTCTATCTGTGTGGTAGGGAAGGAGTGGTGCAGTCCCAGTTTTTCTTGGACAAATTGTTTCCCGAATGCCCTCCAATCAATGCTTGGATATGCAACTTTGTGTGCGTTGTAATTTCCTGTGGCACCACCAAATTTGGCCGCGCTCGGGATGTCGTTCAATAAATTGAACTGTTCCTTCAACCGTTCCACGAACACCTCGATTTCTTTGCCCAATCGGGTAGGTGATGCAGGTTGCCCGTGCGTTCGTGCCAGCATGGGGATGTTTTCCCAAGCCTTGGCCAGTTCCTTCAATTTCTCAAACACCTCAAAATAGGAGGGGACATAGACCTGGTTCATCGCTTCCTTGATGGAAAGAGGTATGGCCGTATTGTTGATGTCCTGCGAGGTCAGACCAAAATGGATGAACTCCTTGTATTTTTCGAGTCCCAGCGCATCAAACTTTTGTTTGATGAAATATTCCACGGCCTTTACATCGTGGTTGGTGGTCTTTTCAATTTCCTTGATGCCCAATGCATCTTCCGAAGAAAACTCTAAATAGATTTTTTGAAGATCGGGAAACAATGCTTTGTTGAAATCGGCCAATTGGGGCAGGGGAATTTCACAAAGGGCAATGAAGTATTCAATCTCGACCTCAACGCGGTACTTGATCAGGGCCTCTTCGGAAAAGTAATCCCTTAGCACCTTGGTTTTGTTTCCGTATCGGCCATCGATGGGTGAAATGGCATTTAGTTGGGTCAGTGACATCGTCAAGAAAATTTTGAAAGCAGCAAAGATACTCAATCTCACAAAGTTTAATGGCCTAATTGGGCCAACTTATCCAGGGTTTTTTTGGCCCGGCTCCGAAATCCCGGAGTTCCATCGGCATAGGTGTCCTGCAAAACCTGTTTCAGTTCTGGGTGCACCCAATCAAATTTTTGTCCCAGATAGTACAGACTGGTCATGGAGAACACCTTTGGTGCAATGTTCATGGGACTGATGAGCCAATCAAAGCAAACGGTCATGATCTGCTCCAGTTGGGAGTCGGTAATATGCTGTGTAAAAGCAGGATCTTTCTTTTTAAAATAGGCCATGCAGACCATTTCGCACACATGGGCCATGGGACGTATACAGGATTCTGTCCTCAGTTCGGCCAATCTGTTCGCAAAATCATTAAAGAAGGGAAGGATGTATTCCAGTTTTTTCCGCATGAGGTGATCAAAGGCCCAACTTGCATTGAACGTACCCTGCTGGTCTTCCACAAATATTGCCTCAAAAAGGATTTTGGCGAGTTGGGGCTGTTTTACAAGATTGCCCACCAACTGGTCTATTTGTGGCTTGGAAAGCCTTCCAGAGTTCAGTATTGGGAATAGTTCCTTTTCAGTCACAAAAAAAAGTATATTTATAAAAACCTTTTCGTGATGAAAATAGTGAAAAAAATAGCGATTGTCCTACTGGTGGTCTTGGTAGGGATGCAATTTTATCGACCAAAGAAAAATCAGGCAGCCGGAGATTTTGTGGCCGCTTTTGAATCTGAGACCCAACCGCCTTCCGAGGTCAAGGTCATTTTGAAGACGGCGTGCTACGACTGTCACAGTGCCAACACGAAATATCCATGGTACAACAATATTGCGCCCGTATCGTATTGGTTGGCCGATCATGTGAATGAGGGAAAGGAACACCTTAACTTTTCAGATTGGGAAAATTACACCGCCAAAAAGAAGGATCACAAACTGGAAGAGGTGATCGAAGAGGTAAAGAAAGGTGAAATGCCCTTGAAGGAATATACTTGGACACATGCCGATGCCAAA
Source organism: Allomuricauda sp. (assembly GCA_030148335.1). Lineage (GTDB taxonomy): Bacteria > Bacteroidota > Bacteroidia > Flavobacteriales > Flavobacteriaceae > Flagellimonas. Next base: position 13,512 of record JASBTQ010000010.1, on the reverse strand, counting down.
TTGACCCAAGAACAGATCACCGCCTTGGTGACCTGGGCGGAAGAGGCTAGGAAAAAGTACTGAGAAGGTCGTCCACAAGACTGGGAACACCCTCAACGGCCGTTTTGGGGATGATGTTGAGGTTGCCAAAATCCGATTCCCTGATGTTGGGTCGGGGGTCTACAAAATAGATGGGAATGCTTGGCGCAACATAATGGACCAAACTGGCTGCGGGATATACCTGCATGGAAGTCCCGATAATGATCAAAATATCGGCCTGCTGCGTGATTTGGGCCGCAGTTTCCAGCAAGGGCACCATTTCCCCGAACCAGACAATGTGTGGACGCAGTTGATGCCCATCAGGGTCGAGATCACCCAAAACAAGGTCCTTTTTCCATTCTATAACGTGATTCTCGTTCTTGGTGCTGCGTACTTTGAACAGTTCACCGTGCAGATGCACCACATGGGAGCTTCCGGCCTGTTCGTGGAGGTTGTCCACATTTTGGGTCACGATGCTCACATCAAATCGGTTTTCCAATTGCGCCAAGGCCAAATGTCCTTGGTTGGGACGTACTCCCAACAATTGCCGCCTACGCTGGTTATAGAATTCCAGCACCAATTCGGGGTTACGGGCAAAACCTTGGGGTGAGGCCACTTCCATCACATCGTGTCCTTCCCATAGGCCATCAGCGTCCCTGAAGGTCTTCAACCCGCTTTCGGCGCTCATTCCGGCTCCGGTAAGTACGACTATTTTTGGTTTGGGCATTTTTTATTTTTGGGTTTTGACACGCCTGCCTGCCAAAGGTAGGAATTTCACAAATTTTCACAGGTTAGGCAATAGACAATTGTCCCCTTGAGGGGACTTTGGGGGGTGTTTGTTGTAAATTGATTTAGGCACCCATATGGATTTATAATTGCTACGAGTGAGGCTTGCGCAAACACCGACATCGCTTGTTCTACTTGTCCCACTACATCCATTAAGTGTAAATACTCATAGTTTTTCTCTGAAGATAACAAATCCATTCCATCCAAAAACCACCTCTCCAAATTTCCCTATCTTGGGCAGCATGTTCGACCACGACCTGTTCACCTATTTGGAAAGCTACCTCACCGAAGAGCGAAAACAACGTTTTTTGGAAGTGTTGCAGCTCCGCACGAAATTCATCACTGTGGCCATTGAGGATGTGTACCAAATGCACAACACCAGTGCCATCATCCGCAGTTGTGATGTGTTCGGCGTGCAGGAAGTCCATGTGGTGGAAGATCGTTTTGCCAAACGGCTGGACAAGAATATTGCCATGGGCGCCGAAAAGTGGGTGGATGTGCACCGATATGAAAATACGGGGGATTGTATTATGCAACTCAAGGAGAAAGGCTATCAAATCGTCGCTACCACTCCGCATGACAATTCTACGTTGCTTCCCGATTTTTTTCCCGAAAGCAGATCGGCCATATTTTTTGGAACGGAAAAGGGAGGGCTCAGTGATGAGGTGATGCAGGAGGCGGACGTTTTTCTAAAAATCCCGATGGTGGGTTTTTCGGAAAGCCTGAACGTATCCGTTTCGGCGGCCATCATCATACAGGATCTGGCCCAAAAAGTGAGACGGTCCGGATTGGAATGGCAATTGTCCGAGGATGAGATTCTTGAAAAACGAATGGATTGGACCAAAAAATCCATCAACCATGTGAAGGGAATCATCAAAAGATACCACTCCGAGTAAAGTTTTTTTGTACTTTTAGCTGTTAACCAATCACTTACAAGCATGATGACAGCAGTTTACATTATCCTCGGAATTGTTTTGTTGATTTTGATCCTCGCCATGATTTCCCCAAAGAATTACAATGTATCAAGGTCCATAGAGATAAACAGGCCAAAGGATGAGGTCTTTGCACACCTCAAATCCTTGAAAAGACAAAATGACTGGTCCCCTTGGGCCAAAAGAGACCCCAATATGCAGCAAAAGTTCACGGGAACGGATGGCGAAGTTGGGGCTATCAACTATTGGAACGGCAACAAGCAAGTAGGGGAAGGGGAGCAGGAAATCACAAAGATCGTGGAAGGAGAGCGTGTGGAATCCGAGCTACGGTTCCTCAAACCCTTCAAGTCCACTTCGGATGCCTATTTGGTGACCGAAAGTGTCGGGAATGACAAAACCAAGGTCGTTTGGGGCTTTTCCGGCCAAAATAAATTTCCGATGAACATCATGATGCTGTTCATGAACATGGACAAAGCCGTTGGAAAAGATTTTGAGGAAGGACTTGTCAACCTAAAGGCAATTTTGGAAAAATAACACGTATGGATTACAATATGGTGGGTTGGTTCGAAATCCCTGTGGAGGATATGGACCGGGCAAAGACCTTTTATGAGGTCGTTTTTGGGGTGCAGATACAGGTACAAGACTTGGGCGATACCCTAATGGGATGGTTTCCATGGAACCATGAAAAACCCGGGGCCGCTGGATCATTGATTCAAAATAAGGATTGGTACAAACCGAGTAATGTGGCTGGGGTGCTGATTTATTTCAACAGTGAGGATGTGCAAAATGAACTGGACCGTATTGAATCTGCCGGTGGAAGAATCCTCAAACCCAAGACCCTTATTGCTCCTGATATTGGCTGCATGGCAGTATTTTTGGATACAGAGGGCAACCGGATTGCCTTGCATTCAAGGCAGTAAGGTCTATTCCACCAACTCTAGTAGGGCAATGTCAAAATCATTGTCCAAAATCACCTTGCCATTGTTGACAATGACTTCCGTTTCCGAATAGGTGTCGTACAATTTGGTGCCATCCCCAAAGAATCCTTTCACCCACAAGGATTTTTTGCCCTTGGGCAAGTCCAGTCCCACGACCACTTTATCCCTGAAATCACCGTTGACATAGGTCCTGGAGAACACATAGGGGGATTTCCCCAATCTTTTGTGCTTGCCGGCACCTATTGCCGGGTGATTTTTACGGAACTGTCCCAGTTTTTTCCAGTGTTTATGGATCTGCTGCACATTGGGCAGGCTGTCCAGTTCTTCCCAGTTCATAAAGGATCGCAAAGTGGCATCGCCTTCGGCACCCTCAATGGTGAGGCTACGGGAGGTCTCGTCCCCATAATACACTTGGGAAGCACCGGGGGTCAAAAGTAGCACGTTGGCGGCACGAATGGCCTTTTTTCGTTCCTTGTCATAAGGTGTCCCATCATCATGTGAGGTCAGGTAATTGAGCACGCTTTTGTCCTTCAATTTGGTATTGAGGATGTTGCTGTATTTCTTAAAGATGGATTCGTAGTCGTTATCGGCATCGGTCTTCAACTCAAAATTGATCAGACTTTTGAAGCCATACTCAAAAAAGTCCACCTTTTTGTCACCAAAATCAAATTGGCGTCCACCGGAAATACCATAATTATAGACTTCGCCTACCATGTAGAAGGGATTGTCGTCCAACACTTTGCTCTCGTGTTTCTTTTTCCACATTTCGAAGGCGATGTTGGCCTCTTTGTGCAGTTCGCCCCAAACGTCTTCGTTCACATGCTTTACGGTGTCCACGCGGAATCCATCCACCCCGAACTCGTTGATGTAATCGGTCAGCCATTTGATGATGTAGTAGCGCGGAGCCCTTGGGTAGCCTGTGCGTTCAAAGAAAAGTTGGAGTTCATCCAGTTCCTTGCTCAAACGGCCCTCTTCCTTCCATTTCGCCAAAAGCGCATCTGGGAGTTCCACGGGTTCGTTGGATTCGGTAAGGATGTCCGGCAGGTTTTCCACCAAGGTGCAGGCCGTGGTGTTCTCATAGGTAGTGAACTCGCATTTGGGTCCAGTCCTTACCCAATCGTCCGGCCATACTGGGTCTTGATCGGTCACGGGTCCAGTGTGGTTCAGCACTACATCCAATAGGATTCGGATGCCCTTTTTATGGGCGGCCTTCACCAAATTCCCCAAATCTTGTTTGGTGCCAAAGTTGGGATCTATGGCGGTCCAGTCCTTGGCCCAATAGCCATGGTAACCATAAGTTTTTCCAGTGCCTTCGTCCGTGGCCCCGTGGATCTGTTCCACAACGGGGGTGAACCAAATGGCGTTGATGCCCAAATCGGTGAAATAGCCTTCCTCAATTTTTTTAGTGATGCCCTGCAGGTCTCCGCCCATAAATCCCCTGAGCACACCCGTCTCTTCAGTCCGTCCAAAATTGACATCGTTTTCGGGATTTCCGTTGTTGAAACGGTCCGTCAGCAGAAAATAGACATTGGCGGCCTCCCAAACAAATGGGACCTCCTTTTTCGGTGCCTCTTGTTGGACTACTTGTATTTTTTCAGGTTGCTTTTTGACTTCCTTACAGCCGATGAACAAGGGAATGGTGTACATGACGACAAGTAGCTTTTTCATGTATTGGGATTTTGTCTAAAGCTATAAAATGCATATGGAAATATAAAATTTATTTATAGCTGTCCACAAACCTGAAAACGAATGGTTTTATTGTTTTCTGTTCAGTACTTTGTATTCTTCGTAGCAACTGGAGATGGCATCCAAGATTTGGAGATCGTTGGCCGTGCTGATGAAAGATTTGGAATAATTACAGTTGTTAAGGATGTCCTCAATATCCACTTTTTCCAATTGGAGCAGCTCGGTAAGGGTCTCTCGGTCAAATTTTGAGGCGAGCAGGTCCCTGATGTTGTCATCCTCCTTGATCTGGCGCAATTTGCGCATCTGACGGGGCTGTTTGCCAAAAAGGTTGCGCAGCAGGTCGGCAGGGTTGAGTATGGCCCCCAAAACCTTGGTCACCGCACTGGGGCTTTTGCTCCCGGCCTCATAACTGGTATTGAGTCCAGAGATGCTGTACTGAGGTGCAGTATTGATGGGAAGGTTCTTCACGTCGATTTCCAAATAGCCCGTAAGCTGATACGGCCTTACGATGACCTCTTCCAGTGCGTAGGCAAGCTCGGTCAGGGCAATTTTGGTGTCCCCGAATTTGAACATGTCGTTCGTCACCCTTACTTTTTGGGTCTTAAAACCCAAATAGGAGAGGTAAAGGGTATCGTTCACCGCTGCCGGAATGGTAAATTTTCCATTTTGGTTCGTGATGGTCCCTTTTACCTGGTTCAGGTTGATGACGTGGACACTTTCCAAAGGCATATCGCTCTGCGCATTGATCACCGTGGCGGTAAGTTCCCCTACCTCTTGGTTTTCCAAATCATCTTGGGCAATGCCATGAAGGGAAACAAGGGCGAAAAGTGTAAGTAATATTCTTCTCATGCAATTTTAGTAGGTATAAAAGTACTAAACAAAGAAAAAACTACAGTACGTCCCTATCATTTAATATAGAATTAACTAATAGAAGCCAGTCCTTTTTTTGCCACCTTTTTTGCTAAAGCCGCCTTTTTTACCGCCTTTGAAGGATCGGTTGTCCCCACCTTTGCGATGGCCGCGTTTCCTGTCGCGTTTTTTGCCGCCTTTACCTCCACCAGACCCCCCAGGGTTTTTGGAAACTTCCACGTTGATGAAACGCCCATCCACCTTGAATTCGGTGAACGTTTGGAGGATAAGATCGGTCAATTGCGCATCTGAATTGAAAAAGGAGAAACTGTCCTTGGTGTCCACATTGAAGATATCCTCTTTTTCAAGGTTCAACGTATCCCTTAGGAAATCCTTGAGTGACATCCAGTCATAGCCGTCACGCTCACCAATGTTGATGAAGTAGCGCACGGAACCTTCTGAAGGGATGTCCCCGCCTCTATCCTCACTACTGCCACGTTCTCCCCTGTCGGAATCAGAAGTGTTGAGGTCCTTGGTCTTGCTATAGTAGTTGTAGAATTGGGTGAACTCTACCGAAACGATTTTCTTGATGAGTTCATCCCTGTCTATGCCTTCCAACACGTCATTGATGGCAGGAAGATAACTCTCTATTTCACTATTGACCTTGGTTTCCTTGATCTTGTTGGCCAAGTGGTACAACTGGATTTCACAGATCTCGATGCCCGAAGGGATTTTTTTGGCGATAAAGTCCTGCTTGATCTTACCCTCAATGGATTTGATCTTACGTAGTTCCGAACGGGTAACGATGACCATGGAAATCCCTGACTTCCCGGCCCTTCCTGTACGACCGCTACGGTGGGTATAGGTTTCTATCTCATCGGGCAACTGGTAATTGATCACGTGGGTAATATCCTCCACATCGATTCCTCGTGCGGCCACATCGGTGGCTACCAACATCTGTACCTGTTTCTTTCTAAAGGCGTTCATGACCATGTCACGCTGATTCTGGCTCAGGTCACCGTGAAGTGCTCCGGCATTGTAGCCATCCTCGATCAATTTTTCCGCTACACGTTGGGTGTCCCGTTTGGTCCTGCAAAAGACCACGGAGAAGATGCCAGGGTTGGCATCGGCAAGGCGTTTCAGTGCCGAATATCGGTCACGGCCGCCCACCACATAATATTCGTGCTGTACGGTGGCAGCCCCTGCATTTTTGGTACCCACGGTAATTTCGACGGGTTTGTGCATGAACTTTTTGGAAATGGTGGCCACTTCCTTAGGCATGGTGGCCGAAAACAACCATGTCAATTTTTCTTGGGGCGTATTGGAAAGGATGTCCTTGATATCCTCATAAAAGCCCATGTTCAGCATTTCATCGGCCTCATCCAGAACGCAGTAATCGATTTTTGAAATATCGACCATTCCACGTCCGATCATGTCCTTCATACGGCCTGGAGTGGCCACAACAATCTGCGCGCCTCGTTTAATTTGTTTGGCCTGTTCCGTGATACTGGCACCGCCGTAAATGGCCACGGTGTTCAGTCCTTTTATATATTTGGAATAGAGCTTGAGTTCATTGGTGATCTGGAGGCAGAGCTCACGGGTAGGGGATAGGATAAGTCCCTGCGTGGTCCTGCTGTCCGCATCGATTTTCTGGATCATGGGAAAACCAAAAGCGGCGGTCTTTCCTGTTCCTGTTTGTGCCAAGGCCACCAAATCGGTGTCCTGTCCCAATAAAACGGGGATTGATTTTTCCTGTACTTCGGAGGGGGATTCAAATCCAAGATCGGAAATGGCATCCAATAGGGGTTGAGATAACCCCAAGGCTTCAAATTTTGTCATAGTGGTGTATACCTTAAAATCGCAAATATGTTGTGTTGCACAGAGCGATTTTTCTATAACCCTTTAAGCCCATCGCAACACCTTGCCCATACCGGCGGCGTTATTAAAGCGGCAAAGGTACATTAAATTTGGTCAGTTGTTGCTAAGGGGCACTCTTTTTTAAAAATTCGACCAATTTCTGAATGGCCCTGCCCCGGTGGCTTATGGTATTTTTGGTCTCCGCGGACAGCTCTCCAAATGTTTTTTCATATCCATTTGGCCTAAAGATGGGGTCGTAACCAAAACCACCGTTCCCTTGTTGGCTTTCGGTGATGAAACCTTCGACAATGCCTTCGAAGACAAAACTTTTACCTTTGATATTCAAGTGTATAACGGTTTTGAAATGGGCCGAACGGTTGTTTTTCCCTTCCAATTTGAACAATAGCTTGGCCATGTTGTCCCCAGCATTTTTTTGTTCTCCTGCATATCTTGCCGAATACACGCCAGGTTCACTGTTAAGGCTGTCCACCAAAAGACCTGTATCGTCCGAAAAACAGTCCAAACCATAGGTTTTGGTCACAAAATCGGCCTTTATTTTGGCATTTTCCTCCAAAGTGAGGCCCGTTTCAGGGATTTCAGCAAAGCACCCAATATCCTTTAGCGATAAAAGTTCGAAAGACTCAGGCAAGAGTTGTTGGACTTCGTGCAGTTTATGGTCGTTGTGGGTGGCAAAAACAAGTTTCAAGGCGTGGAGGGTTCTATTTGATGATCAAAAGTAGTAATTTCGAAACTTAAACACGTCGCATGAAATTGAAATTGCCGCCGGCTTTGGTGATGTTGCTATTTGGGGGATTGATGTATGTCCTGGCCCAATTCCTGCCCGTGGGAGAGTTTGATTTTTTTGGCAGAAGGGAACTTGCCATTTTCCTTGCAGCTTTGGGTTTTTTGGTGATTCTTATTTCGGTCGTACAATTTTCCAAGGCCAAGACCACCACAGATCCATTGAACCCCGACAAGACTACTAAATTGATCACTTCTGGGATCTACAACTACACCCGAAACCCCATGTATCTGGGAATGCTGCTTTTTCTTTTGGCTTTTGGGCTGAAATTGGGGAACGCTTTCAACACGCTTTTGGCGGCGGGTTTTGTGTCTTACATGAACCGTTTCCAGATCAAAAGGGAAGAAGAAGCATTGGCAAAAATGTTCGGGAAGGAGTACAGCATTTATTGCAAGCTGACCCGACGTTGGTTTTGATATTTGAAGTCGGGAGTCAGGAGTCAGGATTATTTCGTGCCTATTCGTGAAATTCGTTTCAAAATAGACGAAAGAACATAGACCATAGAAAATAGGCTTGGTTGAGTTAGTCATTCTGTTATTAAGTTATTGAACATTGCAAACTGCTTACTGACTACTGCCTACTTTCATTGAGTTATTTGGGCGTTGACCGAAGAAAGCTGGATTTTGGAATTTGTTTTTTGGAATTTTATGTTTGGTGCTTGCCTTTTGGGTCGAATTGCAAAATGATGGTTTTTGGGTGCCATTTGAAACAATTTCAAAGATATTTTTGATTTATCCGTAAATGTGTAAGGTTTTTGATATGTTCCGATTATAAGGATGGAATTAATCCTTAATTTTACGCCTTAATTTTTTTTGATGGAATCCATGGTGCATACGGGACGCAAATATGTTTTCGATTTTGACAGCACCCTCACACGGGTGGAAGCGTTGGATGTTCTGGCGGAAATGACCCTGCAGGGAAATCCCAAAAGAGACGAGATTGTAAAGGAAATCCAACGAATCACCAACTTGGGGATTGACGGTGACATTTCCTTCACCGAATCTTTGGAAAGAAGGATACGTCTGCTCAACGCGAACAAGAACGATCTTCAGGACCTTGTTATCGAACTTCGTCAAAAAATATCCAAATCCATTGCAGCCAATAAGGACTTTTTTCATGAATTTTCAGAAGATATTTATGTCATTTCTTGCGGATTCAAGGAATTTATTGACCCCATAGTCGAAGAATACAAAATTCCTTCAGATAGGGTGTATGCCAATACTTTCAAGTTTGATGGCGAAGGAAATATTGTTGGGTTTGATGAGACCAATGTACTCGCTTCCCACAACGGAAAGATAGAATGTTTGAAAAACCTGGATCTGGAAGGCGAGGTTCAGGTCATTGGGGACGGTTATAGCGATTATGTGATGCGCGAGGCCGGAATAGCCCATAAGTTTTTTGCCTACACTGAAAATGTGCACCGAGAAAAAGCGGCCAATAATGCCGATCACGTGGCACCTAACCTAGATGAATTTTTGTTTGTGAACGATTTACCAAGAAACCTGTCCTATCCCAAGAACCGAATCAAGATCCTTTTGCTGGAAAACGTGCATACAGCAGCTTTTGAGAACCTATCCGAAGATGGGTTTTCCGTGGAACTGGTGAAGCACAGTCTCTCCGAGGACGAACTTGTGGAACGCATCAAAGGGGTCCATGTACTCGGAATCCGCTCCAAGACACAGGTTACCCAAAGAGTATTGGATGCTGCCAATAAACTGTTGGTGGTGGGCGCTTTCTGCATAGGGACCACGCAAATCGATTTGGAATATAGCAAAAAGAAAGGGGTAGTGGTCTTCAATGCGCCCTATAGCAATACAAGATCTGTGGTGGAACTGGCCGTTGGACAGATCATTATGCTCATGCGCAGCATCTTCCCGCGCAGTACCGAGATCCACAACGGGGAGTGGAACAAAACCGCTTCCAATTCCAGGGAAGTCCGGGGCAAGAATCTGGGGATTGTCGGTTATGGCAATATCGGGAAACAAATGTCCGTATTGGCGGAAGCCATCGGTATGCATGTGTATTACTACGATGTGAACGATCAGTTGGCTCTTGGAAATGCCGTAAAATGCAACACCTTGGAAGATCTGTTGTCCGTATCCGATGTGGTCACGCTCCATGTGGATGACAATAAGGCCAACAAGAACTTTATAGGCGAACGCGAGATCAACCAAATGAAGGACGGTGCCATGCTCATCAACCTCTCCAGGGGGTTTGTGGTGGACATCGATGCACTGGCATCAGCGTTGAAAAGCGGGAAATTGGGTGGTGCCGCGGTGGATGTGTACCCATCTGAACCGAGTGCCAATGGAGCTTTCGAAACACCTTTGCAAGGGCTGTCCAATGTAATCCTTACGCCACACATTGGTGGTAGCACCGAAGAGGCGCAGCGGGATATCGCCGATTTTGTACCCAGCAAGATCATGGATTACATCAACTCGGGGAACACGGTGGATGCCGTGAACTTTCCCAATATCAGGTTGCCCAAACAGAACAAGGCACACCGCTTTTTGCATATCCATAAAAATGTACCGGGCATCATGGCGAAGATCAACGAAGTGTTGGCCAAGTATGGACTCAACATCACCGGGCAATACTTGTCCACAGATCCCGAAGTAGGTTATGTGATCACCGATCTGGACAGGGAGTATGACAAAGATGTGGTGAAGGAACTGAAAAACGTGGAAAACACGATCAAGTTCAGGGTACTTTATTGATAGACACAGAACCGCTTCGCGGCAAGAAACCTTGCCTGCCGAAGGCGGGGTTTTTCTTGACCCCTGACCCTTGGCTCCAACAATCACTGGTGATGATAGGGTTCGTTCCGTAGGATGGTGAATCCTCTGTACAATTGCTCCACCAAGAACAAACGCACCATTTGGTGTGAAAAGGTCATTTTGGAAAGACTGATCTTACCATTACATTTGGCATAGACGGCATCGCTGAATCCATAAGGGCCTCCAATGGCAAGCACAAGGTTTTTGAGGCCGCTGTTCATTTTCTTTTGGAGGAATTGGGCAAAATCCACCGAAGAGTACTGTTTACCGTTTTCATCCAATAGCACAAGAGTGTCGGTGGGTTGCAACTGCGCCAAGATAAGTTCCCCTTCCTTTTCCTTTTGTTGGGCTTCGGAGAGGTTTTTACTGTTCTTGATGTCAGGCAGCACCATAAACTCAAACTTGATGTAGTGCTTTAACCGTTTTTCATACAGGGCTATGAGTTGTTCCAGTTCGGATCTGTCCGTCTTTCCTATGGCGATCAATGTAATCTGCATGATTCAAAAGTAGATCTTTATGGGGAATGTTATAAGTCGGCATGGGGTCAAAAGCCCAGGAGCAAGTTTCAAGCACAAAAGATCCAAATCTGAAATTCCAAATTCCAATGAACCAGTAAGCAATCGGCAGTGGCCAATAACCCAATAATGGAATAACCAAAGTCTATTCTCTATGGTCTTTCGTCTCTTCCGACTTCCCTGCCTGCGGCAGGCAGGTGACTTCAGACTTCGGACTTTCGACCCCAAATTCCAAATAACCCAACCCGCTATTCCTCCCCTTTGGGGGAGGCCAGGAGGGGGCAAAAAAAACCACCGAAAGACCCAAGGACCTCCCAGTGGTGTTATTGTCAAATCGAACAGTTTATATTATCCGTTAGGGGTCAATTACAGTTGACCTCGAACCCAACGGTCCCAGTGTACGTCCAACCATAATTGTTGCTCAGGTTTAGGAACGCATTATTAGCTTCCGTACAAGAGGTAAGGGCGTCCATGCCCAGCTCTATATCGTTGGGGCCGTTATTATTCGTTACAAATGTGCTCCAACCCGTTAAAGTGTCCCTCAAACTGGCCTTAGACAGGCCACTGCCATCCAGCATTCCTGACATATTTGTTATACTGGAAATGTTCCAACCGCCAAGGTTCTGGTCAAAGGCTGTAGCCCCGTTGAACATATAGGCCATATTGGTCACATTGGCTGTGTCCCAATCGGAGATGAGCCCATTAAAGGTTATGGCATTTCGAAACATATAGGCCATATCGGTCACATTGCTGGTAATCCAATCCCCAATATCCTGATTGAACGAGGCGGCACCGTAGAACATGGACCGCATATTGGTCACGTTGGAGGTGTCCCAACTGCTGATATTCTGGTTAAAGATGCTGGCTTGTGCGAACATGCCTTGCATATTGGTCACGTTGGAGGTGTCCCAGCCACTGATATCGCCATTAAAAGATGTGGTGCCTTGAAACATCTTGAACATATCGGTTACCATTGAAAGGTCGGGGGTGTCCGTAGCATTATAGACCATGTTTTCACAGGGGGAGAAGGCTTCGTTCATGCTTTTCCACTGTATGGCACCCCATTGTTCTATGGACTCGAGGTTCGAATAAGTGGCACCATCTATACCCATCCAGATGTGTGGAAACTCCCCCAAGATGGCCACGGTGTAAGTTCCGGCCGTGGCATAGGCATGAACGGCATTACTATTGGTATTGATCTCCTCCACCGTACCATCGCCCCAATCAATGGTATAGTTGTATGTGAGTGCATCGTCCGTACCAATGATGACCTCCTCATTATCGGTGGTGGTCTTCCAGGTGGTGACAAAGGCATTGGGGTCGCTGGCCAAGGATTCGTACACGTCCGTGACGTTGATGGTTTGTATGTTCGAATCAGTGTCCGTGCCATCCGAAACGGTTACCGTGATGGTGTGCTGTGTTGCGGTCTCAAAGTCCAGGACCTTGCCCGGTTTCAACGAAAGTTCCCCAGTGGTGGCCTTGATGTCGAAGAGATCTTCTTGGTCGTCAGTAATCTCGAAGGTCAGCTCGTCGCCGTCCAAATCGGTGGCCTCTACGGTGCCGATCACCTCGGTGTCGGCAATGTCCTCGGCCACGGTAAACTCTTGGTCCGCTATCTCGGGAGCACTGTTCTGTGGGGCAACCTCGGTCACCTTTATGGTAATGGTGGCCGCGGCACTGTCCTCCCCGTCGCCCACCTCCACGGAGATAGTGTGCTGCGCCTTGGTGGCAAAGTCAAGGGATTTACCCTGTGCCAATGTCAGTGCCCCTGCGGATGTAATGGCAAAAAGGTCGCTGTCGTTCGTTTTGATGCTGAAGGTAAGGGCATCCTTGTCCGCATCGGAGGCGGTGACCGTTCCGATAATATCGGCAGGGGTGATGTCCTCCTTGACGGTGAACTCCTGCGCCTTGATGACAGGGGCGGCGTTCTTGGGAGGTGTCGGTGCATCGTCCTTTCCGCAGGACCAGACCATGGCCATGGCGAAGATGGCAATCCCTAATTTTTTCATGAAGTTTTTCATAATCAATATTTTATTTAAGATAATATCGTGGCAAGATGGGGCAATCCGGGAAATGTTTTGGGCACGATCTGACAGATGCAGGGTTTGGGTTGACGGATGGGCGGTTTGGGTTGATGGGGGTTGAAGCGGGAAGTCGGGAGTCACCTGCCTGCCGCAGGCAGGGAAGTCGGAATTTGGTCAAAAGCCCAAGTTCGGGTTTCAAGTTCAAGAGCAAGTTTCAAACACAAAAAATCCAAATCTGAAATTCCAAATTCCAATCATTCAGTAAGCAGCTTTGCAGTCGGTAGTGGCCAATAACCCAATAACGGAATAACCAAAGTTTATTTTCTAT
>JASBTQ010000007.1 GCA_030148335.1 Allomuricauda sp. | reverse complement strand
TCCCGACGAACCACTAAATAGGTGGTATCAAAGCACTGTCAACTGACTGATTGACAGTGCTTTTTGTTTTTATTGCATTCAATTGAATTCATTTAAAACCATATAAAAGGTGTAGAGTTCGGTGAATGGTTCGGTACGTTCCTTGTGCATAATTTAGCTACAGCTTGACGCTGTTCATGGGTGTTTTGCAAACCTGTTTTGTCAAACCCAAAAGTTATGTATTATGCGCAATTCCAACACTTTAAAAGTACTACTCTTCACTCGGGACATTTCAAATAATCCCCAAAAACTGACCATTTATGCCCGTATCACCGTCAATGGGAAGAGGGCAGAGATAAGTCTTAAACGTTATACCTCGGTGAATGAATGGGATGAAAACAAGGGAAGGCTCCATGGTCTGACTCACAAGGCCCGTTTATTGAACAGCTACCTTGATGAGGTCTATGCTACCATTTAAACCCTTAAAACTACGCTCATGTACTTTTACTATGATGTGCTATATCATTTTTCTTGCTTTGTATCCTAATGCTCATCATAGTGGTGAAACATAAAAAAGAGGTATCAATCTTAAATACAGAAAAATGAGAAAAAGGGTAATGATAAGTTTAGCACTGGTATTGATATTGGCCAGCTGTGGATCAACAAAAACCAACGAACCCATTGTAAAGGATTACCAAATGGGGGAAAAATGGACTTGGAAATGGGAACGCAAAGTAGAAGGTGAAGTTCGCGCAGAGGGAGAGGATATTCAACAAGTTGTCAAATACAATGGCACTTTGGGGCTGTGGAATGGGGCTGACACCCTTGAAATTCCAATTGCAGCAAATAAAAATCAGAGCTGTACGCCCTTTCGAAATTGGCCTTTACAGGTTGGGAAAAAGTGGAAATATGAGTCTGAATGGGCGAATAATGAAGGTACTACAGGAAAGACCAGTCAGGATGTTGAAGTGGTTTCTTTTGAAGAAATGCATGTGGAAGCTGGGAAATTCAATGCCTATAAAATTGAATACAAGGGAATTGTGACCAATTCAAGAGGTTTTAAGGGTGAGATGACCGATATTTGGTGGTATTCCCCAGAATTGAAAACGTACATTAAACACATTAATGATGATGGCTATGGATTGTATACCAATGAGTTGACCAGCTATTCAAAAACCGACTAAATTGACCTTTGCCCAAATCCAGTACATTTTAAACGATAACATTGGAAACAAAAAAAACAGATACAGGATTATCTCTTTATTGGAAATGCCAATTTATTGGCTGGGGCGTTGTTTCCTTGTTGTGGTTCTATATTGCATTGGACAGGGATCGATTTTCGGTTCCCCAGGCCTTGACCAACTACGTGCTAGACGTATCCATTTGTATTGGGCTCACACACGCATACAGGGCTATTGCATTACGACTAAAATGGAATCAATTGGATATTAACCAGTTGGTGGTGAGGATTATCCCGTCCATTTTGATTTTGTCCCTTTTGTTCATGCAGATCATGAACCTTAAAACATCAGCCTATATCTATTGGGTCAATTATAGCAATACCTTTAAGGAGAATGTGTTGGTCTGGAACCCAGTTTTGATTACAGGCTTGAGGCATATGGCCATTTGGGTATTGGCCTATCACGCCTACCATTTTTATATAAGAGAAGTTAATACCACCAAGGTAAATGCCCAGCTTTCCGTGATAGCAAAACAAAGCCAGTTGGATAATTTATCGGCACAGCTCAATCCCCATTTTTTGTTCAATTCCCTGAATTCCATAAAGGCATTGGTTCTCGAGAATCCCACAGGGGCACGAAGGGCCATCGATTTGTTGTCCGATTTGTTGCGAACATCTCTTTATGAGAAGGATCACCTGACCATTGCCGTGGCCGAAGAAATGAATTTGGTTAAAGATTACGTTGAATTGGAAAAGCTCAGGTTTGAGGAACGCCTGACTGTTACATTCAACATTGATCCTGCTTTGGAATATGTGAAGGTTCCGCCGCTAAGTATCCAACTCTTGGTTGAAAATGCCATAAAGCATGGGGTGGACAAACAATTACAGGGCGGCACGGTGGATATTTCAGTTCAGAAACAGGAAGGCAATGTCCTGATACAGGTGAAAAATCCTGGGGTATTCTCTAAAGGAGAAGTGGTAGGAGTGGGACTGACAAACTTAAGTGAACGTCTGTTACTGCAGTATGATGGGCTGGCGAGTATCAAAGTCGAAACAACTTCGGATAATTTGGTTTTTGCGACATTGCTAATTCCAATTGAAAAATGATGAATTATACAACCTTGATCATAGATGATGAGCGCTTGGCTCGGGAAGAAGTTAGACGGGCACTGGAAAACTATCCAGAATTTACCATTGTGGGAGAAGCTAACAATGTGGAGGTCGCTAAAACATTGATAGAAAAAGAGCAGCCAGATATCATTTTTTTGGATATCCATATGCCCGGAAAATCAGGTTTTGATTTGTTGGAGGAGTTGGGGACTGTTCCAGAAGTAGTATTCACCACCGCCTACGATCAATATGCGGTACAGGCATTTGAGGTAAATGCCTTGGATTATTTGGTAAAACCGTTGCGTGAAGAGCGCTTTGCCCAAACCATCGAAAAAGTAAAGCTGGAGTTCCAAAAGCAGGAAGAAGAACAGAGGGCCCCCTTGGCAAGCCATCAAAAAATCTTTATCAAGGATGGCGAAAAGGTTTATTTTATTGCATTGTCACAAGTAAGTTTAATTGAGTCGATGGACAATTATGCCCGACTTTACTTTGGCAACGAAAAACCCATGATCAAACGTTCGTTGAACCAGTTGGAGGAGAGACTGGATCCAAAAATATTTTTTCGGGCGAATAGAAGCCAGATCATCAACACGGAATATATCCAAGAAATACAACCCTTTTTTAATAACAAACTACGACTTGTATTGACCACTGGGGAAATTGTTGATCTATCTAGTAGGCAATCGGTGAATTTTAAAAAACGAAACAGTTTGTAGCTATTTACAATCGATCACATCAAAAAAAGAACATTAAAAGCATAACCTTATTGGGAGAATATGTCCTAAACGTAGCGTAAATCAAATCAATCAAAATGAACAAGTCACTCAGTATAATAACCTTTGGTATAGCCTATATTCTTCTAAATTTAACTTCGTGCAAGGAGCAAAATCGAGTTCAAGCTCCAAGGACCCTTACCGAAAATGGCACAACCTATCTGGTTCAGGATAGTATCTTGATTCCAACTGCCGATGGGGCAAAAATCCATGCGATTGTGGTTCGCAAATCTGAAATGAAGGAACCGAGTCCTACCGTGTTATTCCATACTATTTATGCTCGTAAAAGTGACTTGGATAGAGCGAAAAAGGCTGCAAACCATGGGTATGTGGGTGTAGTTTCCTATACTCGGGGCAAAGGCTTAAGTCCAGATTCGATCGTGCCCTATAAGCATGAGGCGACAGATACCTATGAGGTAATCGACTGGATCAGCAAGCAGGATTGGAGCAATCAAAAGGTGGGGATGTACGGCGGAAGTTATGTGGGTTTTACCCAATGGGCCGCCGTAAAGAACAAAGTACATCCCGCACTAAAGACCATAGTGCCCTCCGTTTCTGCCGCACCGGGTATTGCCGAACCCATGGAGAATGGCGTCCATTGGAATTTCCATTATCCTTGGCACCATTATGTGTCGAACCATAAGTATTTGGACACCACTTTATACAACAATGGACCGCGTTGGCACAACTTGAACATGAAGTGGTATGAAACTGGGGTGGCCTATAGTGCCATGGATAGTCTTGATGGATTGCCCAATCCCCAATTTCGGGAACGTTTGCTGCACCCAAGCTATGATAGTTATTGGCAAGATATGATGCCCTACAAAGAAGAGTTCGCCCATGTTGATATTCCTGTGCTGGCCACCACCGGATACTATGATGGTGGACAGGTGGGAACACAGTATTATTTGAAAGAGCATACCAAATACAACACAAATGCAGAGCATTATCTTGTGGTTGGGCCTTATACCCATTTTGGGGCCCAAGAAAAACCCAGTGGCCACATTTTTGGATATGATATTGATCCTGTAGCTCAAATCGACATCCTTGAGTTAATATTTGAGTGGTTTGATCACATTTTAAAGGGAAAGGCGAAGCCGGCATTGTTAAAGGATAAAATCAATTATCAAGTGATGGGAGCCAATAGATGGGACCATGCACCCTCTTTGCAGACCATGGCAAATGATACCTTGACATATTATTTGGGCAATGAGCGTACGGGGGTGACTTTCGCATCCCTGTTCGGAACAGGGAACAATGGAAAGGATGAACATTATACGCTCTCCGAGGAAGCTTTGGATTCCAATGAATATTTGGAGCAAGTCATAGATTTTACGGACCGGAGCAACTTGACTTGGAATTCAAGTGGTTGGAGAAACATTAAAAGCGACAGCCTTATGGTTGGGAACGGTTTCTCCTTTGCCACAGAACCTTTTGAATCCGATGTTGAATTGAACGGTTCGTTTGGAGGTGAAATCTCGGTATCGGTCAACAAAAAGGATTTTGATTATACAGTCGTCTTGTTTGAGCAGACCCCTGACGGGAAATTTATTGCGTTGACCTTACCCTATAGGGCCAGGGCAAGTTTTGCACATAGCCTTGAAAAAAGACAATTGTTGACCCCGGGAGAAAAAACAAAACTTCCTTTTGGTATTGTGCGAATGACCAGTAAAAAGATTAGCAAGGGCAGTCGGTTGGTGGTGGTTATCAATGGAAACAAAGAACCCTTTACGGAAATAAATTATGGAACGGGCAAGGATGTCAGCGAAGAAACTATCCAAGATGCAAATCAGCCTTTGACTATTCGATGGTATGGGGATGGATATATTGGGATACCGATAAAAAAGGAGTAGCTCTTTGAACTGAAAGGAAAAATATCTTTCCTGTACAAACAATGAATAAAAATGATCAAACAAGTCAAGACAGGTATTTTACCGGCTATTTAGGTACCGTTGCCCTGCGGTAGAAAATTTGAAATAAGGGAAGGCAATTTGGCTATTTGCAATCTATTTCAGCATTGTAGCCCTGAAACCCTCCTAAAATTCCTTCCGCTTTTGCGGCTAGCTTAGAAATGGCCAAAAGTTGCTTAGCACTATTGGCTCAATATACTCACACTATTTAACACAACGAAATGACACTCGACTACAAAACAAATACCATAATAAATACAGCAAGAACCACAGGATTTTGGTACTTACTTTTGGCCATTTCTGGAATAGTAGGGTTCCTGGTGTTTCATTCAAAAGTATTTGTTGCAGATGACCCCCCAAAAGACACTGAAAAACCTTTTGGAAAAGGAGTCATTGGCAAGAACGCGGTTATTATTGGAATTCGTCATCTTGCCTATGGAGAAATGTGAAATACGAGAAGATATATCTGAACTCTCCAAAGGCCGATATGGATCTTTATCTATTGTTGGAGGAGTACTTTGATTATTACAATCATAGAAGAAGACACCAGTCCATTGAATACCAAAGACCAAAAGATGTTTATAGAAAAGCAGCTTGATAATTATATTGGTTTTGTAGAAAACCTGTCCTAAAGGTCGGGGTATCTACAATATCGTACAATAGGGAAAAAGGATATGGAGCTCGAGATAATATGTATATCCTTGTTTTATAATCCTGAATGTATTTCTCTGCAAGAACAAAAAAAATTATCTTCATTAGGCGCTCTGGACTATGCCCTGTTCCATCAGACAAAACTTCAAATTCCCTGTTGGCACGAATTCTTTCGGCAATTCTTTTCTTTTCATTTTTTTGGCCAGTATTCTTCTTCTTCTTCTAGGAAATTTTCTCCACGTTTTACCATGATGTTGGATGTCCGGATGGAGGCTTTTTGCTCCTGATTTTAAATTTCTGTTTTCGAAGTTGTACTGACAAAAAAGTGACCTAATAGGGAAAGTTTTTGTCTATAAAAGACAAAATCAAAGGGAAACAAATAAGTAGATGATTTTATATAAGAATAGCATATACAATCAATTATAGATCCGTTGCAGTAAATAAAAATAAACTAAAAGTCACTCCCAAGTTAGTTGACAAATCCTTATAGACCAAAGCTTACGGAGATTTTTGCTTTTTGGCATTGAACCAATAACTGATTCCCGCAGACCAATAGAACACGTTCTCCAATTCTTCTTCAAAAACACCAAGCTCTGTCGTCAATGTTGCAGTACTTTGGGGAAGTGCCCATACCGGAGTGAACGAAAAAATGAAATGGTTGTGATGGTACTGCAATGGGATGCTCAATTCCAGATTCAGAAGATTGAACTCCGAAGCTTCTGCAATTTCAACTGAGGTGGTCGCTAAAGATTCTGTGCTTCCAGCACCTTTGCCTTGACCTTTTCGGTTTCCCAAACGACTGGTGCTGTAATATTCTTGATAAAAATATTGCGAGCCAGCAAATAGCGATGCTCTTGGGGTTATTAACAGCGAACGGTTACAAGAATAGAACGTATGGTCTGCCAAAAAACCCAAGAAAATGTCGGGTGATCCACTGTTGTTGAAGTAGGTGCTCGCATACACCGATAGTTCCAGCGCTTTTAAATCGTAACTTAAGATTCCAGTGATGTCGCCCACAACTTCCGATTGTACGTTGTAACTATCTTCATTATAAAAATAGGCTGTTCCTGAAATTTCACCCCTCCAATTTTTGGCATTGAACAAAAATCCAGCTGTGGCGAGAAATAAATCGACACGTTGCTCCTCTGGGCTGGTCAAGTAGGAGGCAGATACATCCAAAAACAATCCGGATTTATCATAGTATCCTATGGAAGGCAGAATATACGGGGCTGCAACAGAGTCACGTCTTCCCATAAAAACAGCATCGTTCATATAACTTAAATCGGTCAAAAAATAGGATTCCTCCGTGTTTGAACCCTCCTTTGTGGTTTTCTGGGCGAAGAGATCGGTGCCTGTACAGACGAACAATAAAAGAATGGGCAAAAAATGTTTCATGGCACAAAAAATTTAGTTCATTTAGGGCCTTGTCGTGGTTTATAACGGCAAGGCCCATTGCGCACGCCTTAAATACCTATCCCTTTCTTCTTTTGGATGGTATTGGCTTTAATCCCTTTTTTGTTCTTCATGTTTTTGATGTTCTTCATGTTTTTTTGGAGCATCATTTTACGATGTTGATAGGTGTTCATGAATTTTTCACCCGAAAAGTTCAAGCATTCTCCATTTTGAAGCCGCACTTGCTGCCGGTCTTGGTTCATGTAGGTACCATTCGGGTCAATACTTCCACCATTGGCCAACTCCAATCGTTGTTGCAAACGCTCTTGGGATTGTGTCCTAATTTGATAGAGCTCGCCATCAATAAGCATCACTTGGAACCTGTTTTGGTTACGCTGTTGGATCTGTGCATTGGTAAGTCCCTTATCGTCTTGCATGATTTTGTAGCGATATTGATACTCATTGCGGTATTTAACTCCGTCATTGTCCAAACATTCCCCATCTTTTAATCGAAGTCTATCACGATCTCGTGTCAAATAAGAACCATTTGGGTCAACAACAGTTCCATCGTTAAGCGTGATGGGATCCTGTAAATGGATTTGATCACGGTCGCGAATTTGGAGCACGTCACCATCGACCAACATTAAGCGGTCTCGATCTTGATCGGGATCTTGGACCCTGTCCCTATCCCTGTCTTGCGCCATAAGCGTAGCTGTTCCAAGAACGGCAAACGCCAGTAAAACTAATTTTTTCATGGTACTCGTATGTGTTAAAATTATAAGTACTAAAAGTAAATCCACTATAAGGCATTTACAATGACGAAAGTCATGAAACACCTTTAAAATCAAGAGGTTTGGAAGATTTTTTGGTAACAAATGTTACATAAAATGAGTTGTGGGCCAGGCTTAAAAAAAGACCCGGATCGTGAGGTTTGGTGTAAAACCTAAGGAACGCCGATGAATCACCTGTTCCAAAATAAGTTCCCCATTTTGTTGAGAGGTTCTGTGAATGATGGAGAGCGGAATAACCCGATCATAAAGATTGAGCACTGAGAAACCCAATTGCATTTTGGAATCACGTTCTCCCACTCCAAATTGATAGACCGCGGAGGCATCCAATCGATGAAAATCGGGTAAACGGCCATCGTTTAGAGGTCCAAAATTCACTTGTTGGGTCTCCTCGTCATAACTTTCAATAAGGGTCACGGGAAGACCGGACCGGTATTGCCATCCCAATGATAGTTGTAGGTTATTCAATTGTAGACTGTTTGAAATCCTAAAATTATGGGTGATGTCATTGTTGCCAGAAAAGCTGCCTTCTTGAATCTCATTAAAGGTAAAATTGACGTCGTTGAAAGAGTACCCCATCCAAAAGCGATAGTTGCGGATACGTTTTTTTATGAGCAGGTCCATCCCAAAAATGCGACTTTTGCCTTCACTAAGTTCTAGCCGGGGCAACGTAAAACCTTGGCTATAGGTGGTAAGGCCCGTGAGGCGTTTGTGAAAAATTTCAGCATCAATCGTCCATCCCTTTTGATCAAAAAGAAGTCCTGCAGAAATCTGGTTACTTTGTAAAAGTGGAAAATTAACGTCGTCCGAAAGTCGCCAAATGTTGTTGTCCAATCGAAGTTCGGTTTGATTGAATTCGATAAGCTGTGAAATGGGTTGGTTTCGTCGTTCCAATCCAGCCCTAATCCGAGTGGATTTGGAAATGGGAAGTTCCATGTTCAGGCGAGGTTCCAAATACATGTTTCCCAAACTTCCATAGTGTACGGCTCGCAGCCCCAATTTATATAGGCCTGAATTGACTTTTGTTAAGGTGTACTCCCCAAAAAGTACATTTTTAAAATTACTCTCATGCACGGGGAGGCTAATGTTATTTTCGGGTTCTACGTTGGATGTGGCACTCAGGTCAATTTCCAAATTAGTGTTGGAAAGTTGGTACCCAAATGTCAACCTGTCATTGTTCTTAAAGGTTCTATCCGACTTCAGTTCCAAGCCAAAATCACTGACTCTATTACCCCGAATATTGGTTTCTTCCAATTGATTCCCAAATAGTTCCTCATTTTTATAATAGGAGTCGTAGGAAGAAAAGTAGGTAGTGATTTCTTCTGTTTGGGTTGGGGAGGTATGATGCGTCCAATTGGCGCTCACGCCACCATTTCCGGTGGTGAGTGAATCTTTTTTGGTTTCTCCATCATTCATAAAGGAGAATTGGGTTCGATTTCGGGTCATCAACGCACTGATGGCAATTTTGTCCTTCTGTGAAGGTTGATACACATACTTTGCATTCAGGTCGTAAAACCGAAAATCATTGTCACTATTCTCGTAGGTGTAATCATCATCCGAGTTCACATTCAATGGGTTGCCACGGCTATCAGTGACCGTACCCGTATTGTTGAAAATTTTCTTTTCGTATGCTTCATAGGTGGGCCCTTCAAATACATCTAGGTACGCGTTTCGGGCAAATAAGGATAGTGATGATTTTTGGGACAAGGGAATTTTTAGGTAGCCATCCGCACTCAAACCATCAATCCCAATACCTCCAGAAACTTTTTGGGCGACAGTATCATCAGTAGTGATGTCGATGACGCCAGAAACCCGGTCTCCATAAATTGCACTAGTCCCGGTTTTGTAGATCAGTGCCTTTTCGGTGGCATACGGATTGAATCTTGAGAACATGCCGTACAAATACCCTGAATTGAACACCCGAATATGGTCAAACAAGACCAGGTTTTGGTCTGATGTCCCTCCATGGATTTGAATCTCCGAAGCCGATTCGTCCAAACTCGTGACTCCAGGAATCATTTGGATGCTTTGTAGGATATCTGGAGTGGTCTGCCCGGGAATGGGGCCCAAAGGTTTTTGGGTGAGGGTAATGGAACCATCCCTGTTTCGGTCTATCCCCGTGGTGATATATGAGGTAACCACCACTTCTTGAAGTTGCTTATAAACTGGGGAAAGATATATTGGGGTACAATTACCCGTAAATTGAACACGTACAGCGCCATATCCCGAAACTTGGAGCAAGTATTGTGACTTTCCTGTGTTTTCGAATTGAATTGCCCCTTTTTGATTGGTTTCAAAGACCAAAGATGAATCGACTACAACCTGATTTTCAATAAGCGGCAATCGGGTTTCTTGATCCAGTAAAGAAATACAGATATGATTTGGGCTGTACATGGGAGAAACAATGACTTGCGGCTGTCCTTCCATTTTTTCAAAATGGAGTCCGGTCTGTGCTTCCAATACGGCTAGAAGTTCAAGCAAGGTGAGTCCATCCACTTGAACCGTAATCTTTTTTTCGTCCACCACATCCTCTGCGAAAGAAAAACTGAGTTGGGTGTCCGTTTCTAATTGCTGAATTACTTCTTTGAGTGAGGTGTTCTCAAATTCATAAAATAGATTTTCTTGGGCATAGGTCATGGAAATGCCCAAAAAGAGTAATGACAATAGGATTTTAAAGTGCCTCATCTATTCAATAGACAAGGTAACAATTCTTTTGTCTGCAGAAATATGATAAATGACACCCATGGGTTCCATGGTGGTCTTCAGGGCACTTTCAAGATTCTTATGCGTAAATCTTCCAGTGAAAAGACGGTCAGTTTGAACCGAATTCAGCTCAAAACTCACGGGAAATTGAACCGATAACTCCTCCAGAACTTCAGAAAAAGGCTGTTCTACAAAAGATGAATACCCTTTTTTCCAATCGGGAGCATCACCAGAAAATTCCGTTTGCTGAATTTGACCTTCTTTTATTTCAAGCCCCATTCCTTGCGAGAGTTCAGTGGGGTTGGACTTGGTCAATGGCGTGAAGACAATGGCACCTTCATAGCATTGCACTTTGAAATCCTTCCGATCCCGTATGTTGAATTGGGTGCCCAATACGGCAATGGTTCCTTTGCTGGTCCTCACCTTGAAATCCCCACCGGGTTGCACATCAAAAAAAGCTTCCCCTTCAAAATCCACGATGCGGTCTTCCTCCCAACCAAATCGCTTGTAGGATAATTTGGAATTGGCATTTAGCTCAATTAGAGAGCCATCCGCAAGAAGTACGGTCTCTTTTTCCCCAATTCCGGTGGAATAGGTTTTGTGGCCGAAGAAATAGGTGTACCCGGTAAACAACAACGCAATGGATGCGGCCGCTGTGGCCGCCCACCACAATGGTCTTACTTTCAGTTCTTTTTGGACATTTTTATTCTTTTCGGTCACCAACGCCAGAGCCTTTTCCACATCAATTTCTGGGCCGCTCAATGACTGGGCCGCATTATCAATGGCCATAAGTTGCCTGTGGACATCAGATGCCTCGAACCCTTGCAGTTCCTCTGGAGTCAACTCTCCGGAAATCCATCGGGCCAAAAATCTTCGTTGGCGTAATTTTCATCCATAGGCATAATCGCTCTTATTTATAGGACAGTTGATTTCTCTTTCACCCTATTAAAATTTTAATTCTTTTCCCAAAACTTCACGGAGTTGAAGCAAAGCTTTGCTCATTCTTCGTTCTATGGCCTTTATGCCGACCCCAGTCATTTCGGCAATTTCGGGATAGGTTTTCTTTTCTATTCGGCTCAATAAATACACTTCCCGTTCTTTTGGAGGCAAGGAGGCAATGGCCTGCTTCAATTTTTCATGGAACTCGTCCATCTGCATCAAATATTCCGGACTTTCATGGTCCACAGAAGCATTGGTCCTTTTTAAGTGCTTTAATACGATTTTTTCATGCTCTTTTTCATTGAGAAATGAGTTGCTGGCCGCACGGTAGAGGTACACCTTCACTTTAGAAAAGGAAACGGTGGCGCACAATTTCCAAAGTTTCACGAATACATTTTGCACAATGTCCTCCGCCTGTTGCAGGTCACCACATTTATAATAAATGTATCGGGTCACCGCCGCATAATGGGTACGAAAAATTCGATTGTAGATTTTTTGCTCACAAATGGATGGTTCTTCCTCTGTCATGTGCTGATTAGGGCGAAACTATTTTATACGGCACAAAAATAATTAGAAAAAATAGGGTGTATGGTTTTTTGCCTGTCTTAGTAATGAAAAAGAATTTTAACATCTGAACTATGCATTGCAAAAAATGGTTGACAGCCTTGATGATAGGCTGTTTTTTACTGATACAAAATCTTTCGGCCCAAGAGTGGCAAACCAATTTTGAAAAGGCCAAAGACTTGGCCCAAAAGAACGATAATAATATTGTTTTGGTTTTTCAAGGTTCTGACTGGTGTGCGCCTTGCATTAAGTTGGATCGCGAGGTTTGGAGTACCGATGAATTCCAAAATTTGGCCAAGGACCGATTTGTGATGCTCAAGGCCGATTTCCCCAGAAAGCAGAAAAACAGATTGCCCGAAGCGCAAGAGGAGCATAACAAAATGTTGGCTTCCAAATACAATCCCAACGGATACTTCCCTTTTGTGGTGGTGTTGGATGCTTCGGGAAAGGTGTTGGGCGAAACTGCTTATGAAAAAACTACACCAAAAGCCTACTTCAACAAGTTGAACGCCTTCTAATAATCTGAAGATGCCTAAGATAAATCGATTTTTATTGAGTGCGACCCTTTTCCTTTTTGTGGTTTCGGGGTATTCCCAAGCGGTTAATACTGGAACTCAGTTCCAAGTCTTTCAACGGACCCTGAAATTGATGGGTAGCCGGTTTGACCTTACCGTGGTAGCCGAAAATCAAACCCAAGGGAATGCTTATTTAGACATGGCCATTGATGAAATTTCACGAATTGAACGCTTGATCTCGTCTTGGGATCCCAATTCGCAGACATCTAAAATAAATCAAAATGCAGGAGTGGCCCCAGTAAAAGTGGATCAAGAACTTTTCAATCTAATTGCAAGGGCCATCAAAATATCAAAATTGACCCAAGGGGCATTCGATATCAGCTATGCTTCCATGGACCGCATCTGGAAATTTGACGGTTCCGTCACGGAAATGCCTTCCGAAGAAGCCATAAAGCAATCCGTTGCCAAAGTGGGGTATCAAAATATTGTCTTGGATCAAGAAAATGGGACCGTATTCCTAGCAAAGGAAGGCATGAAGATTGGATTCGGAGCCATTGGAAAGGGGTATGCCGCGGATAGGGCCAAGGCATTACTCATGAAAAATGGGGTAGATTCTGGAATAATCAATGCCTCTGGCGATCTAAATGCCTGGGGCACCCAACCCGATGGCAAGGATTGGATGGTGGCCATCGTAAACCCGCTTAATAAAGAGAAGGTCTTCTCTTGGCTGCCGGTAAAGGACCAAGCGGTGGTGACATCTGGTAATTATGAGAAGTTCGTCATCCTAAACGGGGAACGCTATACCCATATCATCGACCCAAGAACAGGGTATCCTAGCAAAGGGGTGCGGAGTGCCACCATTTTTACGGCAAATGCCGAACTGGCCGATGCACTTGCCACCTCAATTTTTGTGATGGGTGTGGATACCGGCTTGGATTTCGTGAATCAATTAAAAGGAGTGGAATGTATCCTAGTGGACGACAATAACAAAATCATCACCTCCAAAAATATTGCCTTGAAAGGCGTGGAAACCCAAAGTAGATAAACCCAACTATGAAGAAAATAGCAATTGCCCTATACAGTTTGTTAAGCCTGTCGTCTTGTGCGGTTCTGCATGAGTATGAAAAGGTCAATATCAATGATCCAGACATGGTTTTGGCGGATAAAAAACTGGCAAAATTCGAGACGAGTTATCAAGTGTACCGCGAGGGTGCTTCTGGTGGAAATGGAGGAAAAACAGGAGGCGGTTGTGGTTGCAATTAACAGAAAGATGAACAGATTTTGGCTGATACTTTTATGTATCCCAATAGTTGGTGTGGCCCAACAGGAAAATGTCAATTCCTATAAAAAGCGGGTCTTGGAGTCGCCGGAAGTGGATATCCTTTCCAGTTACTATGAACAGACTGGAAACAATGCATCCGTTACCGGTGGTATCGGAAATGAGCGGCTTACGGATGTGGCGCCATCCATTGTGGTGAGCGTTCCCTTAAATGACGACGATGTGCTGAGCGTGGATGTGGGTATTTCGACCTACACTTCTGCCTCTTCCAGCAATTTAAACCCATTTGATGTGACGGGCTCCGGTGGTTTAAGTGGAGCTTCCAGCGGCGGTGGAGGTGGTGGCGGAGATGACGATGACGAAGAGGATGACGACAACAATGGTGGAGGCTATTCCGGTGCCATTGGAAGTCCATGGGTGGCCTCTTCCGGTGCATCCCGACAAGACACTTGGGGCAGTGTTAATGTTGGGTATTCGCACAGTTCGGACGACCGCGATCAAATAGTGAGTGGCAATGTGTCTTTTGCCACGGAGTATGATTATACCTCCATTGGTTTTGGTGGTGGGTATACGCGACTTTTCAATGAAAAAAACACGGAGCTAAGCCTCAAGGGCAGTGTGTTTTTGGACCAATGGAACCCTAGATACCCTACCGAATTGGACAGCTATGTGGAAGTGGATGGCAATTTGAACGCCGGATTCTTTTCAGGGGTCAATATTTTGAACAGAAACGGATTGGTCACCAATAAGAATGGTTCATTGACCTGGCGACCTGTGGAGGGTTTCAGTTTGATTTCGGACAAAAAGCGGAACAGTTTTGCATTGTCGGTCTCGTTGTCCCAGATATTGGGCAAGAACACCCAAATTTCAATTTTCGCCGATGTGGTCCAACAGCAGGGATGGCTCTCTAACCCCATGCAGCGGGTCTATTTTGCCGATGTACCCAACTATTTTATTGGAAATCCTGCCAGTATTCCATTCTACACCTCTGCACAGAACAGGGATGTGTTTATGTTGGCCGATGATATGGAACGACTGCCCGATACCCGGTTCAAAATACCCGTGGGCATCCGTTTGAATCATTATATCAATGAGATTTTGACGGTTCGCACCTATTATCGCTACTATTTTGATGACTGGGGATTGCGCTCACATACGGCGAGTGTGGAAATCCCGGTGAAAATAGGCCAAAATTTCACCTTCTATCCATCCTATCGCTATTACACCCAGAACCAGATAGATTATTTCTCTCCTTTTGATGCGCATTTGTCCACAAGTCAGTATTACACTTCGGACTATGATCTATCGGCTTACGACGCCCATCAGATTGGTTTCGGGATTACGTATACGGACATTTTTACCCAATTCAAGACTTTGGGATTTGGATTGAAGAGTATCGATGTGAAGTACAACAACTACCACCGGACCACGGGCCTAAAGGCCAACTATTTTGGTCTCGGATTCAAATTTGAAATGAATTAGAGAGTAAGCTTTAAAACAAAGCTCATTTACATATTGAATTAATTGGAATATCCATGAAGTTAAAATTATTTCCTTCGCGTTACGCCCTGATCAATGCCTTTGCCCTTCTTTTTTTGGCACTGTCATTTTTGATGCGACTATCTTTTCTGATCCGGGATTTTACGGAAGTGGAACACTCCCTATTTGGTTTGCTGAAGATATTTTTTACAGGATTGTTTTTTGATTTGGGAACCGTGTCCTTTTTCTATGTTGCGGCTTCCCTGTACTTTTTGCTTTTTCCCAAACGGTTTTATGGTTCTTTGTTGGATAGAATCTTGGTCTACTTTGGGTTCTCCCTGGCATTGCTCGTTGTTTACTTTTCCTTTTTTGCGGAAATCACCTTTTGGGATGAATTCCAAAGACGCTTCAATTTTATTGCGGTGGATTACCTCATCTACACCTACGAAGTGGTCAAAAACATTAACGAATCCTATCCCTTACCACTTTTGATCGGTGGTATGGTCATTTTAGTTACAACTACAGTTTGGCTTTTCGCACGTAAAGGGTTTTTCAAAAAGGTATTTTCGGCACATGATGGATTTCAAGTGAAGTTGGTTCCTTTTGCTATGGCCATTTTGGTGATGTCATTTTACACTGTTTCCATTGAGAACGATTCTGCAGAAACCTCAGAAAACAGATATAACAATGAGCTTTCGAAAGCAGGGATATATTCCTTCTTCGCAGCGTTTCGGAACAATGAGCTCAGCTACACCGATTTTTACAAAACCATTTCCGAAAAAGAAGCCCTTAACAAGGTGCAAAAGCAGGTAATAGGTCCTTTGGACAGTCTGCTGGAACCCGAGGGGAATATTCTTCGTGCCATAAAAGGGGGTGTTGAAAAAAAGCCGAATGTCATCTTGATTTGTGTGGAGAGTTTGAGTGCGAACTATCTGGGCATTTTCGGAAATAAAAAACAGCTGACCCCAAATTTGGATTCCATTGCGCAGGCGGAGACCTATTTCTCTAACCTGTATGCCACCGGCACCCGCACCGTCAGGGGCATGGAGGCCATTACCCTGAGCATTCCCCCAACCCCGGGCAGGAGTATTGTAAAGCGCAAGCACAACCAGAATCTCTTCACCATTGGTGAGGTATTCAAAAACAAGGGGTACAGCAGGACCTTTTTTTATGGAGGTGATGGGTATTTTGATAACATGGACAAGTTCTTCAGTGGTAATGGGTTTGACATTGTGGACCGAGGACGTGGATTTTTACCCTCTCGGGATATTGTCACTTCACGTAAGAACATTGAAGATGATGAGGTCACTTTTGAAAATGCGTGGGGCATTTGTGATGAGGACATTTTCAGGAAGGTGTTAAAAGAAGCGGACGACTCAGCCCTGCAGGGTAAACCGTTTTTTGATTTTGTGATGACCACATCCAATCATAAACCCTATACCTATCCCGAAGGCAAGATTGATATTCCTTCAGGCACATCGCGAAGTGGGGCCGTAAAATATACCGATTATGCAATTGGGGAATTCTTGAAACAAGCCAAAACGAAATCTTGGTATGACAATACGGTGATTGTGATTATGGCAGACCATTGTGCAAGCAGTGCAGGAAAGTGGGAATTGGATGTTGACAACTATCACATCCCTGCCATTATTGTAAATCTGGAAGGGGGTAAAGGATATAAGATTACCCAGCAATGTTCCCAGATAGATGTGATGCCAACGCTCTTCTCCTTGTTGTGCTGGAACTATAACAACAATTTTTTTGGTCGCGATGTGTTCAGTATGAAACCAGAAGACCAACGTGCATTTGTGGGCAATTACAGAAAATTGGGTCTATTAAAGAAGGATGAATTGATGGTGTTGGGCGATGGAAAGACCGCCAATCAATATAACTGGGACCAAAAAAATAACAGCCTATCGAAAGAACCAATGAACACTGCGTTTTTAAACGAGACCATTTCCTATTACCAACTTGCCGATTACCTCTACAACCATAATGGGTTGGATCTAAAAGTAAACCTATGAAGAATGTCCATTTTATTGTAAATCCCATTGCAGGCAAGGGCGAATCCACTATCAACGAAGTATTGTTATCGCAGTATTTTGAGGCGAAACACTTTGATTTATGTCTTAAAATTTCCAATTATCCAGGGCATGCCACGGAATTGACCAAGGCTTCCTTGCACGAAGGAGCCCATATTATTGTGGCCTGCGGCGGAGATGGGACCATAAACGAGGTGGCTTCCTGTCTTGTGGGAACCGACATCCCCTTGGGCATCATACCTTTTGGTTCCGGAAATGGTTTGGCTTCCAACCTCGATATCCCTAAAAACTTGTGTGAGGCACTGGGACTTTTGCGGAATGCCCATATGACCAAAATTGATGTGGGGCGGATGAACGGTCGCTTTTTTTTCAGTAATATGGGAGTCGGTTTTGATGCCAGTGTCATCAAGAATTACGAATCGTCCAATAGGCGTACCCTATCTGGGTATCTGGCTGCGTGCATAACCTCCTTAAAGCAATTGACGAACCCCCAGGAGATCGAAATAAAGGCCAATGGCAGGAAATGGAAGACGACCCCCTTTTTGGTGTTTGTTTCCAATACCAATGTGATGGGGTACCATCTGAGCCTTACACCCCAAGCATCCTTGCAGGACGGACTTTTGGATGTGTTGGTCGTTACCAAGGTCAACAGGGTCAAAATGTTGGTGTTGGGCGTCTTGCTCTTGATGAACCGGCCGCACTTGCTCAAGGAGGCAAGGCATTTTCAAACTACCGCCCTAGCTCTGTCAAGTCTCCCAGGTACCCATTTTGATTCCCAGATTGATGGGGAATTCCATGCCATGGAGGACAATACCATTTTCATCGGTATTGAAAAGAAAGCCTTGACCGTCATAGTGCCTGAACAATTGTAGCCTTACCCATTTTAGGATATCGCTAAATTCATAAAATCATCATTAATGTGGTCTATTTCGGGGAAGAATTCTTCCCCGAAACGGTTCTTGTATTCCCTAGGCGGCATATCCCCGATGGATGAATGGGGATGCCTTGTATTGTAATCCTCCATCCATTTTTGGATCAACGCCTTTATTTGGTGCAGGTGGTTGAACCAATAGGCGTCGAGCACATCCTCCCTATAAAACCTGTTCAGGCGTTCCATATATCCGTTCTGCATGGGCTTGCCGGGCTGGATGAACTGGAGCTCCACCGTTTGCCCTTGCACCATTTTGATAGGGTCTTCGATATGAACTCCGGACCGTTGTCGCAGCATATGGTCTTTGGCAGGCCTATCTCTTCCTTCAGTTGCGATAAGGTCTCCACGAACTTTTATCGCCGGATAGTTCAGTCCCACTTCCATGGCCAGTGCCTCCCGGTTGCAGTCGTCCATGACATTGAACACCCTAGTCTTCCTTCCAACGGACAGTACATCGGCCATAAAGTCCATGCTCCAGACCTCGTTGAGCTCCATTGGGGCCTCCAATGGGTTCTCGGTCAGTTTTGGGAATACTTCCTTAAAATTCTTTCCGATTCCTTCGATATGGTCTTTGCAGTGTTCAAGTTGCCTATGGAATATGGACTCGACCTCTTTGATGAATTCCTTCATTTGGGATTGGATGGTCTTGGTCTGTACTTTTGAAATCTCAAACTCATTGCCATAGCGTGCAACGCTATAGGCATGTTCCAAAAGGAGCAGCAGTTCATTGCTGTTTGGCTCAGAAGATTCCAAAAAGGGCTGTAGGGTGGGAAAGAAATGCTTGCAGTAATTGATATGGCTGATGATACTGTGTGTTACCATGCTCCTTCCTATGCACATCTGTTCAATGAACCGGAACGAAAGCTCAAAGGCCTGGTGCATGTTGAAGGTGGCAATGGCATGATCCCCTTCCTTTATCAGAATGTCGGCAGTATTGGCAAAGGCATTTACTTTTGCCAATCCCGAGACAAGGTAGTGGACTATAAAACACCCAGGCCATAATATCGGCCAGGGCTTGATGGGGAAATGGCCCTAAAGAAAAGTTGTGATATAAAAAATGATTACAAAGAGAAAGATGAGAACACGCTCTATAATATTCTTATTGTTGGCTGGCACTTTTTTGGGTTTGGCCCAAGATCAGTTCAATATCGAGCGGAAACAACTGTTCGATAATGACTGGAAGTTCCTTTTGGGCGATACGTCTGAAGCCGGATCAAAAGATTTCAACGACGAAAATTGGCGTAGTCTGGACCTGCCGCACGACTGGAGCATTGAAGGACAGACACATCCCAAAAACCCAACAGGAAATGGGGGAGGCTACTTTCCGGCAGGAATAGGATGGTATCGAAAAACGTTCAACGTTCCGAGTGAATGGAAGGACAAAAAAGTCTCAATTTATTTCGAAGGCGTCTATATGGACTCCGAAGTGTTTGTCAACGGTAAATCACTGGGGGTTTACCCGTATGGCTATTCATCTTTCAGGTACGATCTCTCCCCTTATCTCGATTTTGGAGAGGAAAATGCCATAGCTGTACGGGTGGATAATTCCCAACAATTCAACAGTCGCTGGTATAGCGGCTCGGGAATCTATCGCCATGTTTGGATGGGTGTGACCGATCCGATACATATCGATCATTGGGGAGTCGACATTACTACCCCCAAGGTGTCTTCAAAAAAGGCAACGGTTCAAATTAAAACGGTGGTGAAGAATGAAACCGATCAAAGTCAAAATATCATTTTAAAAACACAACTCGCTGGAACAGGTTCCAAAAAAGTAGGAAAGCATCAAACCAATATAACGTTGCAACCCCATGGCAGTAAAGAGGTTGTGCAAATAATCAATGTACCCGATCCAACTTTGTGGACCCTTGATACCCCTTACCTATATACAGCGCAACAACACATATTGAAAAATGATAAAGTCATCGATCAGGCAAAAACCAATTTTGGCATTCGTTCTATAGAATTTTCGGCCGAGAAGGGCTTCCTACTGAATGGCAATGCAGTAAAAATAAATGGTGGATGTGTGCACCATGATAACGGTTGTCTGGGTGCGGCAGCTTTTGACCGTGCCGAGGAACGCAAGGTGGAACTGCTTAAGGCAGCAGGGTTCAATGCGGTGAGAACGTCACATAATCCCCCGTCTGAAGCCTTTTTGGACGCCTGTGACCGATTGGGACTTTTGGTCATGGACGAATCGTTCGATTGTTGGAAAGTTGGGAAAAACAAAAATGATTATGCGAGGTATTTTGACCAATGGTGGCAACGTGATATTGATGCCATGGTACTGCGAGACCGTAATCATCCTTCCATAGTTATGTGGAGTATTGGCAACGAAATACCCGAGCGGGGAGATGCCGACGCAGTAAAAACGGCTCAAATGCTTTCAGATTATTTAAAAGGAATTGATGATACCCGTCCGATTACTTCTGCCATTGTGGATAACGGAAAGGATTGGTCCATCTTTGATCCGCTCATGGCAGTGCACGATGTGGCGGGCTATAATTATCATTTGGAGAGTGCGCCAGATGATCATAAAAGAGTGCCTTCGCGAATAATTGTTCAAACAGAATCTTACCCGAAAGATGCTTTTGCCAATTGGAAATTGGTACAGGAAAACAATTATGTAATTGGTGATTTTGTTTGGACCGCCATGGACTATCTGGGAGAATCGGGGATAGGACGTTGGTATTATTCGGGTGAAGTGCCGGGTGAACACTGGGAACATGATTTCTTCCCGTGGCATGGTGCTTATTGTGGGGACATGGATTTGACAGGGTGGAGAAAACCCATATCACATTACCGAAGCATGTTGTACAATGGCAATGAAAAACTGTATATCGCAGTTCGTGAGCCCGAGCCCGAACCTTTTGAAATTAAAGGCACTTGGTGGTCGGTATGGCCTACTTGGGAAAGTTGGACCTGGCCCGGTTTTGAGGGGAAAGATGTTCAGGTTGAGGTGTATTCCAAATATCCGAAAGTTAGGCTTTATCTCAACAATAAGCTGATTGGGGAAAAGGCAACCACTGAAGAGCAGGAATACAAGGCAACGTTTACAGTACCCTATTCGCCCGGTGAATTAAAAGCCGTGGGCGTGGATGATGGCAAGGAAGTTGAATCGACCATGCTGCAAACTTCCGGAGAAGCGGCAAAAATAAAACTTACCGCCGATAGAAAGGAAATATGGGCCAATGGGCAGGATCTATCATACATAACCATTGAATTAACTGATGAAAATGGCGTACTCCAGCCCAACGCCGCCAACCGACTCCATTTTAAAATTGATGGCCCTGGGGTGATAGCGGGTGTTGATAATGCTGATCTGAAGGACCCTGAACCTTATAAGGCAAATTCACGGAAAGCGTGGAAGGGGAGGGCTTTAGTGGTAATAAAGAGCACACAGGATACGGGAAATATAAAATTGACCGTGACCTCACCCGAATTGGAACGAGCAGCAATAAACATTAAAACAACCAATTAATAATCAAGGATCAAAATGAAAGGATTTTTCTTATACACAATCACAATGATGTTCTTGTGCACAAGTCTTGGGATTGCCCAAACAATTCATGTTAAGTCTCCAAATGGGAAGATAGATATGGCATTGGAACCTGGAGCAAAACTGACTTGGTCAGTGAAACATGAGAATACTGAAGTCATTGCGCCTTCTGAAATATCATTGACACTTGGCAACGGAGTGGTGTTGGGAAACAATGCGAAGGTGATCAGTGCCAAAGGTTCAAAAGTGAGCACAGCGTTTGACACGCCTATCTATAAAAAGAAATCTGTGGTTGATGCGTATAATCAGGTTGAAGTACGGTTTAAGGGCGGTTTTGGTTTGATCTTGAGAGCCTATGATGATGGTGTGGCCTACCGTTTTTTTACAAATAAGAAGGGACAAATTCGTATTGGATCTGAAGAAGCCAATTTTAACTTTAGCAAGGATCATAAGGCCTATGTTCCCTATGTGCGGGATCTACGGGAAAATGACATGTATACATCTGCTTTTGAGGCTGACTATGTAGAGATTCCCCTTTCCAAATTTGTAAAAGATTCATTGGCCCTTTCTCCACTCCTTGTTGATTTGGGAAATGGAAAAAAAGCGGCCATCATAGAGGCTGATTTAGAGGATTACCCCGGCATGTTCTTAACACGAAATAGCCAAACACAGATAGGATTGAAAGGAGTATTTGCCCATTATCCCAAGGAAGAACGTTTGGGCGGCTTCAACAATATGAACTTTATGGTAGTGAAACGGGAACCTTATATCGCCAAAGCGGACGGCACCCGCAAATTCCCTTGGAGAGCCATCATAATAAGTGAAAATGACAAAGAGCTGTTGGACAACGATATGGTGCAAAAGCTAGCGGCACCCTCTAGAGTTAATGATATAAGTTGGATAAAACCGGGGAAAGTCGCATGGGATTGGTGGAATGATTGGAATATATCCAAAGTCGATTTTAGGGCAGGGATCAATACAGAAACCTATAAATACTACATTGATTTTGCTGCCAAGAACAATATAGAGTACGTGGTGTTGGATGAAGGTTGGAGTGAAGAAACCGATATGCTGAAAATTGCTCCGAGTATGGATGTTGAAGAACTCATCAACTACGGGAAACAAAAAAATGTAGGGATTATTCTCTGGGCATCCTGGTATGCCCTAGATCAAATTTTGGAGGATGCCTTTTCCAAATATTCTCAAATGGGAGTGAAGGGCTTTAAAATAGATTTCATGGATCGTGATGATCAAAAAATGGTGAAATCGATTTATAACATTGCTGAAAAGGCTGCTTCTCATAAACTTCTTGTTGATTTCCATGGGATGTATAAACCCACTGGTATCCAGAGGACCTTTCCAAACGTTGTCAATTTTGAAGGGGTAAAAGGTTTGGAGAACGTCAAATGGACCCCAAATGATGATACACCCTATTATGCCACTTGTATTCCCTTTATCAGGATGCTGGCGGGACCTATGGATTATACGCCGGGAGCCATGCGCAATGTAACAAAGGCAGATTTCCGCCCGAGCAATTCCATGCCCGTAAGTCAGGGGACAAGATGCCATCAGTTGGGGATGTATGTTGTTTATGAAGCGCCACTGCAGATGATGGCCGATAGTCCAACAGCTTATATGAAGGAACAGGAAAGCACCGACTTTATTTCCAAGATTCCCACCACCTTTGATGAAACAGTTGCCCTTGACGGGAAAGTGGGAGAATTTGTAGCCATTGCCAGAAGAAAGGGCGATATATGGTATGTGGGCGGTCTCACCAACTGGTCATCAAGGGAGATGACAGTAAATCTATCTTTTCTGGACAAAGGAGCCTACACCGCTGAAATTTTTAAAGATGGAATCAATGCGGACAAAGACCCCACGGACTATAAAAGAGAAACGATCGATGTTACAAATGCTGATAAGCCAGTAATGCAAATGGCCAATGGCGGTGGGTTTGCCATCATGATCAGTCCAAAAAAACAGTAAATATATAATCAAATGAAAATAGCGGTAAAGGGAAAAATAGTGTTGTTGTTGGCACTGTTCGTTTTGATCAATGTTAAAGGGCAAACCGCCATGGTCAATTCCCAAGCAAGAAATTTTAAAAGTTTAAACGGCAAGTGGAAGGTCATAATCGACCCAACAGGGATCGGGGATTGGAGACAGGTGTGGCAAGAGAAAAAGCCCCAAAAGAAAACCGATTTTGTTGAGTATTCATTTGAAGGCGGGCCAGAATTGGAGGTGCCGGGAGATTTTAACACCCAAATGCCCGAACTCACCTATTTTGAGGGAACGGTATGGTACAAAAAGCAGTTTAATCATACAAAGGGAGAAGATAAAAGATTGTTCCTCTATTTTGGAGCTGTCAATTATTTGGCAGAGGTGTATTTGAACGGTGAAAAAATTGGCAGTCACGAAGGTGGTTTTACGCCCTTTCAGTTTGAAATAACCCATAAGGTTAAAGCGGGCAACAATACTTTGATAGTTAAGGTAAACAACCAGCGTAAAGAAAATGGTTTGCCAGGCGTTGGTTACGATTGGCTTAATTTTGGGGGAATAACCCGAGATGTAGGTCTGATTGAAACCAATGATGCTTTTATTGAAGATTATTTTATTCAACTTCAGAAAGGAAGTTTAAGCAACGTTTTAGGTTGGGTTCAATTAAATGGTGCCAAGACCAACCAAAAGATCACCATTAAAATTCCAGAGCTGAATTTCAAGCATAAAACAAAAACAGACGATAAGGGTTTTGCGCATGTAGAGTTCGCTTCAAAATTTACACTTTGGTCTCCAGAAAACCCTAAACTTTACAAGGTGGTCATAGAAAGCGAAGCGGATGCTGTTGAGGACAGTATAGGTTTTAGGAGTATTGAAGTGAAAGGGAGTGAAATCTTCCTGAACAACAAGCCTATATTCTTGAAAGCGGTCAATATCCATGAAGAAAATCCACTTAAGGGAACCAGGGCCTTTTCAAAAGAAGATGCAAAAATTCTGCTTAATGCAGCCAAGGAACTGGGTTGCAACCTAGTGCGCTTGGCACATTACCCCCACAGTGAAAATATGGTCAAGGAAGCCGAAAAAATGGGACTCATGGTTTGGGATGAGCTTCCCATATACCAACATATCAAATTTTCAGATAGCCTTGTTCCCCAAAAAATGGAAACGATGCTAAAGGAAATGGTGGGTAGGGATAAAAACCGTGCGGCAGTTACTATATGGAGCCTTTCCAATGAGACCTATTCGTCCACTCCAAATCGGAATAAAGCACTCATTTCATTGACAAAAAAATGCAAAGCATTGGATTCAACACGTTTGATCAGCCACGTTATCAATACACAAGGCTATGCAAACAACACGTTCACGGTTCGTGATTCGCTTTATAAGTATTCGGATATTGTTGCCATCAATGAATATATAGGCTGGTACATACCTTGGCAAGGAAGCCCATCGGACACTGAATGGGAGATTGATTTTCCAGACAAGCCTGTGTTCATATCCGAATTTGGGGGCGAGGCATTATACGGGAACAATGATCTGCCCTCAGATGAAGCTGCCAACTGGACCGAAGGATATCAAGAACAGATATATAAAGATCAAGTTGAGATGTTCAAGACCGTTCCCAACCTAGTTGGTGTATGTCCGTGGATTTTGTTCGATTATAAATCCTTGGGCAGAATGAACCAACTTTATCAGAATGGTTACAACCGAAAAGGATTGTTGTCCGAAAATGGGGAGAAGAAAAAGGCGTGGTATGTTATGAAGGATTGTTTTAATGAGAAATAGCAAATTATAAATAATATAAATGAATGATTAAGGTAGGAAATAGTATTAATCGTAATGGGTTTTAGGGGTATATTGGTTATTTTACACGCAGATAAACCTTGGGTCAAAAAAAAATTGATATGAAAAAGGAAAGTTTTTTACTACTGTTTTTATGTTTGTCAACATTCTTTTTATTTGGACAATCGAAGGACGAACTTGAAATAAGAAGGCTGGAAAAACATTGGACAGAATTGCTTGACAAGGGGGATACGACCGCTTTGTTAAAAATATGGTCGCCCAACTATGTGGTAAACAATCCCAATGGGAAAATTGTGACGCCCAAGGACATCATCGGGATTATGAAAAGTGGGCACAAATTCCCCGCAGTGGAACGTATTATTGAAAACATCACATTCAATGACAACATTGCAGTAGTTATGGGAAAAGAGTTGCAGCAACCACCCAATAAGACCGTTGACCAAAAGAAGTGGATACCCAGAAGATTTACCAACATTTGGATATCCACAAAAAATGGGTGGCAATTGGCCGCAAGACAATCTTCAGCTTTGGTGGTCGAATAACTTTTCTATCCTACCCGGCATTCAGTTTTTTTGGTTTTGTGTTTTTTAAACTTGTTTTCAATGCCACAACAAATATAATGTCGGTCCCAGGGCCACTTTACCAAGCTAAATCGTAGGTGTTCCCACTGCCCATGGTCAGTGTAGCTGTCTGGTTTCCGGTGAATACCAAAGTACCGGAATAATCGTATGTGTTCCCGTTGGAAGCCTTGCCTTCAAAGCTGGCATAAACTGTCCCGGAAACTACATTATAATTGGCCTTCAAGATGGTAAGGTCCGTGGTAGCGAACTCAATGGTGCTTGTAAAGGCATTTTCGTTGCTCACAAAGGATTCGTGGGAACCCGTCATGCTGAACGTTTCGTTCACCACGTAACTGGATTCGCTATCACTTAGATTTTCGATAGTGATGTCAGCACCGATGGTGGCTTCCGAAGATATCCTCGGACCATTGTAACTGGAAGTTCCGGTAAGGTCAAAATCCACAGTGACGGGTAGTGTTCCAGTCCCACAGTCAACGATCCAGTTCCAGATCAAGCTGGCACTATAGTCAACATTGGGGGACTGACCGGAAATGTTGTAGGAAGAACCATATTCCACACCACATTCGTAATCCTCGGCCTTGTTGGCCGTCGAATTGTCCTCTTCGAGTGTGTAAATGGCCTGATTGGTCTGCTCCACCATGCCCCCGGATTCCGGGGATACGGCCATAGCGATGGCTTCGGCGGCCTCTTCCTCTGTAATGGAAGTTTCGGGACCATCATTGGAATCGTCATCCTTGCTGCATGATGCAAAGGTCAGGGTCAACACAGCCAATCCAAGCATAAAGGGGCTGTTTTTTTTCATCGTTGTTTGGGGTAAGATTAGATGTTTCATGATTTTTTTAAGGTTTAAAGATTAATTTTCTTTCTGTTGTTATTTTTTTGGCTAAACTATCCATGCCCATGGGATAAGGGGGGCAGAAAAAAGGTGAGCCTTCCAATTCGGGGGGTGAACCTGTAGTTATCCCTTGTAGTCCATTTTTCCCTTGAAATAATCCACGAACCCCTTGAAGACCAGTACAAAGGGATTGTTGCTGATAAAGCCTGTCGTCACCCCATAGGTGGCCTTTGTGGTTTCAGGTTGATAGGTACCGAACCATCGGTCCCATATCATGAACACGCCCCCGAAATTTTTGTCGATGTATTCCTCATTGGATCCATGGTGCACCCGATGTGCCGAAGGCGTGGCCAGAATTCCCTCTATAAAGCCCAACTTGCCCACTGCCTCAGTATGGAGAAAGAATTGATAGAGCAGGTTGAGACCAAAGGAAGCCCCAATGAACCCAAACGGCAGGCCAATGAGTATGAGGGGGGCCACAACAAAAGGGGTGAGCAGCGCACTGAGCCAATTCAGTCTATAGGATACCGTAAGGTTCATGAACAGACTGGAATGGTGCACCAAATGGAACGCCCACAATAGTTTTATTTTATGTGATGACCGGTGGTACCAGTAGTATACAAAGTCCACGGCCACAAAACTGATCAGGAACACCAAAGGGGTGCTCTTGGGATGGAAGATGGAAAACTGGGACAGATAGCCCATGACAGCATACTGAAATCCGAAAAAAAACACCTTTGACAATTGAAACCCTATAAAAATGGCCAAATTGGCCAAGGTGTCCTTGGTATTGTAAACCTTTTTGTCCTTGCGCCAGCTCCAAATGATCTCCACTACCACCAATACCAATAAGAACACGAATCCTATACCTTCAAATCCTGTGTGAAAATTGTTGTCCATGGTTTCTTTTTGTAGCTAAGTTGGTTCGAAATGAGTGGTTGTGAGGGGGCAAAGTCGGTGAGCCTGAAAAAAATGGCGTTGAGTTTTCTTAAATTCCCCTCAAGGGAGGAGGTGGTTTTGTTTCAACCTTGAATTTTTCAGCTTGGCCCATCAAATGCTGTCTTTGGAGGGGCTTTTCATGGCCGATCATAAATGATCGGAAATATTTTTGGTGCAAAACAACAATCATGAAAAGACCTTTTGCAACCATACTTTTATTGCTGATACTGTCCGCATGTTCCAACGATCCGGAAGATTTCAATGGGAATGTAACGGGATACAGGACCATTTATAGAATACCCGTTGTGGTACATGTCGTGCACAATGGCGAGGCTATTGGAACCGGGGCCAACATTGGCTATGCCCAGATCCAATCACAAATCGATGTGCTCAACGAGGATTTCAGGAGAAGGACGGGGACCAATGGGTCCAACAAAAATGAAGACGGTGCGGACACC
This sequence comes from Allomuricauda sp., assembly GCA_030148335.1. Taxonomy (GTDB): domain Bacteria; phylum Bacteroidota; class Bacteroidia; order Flavobacteriales; family Flavobacteriaceae; genus Flagellimonas. The sequence continues at coordinate 131,866 of JASBTQ010000007.1, read as the reverse complement.
TTCATCGAGTTTTTCTTGACCATCGAAGGTCCCGATGGTGCCATTTTGGAAGAACCGGGCGTTGATCGGGTGGATGGAGGGCGTTCCGAATGGCCCAAGGGCATTTTGAGGAATCCCATTGAGACAAGCCTGAAACCGTTCACCATTTGGGATCCCGAAAAGTATTTTAACATCTGGACCGTAAATTTTGGTGGGTTTGTCGGTAGGGACCTATTGGGTTATGCCCAATTTCCGGACGAGTCCGGTCTGCCTGGGTTGAATGTGGACAGTGGCCCTGACAACACGGATGGGATCGTCATCGGGTACAAGTATTTTGGATCGAGTCAAAAAGGGAATTTCCCAGGACTAGTTGCCCCTTATGATCTGGGAAGGACCACCACACACGAGGTGGGGCATTGGCTGGGGCTGAGACATATTTGGGGGGATGGCGACTGCACCTATGATGATTATTGTTTGGATACCCCTTTATCCGCTGAGCCCAGCTTTGGATGCCCAGTGGATAAGATTACCTGTACCGAATTGGAAATGACCGAAAATTATATGGATTATACGGATGATGGTTGTATGAACACTTTCACCAAAGATCAAACGGAACGTATGATCACCGTTTTGGAAACCAGTCCCAGGCGCAAGGAACTTGCGATCTTGGTGCAAGAACCCTTGGATTGATCATTCATCCAGCCAATTCTTGAACTCAGGAGCCTTGGCCTTGCTTACGATAATTTTTTCACGGGGTTTAGGCTCCACATTGATGATCAACCTCCCGTTGAAATAGAAATCAATGTCCCTGACTGCCCAGCGCTGCACTATGAACTGGCGGTTGGCCCGATAAAATCGTTTTGGGGAGATTTCGGCCATTATTTTATCCAAGGTTGAGTCGATGATGTATTTTTTTCCGTCGGCGGTATGGGCATAGACCACCTCTTGCTCGGTAAAGAACCAATGGACCTTGTCTACGGGCAAGGGAATCAACTTATTTTGAAAATGGACCAAATAGGCCTCCCGATAGGATTTGTTCCCATTGGTCTGGAGGTAGTTCAACAATTCTTGGATCTTGTCGTTTCCAGGTATTTTATGGCCTCGGGTACCCCTGAACTTTTGAAGGGCATTGGCCACGTCACCCTTTTCAAACGGTTTTAGAATGTAATCCAGTCCGTTCACTTTAAAGGCATCGAGGGCGTAATGGTCATAGGCCGTAATGAAAATGACGGGTACAGCGGGTTTTATGGTTTTGAAGATGTCGAACGAAAGTCCGTCCGTCAATCGAATGTCCATAAAGAGCAAATGGCAGTCATCCATATTTTCCTGTAACCATCCTACCGAACTTTTTACACTGTCCATTTTGTTCAACACCTGAATCTCGGGCTCAAGTTCCTTCAGGATGAATTCCAAATTTCTGGCAATGGCCGGTTCGTCTTCAATGATGGCAATGTTTATCGGCATTTGGTCAGGTGTTTAAGGGTAGTTTAATGGTAAAATGGGTTTCGGTCTTTTCAATTTCTATGGAATGGCCCATCAAGATCTGGTAACGCTCGTTCAAATTCAATAGCCCAATACCTGTTGAGGGCTCCCGGTATTTGGCCTCGTTCAGGGTGTTCCTAAAATGCAGGGCCCCATTTTCCTGAAAAATATCGATTTGCAAAGGCAATTCCTTGGAAACAAAATTGTGCTTTACCGCATTTTCCAACAAAGGTTGAAGCGACATGTGGGGCAAATGGATGTCTTGGGTGTTGGGAACATCGATATGCACTTGAAGGGCTTCCTCAAACCTCATTTTCAACAATTGGATATTCGAGTCCAATAGTTCCAACTCTTTGTCCAGCCCGATCAGTTGTTCTTGATGGTTGCCAAGGGAATACCGGAACACCTTGGAAAGGTGGGTGATATAGTCTTGGGCCTTGGCTGGATTCTCCCTGACCAAAGCAGAAAGACTGCTCAGGGCATTGAACAAAAAATGGGGGTTGATCTGGGCCTTTAGGTTTTTGATCTCTGCATCAAAATAGGCCGTTTTCAACTGTTCGTTCTCCTGCTCCTTTCGTTTTTGGATCCTATTGAGCAGAACGATCTTGACCAAAATGGCAATCAGTCCCAAACTGGTGATCAACCGAAAAAAGTACCCCAAGCGAAAGAGCCTTACATTGGTCACGTTTTGGAACAACAACTTTTGGGAGGCTGAGCCCAAAGCCAACAGCACTAGAAAAAAAATGGCATTGGAGAGTAGGTTTTTGATCAAGTGTTTATTGCTCCTTTCCCCATTCCAATTGAGCCAGGCCAAGTTCAGGTAACCAAAGAAAATGCAGAAACCGAATTGGAAAAGGGTCTGGTAGGCCAGTTCAGGGGCGTTGAACACCCAAGGCAGTCCTATGGTCCTTGCTTCGCCCGGCAACAGTATGAACAGCCTGTGGACGTTCAAGGTAATGGCCACCAGGACAGAGGTCAACACCAATACCCTTTTTTCTGTTCCGATCATTTTCATTTCTTAAAAGTACAAAGGCTTCCCCAATCCACAACGGTTGACCGGGAAAGCCAGGGATTGTGAATGAGAGATTTGGCCCTTTATGATTTGCTCTTTTGCTGGTAGCGTTCTTTGAGCATGCTACGGTTTTCCTTCTGGAGTTCCTTGAAGGCCCCAAATTCTTCCTCGGTCAAGAGCAGTTTCAATTCTTCGTTCTTACCGTCCTGGATGGCCTTAAGCGCTTTGAACTTGGACATTCTGCTGCCTTCACTTTCTTGGACGGTCTTGATCTTTTCGTAGTACTTGTCACTGATCTCGATAAAGGCCCCTTTCTTTTCGCCTGTCAACTGTAGGGTCTCGATCTGTTTTTCCAAGAGTTCCTTGTATTTCTCATCATCCTATGAAAAACCAAGTGCGAACGAGAACAACATAATTGCCAATAGTATTTTTTTCATGGTGTAGATTTTTAAATTTTGAAACAATATTAGATCAGTGACCAAACAGATAATGGTCCATTGGGGTGAAACTGTCAAAATTGGAGGTCAGACTTTGCTTTTGGGGTTTGGATTTTCTCCTTTATGATTGAATAAGAACCACAAATGATCCAAAAACCATCAATCCCACTTTCGCAACTGGATGGAGCGGATAGAGGGGGTATAGAAAGATTTCTTCGCTTATTTGGACCAATACCCCCGACATTCCAGCGCAAAGGTCGTTGATGACCTGTCACCTGCACCGAAAAAAGGCGAGCATGTTAAAACTACAGACAAGGGATTGATCCAGATGTAATTATAACAAATGGTAAGGTGCTTCAATTTATCTGTTTTTAGTTGTTGCCATTATCCACCCCATCCATATATGGACTTATTAGGGCCAAGGACTGGAGGTATACCTCTATACGGGAACCGCTATGGACAGCTTGGAGGGATAAGCCCCGTACCGTACCCTTCGAAACAATTTTAACATTTTTCAACCATCAGATAATCAGTACATAAAAACAATGTCTATCTTTTATTTAAAATTAATCCAATTAAAAGTTGTGTTAAAAAATAGTTCATTTTAAATTCGCCCTCGCTATTTAGAACTATTTTAAATAAATTAAGATGCATAAAATCCACTTGCTTTACTTCGTTGTACTTGGAGTATTCAGCACGACCTTTGGTCAAACCACCTCCATTCAAGGAAAGGTGCTTTCCGATTCAGGAACCCCGATTGCCAATGCCAATGTCATCCTATTGAACTCGAATATAGGTACGGTCACGGATGACAATGGTACTTATGAGCTTAGCCGTATTGTTCCTGGCAAGTACATTGTACAAGCTTCGTATATTGGCTATGAAACCATCGAGAACCCGATCACGGTAAAGGAGGGAACCCCCATGACATTGGATTTTACCTTAAGTGAATCGGCCACACAATTGCAAGGGGTCGAGATCATTGGGCGGAAGGAACGGAACTATAAAAACACGACCTCGTTTGTAGCTACCAAGTCAGCTACCAGATTGGTCGATGTGCCACAAGCGGTAAGCTATGTGACCAAAGAAGTCATTTTGGACCAAGCGGCCTTCACGGTCAATGATGTGGTCAAGAATGTCAGTGGTGTCAACCAATTTTCATTTTACAACGATTTGACCATCCGAGGTTTTCGGGTCCAGGGCCAGCAAAATAACAGTATTCTTTTGAACGGTTCCCGGATGATGACCAGTTTTTGGAGCCAACAGATCATTCCCCATGTGGAACGTGTGGAAGTCATAAAAGGGCCTGCATCGGCCCTGTTTGGAAATGCCTCTCCCGGAGGGACCATCAACACGGTGACCAAAAAGCCCTTGGAGACGACCAAACAATCCATAAGTGCCAGTATGGGGAGTTTTAATACGTTTCGGTTGCTGACCGACTTTACCGGCCCGATGACCAAGGACCATAAGCTGTTGTACCGGTTGAACATCGGGTATCAGAACACGGATGGTTTTAGGGACCTGCAATTCAACAAGAATATTGTCGTCGCCCCTTCCTTTTCCTTTATCCCGAGCCAAAGGACCCGTTTGAACTTTGATGTGGTCTATCAGGACAGTAAGGGACGCTTGGATCGAGGGCAGGCGGTTTTTGGCGATGGGGATCTGTACTCGACGCCGATCACCACTTCGTTGAGTGCCGAAAATGATTACTTGAATGAGCAAAACCTCAATGTGACCCTGTCCTTTCAACACAAGTTCACCGAAAACATAAGCTTTAACAGCTCCTACCTTAATTCCAGTTACGATGAGGACCTGTTGGAGCACAGGACGGCCAATGATTTTTTGGCGCTGGGCGACGGCTCATATGATATTACCCAAGTGGCCATGAGGGTCTTTATCCGGAAACGCTCGTGGAACAATCAAAACTTTACCAATTACCTCAATTTTGATTTTGACCTTGGTGAGATCAAGAACAAACTTTTGGTGGGCTACGATTATTTCCAACAGGAACTTGGCCCCGGAGGCTCACAATTGGAGGCCAACGCCTATCTTTTGCAGAACGGTACAGCGACCAATTCCTTCAATGTTGCCAATAGCGATGCCTATGTCCTGGACGATGAAGGGAACCCTGTAGCCAATGTGGCGCCCTTTGATCTGACCTCCACGAACGGAAATGCCCTGCGGGACATGAGCAATTATGTGTATGCCATTCGGAACTATGACCGGTACAGGCAGACGGGCAATGGAATTTACCTACAGAACCAGTTCAGCTACAACAAGTTCAATCTTTTGGTGGGCCTGCGGTATGACGACTTTACCGATTACCTAAATTACGATACCGCCAATGAGGAAAAGATCAGGCAGGATAGCTTTCTGCCAAGGATCGGGATGGTGTACAAGGCTACGCCCAATATCAACCTATACGGTACCTGGGTAAAGGGCTACCAACCGCAAACGGCCACCGAAATAAGCAATCCTGAAGCTGGAGGGCCCTTTGATCCATTGACCAGTGAATTGTGGGAAGTCGGGGTAAAATCCGAGTGGTTCAACAAACGGTTGAGCACTACCTTGGCCCTATATACCCTCAACCAGAAGGGCGCTTTGTACAACGCCAATGATTCTAGCAACGCCGATCTCTTGCAACAGATCGGTGAGGAAAAATCGGAAGGAGTGGAAGTCGATGTGTATGGGCAGATCATGCCCAACTGGAGTGTAATCATGAACTATGCCTTCAACCATGCCTATTTTACCGAAGCCGACGGATCCACAATCGCCATTTTCGGAAAACAGAAACCCAATGCCCCTAGGAACACCTTTAACTTTTGGACCAAGTATATCATAGACCGGGGCGATCTTAACGGTCTGGGCTTTGGACTTGGGTACGACTACGTAGGGGAACGGAACGGTTCCATCGTAAGAAGTCCGGACTTGATCCCTGTATTTCCAAGTTATGGATTGGTGAATGCCGCCATTTACTACCAAGTGGACAAATTCCAGATCCAATTGAACTTTAACAACGTGTTTGACAAGACCCATTGGGTAGGGGGGTATGACTTTTTGCGTGCCTTCCCCGGGAGGCCCCGGAATATGATGGCAACCGTCTCTTATACGTTCTAGCCTTGAAACTGTCAAAGAAAAAGTTATTTAAGATCCATGGATGGATCGGTACCCAGTTGAGCATACTATTTTTTATAGTATGCTTTTCTGGTACTATGGCAACCCTGAGCCATGAGATGGATTGGCTCTTTATTTCAGAGGTCAGGGCCAAGCCCCAAAAGGAGTTTGCCCAAAGAAATACCATTCTTGCCAATCTCAAAAAGAAATATCCCAAAGGGCAGGTATCCTATTGGATGCGCACGGAGGAGCCTTATTTGTGCGACATTATCTATGTGACGGATCACGGCAGGTTGACCTATGTCTTTGCAAATCCATATACAGGCGAGATACAAGGGAATGCCAACCTCACCTTTCAACGCTTTTTTAGGGATCTACACTATTTTTTGTTCATGCCTTTTTATCAATTCGGCTATTTCGTCGTATTGAGCTTTGCCTTTCTTCTGCTGATTTCCTTTTTGACCGCCTTGTGCTTCTATAAAAAATGGTGGAGAAAGCTTTTTGTTCTTGAAACAAAAAAAGGGCCATTGGTCTTTTTCAGAAGTCTCCATAGGCTGGTGGGACTGTGGTCCATCCCGTTCTCCATCCTGTTTTCGATCACCGGGATATGGTATTTTGTGGAACGCACCAATATGGCCGATGTGGGAACAAAGGTCAACCCCAAACTGCCCAAACTGGAGCACATCGCTGCCAATGCGGATAGCATTGACCTCGCCTATGATATTGACTACGACAGGGTCGCCGAGGTGGCCCAAAGGGTCATTCCCCACTTTAGGGCCGAGGACATGAACATCCCCAATGATCATCATAGCCCTGTGTATGTGAGGGGGAACTCCGATGTCCCCTTGGTCCGACAACGGGCCAACAGGGTGTATGTCGACCCCTATACCTATAAGGTGGTAGGGGTACAGGACGCCAAGACCATAAGCACTACCATGTGGGTGAACGATATTGCCGACCCCCTTCACTTTGGGTATTGGGGGGGACTGACTACAAAGATCATTTGGTTTTTTATGGGTTTGGGGATTTCATCACTGGTGCTGACCGGAATATGGATCACCTTAAAACGAAAGGCCCAACACAGGAAAAAGAAGGATAAACCCGTATTGGGTAAATGGAAATTCATTAATTGGGGCATCTATGGAGGTATGATGGTCAGCATGTATGTGCAATTGGTGGGGCGTTACCATACCTCAATTACAGGGATCATCGTCATCAGTTGTGGATGGTTGTTTTTGTTAGGGGCTGCCTATTATGTTTTTGTGTACCGTTTGAACAAATCGGTCAATGCAAATTAGGATAAGGCCTTTGGGCTGGAACTTAAATAGTTTCAAGTTTAATGATATGTTTCATCGAAACAAGTCGCCTTTCTAGAATATGGTGTGGGACCGGAAAGGTGGTAAAGCCTTTCGTTCCGAGCGATGTTCTTTTTCTTGGGCATGTCCCCCCTGGTGACCGGGCTTTTCGCTGCAATCCCTCATGCAGGGAGAGGAGATTACGTATGTTGTGGCTTTTACAAAACAGGCCTGCCAAGGTCAAAGGGGTACAAATTTATTCGTTGCGCATAAGGTTGACCTCTGGTCTTACCTTGTTCAACAGGACAATGTCACTTGCATCGCCAAGGACTTCATCCACTATGCCATAGTTTTTGGCTTCTTGGGCATTTAGGTATTTGTCCCTTAAAAAGAAATCTTCAATCTCTTCCCAAGAATGCCCCGTATGCTTCCCCATTAAATAAAACAACTGGGTCTGTAACCGTTCCTGTTCATGGGTCGCAATCCGCACATCTTCCGTGTACCCTTTGGCACCCCCTCCGGTTGGATGCATATGGATGGTGGCATGGGGGAGGGCGAATCGTTTGCCCTTCTCCCCGCCACTCAACAGAAAGGTGCCCATACTGCCCGTGAACCCGATCGAGTAAGTCGATACCGGGGCAGAAAGCATTTTCATGGTGTCGTAAATGGCGAAACCGGCATAGACCTCGCCTCCCGGACTTTGGATGTACAGATTGATCGGCTTGTGCTGGTCAACACTGTTCAAATATAACAATTGGGCCACCACCACACTCGCAACGGATTGGTTTATGGCCCCATTGAGAAAGACAATCCGCTCCTTGAGCAAGAGGCTGTAAATATCGAAAGCCCGTTCACCGTTCCCTGAATTGTCCAGGACCATGGGTATCACATTCGCTTCTACCATAACTTCGCTTATTTGAATAGTTGGGATATGCGCTGCCGGAAACTTAATTTATCGGGATCGTTGAACAGTTCCTGATGTAGGGTTTCCAGTTCTTCCCTTAGTTTCTCCCGATGGTACATTTTTAGCAATCGGTGTGTTTTTTTCTGGAAATGAAAGTCGCTTTTCAATACAGGGTCCACGGCAAGCCTTGCTTCAAACAAGAGCTTATCCGCAAAGGAAGGCCCCCCATGGAGATAGTGATCGATCACCCTTGTGTTATTCCGAGAAGTCATCATAGGTCATGGATTTTTCTTTTACGGTATTCCTGAGTTTTTCAAGGCATTTGTATTTCTGTACGCTCACTGAATGTTCGTTTGAATAGCCCAGGGAACTGGCCATCTCCTTTAGTGAAAACTGCTGGAAATAGAAGGAACGGAGCAGGTCTAGGCACCTTTCCCCCGCGATCTTTAAAACATGGAGCAATCGCCTATTGCTTACCGTTGGGAAGTAATCGTCCGGTATCGCGATCTGGCTTTCCATGTGGTCCATGGGTATGCTATGCCCGTTCTTTTGGCTTTTTCTGATCCATAGATGTTTTGAAATGCCCAAAATATAGGCGCTGTTGGAGGTAATGGTGTGTTCAGGGCTTTCAGCTCTTTTTTCGATGAACAGGATCAGGGCATCATGGAAGATGTCCTTTGCCTCTTCGAATGAACCTCCCCTGGCAGCAATATACTTGGCCACAAGGGGAAAGGTCTGGTCATAGATGTCCGCTACCTCTTCGTTTTTGGCCAATGTCCCTACGGCATCGTCTATTTGTTCCAATGTTTCCATGGTATGTTTCTTTTATATATATAAGTGCAGTTTATGGGCGATATATCACCCGTAAATTAAAAAAAAATGATGTGGTACACTTTACAGGGATGATACGGGTGTCGGAACCATGCTGTTTGTGGGGCGTGCCCTTAAAGGGTCGGGCTTTGCGTTGCAAGGCCTACCTCATAGGCATTGGGTTTTTCTCTGCTTTTCACTTGGATATCAAACACGTAATCATGCTTATGGGAAATTGGGGGAATGATGTATCCCTAGTGGTGGATTTGCTTCCCTTTTGGGAAGCTTTAGACACTTACCCCAAAGAGATAGCCCACAAATGCGGAAAGACCCATGGCGATGGTGCCCCAAATGGTAATCCTGGCCATTCCCTTCAATATATTTGAACCACCGGTCCTGGCAGCCGTTGCACCCAAAACGAGCAAGAAAATCATTGTAAATCCATAGAGCCAAAATTCCATTCCCTTTATAGGGGCAAAAAGAACGACCAAAAGAGGTAAAATACCTCCAAAGGTGAATGCGGCACCTGAGGCCAATGCTGCCTGAATTGGATTGGCCTTACTGATTTCATTGATCCCCAATTCGTCCCGTATATGCGTTCCCAAGGCATCGGCAGCTGTCAGTTCTTGGGCAACTTGTATGGCTGTTTCACGTTTCAACCCTCTTTTTTCATAAATCTGTGCCAATATGTCCAACTCTTGTTCCGGCATTTCTGCCAATTCTTTTTCCTCTCTTTCCATATCTGCCTTTTCAATGTCGGTCTGTGAGCTTACAGATACATATTCCCCTGCAGCCATAGAGGCCGCTCCTGCCACAAGTCCAGCCACTGTGGCCAAAATAACAGGTTCATTGGTCGAGCTTGCAGTTGCAACACCGATGGCGAGGCTGGAAATGGAAATTATACCGTCATTGGCCCCTAAAACGGCCGCCCTTAGCCAATTGCTCCTGTGGATGTAATGACTATCGAGGTAATTGTCCAGTGTTACTTTTTTCATGTCCTGTCCTGTGTTGGTTGCCATTGTACCAAAGTAGTGTGAATGATCTTTTCCCGTGCACCATCAAAAAAGGGACGTGGCTTAAATTTTACCTTTCGTCCAAAGTATGATGTCCATAATGTTCACTCAGAAGTTGGGGAATACGGTGATACAATGTAAGAATTTTCAAGAAAAGGAAAAACGTGGAATTCTGTAAAGAATTTAAAAAAGTGAAAAGAGATTTTTGGAGGAAATTGGAATTATTGATTTTTAAATGAGTCTGAAGAGAAAAAATCTTTTATACTAATATTTATCATTCTGCAAAATCTACTGATAGTGTGAATTGAAACTCCACGGTTATCATTAACACTTTCCCATCTATTTAAAGTTTGCCTTTCCAAATCATTATTTTCTGCAAATCTTTTTTGATTGGGGTCAGCCTTTATGCGCAATTCTTTGATTCGATGCGCAATCTTATTGTTCAATGCAATATCCTCTGGTTTTAGCTTACCCATATTACATTTTCATTTAATTGTAAAAAGCATGTAAGCCATTTGGATCACATTTTTATATTTCGTTATACGTGGAATGCATACATACATTTGTGATTCTTCGTTTAGAACATATTCGAAGCAATCGCTTGGATTCTCGGATGGAAAACTGGTAATTTTTATGCGAACGAGATGATAAGCAGTTCCTACCGGAACACTACAAAAACCTAACAGGATCCATGCGCAAAAGTTGGGGGTAAGATTTGTGGTCAGATTTTTAAAACTGCTCTGTTTAGAGCGAAATTGATATAAATGTGTTTATAAATGACAAGAAATGTTGATATTTTGTAGTTTTGTAATCGAATGAAACAGATTTTTCATCAAATAGTATCCTCACTAATGGCCCTTTTGGTTTTGGCTTCCACCGTTTCATGGACGGTGGACAAGCATATTTGCATGGGCCGGGTGATGGATATTTCCCTTTTTGCCCATGCCGATGATTGCGGAATGGACATGGATAAGGAAATGGAAAAATCCTGTTGTGATGATGAATCGTTCACCGTTCAAGGTCAAGATGACCTAAAAATCTCCCTTGAGAAGTTTGATTTGGACCAGCAACTCTTTCTGTTAAGCTTTGTCCAAACCTATATTCAAATTTTTGAGATTGATTCTGAAGAATCCAACTCCTTCAGCGAATACAATCCGCCTCCTTTGATACGGGACGTGCAAGTCCTGGACCAGACTTTTCGTATTTGATTTAACATAGATTGAATGTACCCGACACCTGGTGGTCGGGCTAATGCGTTTTTACGTGTTTTTGTGTCAATCAATGTTTAAATCAAACGCTCATGCTAAACAAAAGCATAAAATTTTTAATAGAAAACAAATTGGTCGCCGCACTTCTCCTGCTAGTTTTTATGGCTTGGGGAATTGTGAGTACACCATTTAACTGGGACACTGGTGTTCTACCGAGCAACCCTGTGGCTGTGGATGCCATTCCCGATATTGGGGAAAACCAACAAATTGTCTTCACCAAATGGCCGGGACGGTCCCCGCAGGATATCGAGGACCAAATTACCTATCCATTGACAACATCGTTACTGGGCATCCCTGGGGTTCGGACCATACGGAGTTCATCCATGTTCGGGTTTTCCAGTATCTATATCATTTTTGAAGAGGATGTGGAGTTTTACTGGAGCCGCAGCCGCATTTTGGAAAAGCTCAATTCTTTACCCAACAACCTATTGCCTGATGGCGTAAATCCTGCCTTGGGACCCGATGCCACTGCTTTGGGGCAGATTTTCTGGTATACTTTGGAAGGTAGGGACAAAGAAGGCAATGTAACTGGGGGCTGGGACCTGCAAGAATTGCGGAGCGTTCAGGATTACTATGTAAAATATGCCCTTTCATCTGCATCAGGGGTCTCTGAAGTGGCTTCTATTGGTGGTTTTGTGCAGGAATACCAAGTCGATGTGGATCCAGAACTGATGAAGCAATACAATGTAGGCTTGGATCAAGTGGTAAAAGCGGTAAAACAAAGCAACCGCGATATTGGTGCACAGACCTTGGAAATCAATAAAGCGGAATATTTAGTTAGGGGATTGGGCTATATCAAATCCTTGGAAGACATCAAAAATGCTGTAGTGGCATCAACCGATTACACTGCCATCAGAATTAAGGATGTGGCCCATGTGTCTTTGGGTCCTGCTGTGCGTCGTGGCATTTTGGACAAGGAAGGGGCCGAAGTAGTTGGTGGCGTGGTCGTTGCACGATATGGAGCCAACCCGCTGGAAGTCATCAACAATGTCAAGGAAAAGATTGCGGAGATGAGCGCAGGACTTCCATCCAAAGAATTAAAGGATGGAACAATATCACAACTCACTTTGGTTCCATTTTATGACAGAACGGAACTCATCCAAGAAACCTTGGGGACTTTGAATGAGGCATTGACCCTCGAAATTCTTATCACCATTTTGGTGATTGTGGTCATGGTGTTCAACCTCAGAGCCTCCATTTTAATTTCCGGTCTGCTGCCTGTTGCCGTTCTTATGGTATTCATCTCCATGAAAATGTTCGGTGTGGACGCCAACATTGTGGCACTATCTGGTATCGCCATTGCCATAGGAACCATGGTGGATGTTGGGGTGATTCTCTCCGAGAACATTATTCGGCATATGGATGAAAATGACCAAAACTTACCCACTAATGAAGTGGTGTATAGGGCCACTGCAGAGGTTTCGGGGGCCATCGTGACGGCAGTATTGACCACGATAATCAGTTTCATCCCTGTTTTCACTATGGTGGGCGCCGAAGGAAAATTGTTTAGACCGCTGGCCTTTACAAAAACCATGGCATTGACGGCATCCATTATTGTGGCACTGTTCCTTATTCCGCCATTTGCCGCCATCATATTTAAAGGGAAAAATAGACCACCTATCTTCACCTATGTTTGGAATGGCATTTTGATGGCATTGGGGTTGGTTGCGATTGCTTTCGGCTATTGGTTGGGCTTGGCCTTGATTGCCTTTGGTGTTTCCGGTATCCTAAGAGTACGTCAAATGTTGGACGCAAAACAAGCCAGTTTGCTCAATGTGGCTATCTGCGTGGGCACCATTGCCTTCTTGTTGGCCACCTATTGGAGGCCGCTTGGTTTTGACCGTAGCATTGCCATCAACCTGATTTTTGTGGGATTGATCTGTGGTGTTCTGCTGGGTGGATTTTATGTCTTTAGACAATACTACAGCCGCATTTTAACCTGGGCATTGGAAAACAAATTGCTGTTTCTCTCCATACCTACCGTAATTGTCGTCTTTGGATTCATTATTATGCGCAATACGGGTCAAGAATTTATGCCCTCACTCAATGAAGGTTCATTTTTGTTGATGCCCACCTCCCTGCCACATGCGGGAGTAGAGGAGAACAAAAGGGTGGTTCAGCAATTGGATATGGCCGTGGCCACCATCCCGGAAATTCAAACAGTGGTGGGTAAGGCAGGAAGAACGGAATCCGCTTTGGACCCCGCACCCCTTTCCATGTATGAAAATATTATCCAATACCGACCGGAATACCAGAAAAATGAAAAGGGAAGCCCTCAGCGGTTCAAAGTGAATGCGGATGGGTATTTTGAGTTGAGCAACGGAAAAGTATTGGCCAATCCAAATTTGGAAGTAACCAATGAACAAAACTATAAGGACACCCATATAAGCGACCCATTGCGAATAGATAGAAGTTTATTGATTCCGGATAGTGATGGGGAATATTTTAGAAACTGGCGTCCAGAAATCGGAAGCCCCGATGATATTTGGGATGAAATAGTTAAGGTCTCCAGATTGCCGGGGGTCACTTCGGCACCTAAACTACAACCTATAGAAACACGGTTGGTGATGCTTCAAACCGGGATGCGGGCACCGATGGGGATTAAAGTAAAAGGTCAGGATTTAAAGGAAATCGAAAGCTTTGGCCTGAAATTGGAACAGATTCTAAAAGAAGCGACCGGGGTCAAGGACGAAGCAGTTTTTGCAGACCGAATCGTGGGCAAACCCTACCTCCTTATCGATATAGACCGTGAAAAATTGGTGCGTTACGGATTGGTCATCGAGGATGTGCAACAAATACTTGAAGTGGCCATTGGTGGAATGCCACTGACACAGACCGTGGAGGGCAGGGAACGTTACGGAATCCGGGTGCGCTATCCACGAGAACTTCGGGAAAACCCCACCGACCTGAAAAATATTTATGTCCCCTTGGAGAAAGGCAAGCAAGTGCCCTTGGGTGAGTTGGTGAACATACGTTATGAGCAAGGACCGCAGAACATTAAAAGTGAGGACACCTTTTTGGTGGGCTACGTGCTTTTTGACAAGCAGGATGGCTTTGCCGAGGTGGATGTGGTGGAAAATGCCCAGGCCACGATTTTGGAAAAAATAGAAAATGGAGAATTGGTGGTCCCAAAAGGTATCAGCTATCAATTCACCGGAACGTATGAAAATCAGCTGCGTGCCGAAAAAACATTGTCCGTGGTGGTTCCGTTGGCCCTCTTGATCATATTTCTGATCCTCTACTTTCAATTTAGGTCGGTGGGCACATCCCTAATGGTATTTTCGGGAATTGCAGTGGCTTTTGCAGGCGGATTCTTGATGATCTGGTTCTATGGTCAAGATTGGTTCCTGAACTTCAGTTTTATGGGTGAAAACTTAAGGGACCTTTTCCAGATGCACACCATTAACTTGAGTGTGGCGGTTTGGGTTGGATTTATTGCACTTTTTGGAATAGCTACGGATGATGGAGTGGTGATGGCTACATACCTTACCCAAACTTTCGACAAAAACAAGCCAGACAACTTGAAAGGTATCCGTGCTTCGGTATTGGAAGCGGGAGAAAAACGTATCAGACCTTGTTTGATGACCACAGCGACCACCATTTTGGCTCTTTTGCCCGTGCTCACCAGTACTGGACGAGGAAGTGACATCATGATTCCGATGGCCATTCCCAGTTTCGGGGGCATGTTGATCGCATTGATCACGCTCTTTGTGGTGCCGGTGCTGTACAGTTGGAAAAGTGAATTGCAACTTAAACTACAAAACCAATGAGAAAGAAACTTCTATATATAGTTGTTGCACTTGTGACTTTTGGGGCAAATGCCCAATCGTTGGAGTTCTATCTTCAGGAAGCTGAGCAGAACAGCCCCATGATCCAGGCACTGGAGCTGCGCTATAATATTGCAAAGGAAAAAGTGAACGAAATGAACACCTTGCCCAACACAACTGTTGGTGCGGGTTATTTTGTGAGTGAACCGGAGACGAGAACGGGAGCGCAGCGGGCCAGGTTTTCGGTATCGCAGATGTTGCCGTGGTTCGGTACCATCACCGCACGGGAGAATTATGCCAGTTCAATGGCAGAGACGGAGTATGCAGAAATTGTCATTGCCAAACGAAAACTGGCGTTGTCATTGGCACAATCCTATTATAATTTATATGGGATTCAGGCCAAGCAAAAGGTGCTTCAGGAAAACATTGAACTGCTGAAAACCTACGAGACCTTGGCATTGACTTCGGTTGAGGTGGGAAAAGCTTCGGCCGTGGACATCCTCAAACTTCAAATTCGACAAAACGAATTGCAACAGCAGAAGGAAGTCTTGGAGCAATCGTACTTGGCGGAACAGGCTGTTTTCAACAATTTGCTGAATCGTGAGGAACGAATTGCCGTGGAAGTTGTGGAGGAAATGGAAATTCCGGAGGATGACCCCATGGCCAACAAGGACGATTTAAGTTTAAATCCGGAGTTGCTCAAATACGACCAATTGTACGAATCGGTTACCCAATCTGAATTGCTCAACCAAAAGGAGAACGCACCCAGTTTTGGGATTGGATTGGACTACATCCCTGTTTCGGAACGGGAGGATATGGTTTTTAGTGATAATGGAAAGGATATTGTGATGCCCATGGTCACATTTTCAATTCCCGTCTTCAACAACAAATTCAAGTCGGTTACCAAGCAGAATGAGCTTCGACAAAAGGAAATTGAATTTCAAAAAGAAGAGCGATTGAATGTTTTGGAGAATGCCTACGCCAGTGCCATTTCGCAACGCAACCAAGCACGTATCGCCTATCAAACCCAAGCAAAGAACCTGGACCAGGCCAAGGATGCCGAAGAAATCCTCATTAAAAATTATGAGACGGGAACAATCAATTTCAATGATGTGCTTGATGTTCAGGAGTTGCAATTGAAGTTTCAGACCAATCAAATACAATCAGTGCAGTTATATTATTTACAATCTGCCATCATCAATTATTTAATCAACAAGTAATTTTAATTTTAATTTTATTAAAAATGAGAACAAACATCAGAACAATTATCGGAATTACATTCGCATCAGCTTTGATACTTACCGTATCCTGTAAAGGAAAAACAGAGGAGAGCAAGGAAACCTCCACCGAGGCAACCATGGAACACGAGGGCCATGATATGGAACACGAAGGGCACGATATGGACCATAAGGAAATGGACGCAAAGCAAGGAAAAGAGTACACCTCTACTTATGTCTGCCCAATGCATTGCGAAGGAAGTGGCAGCGAAACAGAAGGGAAATGCCCGGTATGTGGTATGGCCTACGTCTTGAACGAGGACAAGCCTGAAGGCGACCAGACCCATAACTAAGACTCCTTTAACCACAAGAGCACCCAAAATGCACATCAAAGTCAAAAATATGGTATGCGATCGATGCAAGAGCGTCCTGAAAAGTGAATTTCTGAAGGCAGGCATTGAAGTGGTGCAGATTGAATTGGGAGAAGTGGAGCTGAAGGAAGGGGCTACGGGCCAAATGGAGCGTGTCCGGGAGATTTTGATGCGGAACGGGTTTGAATTGATCGAAGATCAAGAAGACTCCTTCATTGCACAGATCAAGAAAAACTTGATCATTGCCTTGGACAATGGGATGCATCAAAATCTCTCGGACCATCTATCCAAAAACATGAAAAAGGAATACTCGATACTCAGCAAGATGTTCAGCGCAAAGGAAGGTGTTACCATAGAAAAGTATTTCATCCTCCTAAAAATCGAAAAGGTGAAGGAGCAGATCCAGATGGGGAGCAAGACTTTTTCCGAGATTGCCTACGATCTGGACTATGCCAGCAGCAGCCATTTGGCCAAGCAGTTCAAGTCGGTGACGGGGATGTCCATGACGGACTATAGAAAAGTACAGCAATGGAACCGAAAATCCCTGGACCAAATTGTATAAAAGAAACCCAGAATTGTAAAAAGCTTTGGATTAGGCATGGGGTAACTTTGAAAGATAAAAAGTGAATAAGATGAAGCACACCTATCACATACACGGAATGAGCTGTAATGGCTGTAGAAGCCATGTGGAAGAAACCCTTTCAAAAGTTGATGGGGTTACCGGGGTTGAAGTCAGTTTGGATAAGGCGGAGGCCGTGATCGAAATGGATGACCATATTCCTTTGGAGACATTCCAGCAAGCCCTGAAAAATGACGGCGACCGGTACAGCATACACATGCCGGGGCACCATCACCATCAACCCAAAAAGGAGAAAAAACACCCCCAAAAAAACGGAACAGGGACTTTCTATTGCCCCATGCGATGCGAAGGCGACAAAACCTATGACAAGCCTGGAGATTGCCCGGTATGTGGGATGGATCTGGTAGAAGAACAGAATGCCTCTTCCAATTCCAAGCAACAATGGACCTGCCCCATGCACCCCGAAGTGGTGGAGGATGGTCCTGGTTCCTGCCCCATTTGCGGTATGGACTTGGTCCCCATGAAACCCGAAGCCAGCGCGGAAGAGAAAACCTATAAAAAACTGCTTAAAAAGTTTTGGATAGCAGTTGGATTTACATTGCCCATTTTCCTGATAGCCATGAGTGAGATGATACACAACAACCCGTTGTACCAACTAATGGCCCCTAAATATTGGAATTGGGTGCAATTTGGGCTATCACTACCGGTCGTTTTTTATGCCACATGGATGTTTTTTGAACGGGCGTATCGGAGTATCAAAACTTGGAATTTGAACATGTTCACCCTCATTGGCATCGGGGCCGGAGTAGCCTTTGTGTTTAGTACGGTAGCATTGCTCTTCCCTGATTTTTTTCCAGATCAGTTCAAAAACGAATCAGGTACGGTACATGTGTATTTTGAGGCCGCCACCGTCATACTGACCTTGGTACTTTTAGGGCAATTGTTGGAGGCTAGGGCGCACAGTAAGACCAACAATGCAGTTAAGGAATTGCTGAAACTCGCTCCCAATAGGGCCATTAAAATAGTGGATGGTGAAGAAGTTGAGGTGCATATTGATGACATTGAAAAGGAGGATATCCTCCGCGTAAAGCCAGGTGAAAAAATTCCGGTGGATGGCATCATCACGGAGGGTGAAACATCAGTGGACGAATCCATGATCACAGGAGAGCCCATTCCAGTTGAAAAAGGGGTGGAGGATAAAGTAAGCAGCGGCACCATCAATGGCAACCAGTCCTTTCTGATGAGGGCTGAAAAAGTAGGAAGCGACACTTTGCTTTCCCAAATCATCGATATGGTGAACCAAGCCAGCCGAAGTCGAGCGCCCATTCAGAATTTAGCGGATAAGGTATCGGCCTATTTTGTGCCTGCTGTCGTGATTATTTCCATGATTACATTTGCGGTATGGGCCATTTGGGGACCACAACCCTCATATGTCTATGCGTTGATCAATGCCATAGCGGTTTTGATCATTGCCTGTCCCTGTGCGTTGGGTCTTGCGACACCCATGTCCGTGATGGTCGGTGTGGGTAAAGGAGCCCAAAACGGAGTGCTCATCAAAAACGCCGAAGCTTTGGAAAAAATGGCCGATGTGGACACCTTGATCATCGACAAAACAGGGACCATTACCGAGGGTAAACCCACGTTTGACCATTTGGAGGCCTTTTCAAACGACTATTCAGAGGAAGATTTACTGCAGTATATCATTTCGGTAAATGCTAATAGCGAACACCCTTTGGCACAGGCCACGGTGAAATATGGCAAGGAAAAGGACATCAAGATTCTAAGAACAGGGTCCTTCAATGCCATCACAGGAATGGGGGTTGAAGGAAAAATAAAGGATTCGGAAATCCATTTGGGAAACCTCAAGTTGATGGAAAAAGCTGGAGTGGAAATTTCCGAAGACATGAAGGAAAAGGTGAAGAAAGCACAAGAAAAAGGAATGACCGTTTCCTATTTGGCAATTGATGGAAAAGCACATGGATTCGTGGCCATTGGCGACAAGATAAAAGAAACCAGTGCCAAGGCCATCAAAGCGATCCAAGAAAAAGGAATTTCAGTGATCATGCTTACAGGCGACAATGCAAATACCGCAAAAGCTGTGGCCAAGGAGCTCCATTTGGATGATTTTAAGGCAGAGACCTTGCCCGAGGATAAAATGAAGGAAGTGGAACGACTTCAAAATGAAGGAAAAGTGGTGGCCATGGCCGGTGATGGCATCAACGATGCGCCTGCATTGGCCAAAAGCGACCTGGGCATTGCCATGGGCACCGGAACGGATGTGGCCATAGAAAGTGCCATGATCACCTTGGTGAAGGGAGACTTGCACGGCATTGTAAAGGCGAGGAATCTGAGTGGGGCCGTGATGAAAAACATTAAACAAAACCTATTTTTTGCATTGATCTACAACACCATCGGCGTGCCGGTAGCTGCAGGGGTGCTCTATCCGTTTTTCGGGATTTTGCTCTCACCCATGCTCGCGGCCCTGGCCATGAGCTTTAGCTCGGTTTCGGTGATTGCCAATGCACTTAGACTTCGAACTAAATCAATCGACTAATACTAAAATGGTAAAACGAAAAACAGCGGTTAAGATTAGAAAGGCCCACCGATATTTAGGGCTGTTTTTGGGTATCCAATTCATCATGTGGACGGCCAGTGGACTGTACTTCAGTTGGACGGACATTGATGAGATACATGGCGACCATTTCAGAAATATGGCTTATGAACCTGTAGCGTTTGAAGGGCTCATTGGACTGTCCCAAATTGATATATCGGATAGAATAAGTTCGTTGAGCCTAAAGGAAATTGCGGGCAAACCCTACTACTGGATCAATAATGAATATTTGGTGGACGCTATGGACGGAAGCCTGAAAAAAGGGATTTCCGAACAAGAGGCCTTGGCCGTTGCAGAGCGGCAAATGTCACCGGATTTAAAGGTCAAAAGAGTGGAGGTCATCGATGAAACCGATAAGCATCATGAGTATCGGGAAAAAAAGTTACCTGCCTATGTGATTTCCTATGATTCTCCAGAAGACATTAAGGCCTATGTGTCGGTGGAGGATGGTTCTTTTCAAACGGTGCGACACCGGAATTGGCGTTGGTTCGATTTTCTTTGGATGACCCACACCATGGATTATGAAAGCAGGGATGATTTTAATACCACCTTGCTTCGTGCCTTTTCCCTTTTGGGGTTGATAACCGTATTGAGCGGGTTCCTGTTATGGTTTATCAGCTCGCCTACAGTTCGAAAACTAAAAAAGAGAAACAATAAACACTAAAATCCTAAAAACATGGAAAATTCAAAGCACTCAAACAAAGGAAATTACAAAACCTTTTTTAGTATG
Organism: Allomuricauda sp.; assembly: GCA_030148335.1. Lineage (GTDB taxonomy): Bacteria > Bacteroidota > Bacteroidia > Flavobacteriales > Flavobacteriaceae > Flagellimonas. The sequence continues at coordinate 111,276 of JASBTQ010000007.1, read as the reverse complement.
CTGGCCTGCTCTTTCGTGGCAATGTACATCACCATGTATCTCAACACCTATGAATTCGACCACGTATGGTTCAGCTTGACGCGATTCTATATGGTCTGTTTGGGAATAGCAGCAATGGCGGTCATAATGTGGTTTTTTATGCGCAAAATGTATACCGACAAGAAAAAGAATATGGCCATATTGCTAGGTAGTTTGGTCTTGTTTCTTGGCTCCCTATTTCTTGTACGTGACCAAAAATCCACGATAGGCGATGTGCTATGGATGAAGGCGATGATACCGCACCATTCCATTGCCATCTTGACCAGTGAACGTGCAGACATCAAAGACCCAGAGGTTAAGAAACTGGCAGAAGAAATCATTGAGGCCCAGCGTAGGGAAATTGGTGAAATGAAAAAAATGATTGAACGATTGCAGAACGAAAAAAAAATAGCGTTATGAAAAAGGAAAACATCATTTACATCGGAATTGCTGTAGCAATCGGATTGTTAATAGGGTACTTTTTATTTGGCGGCAATTCCGATACCACGATTGCGGATGAACATGACCATGGCACCGAAGCAGCATCGGACGAAATATGGACCTGTTCAATGCACCCACAGATCATGCAGCCAGAACCTGGGTCTTGCCCAATCTGCGGCATGGACCTTATCCCTGCAGCTGCAGTTGGAGAGGGATTGGCACATTCACAGATTGGTATGACGCCAAACGCCATGGCGTTGGCCGGTGTGGAGACGGTAACTGTTGGTTCTGGAAATACCAGTGTGGGAAATCTAAGACTTTCCGGAAAAGTAGCTGTCAACCAAGAATCGGATGCCGTTCAATCCGCATATTTTAATGGTAGGATAGAGCGCTTGAACATCAATTATGAAGGTGAAGAAGTCAGAAGAGGGCAGCAATTGGCCACAATCTATTCGCCGGAATTGGTATCGGCCCAGCAAGAATTGATTACTGCCATGAAACTGAAATCCACCCAACCCGCCTTGTATACCGCAGTGCGCAACAAATTGAAACTATGGAAGTTGTCCGAGACGCAAATCAATCAAATTGAGAGTTCTGGGAAGGTGGTTGAAAATTTCCCGGTGTACGCCAATGTTTCCGGGGTTGTTTCTTCCATTATGGTGGAAGAGGGCGATTATGTGAAAACAGGGTCGCCTTTGGTGAAAGTGGCCAATTTAAATTCGGTTTGGGCCATTTTTGATGCCTATGAAAATCAGTTGGCGCTTTTTAAAAAGGGACAAACCTTGGAAGTATCTACCACGTCCTATCCAAATGAAACATTTCAGGCTACCATTTCATTTTTAGATCCTTTGCTGAACAACTCGACCAGGACCTTGGAAGTTCGGGCGGTGTTGGACAACAAAAAGGGGCTGCTGAAACCGGGAATGTTTGTAGTGGGTGAAATTAAGGTGGATGAAAGGCCTTCAGATACTATATTGGCCATTCCCGAAAGTGCAGTGATGTGGACGGGTGAGCGGTCTGTGGTCTATGTGCAACCCGATCCAAGCGAAGCCGTTTTTGAGATGCGTGAGGTGCAATTGGGCAATTTAAACAATGGAACTTATGCCATTGTCTCTGGTCTTGAAGCTGGTGAGGATATAGTGGCGAAAGGAACCTTTACCGTAGATGCGGCGGCTCAGTTACAGGGCAAAAAATCCATGATGAATAAGAGCGGTGATGCGACCATGACGGGCCACGAAGGCCATGGAATGAAAATGGATTTTTCCAATGACTTTGAAACTGGATTCAATGAGGTATTGGATTCATATTTAAAGCTGAAAAATGCACTGGTAGATTCGGATGCCGATGAGGCAAAAAAATGGGCGAGCGAAGCATCGCAAAAAACAGAACTTTTAAAAACAATGCAAATGGATGATATGGGGATGACTCATGTGGAAAAAATTGAAGAATACCTTTCCAATATCTCTGAAGAAAGTTCCATTGAGTCGCAACGGAATGATTTTGTGCTCTTGTCGGAAAATATGATTCTAATTGGAAACCAATTGAATGGCTTGGGTCAAAAACTATATGTGCAGCATTGTCCCATGGCAGATAACAACAAGGGAGCCAATTGGATAAGTGCCGAAAAGGAAATTAGAAATCCGTATTATGGAGAGTCCATGCTAAGCTGTGGCAGCATTATTGATTCTATACCCGAATAAGGTTGGATGAATAAATAGTAAAATAATTAATTCAATAAAAGCCCCGGAACTTCTATTATGCTATCTATATCTTTTGAATTCATGGACAAATCAGGAACAAAAGTGCTCGAGTTGTCTAATTTTCGAATTAAGAAAGTGAAAACTCCATTAAAATTGGGTTCATAGAGAAAAGTTTTCTTCTTAAGGATTAAGTAAACTACAGTTTGTTTTAATGCTTTGAATTGATGAAGCTTGAAAAGATTTAAAAGAATTTTACTAAATGCGTAATGCAAAAACATCCATAGGTTTTGCCTCTGAACGTGCTGTTTTATAGACAGTTTAGAGTTCGGTGCATGGTTCGGCACCTTCATTGTGCTTAATTTAGATAGCGTTTGACGCTGTTCAAGGTGTTTTGCAAACCAGTTTTGTCAAACCCGAAAAATCGACCATTCATGTCCGTACCACTAAAAGCTACTTGGGAATGGTATTGGTTATAAAAAACCCTGTCCTAAAGATAGGGGTATCTACGCCCTAAGCTTGCCGAACGCCAGTAGTCTTAATTGGCCAGTGGGTTGGGGTAGTTGTCCGATTGGTCCTCGGCGGTTTCATCAAGACATACAAAATCCTTCTCTACCAAAAGGGAAAGTTGTTTTCCACCAGGTAAGGGCATGTCGTGGTGATAACCCACCCTATCCGATATGGCCCACGAGGACCGTTCCCCATCAGGGAAATAAACGGTGATGGTATTGTTGTCAAAACTCGCCTCAAGGGCATCTATCCCTTTTTTTGCCCTGAGGGCATACATGAAGACAGCACCACCGAAATCTGTTGTTTCATGGTAAAATCCCGTTTTGCAGAAGGTTTCCACCTCTGTTTTGGTCAATCGGTACCGTACAAAATTCCCTTTGATCCTGATCTTCATTTTCTTCTTTTGATGTTATGGTTTTCTTCCCGTGGCTTTTGGTCCAAATTATAATTGATGGTCACCCGAGTACCCTCTCCAGGTGTTGAATTGATGAAGAGCCTCCCGTTGATATAGTTGATCCGTTCCTTCATAAAGAACACCCCCATGCCTCCATCACTGCCATTTTTGGGAGGTTTTTCAAGGATGGAAGAATCAAACCCCTTACCATCATCATCGATCACAATGCTCAGAAGATTATCCTTATGGTTGATGGTGACCAGAATATAGTTGGCATCGGCATACTTAATGGCATTGTTTACCGCTTCCTGTACCACTCTATAAATGTTGGTCTCCGCCAACGAATCAAACCGGATATTCTCCTCGGCCTTGTTTTCGAACAAAATGTTCGTCCCCGTCAATTTACTCAATTCTGCCGTCATTTTTTGCAAGGCAGGAAAAATTCCATGGTCACCCAACTCCGGAGGGGTCAGGTTAAAAGTGGCCGTGCGTACCCCTTTGATCAGGTCGGAAGTGAGCACCTTCAGATATTCTATTTTTTCTTTCGTACGCTCCTTTTGGGCCAGATTGATGGACTCAATATTGAAACGTAGGGCAGTGAGCATTTGCCCGATCCCATCATGGATGTCCTTGGCAATACGTTTGCGTTCCTCTTCCTGGCCCTCGACAATGAGGCTGGCTTGGACCTGTTTTTGGTGCATCCGGTCCTCATAGTTCTGAAAGGTCAACTGTTCTATTTTTCGTTGGGTCTGTATCCGTTCGGTAATGTCCGAGCATAAAAGCAGTACACTTTGTTTTAAACTGGATGGGTGCATGGGTATGATTGACATATCGAGCCAAAGCCTGTTCCCTCCCTTGGTCCTTATCTCTATTTCTTCCGTTCGGATACTTTTTCGGGGTTTGGTCAGTATTTCACGGAGGTACTGTTGTTGACCTTCATCCGTGGTCAATATTTCGGAAAGATGGGCATTTGGTGCAATGTTGGGCTTTTCCAGCAGGGACAGAAATTTCTTGCTGATGAATACAACAGTACCATCACTCCGGACACTGGCAAAAAGTGCCGCATTGTCGATTACGAAGTTCAGTTCCCTTAGTTCCTGGAGTGACCTTTCCTTTTCCTTGAAGATTTTTTTGATCTCACGGGCATCCTGATCCGATTTCAACTGACTTTTGACCAAATCCTTTATAATTTCCTTGATCTGTATGGACAAGGGCCTGAAGATAAATAGTACTTCAAGTACTAGGATGAGCAGGGCAAAGGCCAGCAAAAGATATTCCTTTGTCTTTAATTGCTGTAATTGCTCTTTGCTGATGGAATCGTAAGTGTTCACGATGACATCCATTTTTTCCAGAAATGGACCTTCATTTTTCAGCAATATGCCCAATTCATCTGGATTTGTTGATGCATCTTGTTGCCCTAGCATGGTTTCCACAGCTTCCACCATGGCATCGTGATGTGGGGTCAATTCCTTGAAATGTTGGAGTATCAGTTCATTTTTTTCCTTCGGAAGCCCAATACTGTCATTTCCATTCTGAAGGCCTTCATGGGAAGTCCTCCAAATATATAAAGTGCTGCGCAGGTCGTTCAAAAGTTCTTCCCGGGATGCACCTTCCAAGTTGCCCGAATGTAACAGCAGTGCCTCTTTCACCAATTTTTGACTATAGGCACGTTGCCTTCCCGCAACATTGATGACCCGCGAATCATCAAGTTGGGAATTGAGGTGTTGCTGTATCAATATCTGGGCCACGATAATGGTCAGGGCAATGGCGGAAAGGGCCAGCAAATACCATTTGCGGATCCTTAAAAAAGTGGAGACATCCAATGCCTGTTGCTGATTGCTCTTTTCCATTTCTTGAACCCTTTCGATGGAGTGTTAATTTGATAGGGCCTTGGAGATCAGTGCTGACCCTCTTTCGGAAAAAGACAGTGCCAAGGCGGCCTCATGCCCCTTTGGGGACATTTTGTGCCATGTTTTTTGTAAAATGGAGACCATCTTGTCATCATCATGTTTTGCCAAAAAAGGCTCATAATAATATTCCAAAAAGACCAAACATATGACATCTTCCAAAGTTTGGGTATCCCTGTCCTTCTTCAATTGTTTTTTGAGCAAAAGAAAAGTGACCCTGTCGATGGTCTCTTGGTCATATCCTGCTTTTTGCAATAGCATACTGGCCTTTTGGGCATGGAAGGTTTTGAGGTCCTGTCGCCATTTTAGATAGCCCACCCGGTCCATTTCGTAGGTTTCCCGGGGTATTTCCCATCTGCAAATGTGCTGGCACCGTACGGTAAGTTGCAATGCTTCAGGGGCGTTTGGCTCAAACTTGGCCAAGGTATCGGTCATACGCTGGGCATACAGGAGTTCCTTGGCATAGGCTTTTCCTTCAAAGGTTTCCTTGTTGGGGTCTTGTGCATTGGCCTCATCAAATAACCGGAATGCTTCCAAAAGTTTATTGGATGTACCCATAATTCGTGATTTTTCTAAAGCTATTCAGAAAAACCAATATACACAAAGCCATTTTCCACTTTTACCGGAAAAGTGGCTATGGATGGAAGGTCCCCGTTGAGGTTTTCCCCGGTTTCCAACGAAAATGTTTTTTTGTGCATGGGACAGGCCACTTTGGCAATACCGTCCGTATCACCGATCATGCCACGGGACAGCACCATTTCCATTTTGTGCGGGCATAGGTTCTGACAGGCGTACCATTTTTGTTTTCGCTTGAAATTATAAATGGCTATCTGTTTGTTTTTGTATTTGATGCAGGCCCCACCGTTTTCCGGTATGTCCATCGCCCTGCAGGCTTTGAACCAAACGGAGACCTTGCTCATTGCCACAGGGGCGTAATGCTGTAAGACTGTTTCCATGGTTTGTTTTTTAATTGTTCCAGGCTTCGGGCATTTTTTGTTCCCGCATCGGCACAAAGACGAGATTATCGTCCCTGTCGTCCGTGTTCACGAAATGTTTGAAGCGTTTTTTGATTTCTTCGTTCTCCACGGCCTGTTTCCATTCGCACTCATATCGATCTACCAGGTCCTGCATTTCGGATTCCAGTTGTTCGGCCAGGCCCAAGCTGTCCTCCACCACTATTTTACGGAGTTGCGCCATGCCGCCTTCCAGTTTTTCCAACCAGGTCGCGGTACGCATCAATGGGGCAGCGGTTCGGATGTAGTACATTAAAAATCGGTCGAGGTATTTAATGACGGTTTCATTGTCGATCTGTTCGGCCAGTAATTGGGCATGCTTGGGAGTTGCACCGCCGTTACCGCACACATAAAGGTTCCAGCCACCTTCCACGGCAATGACACCAAAATCCTTTCCGCGGGCTTCTGCGCACTCCCTGATGCAGCCGGACACGCCACCTTTCAACTTGTGCGGTGAGCGCAGTCCTTTGTAGCGTTCCTCGAGTTCGATGGCAAAGCTCACACTCTCATCCATTCCAAAACGGCACCAGGTGGATCCCACACAACTCTTTACGGTCCGAAGGGCTTTGCCGTAGGCGTGCCCGCTTTCAAAACCGGCATCGATCAATTCCTTCCAGATGGCAGGCAGATCGTTGAGTTGGGCCCCGAAAAGGTCTATGCGTTGTCCTCCCGTGATTTTGGTGTACAGCCCATATTTCTTGGCCACATTTCCCAAAACGATCAATTTTTCAGGGGTAATCTCGCCCGCGGGAACCCTTGGCACCACAGAGTATGTGCCATTTCGTTGGATGTTTGCCAAAAAACGATCGTTGGAATCCTGGATCACATCTTCCTTATTGGCCGTATCGTTGTAAATGGAGGCAAAAATGGAAGCGACCACGGGTTTGCACACTTCACAACCATCCCCTTTTCCACAGCTGTCCAGTGCTTCATCATAGGTTTTAATCTTTTTGACCTTGATGACACCGTATAGTTCTTGCCGGGTATATTCAAAATGCTCGCAAATGACATCCTTTACTTCCTTTCCCATGGATTTTAGGGTCTCATTCACCAGTTCCACTACCATGGGTTTGCATCCACCACAACCCGAAGTGGCTTTTGTGAGCCCTATCACATCTTTGAGGGAACCACACTGCCCTTCCATAAGTGACCCGCATATTTTTCCTTTGGAAACACGTTCGCACGAACAGATCTGTGCAGCATCCGGCAGGTCCATGGCACTCCCAAAGGCAGAACCGCCCTCACCACGTGTGCCAACGATCAATTCTTCGGCGTTTTCAGGAAGGGCAATGCCGTTCAGGTACATTTGGTGCAAAATATTGTAATCCTCGGCATCACCGACCAATATCCCGCCCAAAAGGGTTTTGCCATCATGGCTTACGTTGATGCGCTTGTATAGGAATTTGGTCTTGTTCTCGAAAATGACGGACAGCCCTTTATCGGCTGGCATGTATGGAGTGCCGAAACTGGCCACATCCACCCCGATCAGTTTCAATTTAGTGGACATATCGATGTCATTGGGCATGACGACCTCTTTATTTCCCAGGATTTGGTTCACGGCTACATTGGCCATTTCATAGCCCGGCGCCACAAGGCCATAGATCAGTTGGTTATAGAGTGCCACTTCGCCTATGGCGTAGATGTCCTTGGAGGAGGTTTGCATGCGATTATTGACCACGATACCCCCCCTTGTGCCTGTTTCAAGCCCACAGGTTCTTCCCAGTTCGTCCCTTGGGCGTATCCCTGCGGAAATGATGAGCATATCCACGTTAAGACAATCGTCCTCCCCAAATTCCAGGGCCTCGATGATGCCATTGCCCAATATTTGGTTGGTGGCTTTGCCCAGATGGATACGGATTCCCATGGACTCCAATTTTAATTTGAGGACGTTGCTGCTTCTGGTATCCAATTGTCTGGGCATCAATTTCGGTGCAAACTCCACTACATGGGGTTCCAGTCCCATGTCCAGGACAGCCTTGCCCGCTTCGAGCCCCAAAAGGCCGCCGCCCAAAATGGCCGCTCTCCCATTGGGTTTTATGGTCTTTATCCTTGCGGCATAGGCCATCATAGCCTCCAGGTCCTCTATGGTCCTATATACAAATATGCCTTCTTTTTCAACCCCGGGGATGGGGGGCACAAATGGTACGGAACCAGTGGCCAGTACCAAATGGTCATAGGTATAGGTGGCCCCAGATGCCGTATGCACCTCTTTTTTGTCACTTTTGATATCGGTGACCCGTTCCCCTGTGATGAGTTCAATGGCATTCTCATTGTACCACGAGGCCGGTGCCAGTTCCAGGGCTTTGGCATCCTGGTCTTCAAAATATGCGCTGAGATGAACCCTATCGTATGCAGGGCGGGGCTCTTCACCGAAAACCAAAAGTCTATACGCAGAACTGGCAGGATGGGCCCTGAAGTCTTCACAAAACTTATGCCCTACCATCCCATTTCCCACAACGATTACGGTTTCCATATCCAATCTATTTGATATTATCAAAACTAAGTATAATTACGTATAATAATCGTATTTTATTCTAAAAAAATACGTAATTGAATTATAGGTTTCATAAAAATAAAGGGGTAAAAATACTAATGAGGCAATATGAGGTAGTTTTTGAAAATCAGTATGGGAGATTGAATATCCCTTAATTTGCAGTATTTGTTGAGCTTATAAGGAATATAAGCGCTGAATGGTGGAATTTTTTGGAAAATGCTAGTTTTTCATAGAACTTTTAACCTACATGATGAAAATACGTAGGTTGAATTTGAAACAATAGTTTTTATTTCGATAATTGAACGGAATTATTTTTGTTGGGGTGTGTAAAAGCAGTATGAATATTATTATTCTATCTAATTTATTTTTAGATGATTAAGAGTTTGTGTTTGCATAATATCAAAATGCAAGGGGAGATTTTTAGGATAATTCAATTTGAACCCTATCATTTCGTAAGTCTCATAAAAATTACTCCATAGTGTATTTGAATACGTATAAATACTTAGTTTTGATTTGAACAACTCAAAATCATACGTATTATGAAAGCCACGACTTTACACCTCTTAAATCTAAAAAGCATTCCGATCAGAACATTCTGGATCACTTCCATAGCATTTTTCATATGCTTTTTTGCATGGTTCGGAATCGTACCGTTTATGCCCGATGTGGAAAAAGACCTGGGATTGACCCCGGCGCAAAAATGGAACTCCATAATACTGGCCGTAACGGGAACCGTTTTTGCACGATTGCTCATTGGGAAGCTGTGTGACAAGTATGGCCCTCGTTTGTGCTATACTTGGTTGTTGATCATTGGTGCCATTCCGGTTATTTTGATTGGTTTTGTGCAGACTCCCTTGCAATTTCTCATTTGTAGATTGTTTATTGGTTTTATTGGGGCCTCCTTTGTGATCACACAATTTCATACTTCCATTATGTTTGCCCCTAATATTGTGGGCACTGCAAATGCTACCTCGGCAGGTTGGGGCAATTTGGGTGGTGGAGCCAATAGATTGGGTATGCCCCTCATTGCCGCTGCAGTGGTAAGTTTTGGGGTGGCCGATGAAATCGCGTGGCGTTATTCCATGGTCATCGCGGGAATTATTTGTTTTTCCATGGGATTGGTATATTACTTTTTCACAAAGGACACCCCGGAAGGCAATTTTTCGGAATTGCGTAAAACAGGAAGGATGCCCCTATTGGCAAAAGATAAAGTATCCTTTGCAAACGCTTTGAAAGATTACAGGGTGTGGATTTTGTTCTTGGTCTATGCTGCCTGTTTTGGAATGGAACTTACTGTTTACGGTACCATGGACGATTACTTGCAAAACACCTTTGGATTGGAGCGAACCACCGCAGGAAACATTGTATTGTCCTTTGCCTTGATGAACATTTTTGCCCGTACCCTTGGAGGTTTCTTTGGTGATCGTTTCGGAAAGTTGAAAGGACTACGGGGAAGGGTTTTGTTCCTAACGGCAATACTTATGGCTGAAGGAATTATGCTTTCCGTATTTTCCATGACTACCAGCCTTACTATTGGCATCCTGTTTTTGGTCGCCTTTAGCCTCACTGTGCAGATGGCCGAAGGAGCAACATTTTCCGTGGTTCCATTTATCAACAAGAAAGCCATTGGCTCCATTTCCGGAATCGTAGGGGCGGGAGGCAATGTGGGCGCCTTTTTGGCCGCACTTTTTCTAAAGTCTAAATCGGCAGTGGCCGAAAGCGCAGCGCTCAAAGCCAATGCATCATTAGGTGAAGAAGCCATGAAAACGGCTCAGGCCTTGGCGGCTTCAGATGCTGTCTCCAGCGGCTACTTTATCATTGGCGTCTTTGTGGTTCTGGCCGCAGTGTCATCATTGGCCATCAAGTTCTCTACTGAGGATGAAAAAGAGGTGCTCCAGGAAATGGGCGGCGAACTCAAACTTTCTACTGTGAAAGCCGATTGATATCGGTAAAACATTATAAATAACCAATTATGAATGCTATCAAAAAGAATAGGCTGGCATTACTTTGCTTATTGGTGAGCCAAGTCTCCTTAGCCCAACTCACGATCGATGGTCAATTTAGACCACGTACGGAATACAGAAACGGTTTCGGAAATCTTATACCGGATAAAGCTGAACCTGGGTTGGCGACATCCACAAGGGCCCGTTTGAACATTGATTATCAAACCGACGCCTACCAATTTTATCTCGGTCTTCAGGATGTGATGGTTTGGGGGGAGAACAGGCAGTTGTTGCCCGATGATGAAAATAATTCATTTGCCGTCTTTGAGGCATGGGCCCAACTCCATTTGGGTTCTGGATGGTCCGCAAAACTGGGAAGACAGGTGCTTTCGTATGACGACCAACGGATCTTGGGCGAGGTGGACTGGGCCCAGCAGGCCCGAAACCACGATGCGGCCCTCTTGCGGTACTTCAAAGGGAAGTTCATGATGGACTTGGCATTTGCCTTCAATCAGGATTTTGACAATCCCAACGGCTTCCAATCGGAGGGCAATACCTATAATACTGTTGGATTTTTCAGTTACAAAACCATGCAGATGCTCTATATAAAGCAGAAATGGGAAAACCTAACGGCAAGTTTGGTGGCCTTGAACAATGGCTTTCAAAATTTTGATGAAGCAGAAAATGCTGATGGCTTGAGCAGTTTACAAACTTTTGGCACCCATTTGGTTTACAAAATAGGCAATCTAGGTTTTACGGCCAATGCGTTTCTTCAAACCGGGGAGCGTCAGGGCGGCCTGAAGGTAAAAGATGCTTATTTGCTGGGACTGGATGCAAATTATAAGGCTTCCAGCGCCCTTGATCTTGGTTTAGGTGTGGAGGTAATCAGTGGCAATGATGGGCAGACCGTCGACGAAACCGGTGCTTTCTTCCCACTGTATGGGACCAACCACAAATTCAATGGGCTTATGGATTATTTTTACGTGGGCACCCACGCCAATACCGTCGGTCTGTTCGATATACATGCCAGTGTCAATGTCAAACTGGGTGAAAAAACAAGTCTGCTGGGTAAAATTTGGAACTTTAAGGGACAACAAGATCTTCCAACCGGAGAAAATGCATTGGGTACAGAGGTCGATTTGGTCTATTCCCAAAGTTTTAATGGGTATGCACTTAAAATAGGATATTCGCACATGTTTCCTGCGGATGGGATGTATGAACTTAAGGGCATAACCGAAGCTGATGCTGCAAGTACACAAAATTGGGCATGGGTTATGTTGACCATCAAACCCAAACTTTTTACCACGGCAAAGGCGGATTAACTGAATTTAAGTTTTGAATTTGCTTTGAGGGGTCGTTTCATTTTACATGGAGTGGCCCTTATTTCATTTCAAGCTATTTCAATAATTCGACTATTTTTGTGCCATGCACGATTCGGTACTGAACAAAACCATCTCCATTGTCTTGGCCGATGACCATTCCTTGGTCAGGGATGGCATACGGGCCTTGTTGGAAGAAGAACCGGATTTGGACGTGATCGGTGAGGTTTCCAATGGCCTGGAAGCTCTAAAAATGGTAGATGAAAAGTCTCCCGATATTTTGATCATCGATATCCGCATGCCCGAAATGGGCGGTATAGAGACCGTTGAACGTTTGAACCAAGCTGGGACAAAGACTAAGTGTATCATACTATCCATGCACGACTCGGAGGAATACATTCTAAAATCGGTACAGGCCGGGGCAAGTGGTTATTTGTTGAAGGACACGGGAAAAACCGAATTTGTAAAGGCCATTCATGTAGTGCATGAAGGCGGTAAGTATTTCAGTGGGGATATTTCCAATGTATTGGTGAACAATTTGTTCAGTTCTGGGAAAAACTTAGGAGACAAAAATGCGTCCAAAGAGCGGCAGAACAATCCATTTGATCTGACCAACAAGGAACTTAAAGTATTGGAACTGATATTGTCCGGATTCACCAACAAGGAAATCTCCGAAAAATTGCAGAACAGCAAGCGCACCATTGAGACCCATCGCTTCAATCTAATGAAGAAGATGGAAGTGAAGAATCTCATCGACCTTTCCAAGAAAGCAAACAAGTACAATTTGATCTAAGTTCACTATTGGCAACTTTTGTGGGCAATAATTGCCAATCCTTCGATTTTACACAACACTTTTACCATTTCAATACTACGTATTAATACGTAAATTTTTAACTTCATCCATTGAAAACACGATGTTATTTTCAATGCAAAAAAGGAATGCTTATAATACCATTTGTTCCTATTGTGGAGTAGGTTGCGGTATCACGGTGACCAAGGATTCCAAAGGAGTGTTATCGGTTGAGGGAAATGTGGACTATCCTGTCAATAAGGGTATGCTATGTTCCAAAGGAAAGACCCTCAACTATGTGGCACAAGATACCACCGATAGGATCTTGTACCCGGAGATGCGATGGAGCCGCAACCACGCCATGCAACGGGTCACATGGGAGGTGGCCCTAAAACGGGCAGCTGCCGTTTTCAGGAGTATTATGGACCGGCATGGCCCCGATAGTGTGGGCCTTTATGTTTCGGGACAGTGCCTTACCGAGGAATACTATCTGGCCAATAAGTTGACCAAAGGTTTTTTGGGGACAAACAATATAGATACCAACTCCCGACTGTGCATGAGCTCGGCAGTGGTGGGATATAAAAAAACGGTGGGCAACGATGCCGTGCCCATTGCCTATGCGGATATTGAACTGGCGGACTGCTTTTTGATCGCTGGAGCCAACCCGGCTTGGTGTCATCCCATTTTGTTCCGTCGTATCGAAAAGCACAAAGAACAAAACCCAAAGGTCAAGATCATGGTGGTGGACCCCCGAAGGACCCAAACCTCTGCCTTGGCCGACCTGCATCTGCGCATATTGCCTGGGACCGATGTCATCTTGTTCAATGCCATGGCGCGCTGGCTCATCGAAAAGAAGAGAATAGATAAGTCTTTCATAGAAAAACATACCTCCAATTTTGAAGCCTGCAAACAGGTGGCATTTGAATTGACCATCCGTAAAGCTGCAGAAAAATGTGGCATCACCAGTGAAGAGATCCGTAAGGCCGCCAAAATGATAGCCGATGCCAAAGGGTTTATCAGCATGTGGACGATGGGACTGAACCAAAGTGTCATCGGGGTGGACAAAAATGTCTCGCTGATGAACCTCTCGCTTTTGACCGGACATATTGGGAAACCAGGTTCGGGCCCATTTTCGTTGACAGGCCAGCCCAATGCCATGGGCGGAAGGGAAGTGGGGGGGATGGCCAGTTTGTTGGCGGCTCATCGCGATCTGGGAAATAAAAAACATCGACAAGAAGTACAGGAATTTTGGGGAGGGAAAGAAATCAAGGGCGAGCCCGGCCGAACCGCGACCGAAATGTTCGAGGCTCTGGAATCTGGTAAAATGAAAGCGATATGGATCATCTGCACCAACCCCATAGTGAGTATGCCCAACTCCAAAAAGATAGAACGCGCATTGGAAAAGGCGAATTTTGTGATTGTCCAGGATATTTCACACAGTTCTGAAACCACAAAATATGCCGATTTGCTGTTGCCTGCAGCCGGATGGTTGGAAAAGGAAGGCACCATGACCAATTCCGAACGAAGGATCAGTTATTTGCCCAAGGCAATTGACCCTCCAGGAGAAGCATTGCCAGATGTGGAGATTTTGTGGAGGTTTGCCCAGGAAATGGGTTACAGGGGATTTGACTATGGAAACGCAGCCGAGGTGTACGATGAATATTGCCTGATGACCAAGGGGACGAATATCGATATTTCGGGCCTGTCCCACCAACGCTTGCAACGGGAAGGAAGCTTCCAATGGCCAGTACCTTCCCCAGAGCATATGGGTACACCACGCCTTTTTCAGGACCACAACTATTTTACATCAAATGGCAAGGCCCATTTCAATGCCCCGCGTAACCTGTACAACAAATCTGAGGAAACGTCCCCGGATTTTCCTTTGATCCTGAACACGGGTAGGGTTCGAGACCAATGGCATACCCGTACCAAAACGGGAAAGGTAAAACGCCTTTTGACCCATATCCCGGCACCCTACTTGGAAATGAACAAAGTGGATGCCTATTTGCGCAACCTGAAGGAAGGGGACATCGCCGTCGTGAAAAGTAGAAGAGGAGATGTGCGGGTCAAGGTGAAGATCAATTATGATATCCGTGAAAGGGTGGTTTTCCTGCCCATGCACTGGGGAAAGATCCTGAACAGTGATTTTGGCCGGGCCAACAATCTGACAAACGACATTGTGGATCCCATTTCCAAGGAGCCCGACTTTAAGTTTTGTGCCGTTCAGGTCGAAAAATATAAAAAGCCAAGACAAAAAATAGTCATAGTGGGAGCGGGGGCCGCTGCTTATCGCTTTGTGCAGACCTACCGTGAGAAGAACAGAACGGATGAGTTCCATGTGTTTTCAAAGGAAGAACATCCATTCTACAACCGGGTTCTACTACCCGAATATGTGAATGAGGAACTACCATGGGAATCCCTCCAAAAGTTGAAACGGGGGGAGCTGGAAAAACTAAAGGTTGCCCTATATCCCAAAAATGGTATCCAAAGTATCGACACAAAAGGAAAAATGGTCACGGACGATAGGGGTGGTACGCATTCCTATGACCTATTGATCATTGCTACGGGAAGCCGTGCCTTTGTGCCCAATGAGGTGCGTATGGACCTCCCTGGCAGGTTCACCATGCGTGAACGGGGAGATGCGGACAGGCTTAGGAATTATCTTTTGGAAACAGGACTGCCTGCCGATCAACAACATGTGGTGATCGTTGGCGGGGGGCTATTGGGACTTGAACTGGCCGCAGCCCTGAAGAAGATCAATGTGAACATAAGCATCATCCAACGGGCCCCAAGGCTTATGGAACGTCAGTTGGATCCCATTTCCAGTAGGTTGTTGGCCGAAGATGTATCCGAAAGGGGCATTGAACTGTTCTTTGACAATGAGGTGAGCACCATATTTGAAGAAAAGGAATCCCAGTACACCCTCATGGTAAACCTGAAAACGGGCCGTACATTGAGGTGCAATGCCATCGTCTATGCGATAGGGACCAGACCCAATATTGATCTGGCCAGAAGTGCTGGCCTGGAAACAAGGAGGGGTGTTTTGGTGGATCCTTATCTGAAGACCAACGATGCCTCCATATTTGCGCTCGGGGAAATAGCAGAATTTGAAAATGCCCTATACGGTATCACTTCGGCGGCGGAACAGCAGGCCGATGTGGCGGCACATTATATCCTTGGCGACCTGGGAAGTATTTACAGGGGATCTGTGCTGATGAACATTTTGAAGTTTGAAAACCTGGACCTCTGCAGTATCGGAATGGTGAATGCCCCGAAAAATGATCCAACCTATGAGGAAATCCTATTGATGGACGTGAGCAAAAGGTTCTATAAAAAATGCATCGTGAAGGACGACACCCTCAAAGGAGCCATCTTGATGGGTGACAAGAACGAGTTTGCAGAATTCAAGAGGCTCATAGAGGAGGAGATAGAACTTTCCGAAAAAAGGGAAGAGTTGTTGCGGGGCGCCCTTAAAATGGAACCCCTAAAGGGAAATTTGGTCTGTTCATGCAGTCAGGTGGGGGACGGGAACATCAAGGATGCCATTGCGGATGGATGTACGGATTTTACTAAACTGTGTTCCCAAACTGGAGCTGGTTTGGGGTGTGGCAGTTGCAAACCGGAGGTAAAGACCTTATTGAACGGACAGTTGAAAAAAGCAATGGTGTAGCCTATGAATGATGATTTACACAGAATATTGATCAAAGGGGGGGTCACTTCCCCCGGAGAATTGAAGGACAGCATAGCCATGTTGGAGGCCGCAGGTCTGTCCGAAGTCTATTTTGGATCACGCCAAGACCTACTTTTTCCCTTGGACAATACCAAAAGGGACCAACTTGAAAAAATGTCCAAGTACAATACGGACATTATCGCTGACCGTTCCTATCAAAATATTGTATGCTCCTATGTTTCGGAGGATATTTTTGATACAACGCATTGGCTGAAGGGATCTACCTACCTCTACTTGTTGGAGCAGTTCGACTATCTGCCCAAACTAAAGATCAATATAACAGACCCCAAACAAAGGTTGGTGCCCATATTTAGTGGCAACCTCAATTTTGTCGCTTCGGAACAGGAAGATTATTGGTACCTGAACATTCTTTTGCCACATTGGACAAAAAGTGCGTACTATCCGGTGCTCATCTATAGTTGGGACATTGTTTCCCTCTGCAAGGCCATCGAAGAGGTACACCAAGGGGTGGAAAATGTGGAACAGTTGTTTGAGATGTTGAACCAGAGATTGTCCAGCCACAACAACAAGACCATCAACAAGGAGCTACGGATTCCTTTTTTGACATTTCCCTATTATGAAGGGATGAACCGAATGGGCCTGGACCAATTTTGGCTGGGACTGTATTGGCGTAACAACCACTATGATGTGAAGTTCTTGAAGGAATTCTGTGGATTTTGTCTCGACAACAGCATCGGTAAAATCTGTGTTACGCCTTGGAAATCGTTCATTGTCAAAGGAATTCCAAAGGAAAGCCGTCCTCAGTTGGAACGTTTTTTGGGCCAAAGGGGAATCAATGTAAGGCATTCACAATTGGAGATGAACTGGCATTTACCCGTGGATGATGAGGAAGCACTGGAGCTCAAAAAGTATTTGGTGAACAAGTTCGATCAAAATGACATCAGTACCTACGGCCTTACCTTTGGTATCAGCAAGGATATTGGGAAACAGTCACATTTTTCCTCCATTGTCATTGAAAGGAACCCTTTGCCCGGTTCCGTTCAGGGATTTAAGGTGAGACCGACCTTCAATGTGTGCCACTTTAAAAACTTCGACCCCAATACAGGACGGTACTTGATCTATGCGCAGGATGTGGACCAAGCGGAACTCCCATATCTTTTGATCGAACTGAGCAAGCACTATTTTGAACAGCTTGGCCAAGAGGAAAGAATGGAAGATAAAAAGCCCAAGGATGATGAAAAATCCCCGCACCTTGTCCATCAATGCCAGAGTTGTTTGACGATATATGATGAGATCCTCGGCGACCCCCAATCCAGCATCGCTCCCAATACCAATTTTGAAAATTTGCCCGAAGCGTATGTTTGTCCCGTATGTGGGGGTGGCAAGGAGAATTTTGGATCAGTTGAATTGTTTTTAGGCCAATAATCCGTTTAAGGCGTACATCCCGATTATTGGACAGGGCATGATTTACAAATATGTTTGGCCGTGAACCTGTCAAACCAGTCGGTTGTCGATTTTGATATCGATGACCTAAAGGTGTTTACCATCAGTGGCAGTTCCCAATCAAAATCTTCCTATTGGAAGAAAGAACAGGTTGTCATCCACTAACACGGAATGGCACATCTATGGTACAGCGGTTCTCGAACAACTTTGTACTTACTCTCTCAAAATTCGTCATGGATAATGGAACAAGTTGAAAATTGAACTCAAGCTCAAGGAAGGAATTGGTGGCGGGTAATTACTGTTAAAAATGCTGTTTTAAGCTGTATATTACATGTGGTGCAAAATGTGTTATATTACATGTTGGATATGAATGCATGGAGACAGTCAGAAAGTCAATCACCTTTTCGAATCAACAAGATGGTTGGATAACGCTTAGGGTCCGGTCCCCATTATTTTAAAATTAAGAATGCGCCATCTCATTTTTACGGTCTTCATCCTAATTGTAGGGAACCCTGCCATTGGACAACAAATGCAGATGGATAAGAAACGCACCATTGTCACGACCGATGGAGAAATCGATGATGTGGACACCTTTATCCGGTTCTTGTTGTACACCAATGAATTTGAAACGGAGGGATTGATCTATTCCAGCTCTATGTGGCATTGGAAAGGAGATGGGAAGGGGACCACCATGCTATCCGAAATGGAAATGACCAAGAACATCTATGGGGAACGTAGCGAATTAAGGTGGCCGGGCACCTCTTGGATCCAAGAATTATTGGCCGAATATGAAAAAGTACACCCCAATCTATTGCTCCATGACAAAAACTACCCCTCGGCAGAAGCTTTATTGAAATTGGTAAAAGTAGGAAACATCGATTTTGAGGGGGAATTGGATAAAAGTTATCCCCAAACCCGTTGGATAAAGCCCATACAACTGGATTTTGCCGCTCGTGCCGACTGGTGCATCAAATCTTTCGAAGAGGCCAATCATCCACCCAAAATCAAAGTGGTCCACGGCAATGCAATCAGCGCAGATGTTGGTGAAACCATAACCTTGGACATATTGGGTGAAGATGTGGACGGAGATAGCCTATATTTTAAAGTATGGTCCTATGCCGAAGCTGGGGATGGCCCTGCTTCAATTGATCTCAAAACGGACATTGCCTCGGTTCAAATTCCAAAGTCGGCCCAATCCGGGAATGAATATCACATTATTGTCGAAGGAACCGATACCGGGTTTCCGGCCCTTACCCGATATCAAAGAGTCATTATCTCAATCCCATGACCTAACAATGTCCATAACTTAGAATCGACATCAAAGTTCAAAGAAGCGATTCAATTTAAACCAAGGATATGTATAAGAAAATATTGGCGATGGTACTGTTGATATCAGTGTCCTGTAACACTGCCAAAGAGACAAAAGATGTGTATTCCATTACAGGGATCCAACAGGAAAAGGATGGTAAAACGCTTTTCCTTAAAGATTCCAACGGAACTGAATATTCTACGGTGATCAGCATTCCAAACGGCAATTATGTCGAAGTGGAAGTTGGGGATAGGGTTAGACTTGAGATCAACGAGATTCTTTTGGATATGGAGCCGATTTTGATCATATCCAAGTCGGTAGAAGTGCTGGATTGATTCCATTGCACATAGAGGAATTGCATAAATGCACGATCATCGTCAGATATATCTTGTTGCCCCTATGGCAAAAGAGCGTATGCTAGTTCGATTTGTGGGTCACCCATCCGATGCCGATTTTATATAAATGGTGACTTATTGATGTTTAGGGATTGTGCCGTATTCAGAATTCTGACACATTTCCTTGACAATGATAATATGTCCTTATTGGATTTTTATCAAGTATGGGTGAAAAATGCAATGTCTTCGAGGGTAATGGACGGGTAGGGGCATAAGTCTGACACACACTTGGGTGTATCGGTATAATGTTCCTTTCCACAACCCTCATGACACTCATAGAGTTAAAGGGAAAATAGGTTATTTGTATTTTTTTACCCTCGCATCATCGATGGTGCCCTTCCAATCCAGGCCAAATGCAAAATCATACACATTATCATCCAAATCCCTATACGGTTCCATATCCCTGGGAACATCCTCAAACTGTCTTTCCACCGTTTCCATGTCCAAGGGCATTTGAAAGGGCAATAGGGCAGAGGGTTCCTCTTTTCCGGTCAATATGTCCATCAAGGCTTGGTCCTGTACCCCCATATGGACCACTATTGCGGAAGCGGATGGTTCAATTTCGGAAAAGACCATGGGTTTGGATACCTTGACCACAACGATGACCGGTTTATTTCCCATTTTGTTTTTGGTGTCCTTGACCAAAGTCATGTCTGCGCTATTGGAGGATGCTACGGTCTTGCCCTTGTATGATCTATTTGTGAAATCTTCATAGGGGCTACCCCCGGCCAAGCTGGTTTCCCTTGCACTTTCAGCGGTATATGGACCATATTGCAGGCTGATTGGTACATAACCGTTACCTCCTTTCTCCCTGTCCGATTGGTCATGGCCCACCCCACCGTTCGGGCCGTGAATCCCTACCAAGGCGAAATCCGCATTCTCGGGGCTTTCAACAACATCATAGTATTTGTTCACCACTTCCATATTGAAGGGAAATTCGGTGCGTTCCGGGGTGGCGATCCCAAACCAATTCTTACTGGCCGCTACAAACCGTTGGGGCACATAAACTTTTGCTTTTTCTTGTATGGGCAAAGTGTTGCCGTGGTTTTTCAACATGATGATGGATTTGAGCTGAGCTCTGTATCCAGCTTCCATGAACTCGGAATTACCAACAATCTGCTGGGTTTCAGAAATGTCCAAGTAGGGGTTTTCAAAAAGTCCGGTCCTAAAAATATTTTTTAATAACCGAACCGCCGAGGTCTCAAACCGTTGTCTCATATAGTCCTCTCCATGTTCCTCAACACCCATGGCATAGGCTTCCATGACAGGTGCCATTTCATTGTTGCCACCAAATTGATCGCAGCCTGCCTCAATGATTTTATAGTGGCGCTCGGCCACACTAAGGTTTTCAACGCCCCAAGGTTTGCCCTGGAACTCATACACATTGGCAACGTCCCTGGTAATGCCCCAATCGGTGCATACCACCCCATCATAACCATATTCTCCGCGTAGCAGGTCAGTTATCAGGTATTTGTTGTATGCATTGCCCACTTGCTCCCCGTTTTTGGTATCCCGGTCATAAGAAATAGTGTAATAGGGCATAACCGCTGAGGCCATTTTGGTCTTTCCTTTCAAGGAGAAGGCCCCTTCGGTAAATGGTTTGAGATGGTCCTTGAGGTTGTTTCCTGGATACACTGCATAGGCCCCATATCCAAAATGGCCGTCCCGACCACCTTCCTCTGGTCCGCCACCAGGCCAATGCTTGACCATGGCATTGACACTCTGTGGCCCCCAGTCACCATCTTCAGAAGATTGGAAGCCGTCCACATAGGCCCTGGCCATATCGGTGGCCAAATCGGGGTCCTCGCCCATGGTACCGTCAAATCGTGACCATCTGGGCTCAGTGGCAAGATCTATCTGTGGGGAGAGGGCGGTAGCGATGCCCAAGGCCCTATATTCCTTGGAAGCTATCTCTCCGAACTGTTGCATAAGGGAGGGGTCAAAAGTAGCGGCCAATCCCAAAGTGCTGGGCCACATCGAAATCTGTCCCCCGGCACCGGCATTGAATTCAGCATAGGAATCACTGCCATGTCTTGGATCGGAACTCGTATTGATCGGGATTCCCATGCCAATGCCCTCCACCAAGGCCTGTGCATTGTTGTTCCATTGAGCGGCTATGGATGGGGATTCCACACTGGTGATGAGCACATGCCTTAGATTGTCTTCCATCAAGAATTTCTTTTGGGCATCGGAAAGGGCACTGGGTTTTGCACCACTTTCCGCAAAGGCCTTCCCGTTATACAGGACCGGCCCAAAAAAACTATTGCCTCCTCCAGGGATGGACTGATGGGCACTGTACAGCATCAGTCCCGCAATCTGCTCCACGCTCATTTTGGAGGCCAAGTCCTTTGCTCGTTCTTCCACGGGCAATCGCCAGTCTTCATAGGGGTCCAAACTTCCATTTCGGTTGAGGTCCTTGAAGGCCGACCCATCGACAGTCAGCAGGGAGATGCCCGAATCCGTGCTATAGCCCAGGGTACTGCCTTCTTGGTTGTGGACGAGGGTGAATCCCTCTTTTGCCTCTTCTGTATATTTCGGTGAGCATCCCACGATGGGGAGGGCAAGGATCAGTCCTGCCATCAGATAGTTCTTTGTTGGTTTCATGATAGGGTGGTTTATGGCTGGGTCATAATCGTTAAAAGTTCTTTGTCCAACTGCGGTTTTACCACGCAAGAGTTGTCAAAATGCATAGTGGCCGTATTGTCTGGGTCATAAGTGGGCCATTCAGGTAATCCTGGATGGTTGGGATCTCCTGTTTTTGCGAAGTTGATCCAAGCACTGCTCATCTTGTCGGCAAGCAAATGTGCCTCTTTACCACCCCCGGTCATGTGGTTGGCCAGTGCCACATTGTCAAAGACGAAGGGAAGTTCCATACAGTGTAGGGATTTGTATTTCCCATCAAACACAGGAGATTGCCAAGTGAACAGGTACATATAGACAGGGGCACCCTCTTCCAATTTGGATTTTATGTTTGCCTGTTCCACTGCTCCGGGCCTGAACATGGCATCGATGTCCAAAAGATCTGACGGACGGGTATCCTCGGGGTAGGCTTTTTTGACCGCGGCCAGGTAATCATCCGCCCTGTCCTTATAGGTTTCCTCGATATAGGCGAGCACTTCCGCTTCGGAGGCTTCAAAAAATCGGGCATTGGCAAATGGAGTGAACTCATTTTTTGTGGTACCCAACAATAATGGGATGTCCTTGGACAAAGTAAAGGCCTCATCTGAAAACAATTGATGGGGCAATGCATCACCGTCCACGCTGGGCCCCCAGCTCAACATTCCCAACCCGATCGTAGGTTTTCCGGCTGCCCTCCTTTTTTCGCCCACAAGTTGCAAAGCCTTGGCGCCCGCAGCACTCAGCTTTTCAAAGGGAACGATCTGAAGGCTATCGACCTGGTCCTCGGAGATTCCCAACTGGTTCAGTACCTCGGCGGCTATGGCCTGTGAATCCTCCTTTTCCAACATATTCATCCGAAAGGAACCACTTTGGTTGATGGCTTTGTGAAACAAACCTTTGGCCCGAGGCATGGCCATAAGGGTATTGACCTTGGCTCCACCTCCTGACTGACCAAATATGGTGACATTGTTCGGGTCACCACCAAAATTGGAAATATTGTCCTTGACCCATTTCAGGGCGGCCACGATGTCAAGGATGCTGTTGTTGGCAGAATATCTGTATTTTTCTCCATAGGCCGATAGGTCCAGAAACCCAAGAATGTTCAGTCGGTGGTTGATCGAAACTACGACCACATCACCCTTCTTGCTCAGGTTCTTGCCGTCATAGGAAGGAAGCTCTTGACTGGAACCGGCCGTGAACCCGCCACCATGTATCCAAAAAAGGACCGGTCTTTTTTTTCCATCACCAATGCCAGGTGTCCATATGTTGGCCCGTAGGCAATCTTCATTGGTATAGCCCCAATCATGGTCAAAAACAAACTCTGGTTCGTCCTGTACCGAGGTAGTAGGGGTCATCAAGGGAGCAACTGGCCCATAGGTGGTCGAACTCCTGACACCCTCCCAGGGTGTGGCTTCCTTTGCGGCTTCAAAACGCTTGGCCTGTGCGTAGGGTATGCCCTTGTAGATATGGATACCGTCTTGGATGTATCCCCTCACGTTCCCAGTTGTGGTCTTGGCCACTGCAACGTTCTTGCCAGTGATAATCTCAGATTGTGCGGTTAATCTTCCAATCATGCACAGTGTGATCGCGAACAAGAGTAGGGCGGTTTTATTTTTCATCATATAATGGTTTTAGGTTGTTTTCAATAAAGATAACAATAGAAAGAGGTGAGAAGCACGTTTTTTTCCGTGCTTCTCTGGCTAAACCGCTAACACAAATTAAAATTAACTAAACTCAATATTTGTTCAAGTGTGATTTCCACGCTTGATATTTTAGCTGATCTGGCCTTTTAATACCTCTTCTAATCAAAAGTGACCGCGCCCCTATCTATTTTGGAATGGCATCCAAACGAGTTTTGGCTTTTTCTTCCAATACCTTTTTAAGTTCCAGATAAACCGCTTTGGCATTTTGGTCCAAGGAACCAAGATCTAACGGGCGTTCTTCCAAATTGTCAGCCGGCACATCATAGAATTCCCCTGTATCATACAACTTGTAGCGATGGTTTCTGGCAAACACCCTTGGAACTTTTCGCCCCGGGTACAGGTACCAACTGTATACCCAATCTCTGGGCTTGCCCTTTTCCCCGCGCAACTGTGGCAAACAACTGACACCATCTAGATTTAAGGTTTTTGGCACCGCTATATCTGCAGCATCCAACATGGTGGGCATAAAGTCACTGAAATCCACTAAATCTGAATTGGTCTTCCCTTTTTCAATAGTTCCCGGCCATTTGGCCACCAATGGAACACGGGTGCCGGCATCTGTGGACAGCAATTTTCCGCCTGCAACATCCTTGCCTTGAAATCTGGATACGATGGGTGTGTCCGTACCGTTGTCCCCCGTAAAGATGACCAAAGTGTTCTCGGCTATGCCCAACTCCTCCAGTTTGCGGTCGATATTGCCCACCATTTTATCCATGTAGGCCACCATATCCCCAAAATATTTAGCTTCTCCCTTATAGGTCATTACCGTGGTATCGTTTTCCATGAAATCAGGGGAATCGGGCGTGGGACTGAAAGGGCAGTGGGTCAGGATCATGGAGTAAAACAGGAAGAAAGGTTTTTTGGCCTTGCTGTTTCGTTCTATAAAATCCAAACTGAAATCATTGATGAGTTTTGGACCGTAATCTTCTCGATCATAGGTGATCACCTTTCCGTTATGGTCCAATACCGGTTGCGAATATCGATTGTCCCTTCCACCGGCCTGATAACCCTGCCCTGGAAACCTCTCAGGATCCCAACCGATGGAATCCACCCGTGGTTGGGTCACTTGCCAGAGCATATAGTCATCAAAACCCAATTGGTCCGGATTGTCCGGGTTTTTTCCCAACTGCCACTTGCCGGCAACCCCTGTTACATAGCCAGCATCCCGAAACAATTGGGCCATGGTCACTTGGGAAGTGTCCAATTCACCAAAATTGACATAGTTGCGGACATTGTACATCCCTGTAAGTAATTTTACCCTACTTGGCGTACATTGAGGTTGGGCATAGCAGTGTTCAAATCGCATGCCTTCCATGGCCATTTTGTCAATGTTCGGGCTGGCATAGGATTCACCACCGTTCATCGCCATGGTCTCATAACCAAGATCGTCCGCCAATATAAAGATCACATTGGGTCTTTGCATGGTTGGAGACGATTGGTCCCTGTCCTTTTTTTGATCACCACAGGCAATCACAATGGATAAGATAATGGACGATAGGAACATTTTCCATGCCATACCCATTCGATATTTTGCTATTCTGTAATTCATGTGGCACATTATCAACCTCTATCTTTCAACATATCGGGACCTTTCACCAATTTTGCGTTGTGCTGTTCCACCACGGCCCTAATTTTTTGGATGATCTCGGGATGTTCCGCAGCGATATCAAATTTTTCCGATGGATCAATATTCAAGTTGTAGAGCAACGGGGTTTCATGTTGGGTCACTTCTTGCTCATAAGGTTCTTGGGTAATGAAGTGGGCTTTGTATTCACCTACCCTGACAGCAAAGAGCCTATCTCCACGATAATAGAACATATCCTTTCGGGCACTTTCCTTTTCTTCGAACAGGACCGGATCCAAGTCTACACCATCCATGACCCGGTCACTGGGGATGGGTACCCCGACCATATTGCTAAAGGTGGTGAACAGGTCCATCGTACTTCCTATATCCGTTATAATGGCTGGTTTGATGCTTCCTGGAGCCCAGAAAATGGTAGGTTCGCGCATCCCACCTTCCCAAGTGGACCCCTTTCCGTTGCGCAACAATCCCGCACTGCCCCCTTCTTGGTTCATGAGCAACCATGGGCCATTGTCAGAGGTAAAAACCACTAAGGTGTTCTTGTCCAATCCTGCGGCCTTTAAGGCATCCAATACTTGTCCCACGCCATGGTCGATTTCCTCCACAGTATCGCCGTAGAGTCCCCTTGGACTGTTGCCCTCAAACTCTTTGGAAGCAAATAGGGGTACATGGGGCAGGTTATGTGCCAAATACAGGAAAAATGGTTTTTCCTTGTTCTCATTGATGAACTTTATGGCTTCCTCTGTATATCTTTTGGTTATGGTATGCTGGTCGGCAGGCCGCTCAATGATTTCCGTATTGCGCATCAAAGGAACATTAAAGGTGTTGATGTCCTTCCGTTCTTCTGATTTCCAAAAGCTGAAATAGCCTCCTGGCGATCGAAATGGAATCACATTGTCCATGTCGTTACTGTAAGGGATCCCAAAATAGGAATCAAAACCGTGGCTGGTGGGCAGGTATTCCTCCTTGTGTCCCAGATGCCATTTTCCTATTGCTGCCGTTGTATAACCTGCTTTTTTCATCTGTTCCGCTATGGTCACCTCAGTTTGCGGTAGGCCGTTATGGGAATCAGGGAAAAGTACGCGGTTCACATTGCTGGTCATCCCGTTCCTGACCGGTAATCGCCCTGTCATCAATGCTGCCCGACTTGGGGTGCATACACTGGCCCCGACATAAAAATTGGTCCATTTCTGCCCTTCACTGGCCATTTGATCCAAATGTGGGGTACGGATGGTTGGGTGTCCAAAAGAGCTCAGGTCGCCATAACCCAGGTCATCGGCAAAAATGATGACGAAGTTCTTTGGTTTTTGTGCTTCGACGGTTTCAGCGGTTTTTTCAACTTGGGCCTCCGTTTTGGGGTTACAGGCCATGAAAAGCAAAGCAAGCCCGAACAGGGTAGTTGCCCTTATGTTTTTCCATTGGTATTTTTCAATTTTCATCTGTTATGTTTTTGGTTTAGTTTTTATTGCGTGAGGTGATTTTCTTTCCATGTTTCCATGTCCTTTTTTAATGAGGACACTATTTCTGGGTGGGTAGCGGCTATGTTCTGCTCTTCACCAGGGTCAGAAGAAAGGTCGTACAGTTCATAGGTATCCGTATCAAAATAATGGAACAGTTTGTAGTTGCCCGAACGCATGGCCATTCCCGGAAAATCTCCCGTCATGGTCGGTCTTGCCATCTTTTCATAGAACACAAGGGTCCGTTCGTTCCATTTCTCCTCACTGTTGAGCACCTTTTCAAAGCTTTTTCCATCAACACTCGCCAATTGTGCATCCACACTGAGATCGAGCAATGTGGGCATCAGGTCCATTAGGGCAACTATGCTCTCGGAATCTTTATTTACCTGAATATGGTTGGGCCAGCGAATCATCAAGGGGACACGTACCCCACCTTCATATAAATGGCCCTTTCCGGCCCTCAAAGGAAAATTGGTGGTGGCCAATCTGCGGTCCCTATTGCCTTTATTGGAAAGTCCCCCGTGGTCCGATGTGAATACCAAAATGGTGTTCTCACTGAGTCCTGAAGTATCAAGGGCCTCCATTAAACGCCCCAGGTTCCAGTCCATATTTTCGACCATGGCGGCGTAAATGGAATCATTTTGGCGCATTTTCGTAAATCCGTTCCCTTCCTTTACATATTCAGGAGTGTTTCCATAGTCAAAATTCCTGATCTGTTCAGCGTTCCGTTCAATATCCTCTTGTTTGGCCTCGAATGGCGTGTGTACGGCATAGGGGCAGAGCATGGCAAAAAAAGGTGCGGATGTATTTCTGGATTTAATGAATTCTATCATTTGATCGGTCAATAGATCGGCCAGATAATCGCCATCCTTGCCTTTTTCCATCACATCGGTCACTGGTGGCACCTCTCCGATCGGGGCCACAATCTTTCGGGTATTGAAAGGGTAAAAATGTGAGGCCACACCACCGGCACCGTTCGCTGCAAAGGAGTCGTCAAAACCAAAACCCTTTGGGGTGTTCTCTCCTTCTCCCAAATGCCATTTCCCTACATAATAGGATTGGTACCCTGCCTTGTCGAACTGTTTGATGAAATTATTTTTTTCGGGAGTTTTCGATAGGTCGATATCGAACTCCTGTACCGGGTAAGTGGCTGTCATCAGTGCATACCGGGACGGCAGGCATCTCGGATAATTGGCATACGCATTGTGAAAGGTATAGGATTGTGCTGCGAGTTTGTCCATGTTCGGGGTCTCGTAAATTTCGGAACCGTAACAGCTCAGGTCATGGAAGCCGAGATCATCCACATTGATGATCAATATATTGGGTTTGCCCTCCGGTTCGGACGGAGCAACCGGGATTGGTTTGTTGCTCGAGACACAGATGACGCCTACCAACAATACAGTGATTACGAGTCCAATGCGACCAAGTTTTTTGTGTTCTGCGAATCTATTTTCCACATTTTTTGTATTACGATGGTTGTTGGAACCCATTGTAAGGGATTGGCCTTCGGGGACCAACCCCTTACAGGGTCAAATCTTCTAATATCCTGGATTCTGCTCCAATGCGGAATTGGCATCCAGTTCTATTTGTGGAATGGGATAAAGGGCGTGATAGGGTTCAGCATTTTTGCCCCTGGCCACTGCATTTGAAATGAACCTATCGTGTCTTAGTTCAAGTTCCCTGCTTTTACCTTCGAACCAAAGCTCCCACTTTCTTTCCTGTATTATGGCTTCTCGTAAGGTCTCTTTGGTAAAACCGGCCAAGGAAAGCAGTGGCGCCCCGGCACGATCACGTACTTCATTGATCAAATCAATGATCTCCTGTGAAGGGCCAGTGGCTTCGTTCAAGGCCTCAGCCCTGGACAACAGGATATCAGAATATCGCCAAATTGGGGCATCGTTTCCGGTAGAGAAACCTACGGAGTTGGGGTCAAAAGGATATTTGGCAGGAAAGGACTTATCAAACCCATACGCTTGCTGGGCCACGCCATCGGTATTGGTCCATTCCGTGATGATCAAATCGGCCCTAGTGTCATTGGGGTCAAACGAGTCCACAAAATCATCAAACAGATAAGTGCGTGCGGCGAAGGCACTGTTGTTCGGATATGGGTATGGAAATTTACCCGAAGCATTGGGAAAAACAAGTGCGTTCATGGAACTGGCAGGACCTGCCGGGACCAGTCCCCTTGCAAAGACCATTTCTGAATTCCCTTCGTTGTCCAAGGCAAACACGCTTTCATACGTGGGTTGCAGGTCATACTCACCGGAGTCAATGATGTCCCCGGCCACATCCGCCGCATTTTGCCATTGTTTTGTGTTCAGATAAAAGGTCATCAAAGAAGCCCTTGCAGCACCTTTTGTGGCCCTTCCAAAAGGTGTTCCAGCTCTGCCTGGAAGACCTTCTATGGCTGCTTGAAGATCGCTTACGATCAAATTTCTCACTTCTTCATCCGTGGCCCTGGGTTGCAATGGGTCATCAGTGGAAGAGGTATATAGGGGAAGGGTACCGAATAATTTATAGAGTTCCGCATAGCAATACCCCCTGATGAATTTGGCTTCCGCCGTCGTTCTTGAGATAAATCCGGAATCAAAGGCCTCATTTTCCACATTGTCCAAAACGATATTGGCGTCCCGGATGGCGTAAAAATAAGTAGTCCATGTGGAGAGGATCTGTGAATGGTTGGCATCCCAGGTAAAATCCCTGAGTGCGGTCCATTGTGCGGCAATACTGCCCAGCTCTCCCCAAATTTCCTCTGTTGGGGTGCCTCCCACAAACATATAGGACCAGCTTTCGGCCACATTGGTATGGTTGGCATTGGCATAAGCGGAATTCAGTACCTGGCCCAAACCTTCCTCACTCGTGAACAAGGTGGATGGTGCCAGTTGGGAATAGATATTTTCTTCCAATGGATCTTCACAGGAAGTTATGCTTGTCACTGCAAAGATTGAAGTGGCAATTATTCTGAATAGTTTCATCTGTACAATTTTTTTGGTTATTAAAAAGTGGCATTGAGCCCAAAAATGAAGGTCCTCGCCAAGGGATAACTGCTGTAGTCCACCTTGACGTTGCTTCGGCCGAAGGAGTTGGCTTCTGGGTCATAACCCACATAATCCGTAATGGTGAAGAGGTTCTGCCCTGTCACATATATCCTTAGGGCGCTCAACATTTTTACATTATCCACAGGCACGTCATAGCTTAACTGGACATTTTTGAGCCTCAAAAACGAAGCATCAAGAACAGTTAGGGAATTCACCTTCCCACCATCATAGGCATTGGGATTGGTGGCTGAAGGCCATCTGGCATCCGTATTGCTGGGGCTCCATCGATCGCCCATCATGGCCAATCTGTTCCTTCTGTCATTGGAGGGATACATACTTTCTATGACGTTGACGTTCAACAAGTCCTGTCCTTCTACTCCTTGAAAGAAGAAGCTTAGGCCAATATTTTTGTATTTGAACTCATTGCTGATCCCATAGGTGAAACTTGGGAAGGGATCGCCCAATATCACTTGGTCCTCGGTGTTGATGACACCGTCGTTGTTCTGGTCCACTACATTGGGAAAACCAGGGTCGGCATCGCCCGCCTGTTGGATACCATCAATTTCATAGCCATAATATGAGGCTAGGGGGGAACCTACCTTTATGATCGCAGTATTCCCAGTGGCCTGGATATTTCCGGTAACAATCTGATCTACCCTTCCCAAATCGACCACTTCATTCTTGACCGTTGAAAAGTTCAAGGAAGTGTTCCATGAAAAGCTGTCGGTGGAAATGTTGGTGGAATTGATGAGCAGTTCAAACCCTTCGTTGTTGACCTCCCCCACATTGGAAAGTATGGAGGCATAGCCAGAACTTCTGGGCAATGGAAGGTTGAACAGCAGGTCGATGGTGTTCTTCTTGAAATAATCCACCGTGGTGCTGATCCGTCCATTGAATAGGCTTGCATCGATACCCACGTTGAACTGGGTCGTCGTTTCCCACTTAAGGTCAGGGTTTGCAATACGCAACGGTTGGACACTATTTTGGGAGGTTCCATCAAATACCACCAAACCACCGGGCCCGAAAGTAAGTTGGGAGGCATAGTTGGCAATGTCCTGGTTTCCTGTCTGACCCCAACTGGCCCTTACTTTTAACTCTTTGAACATTTCCGGCACAAAGGGTTCTTCCGAAAGTTTGTAGCCAAATGCAAAGGAAGGAAAATGGCCATATTTATTGTTTGTCCCAAACCTGGAGGAACCATCGGCCCTAAGGGACGCGGTGAAGAGGAATTTGTCCATCAAGGTATAATTTACCCTTCCCAAATAAGAGAAAAGGGAATTATCTTCCTTGTTGCTGAACAGGTTGTCATTGTTGGTGTCCCCTAAACCTAGGTTGTTGGTTTCCAGTTCGTCGGATGGAAATCCGGAAATGTTCCCGTTGAACACAAAAGTGTTGAATTTCTGATAGGTAATCCCTCCCAATAGATCTATTCTATGGTTCGGATTGAACTCTTTGTTGTAGTTTACCGTGAATTCACCCAGGTAACTATCCCTTTCCAAAGCAGTAAGATCGGCCACCCCGCGGGCAGGTTGTCCCCTCAAGGTCAGGCTGCTCACAAAAATGTTCCTCCAAGAATTTTGGATATCGGCACCAAGGTTGAGTTTTGCACTGAGTCCCTCCGCAATTTTATAGTTCATATAAAAGTTGGTGAGGATACGATTGGTCTTTCCCTTACTGCTCACTCCTTGGATCAAGGTGACGGGGTTGTTGATGGTCAAATTGGTGGATTGGGCCAGTGTTCCGTCAGGATTATAAATGGGTTCCGTGGGATCATACAATAAAGAGGAGTAGATAGGCCCCGCACTTTCATTGGTGTTCACCCCATCCAATCCATTTTGGTCATCAATACGGCTAGCATTCATGTTGAGCCCGATATCCAAACGTTCACCCACTTTGGTGTCAAAGTTCAAGCGTGCGATGTATTTGGTGATCCCCGTGTTCTTTACGATACCATCCTGATTGAAATAATTGAGGGATGCATAGATTTTGGAGTTTCCAACGCCACCACTTACCGAGAGGTTATGGTCCGACAAGGGAGCGGAATGGAAAACTTGCTGTTGCCAAGCAGTTCCAGTACCGATGGCATCAATGGCAGCCTGGTCGAAAATAGGGGCATTGCCACGATCATTGGCCAGGTCGTTCATGAACTGTATGTACTGCGATGTGGAAAGAACATCGATTTCATTGGCTATGCTCTGTGTACCCGCATAGGTGTTATAGCTGATGGTCATCTTGTCGCTCCGACCTTTCTTGGTGGTGATCAGTACCACCCCATTGGCCCCCCTTGAACCATAGATGGCCGTGGCGGAGGCATCTTTCAAAATCTCAATGGATTCAATGTCGCTGGGACTTAAGGAGTTGAGCGGGTTTCTTGGATTGATGTTGTTCCCAATGGCACCCCCTGCAATCCCTCCTCCTGTAGCATCCTCTGGGGTACTTCCCAGACCTGCACCGGATAGGTTGGATGAATTGTCGATGGGAAAGCCATCGATCACATAAAGTGGTTCATTGCCCGCATTGATGGAGCTGGCCCCCCTGACCCGGATGGATAGTCCTCCACCGGGTTCCGAACTGTTCTGGGAAATTTGAACCCCAGCGGCCCTTCCCTGCAACATTTGGTCCACCGAAACATTGGCGCCAGGGTTCATATCTTCAGCCTTAAGGGAGGAAACGGCTCCAGTGAGGTCACTTTTCTTCACAGAACCATATCCAATCACCACGATTTCATCCAATGCCGCTGCACTTTCCTCAAGGGTGATGTTGATTATCGATTGCCCGTCAATAGTTATCTCTTTAGTGGAAAAACCAATATAGGACACCACCAGAATGGCATTCTTGTCAGGAACCGTCAATGTATAGTTTCCATCAAAATCGGTCTGTACTCCATTGGTGGTTCCTTTTTCAAGAATACTGGCACCGGGTAGGGGCATACCTGTGTTATCCGTGACTGTTCCCGAAACAGTAAAATCCTGTGGTTGGTCCATGGGATTGGTCAACACTGATGCACTACCTTGCTTATCCTGAAAAATAATGACTTGCCTATCCTTGATGGTGTACCCAAGGCCAAACTTTTTCAAGATCGGCTCCAATATGGTTTGAAGTGTAGCGTCACTTTTGCGGACCGTTACCTGATTTTCCGGAGGCAGTATGCCATCCAGATAAAAGAATATGTAGTCGCTCTTGTTTTGTATCTCCTCCAAGAGGGTCCTGAGGGACACATCCTGTAGTTCAATGGTCATTTTGGTCTGGGCATTTGCTTCTTTGGCAACTAGGGTGGTCAAGCCGATCGCGATAAAGATTGCAAAGGATCTCATAAGGTCGAAAATGATGTGTCGAGTAACATTTATGCCCAAATAATGTGCACATCTTGAATGATAATTCATAGTTTTGTTGTTCAGTTAATAGTTTTGTCGTTAATTTTTTTGCGATGAAACGCAAAGTATGCCAAGGGATGTTGGCGCATCCTTTGGCTTTTTCTTTTTGTAGCTATTTCATTGGCATTGTTTGTTTTATTGGGTTAAAATGATTTTCTGGTTTTCTTCGCTCATCTCAAAGTCTGTTGTCTTTTTGATGGTCTGCAATACTTGGTGCAGATCTTCGGATAGGTCCAGCCTTCCTGAAAAGGACAGCTTTCTCAATTCAGGGGATTGTATCTGGATATCCTGATTGTAATATCTTGAAAGTCTGGATGCGATTTCGCCCAGGCTACTTTTGTTAAGGGTAAGAAACCCGTTCCTCCACGAAAAGTAATCATCTGGATTTACCTTTTCGGTACCCACCTTCTTGGAGTTTCTGTCAAAACTGGAAAGGGTGCCCGGCTTGATGAGAAAGCTCTTCCCAGGATCCTCTTGGTAGGTGATTCGGATACTTCCCGACTTCAATACCGTTTGCATCAGACTATCCTCGGAATAATGGGAAACGTTGAAAACGGTCCCCAATACTTCTATTTCTTGATTTTTTGATTTGACCAAAAAAGGCATTTTCTTGTTGTGCGCAACCTCAAAAATGGCCTCGCCTTCCAAAAACACCTCTCTCTTTTTCCCCTTAAAGACAGCAGGGAAGACCATCTTGGAACCTGAGTTTACCCAGACTTTTGTTCCATCTGAAAGTTTAAGGAAGGTGCGTTTGCCATAGGGCACCAAAACAGTGTTGAACACTGGTTTATCCCCTTTCATGGTCTGTTGTTCCACATTTTGGCCAGAGCCCAATTGAACCTTGGAACCCGTGGCCGAATATTCCACCTGGCTTTCATCCTCTTCCATGGCCACTGTTTCGCCTTCATTGAAAATGACCGTTACCTTATCAGTGGCGATGGGCTCATCGGTGGACATATCCTTCACAAAATCATCCAAAGAGGGCTCGGAAGGCTGCTTGAAGAATAGCCCGAGAGCTACCAAAAGCGGTACCACTGCCGCAACGGCCCCTATATAAATGCGTTTGCGCCTACGTCGCTCCCAGTTCTTTTTTTCACTGGCGGCCGAGGCGAGGATTTTATCCCTCAATTGGGTTTTCCTGACACTGTCCCATTTTTGTTTTGGGTCTTGATCCATAAGATACTATTCTTCGAAGGGCAGTTCAAAATTGTGCCCTTGTATGGTTAAGAGTCCATAGCCATCTGGTTATAGACAAAAAAAATGAATTTTTTATTTTTTTAGAAAAGTAGTAATTGCACTTTTTCCCTCAGTATCTTGATGCTGCGATAAAGAAGTGTGCGTGCGGAAGCAGGCGAAACATCCATGTGTTGTGCAATCTCGTGATAGGATTTATTCTCCACGTACCTTAAGTGGAGGGCGTTCTGCTGATGGACGGTGAGCGATTCCATTGCGGTCCTTAGTCCTTGTCTCAAGGATTCAAACCCTTCCCGCTCTATCCATTGGGATTCTTTGGACGTATCGATATGGTCCTTGCTGTTCGCCAATAAGTTTTTGAAACTCTCTTCATCGACCACCAATTCCCTTGATTTGTTTTTCTTGTACAGCCTTCGCTTAAGTGATGTGGTCAGGTAAGCCTGTATATTTCTGATACCTGAAACGGTATGCCTGGCCTTGTAGAGGTCTAGAAAAAGATCATGGATCTGGTCCTCGATCCAACATTGATCTGTGATGTATTTGGTCCCAATTTCAAAAAGCTCGTCCGCAAACTGATCGTATAGATATCCCAGGGCATTGAGGTCTCCATTGCCCAACTGCTCCAACGCCTTTTGGTGGGGATCCAAGATGACTTCCGTACGATGTTTTTTTCGGAGCATTGATCGGGTTGAGATTAGTTATCCAAAAATTAGAGACTATCAAAGATTATGATATTGCTAATTTTGAGCTGTTTTTTTGAGTACCTGAACCCAAATATATAAAAATTTTAAATAATTGTTAATTTCTGGCCATAAATTGATTTTGCCCTTCTGACCCTGTTTACAATAAGGGCTTTCCAACATAAACAGTGTTGGAAAATATTCATGTAATGATGTCTATATGGTGGAGGTTGGATGCTCTTAGAAGTGAAACCATTATAAACTGGCCAAATGTTTACCACTAAAAATTATTGCTCTTTTTTTAAGCCTGATAGGCAATTCCATATAAAAGCTATGCTATTTTTTGTACTGGGCTGTGCGTTCGCCTATGCACAGGATAAAGCCAATATAATCTGGATTGTTTGCGAGGACATTTCCCCCTATGTGGGGTCCTACGGTGATGCCACAGTACACACACCGAATATAGATGCCCTTGCGCAGGAAGGTGTACGCTACACCCGAGTGTATACCACTGCCGGCGTCTGTGCGCCGAGCCGTTCTTCCATCATCACTGGAATGAACCAAATATCCATCGGCACGCCGCACATGCGGACCAAGAATAATCCGAAGCTCATGCCCGAGGGTGTCCCTGGGTATTCCGCCGTGCTTCCCGAAGAGGTCAGGGCCTTTCCCGAATAT
This sequence comes from Allomuricauda sp., assembly GCA_030148335.1. Classification (GTDB taxonomy): domain Bacteria; phylum Bacteroidota; class Bacteroidia; order Flavobacteriales; family Flavobacteriaceae; genus Flagellimonas. The sequence goes on along the minus strand of JASBTQ010000007.1, from coordinate 75,587 downwards.
CTCAGGAAAGTTGGATACTATACCTCCAATAACGCCAAGGAAGATTACCAGTTTGAAGAGCCGGTGACCGTATGGGACGAGAGCAGTGTCGGGGCCACCTATCAAAACAGGGAACCGGGACAACCGTTTTTCAGCGTCTTCAACCTTGCCATTTCCCATGAATCACAGATCATATCCCCGCCCGATTCGCTATACCATGATCCAAATGAAATGGTCTTGCCCCTCTACTATGAAAATACGGAACAAATGAGGCATGACAAGGCAGCCCTCTATACCAGGGTTGAACAAATGGACAGTGACATGGGCGAGGTGGTGGCCCAACTCAAAAGGGATGGGGTCTATGACGACAGCTATGTGATTTTCTATAGTGATCATGGTGGTAACCTGCCTTGGATGAAACGGGAAATATTGGAGCGTGGCACCCACATTCCTTTCATTGTGAAATATCCCAAGGGCAAATTTGCCGGAACGGTCAACAATGACCTGATCAGTTCCATAGATTTTGCGCCCAGTATGTTGTCCATAGCTGGGGCCGATATCCCGGAATACTTGCAGGGCAATGCTTTTTTGGGGCCAAGTTCCAGTAGCGAAAAGAACAACTATGTATTTGCGGCAAGGGACCGAATGGCCAATCACTACGATCGTGTCCGCTCCGTGAGTGACGGCACCTTTAGGTATGTCTATAACTTCCACCCCGAACTCCCCAAATACCAAGATCTGGCTTATAGGTCACAAATGCCCAGCATGAAAGAAATTCTCTCCATGAAGGATGCAGGGCAAATAAAGAATCCCTATCTTTTGGATTGGTTCGAAGCCCCCAAACCACAAGAGGAGCTGTACTATACGTCAAAAGACCCTGATGAGGTGCATAATTTGGCCGAAGAACCGGCTTATCAAAAAAAGAAAGCGGAACTGAAAGAAGTATTGTTCCAATGGTTGAAGGACGTTGGGGATGTGGCCGAGGTCCCTGAAAAAGAAATGGTCCTTGAGGATTGGTGGAAGGGAAAAGGGGAGCCACCGATTACTGAACGGGCGAAGGTGAAAAAGGAAAAGGATGGGGTCAGCTTATCCAATAGTATGAAAGGTGCCTCAATTGGGTATCGCATATTTGATGGGGAGGTCAAGGACACGACCCTTGTAAGGCCCATAAAGACTTGGGACTTTTTTTATCTGATGCCACAGAATGGAAAGACCACCGTCGAGGTCCCCAAACCTTGGAAGGTATATACCGGTGGTACGGTACCGCTCAAGAAAGGACAGACCATACAAGTCAATTCACAGCGCATTGGATATAGACCCTCAGAATTAATATATCAATTCAACTAAATGTAATATCTCTATTTTAGAGGAAAGAAAAGGCCATACATTTTGTAAAATTAAAATCAAATCAAATGAAAAGTTTATACCTGTTCCTTGGGTGCCTCATTCTTGTTTCCTGCAAAGGGGAGGACAAGAAAAAAGTAGATCAACCGGAAGAAAATAAAAAAAGACCCAACATTGTCTTCATCATAAGCGATGACCATGCCTACCAGGCCATCAGTGCATACGGGGGAAGATTGGCTGAAGTGGCCCCCACGCCAAATATTGACCGGATTGCCAAAGAAGGGATGTTGTTTGAGAATTGCCTGGTGACAAACTCGATATGTGGTCCTTCAAGGGCGGCCATTCTCACGGGCAAATACAGTCATTTGAACGGGTTCATCGACAATACTATTGGATCCAAGTTCGATTTTGACCAACAGACCTTCGGAGAACTCTTGCAACAGGCAGGATATAAAACCGGGGTGCTGGGAAAATTGCACTTGGGCGATACACCCTCCAAAGGATTTGATTACATCGACATTTTACCGGGCCAGGGGTCTTACTACAATCCCGTTTTCATTAATAAAGAGGGGCAGTACGAACTCGAAGGCTATACCACCCAGATCATTACGGATAAGGCCATCAAATGGATGGATTCCGTAAAATCCGAAGATAGGCCATTTATGCTGTTCTTGGGACATAAATCCCCTCACAGGCCCTGGCAGCCTGGCCCCAATGAACTGGGCATGTACGAGAATGTGGAAATTCCTGAACCTGAAACCTTGTTCGATGACTATTCCGGAAACCGTGAGGTGGCAGGGATGAACTATATGTCCATTTCCGAAGCCATGAAAATGGGGCAAGACCTTAAAATCACCGACCAACCACAGGCTGGTTTTACCGAGGAACAACAAAAAGTATGGGACTCCATCTATGGTCCCATCAATGAAAAGTACAACAACAAAAAGCCAACGGGTGATGACCTGACGCGTTTCAAGTATCAACGGTACATGAAAGATTACTTGGCGAGTGTTGCCGGTGTGGACAAGGGTGTTGGACAGGTCCTGGACTATTTGAAAAAAGCAGGTCTGGATGAGAACACCATTGTCATATACACTTCAGACCAAGGGTTCTATTTGGGCGAGCACGGCTGGTTCGATAAAAGATGGATGTACAAGGAATCATTGCGAACCCCACTATTGGTCAAGTGGCCGGGTAAGGTAAAACCTGGGACGGTCAATACGGATTTGGTGTCCAATATCGATTTTGCCGAGACGTTTCTGGATATTGCACAAACCGATATTCCCAGCAATATGCAAGGCAGGAGCCTGGTACCCATCTTTGAGGGCAATACTCCCGGGGATTGGAGAAATGCCCATTATTACCATTATTATGAGCACCCCTCCGAGCATGATGTGAGGCGGCATTATGGAATTACCACCGATAGGTATAAGTTGATTCATTTTTATTACGACCTTGATAAATGGGAACTGTACGACCTCAAAAAGGATCCCAGTGAAATGAACAATGTCTATGGTGACCCACAGTATGCGGACGTTCAAGAAAAACTGCACAAAGATCTTGAAAATCTTAGGGAGAAATATATGGACAACGATTCCCTGAACCAACAGTTCATCGAGGAGTATCACGAGAAAGTAAAGGACAATCCGTTGATCGAGTATTGGAAAATCTCTCCCGAGAAGAGAGCAAAAATGTTCGAAGAATACATGAAAAGCAGGGGGAATTAATTTCTCTTTTTTAGTGACAAGTTATTTACAAAAAGAAGGAAATTGAACTGCCTTAAAACAAATCAAATGATTTCGAAGCCTATAATACTTATTTATTGTTCATTTTTCATATTGCTGTTTGGTTGTAAACCCAAAACAGAGCAATTGGAGAAAGCAGCCGATAAGCCCAGCATTGAAAGCCCTCAAAAACCTCCCATCGAATCACCGGAGGGTATGGTCTGGATACCGGGCGGAGAATTTGTACAGGGAGCAGTGCCCCAAGACAAGATGGCCATGATGCATGAAAAACCGGCCCATAGGGTGCGAGTGGATGGCTTTTTCATGGACATCCATGAAGTGACCAATGCCCAGTTCGCAAAGTTTGTGGAAGAAACGGGGTATGTAACCGTGGCCGAGCGGGAAATTGATTGGGAGGAAATGAAGAAGCAGTTGCCCCAGGGCACACCAAAGCCCCATGACTCCATTTTGCAACCAGGATCGCTCGTGTTCAAAAAGACCAAATCCAGTGTCCCCAATTTGTACGACTATTCACAGTGGTGGGAGTGGAAGATAGGGGCAGATTGGAAGCATCCCAATGGACCAGGGACGGACATTGTTGGCAAAGAGAACGAGCCTGTGGTGCACATTGCATTTGAGGATGCCCAGGCCTATTGCAAATGGGCGGGCAGTAGATTGCCTACCGAGGCCGAATGGGAATATGCGGCACGCTCAGGAAGAAAGGATGAACTGTTTTTTTGGGGCAGTGATGTTTCCATGTTGAGTTCCCAAGCCAATACATGGGAAGGTGAGTTTCCCGTGGAAAATATCATGGACGACGGTTTTGAGCGTACCGCTCCCGTGATGAGCTACCCCAAAAATGATTTTGGCCTTTATGATATGGCCGGAAACGTCTGGGAATGGACCAGTGATTGGTACAACACCAATTACTATAAAGAATTGGCTTCCAATGGAGAGACTGCCCAAAATCCGAAGGGAGCAACGAGTGCTTTCAATTCGAGCAACCCGTATGTAGAGGAAAAAGTGATCAAGGGAGGGTCGTTCCTATGCAGTGCTTCCTACTGTGCAAGCTATCGAATATCGGCACGGATGGCCACCAGTCCCGATTCCGGAATGGAACATTTGGGATTTAGAACGGTTTTGACACCTGATACGCATTAGAAAGCATGGGTTCCGGACAAACTTGGACCTAATGAATTTGCATATTTGTCGAAGCCCAAATATGGGGGATTATCAAAATAATCGTGCCCAAAAATTGATAGGCCATATCAGTAAATCATCCATAAGGTATTGACCCTGAATATGCTACTGCTTTATAGATGATGATTTTCATTTTAATTGCCTTCATTTGATATCATCAAAAACCATATAAAAGGTGTAGCGTTCGGTGCGTTATAAAAAAACTATCTCTCACAAGCTAGTTTTGTTTGTAAGAACAAATAGAGGAAGTGCAACATCTGGTCCAATACTATTTCCTCATAAATCTGGCCTTTTCACAATCTTGTCCTGTAGTACAAATTCCAAGCTCCGGAATTTGCCTCTACAATATCCAACAATCCATCATTGTTCAAATCCCCAACGGAAATGTGATAGGTATCGTCCTGCAGGTCTTCCCGCAGACCAATTTCTTGAAATTCCATATTGTCCTTCCCCAGTAACACGTAATTCCTACCTTCCGAATTCCCTTCAACAATATCCATATGGCCATCTTGGTCCAGATCGGCAACTTGTATGGAGTAGGTCATGCGTTCTTCACCAAATTCAAGGATTTTGTCAAAACTCAACCTTTCATCACCAAAATAAATGGTGTTTTTTGCCTCTAAATTTCCGGTAACGATGTCCTGAAAGCCATCCTTGTTCATATCGGCAATGGATATGGAACGCGTTTCAACATTTTCATTGCCAAATTCCAGAACTTGGGTGAATGACAGCTTTTCATCACCGAGATAGATCTTGTTCTTGCCCTGTCTTTCAGCAGTAATCAGGTCTTGGTGACCATCATCGTTGATATCGGTCACCAATGTTTGGATGGTTTGGTCCGATCCATCACCAAAATGGAGAACCGTTGTAAAGTTGCCTTGCCCGTCGTTCAAGCAAAGCTCATTTTTGGCCTTTCTGTTCGATATGATCAAATCCACATCCCCATCATTGTCCAGATCGGCAATTTCAAGGTTCCGTGATGGCGATATGGCCCCAAAGGACGGTTGCTCCGTAAAATTATTGTCTTCAGTACCGAAATACAGTGCATTTGGAACATTGTCATTGGCAACGGCAATGTCCATGAAACCATCATTGTTGAAATCGGCCGACTTGATGGCATAGGAAGCATCCAGAAGACTACCGATGGGCCGTGCCATTTTAAAGCCTCCTTTTCCATCATTGTAGTAGATGTAGTTTTGTTCCGCCCAATGCCGCCCATTGGCAACCAGGGCGTCCAGGTCCCCGTCTTTGTCTACATCCACCAAGGTTATGGATGCCGTCCGGTTGGATTGGGTGCCTATGGAAAAGAAGCCGTCCGCATTTTGAAAAGACACACTTTGTGACATTGCAGTCATTGAAATGGTCCCAGAAATAACCAAAGGGATATTTTTAAGTATTTTTCTTGATTTCATCAGCGCATTGTTTTTTTTATGTAAAACCATTCTTCCTCCAAAAACCCAATAATTTTCCAGGCAAGACCCGATGAACTAAAATTATTGCCATTGCCGGAGCTTTTTTTATTTTTAGTGGTTTGTTTTAACCCCATTTTTATCAAAAATCTCAAACCGGGTATTGTCCAATTCATCCACATAAATTTTGATCCGTTCATTTCCCTTTGAATCATAGATGAACAAACCGGTATTTTTGTTTTCTTCACGACCCAGGAACATTCTGTACACATTGATTTCAGAATCCAACAGTTTTTTGAATTTCAAATATTCGGCATCTTTTTCCTTTTTTGTCATTGATTTTGTCCTCTCAAGAAACTGGTCATATAATTTTTCAACCCGTATGGAGTCGGAGCGTTCCCTAAAAAACATCCCATACCATCTTTTCCATTCACCTTTTTCCAAGTATTCGTCTTTCATGATGGCCATTATCTGGTCATTTTTTTGCTGGTCGAAAGTGATGCCCGCAAAATTCTCTTCATCGGTTCCATCATAATAAATGCCTCCCACTTCATCACCCACACGATTAAAAAATATGATTCCCGGCAAATCCCTTTTTGAACCCGGATTGTGTGGAATACCGTGGGTAGTGGCCAATGCTTGCCGTTCAGGATTGCTGATCGAAATATACAAATGTTTGTCAGGTCCAATTATGCTCAACCTTTCCGCTTGAATTTCCTTGAATGTTTGAATGTCGTTGAAATGCCTGTCATAAATGAAAAAGCAAGCCAATACAATTAAAAAGATGAAGTTGATTGTTGGAAGATGTCTTTTCATATTTTTAGATTTGATGGTGTCCTGATTGATGATTCAAGCCTATTCCAATTGAACAGCGGGCAATATGTATTCATTTAAAATCGAAAAAGGGCGGTCTTCCATCTCTGGAAATAAATTATAGTTGCCCCCTGTCATGGTGATAGTCATTTCAATTTCGGGGATGATGATGAGAAACTGGCCCCCATTGCCCCAAGCCTCGATTGTTTTCATTCGTTTTCCGCCCACTTCGCGTTCCAGCAGCCTCCACAAATACCCATAATCGGAGTTTTTTGGCCAACTTCCTTTTATATGAGGTTTAATGGATTCTTCCATCCATGATTCCACAATGAGCTGCTTTCCTTTCCATTTCCCTTTATTGAGCACCAACAAACCAAATTTGGTAAAATCGATGGGTCGTATATAGAATGAGCCTGCCAGATAGCCTCTCCCTTGGGGCGATGTGAGCATTTGAAAATTATGGATTTCCATGGGCAACAACAGTTCATCATACATAAAAAGGGGAAGGTAGGTATCCACCGATTTTTGTATGACCCCGGACAATAAGTGACTTCCCCCAGAGGAGTATTCATAAACGGTTCCCGGCTCATGCTCCATGGGGAGGTTGAGTTTATGGCCCACCCAATCTTCATGCTCCCATTGCATTTTATCCTCATCCTCCAATTGTATGCCCGTACTCATGGTCAAAGCGTGATGGACGGTGATGTTTTTCTTCCGAACATCTTTGATGTTGTATTCAGGGTAATAGTCCAAAATGGCATTTTCAACTTGGAGTTTATGGCTCAGCATCATGGCCTTACCCACCGCCAAGGATGCCATGGATTTAAAAGCGGACCGTACATCATGAAGGTATTCCCTGTTATATCCGTGGAAATATTCCTCAAATACAAGTTTTCCACTCTTTGTGATCAGAATACTATGGATGTGCTCCAGGTTCTTGTTGTTCTTCGGGTCCATGAGGTCCAAAAGCGACTTATTGATGCCGACATCTTCCAAAGAAGCTGTTGGCATGGCGGAATCGGGAGCCTTGGGAATCTCATACACATAGTTTTCATGGGGTGATCTTGGCAAATAGCCTTTCAGTTGATCAGCGTTGAGTTTTTCCAACTGGATTTCCCTTTTCCCCCCGGCATTGCCATACGTAAGGGACATGTTTTTTTTCTCTGGGTCGTAAATGGCAGAAACCCCGAAGCGGTCGTTGGTGATTTTGAATTCTATATGGTTGCCTTCAACCAAGACCTTGTCGATGGTAAAATGCAGTTCCCTATTTTCCTTATTGCTTTGGATATTGGCCTGTACAGAACCTGTGGAATCTTTATAAAGCTCCAAATAGACTAGATAATCGGTGTCTATTATTTCCGGTTTATGGATCTTGGCGACCCATTGCATTCCCCTTTTTTGAAAATTGAGGCTTTGTGCCCATAGATCATGGGTAAGTACCCCATGTAACATTTTTTCATCATGGGACAGAAAAGCATCAAAACGAAGGCCAGTGGCATCTTTGAAACCAAGATCTGTTCCTTTTCTGTTTAAATGATGTATGGTTTCCTTGCCCTTTGAATACAAGTAGGCATTGGTGGTACCAGTTGCTGGCGACAGCACCAAGGAGTCGTATTTGGATTCGGTCTGGAATAATAATCCGGACCAAACGCCAATCAGTTTGTCCGTTTCAAATGTTGACTTTTTCGGGGAACAAAAAGAGAACAGTATTGCCAGTAATGGTACGATAAAAAGTTTTTTGATCATAATGAATGTTTGATGGTTGAGCTTAACTTTTGTTGAAAATGATACCTTCCATCAAATAGGTTTCAATTTTCTAGAATTTGTTGATAAGTGCCCTGTATTTCAGATAAATCAGGTTCCTGTTTCATCCATTGCACACGTTCTTCTTGGGTGTCCATCCATCGGTACAACCAGCTGATGCCCCACTTTTTGAAGTAGCGGTCTTCCTGATCGTAAATTGGGTCGGTCAGTGATTCCTTAAAACTTTCGATTTGATAACCGCCCTGTTTCAGCCGTGTAATGATTTCCCCTAAGTAATCGGCATTGATGGCATTGTCGTGGCATAGATAGATGTGTTTTATGGGCCGCCCATATAAACTGCTTGCCATTTCATCAAAAAAACCGACCAAGGCCAAGGTCTTTTCCACATACTGTTTTCCGATGGCCTTGGCTTTTTCCACTTCACCCTTGTCCACATAATGCTGGTAAGCGTAATTGAACATCCAATCGGAACTCTCTACTGTGAAAGGGGCTATCCTATAGTTTTTAGAATCTAGATACTCCCTGATCTGCAGATGTTGGATGGAATCCTTACCCATGTCGTTAAAGGGGAACCTAAAATACGTAAGGTCCTTTCCATATTTTGATGCGTATTGGTTAGTCAAGGTTTCACCTCTTTCAACATCTTGGATAAAATTGTCCCACCCAACTTCCGAATACCTGGAGTGACTATAGGTATGGTTTCCTATCAAGGCCCGTTCCGTTTTGATCCAAGACTCCAATAGAGCTTTGTTACGTTCCACTTCTTCCGTTTGCAAAATTTTGTCCTCGTTGATGAAAATGGTAAAAGGAACGTCCAGCGAGTCCAACAGGTTCAACAGCTTTGGGCTATAACCGTCGTTTTGATATTTCGTGGCATTGGGGACATCGTCAATGGTTATGGAAATGGATTTTTGTTGGGCCAAACCAAAAGTAATGCTCAATAACACAAGAAACAGTGCAAATGTATATCGAATCATTTTTGTTTCATGATTTTAAGGGCAGCTCCTTTTGTGCCAATGGGTTGAAAGTTAAGAAACTTTGTTTCCTAATTAAAATATAGGTAGTACGTTAAAATAATCGCCGACATATTGTAAACCCCGTGGGCCACTATAGAGGCCGTAAGACGTTTGGTCCAAATGAACAATGCTGTGTACAGTATGGTGGGCACCAAAATATCGAACCAATCCAATGCACTTGTGGGCAAATGCCCAAGAGCAAAAATCAAAATGGACAGAATTGCCGAAAACCATAGCCCTGTCTTTGGATTTTCGAAGGTTTCCTTTAGTACATTGATGAAATACCCCCTATTGAAAAGTTCTTCGGTGATGCCGCCGCCAATCACGCCCAAAGCCACAAAAGACAAAGTTCCGACCAAGGAGCCATCATACATTTCCGACATCCCATAAATGTCTGGGCGGTTTATCCCTCCAGTGTTGGGAATGATGAAGTAGAATTGAAGAATGGTCCATAGGGCACCGAAAAGGAGGCCTAAGAGCATGTCGGCTCCCAAGTTTTCAAACTTAAGGCCAATATCCCTGAAATTTTTCTTCAGGATCTTAAGGGAAAAGTAGAGTAGGGCCGTGACCGTTACAAATTGAAAGAGACCGATAAAGAGCAAATTGATGCCGATTTTGCCTCCATTTAATTTGGTGACCCCAAAAAATACATCGGGAAGTATAAATAGCAGATATCCCAAAATGATGGTCGTTATAAAAACGACCAAGGTCTTTGTCTTGCTAACAGGTTTTGAATTCGTTTCGGTCATTTAAGGTTACTTTTCTTTGTACTCCAAATAAAAACACACGTTCTTGAAGGTGACCGTTAACTTGCCATTGTAACAGTAATCGGAAACCTCAATGCTACCATTGCTGGCGGTGCGATAGTATGTTCCATTCAATAGTGGACATAAGACTGTGTTTTTTGTTTTCATTTAAATGGATCATAGGGAATAATATATTTGAGAACTGTTCATTTTTTGATTGATGGTACGAAAATAATGGGACATCCCACCATGGGCAAACACGGAATCTCTAAACCGTTAACAAACCGTTAACACTGGTGAAAAAAAATACTTTTTTCCGCATGAACTGGAGGGAAAACAATCGTTTTATTTTGTTTTTCAACAGTTTGAATGTATTTGACGAACTAGGTTTCATGTTTTGAGGGTATTGCCTATCTTCGCCTTCACAGTACACCTTTTTAACTAGTGATGGTTGTTTTTACATTTCCGTGGAAGAACAATAGTTGGTCCGTAGCTGAAAAAATCAATACCCTTTTTTGGTGAACAGAACGAATGAAATGCACAACAGAGGTGAGGAAACCGAACACCTTTTACAGCTCCTTGACAAGGATGAAAATCTTGACGGGGAAGCGCTTGGTAGATTATTGGCGGAACAAAGGTTGGACAAGCTCAAACTGATCGCCGAAAATACCATCGATGTCATCTGTTTGCACCATCCAGCGGACGGTCGCTATCTCTATGCAAGCCCTTCCACGGAACGGATCATGGGGTACACTTCTGAAAACCTCAAGGGGAAGGTCCCATACGATTTTGTCCACACGGACCACCATTCCCTCCTGCTAAAGAATATTTCAACTTCCACGGAGGGGCTGACCTGCAGCCCCGATAAATTGGAATTGAAGTTCAAGACAAAACATAATGGCTATCAATGGTTCGAGGGATATACCAAACCTATTTTTGACAAAAAGGACAAGGTAGTACTGGTATTGAGCTGTACACGGAACATCCAGGACCGCAAAATGGCCGAAATGGAAAAAAAGGAGCGGGAGGTCATTCAACAAAATCTACTCCTGTCCTCTATTTTATTGGAAAAGAAAAAAGCCATAGTCCAAAAAATAGAGAACAAGATCTTGGAGGTAGAACCCGACCTGCGAAAGGAGCTGAGAAGTGTGCTGTCCTACATACAAGAAACCTTGAACCTGGATGAGGATTGGGAAGATTTCATGGTGCACTTTCGAAAGATACACCCCGATTTTTACGGAAAGGTCATGGAAAGGTATCCCGATCTATCCAAAAAGGACATGAAGCATCTTGCCTTTATAAAACTGGGAATGACATCCGCCGAAGTCGCCAAGACCATGATCATCAAAAAAGAGAGCTTGCGGGTATTGAGGAGCCGCTTGAAAAAAAAACTCAAACTTGATCCATCCCAAGACCTTGTTGCCTTCGTCCAAGGGTTTTAATTTTTTAGGACCGTGGTTTTCGGATTTATACTATACACTGGCAGGTGAAACCCTTATTTTTGGGCTGACCGAACCCTACTGACGGACAGCATCCAAAATGCCATATAATGGAGATATTGGAAAATTACCAGAAAACCCTCTTCCCGTACGCCTATAACATTCTTGGGAGCGCGGACGATGCACGTGATATCGTGCAGGATGTGATCATGGGACATCTCGACAAGAAAGGGAACGACATCCAAAATGAGAAGGCCTATTTGATCAAGAGCGTCATCAATAGATCCATAAACCTAAAGAAGAGACGTAAAAAAATGCAAGGGGAGGCCACTTGGTTGCCGGAACCCATCGCCACGGATAGTGCCGATAATAAAATGCACAGACGGGAAATCATTTCCTATACCATGATGGTCATGCTAGAGTACCTCAATCCAAAGGAAAGGGCAGTGTTCATTCTTAAGGAAGCCTTTGACTATTCCCACGAAGAGATAGCGGAACTGTTCTCGTTCAGTGTGGACAATTCCCGAAAAATTCTCAGTCGGGCCAAAGGCACCTTAAAAAAGCAAGGGTCGGATTTGGAACCAAGGGATGTCCACCAGATCGGTTTTTTGACCAGATATGTCGATGTGATCCAAAAAGGGGATGTAAAGCTTTTGGAGCAAATGCTATCGGACCAGATCACGGCACGGACCGATGGAGGCAAAAAGATCAAAGTGCTCAGCGAGTTCGTGGACGGTATCCATGCGGTGGTCGATTTTGTGTTTAAGGTGTATGGGATGTACCTGAAGGATTACCATGTCGAGGTTGGCGAACTGAACCATACACCCGCCCTGCTATTTTTTAAAGATGGAATATTGGTCAATTGCCAATTGTTCCGTTTGGACAAATCTTCCGGGAAAATCACCCATATGTACTCGATTGTTGACCCAGAAAAACTCAAAAATGTAAAAACAGGCTGATTTTTTGTCACGTTTCCTTCCACTTGTTTGCCTTAAGGGTAGAAACTATTATAAAAACAAGTAAAAATGAGACCAAAATCAAGGAAAGATACAACGGTCGGCGGTGGACAACCACATCGAGATGCAAAAATCACCGCACCAAATGTCCCTTCGGACATAGGCACCAAAATAGTGGCCTTTGCCGCAAGCAATAGCAAAAAGTCAATCAATAAAAGGCTGGCAATCCATGCTGCTTCGCAAATAGCGAAAGCTGCTGTGGAAGTTTTGGACCTGAACGACTACGAAATGCCCATTTATAGCGTGGAAAGGGAAGAGGCAATGGGAATACCGGAGCAGGCACTGGAATTCAAGGACAGATTGAGATGGGCGGACGGCATCATTATTTCATTCGCGGAATATAACAGCACCTATTCCTCGGCCTTCAAGAACATTTTTGATTGGATATCGCGGATAGACCGCAACATTTGGGAAAACAAACCCATGCTTCTGATGTCCACATCGCCCGGAGAACGGGGAGGGAGAACCGTACTGGATTTTGCCGTGGGCAGCTTCGAATACATGGGAGCCAGTACCATCACCGATTTTTCACTTCCGATGTTTTCGCGGAATTTTTCCGAAGAGCATGGAATCGTGGACATCGATTTAAAGGACACCTTCAGTGAAAAGTTGCATAAGTTCGTCTCTTCAATTGAAAATGGCCGCGCAGGGCATCGTACTGACGATGCTTTGGGACAATTGGCGAGATAAAACAAGGGAATAAAGTATTGAATTTCAGTAATCTAAAAATATTTACAATGATTGTTTATAAAGTGATTTACACCGTAAAAGAAGGTTTTGTCAAAAGAAACCAAGAAAACATCCGTGCCTTTTTAGCGGATTTTAAAGCCATGGACACGGATAGTTTTCGTTACAACATCTACCAAAAGGGGGATAAGAGGACGTTTGTCCATATCTCCCATTTCAAGGATGAGGAAATCCAGCAGAAAGTATTGAATGTGCCTTCCTTTGTCTCATTCCAAAAGGAAAGGGATGCCAGTGGATTGGAAATGGAGCCGTCCATTGAAGAAATATTCCCTTTGGATGGCACAAGGAACATGTTGGGTTGAGAAATCCGGGAATAGGAGGAAAGGGTGTCGGTTTTGTACTATCGATACCCTTTTTTGTTTTATATGTGTTGGATGATCCATTGTTTGATCCCGAAACGGTGGGGATTTGAAACGATACATCCAAGTAGATTAGATCTAGCGAGCCACAAAGGGTTTTAGCTTTGGCTTGGTGTAGTTCCAGAACAGCACGCCTTCACCCTCATTCTCCTTTTTTACCTCTTCCATGTAGGTCGTGGGCAGTATCCCGGAATATTGCTTGAAGTTCCGTATGAAATGGGACTGGTCGGAAAAGCCGTTTTGATATCCCACTTCGGAAAGGGACTCAAAAGAATTGACGGTCAAACTCTTATAGGTCTGCTCAAACCGATAGAGCTGCAAATATTTTTTTGGGGAAATCCCTACCAGTTCCTTGAATTGTCGCTCCAAGGAACGCTCGGATAGGCCGTGGGATTTGGCAATGTCCCCGACAGAGGTGTGTCTATACTTTTTGGTGTTCCAAACAAGATTGAGCACCGCCACATGGTTGCTCTGTGATGTATTTTTCACCCGATCCCAGAAGAAATGGGTCAATAGGCTTATTTTTTGCTTTGCGCAAACGGCATTGCCCAGCTCCAGTGACAGGCTTTTGGGCGTAAGAAGGGAAAGATCCTTGAAGTTGTCAATGAGCGTGTTGGGTTTTACCTTGAAGATATGGCGCAGGGCATCCGGGGTAAAGCTGACCCCGAAATGAGAATAGTCGCCCCTGATCTTGAAGGACAACGGTTTGGAGATAATGCCCGAGACAAAATACTGGGGCAGGCATTCATGGTTCGGTTTGATGATGCCGCTTTTTCCTTCACTATCCTGTAAGATCAATTTCGGGAACCGGTCGGCCATGATTCGGAGATAGATCATATCGGAGGGCGATGTATTGTGGTCAAAGGTCCAAAAATAGCGGATGTAGTTTCTCAGTAAGGGATGTGGGGCATAAAATGTTTGTTGTTTCACTGGTGATGGCGGATTTTGATTGATGGATTTGAATGTGTATTTCTTGTTTTTGTTGTTCCGTTGTGGTAGGCCACGGGTCTCCCCATCGGTCGGCAAAATTCTACAGTCCCAGCACCTTTTTTATTGATGCACAATGTGGGCAAGGGTTGCTTGAAATAGTTTCGTTTCGAGTCCTATTGCTGCTAACATCCATTGTTCCAGGTGATAACGACAAGCAATTGAAGAAAACATCGAACACCCGGTATATCCTTCTCTTTTCAAAAGTAATGAAAACCCATGGCGGAATCAACCCTTGGAAATGACGCTTTTTACACCTTTTTTGTAGAGTGGCATGGACTATTTTTGTTACTGTTGTTGGGATGGATACAGCGATAATTTTTTGACCGATGTCGGTTTCATACAATCATTTTTTGCAGATGCCGATTACATTTACGGCCATTCAAAAATACCCTAGGAACTACTGAAAACTTACAAATGGAGGAAAGCACAGAAATTCAGAAAGATCAAGAAACACCACTTTCCAAACGTCCCGTATGGACGGCCTTGAAGGATGCAATAAAGGGAACGGAGGCCGATTATACCAAGATCGATCTAAAAAAAGCGATTTTTCTGTTGGCGGTCCCCATGATTTTGGAACTTATTATGGAGTCCACCTTTGCTGTGGTGGACATCTATTTTGTGGGGAAACTGGGCGCATCGGCAGTGGCAACCGTTGGCTTGACAGAAACATATCTTTTCCTCCTATATTCCATTGCCATGGGATTGGCCACTGCGGTGACTGCGATCGTGGCCCGCAGGATCGGGGAGAAAAAGAAGGAGGAAGCAGGAGCCGTTGCCGTCCAAGCCATCATCTTGGCCATTTTGGCCTCGTTGCCCTTTGCTGTTGGAGGAATTTTCTTTGCGAAGGAGTTGTTGGGATTGATGGGGGCAGACCAGTGGGCCTTGGAACACGGCTACCGATATACCCAATGGATGCTGGGGGGCAATGGCATCATCATATTGCTGTTCGTGATCAATGCGGTATTTCGCGGGGCGGGCGATGCAGCCATAGCCATGCGGGTACTCTGGATCGCTAACGGTCTCAACATGATCTTGGACCCACTGTTGATTTTCGGATGGGGGCCAATTCCCGCGATGGGCATAGAAGGCGCGGCCATTGCCACTACCTTGGGAAGAAGTATCGGAGTGGGCACACAGCTTTGGGTACTCTTCAAGGGAGGAAAGCACATTCAGGCCAAATTGGTACAGATCTATTGGAACGGCAAAGTGATACTCAACATCGTGAAGACTTCTTTGGGCGGAGTGGGCCAGATGATCGTGGCCATGACCTCTTGGATATTCATCATGCGTATTTTGGCGGATATTGGGAGTGATGCCGTGGCAGGATCTACCATTGCGCTCCGTATCATGCTGTTCACCCTAATGCCCGCCTGGGGGCTTTCCAATGCGGCTGCTACCTTGGTAGGGCAAAACTTGGGAGCGGGCAACCCAGATAGGGCCGAATCCGCTGTATGGAAGATAGGACTGTACAATATGGTCTTTTTGATAGGGGTCTCCATTGTGTACTTCTTCTTCAATCATGCATTGATGGGACTTTTTACCAATGATGCGAATGTGATCAAGATAGGAGGAAAATGGTTGGCGATACTTTCCTATGCCTATTTTGTGTATGGCTGGTGGATGGTATCCGTACAGGCCTTCAACGGTTCTGGGGATACCCGGACACCGACAAAGATCAATTTGGTCTTTTTCTGGCTGATACAGATCCCGTTGGCCTATATTCTGGCCATTGCCTTGGAATGGGGGTATTCCGGCGTTTTCTGGGCCGTTTTCTTTTCGGAGACCGGTGTGGGGCTCTTCACCTTGTGGCTCTTTTCAAGGGGAAAGTGGAAAACAATACAGGTGTAATAGGGATCTTTCCCCTCAATGGAAATAAAAAGGGAACTAATTCCAGTTGTCTATCTTGGCATCATTGGGGGAGGGCCTACCTTTGCCGGTTTCGACCAGTTCTTTGAGGCTCAATAAAAACACGGCCCATTTCATACTGCAGTGCGCAGTGAATTCAACCGCCTCGCGCCAGTTCCTGTGGCCAAAAAGAACAATGGTATGATCCCCTTCGACATGTAGGTCGAACGTCGCATCCGTACCTATCCATTCCTCGGGACCCTCGGTAAAGTGCCAATGTACTTTTTTATCGGAATCAAGGACCTTGACGATCATGTCCATACTGCCAATTTCTTCCCCTTCCCTTGATTCAAAGCGAACCCGTATTGTTTTTCCCACCGCAGATGTCCCCGAAGTTGCTTGGGTCCACCAATCCGCTATCCCTTCGACCGATGCCAATGCCTTATAAACTTCTGAAACCGGGGCCTTGATGCCCACCCTATGGATAATATCTGTCATTTTTTGCTTGTTTTGGTTAAAAATCTGTTCGTTGTTATATCAATTTGATGGTTCTTTTCTCCCGAACCATCCTTGAACTCAAAAGTAATATCCATAAACAAGGGGGGAAGGTTGTAATATAGACTTTGTGACAGGTTGATTTGGACATGGGATCATAATATCTTTACGAAAAGACAAAATGAAACAGTTGGCCATATTGGTGCCCGAGGGCGAGAACAATCTTAGCAGTATAGTAGGTCCCTATAAAATTTTCTCCAGGGCAAATGGCCATTGGGAGGGGAGAGGCAAGAAGAAAGTGTTCCATATCAGTTTGGTGGGGACCTCCAAAGAGGTGGATTTCTATGATGGATTGTTCTGTGCCAGGCCCGGCGCTAGTATATCAACAATGACAAAGACCGACCTTATCATTGTTCCATCGCTCAACCATAATCATGAAAAGGCCTTGGAAGACAACCAAAACCTTATCCATTGGCTCAGGGAACAGTATATGAAGGGTTCGGAAATAGCGAGCATCTGCACAGGGGCATTTCTTTTGGCAGCGGCCGGTCTGTTGAATGGAAAGACCTGTTCCACGCATTGGGCGGCATCGACAAACTTAAAGAAAAGGTTTCCCGGAGTCAACATACGGCCAGATAAGCTGATCACCGATGAGGATGGGATCTATACCAATGGGGGAGCTTATTCCTTTTTGAACTTGATGATCTACTTGGTGGAGAAGTACTATGATCGTGAGACGGCAATTTTCTGCTCCAAAGTGTTCCAAATCGAAATGGATCGACAGAGCCAGTCCCCGTTTATTATTTTCAAAGGCCAAAAGATGCACGGTGACGAACTGGTAAAGCAGGCCCAGGCCTACATTGAAGACAACGTGAGGGAAAAAATTTCCATTTCGTCCCTATCCGAAAAATTTCCGGTCACTAGGAGACAGTTCGATAGGAGATTCATCAAAGCTACGGGGAACACCCCTCTGAACTACATACAGAGGGTGAAAATGGAGATGGCCAAAAAAGAGTTCGAAACCACACGTAAAGCCATCAATGAAGTGATGTACGAAGTAGGGTACTCGGACGAAAAGGCATTTCGGGAAGTGTTCAGAAAAGTTACCGGATTGACCCCTTTGGACTATAAGGTCCGTTACAACAATGAAATGGTAGATCAAAATCGATAATGGGCCTATTGGTATTGGGCAGGATAAGGTCAATGGAAAATTATTTGGCCCACTCACATCTATCGGAAATCGAATTTGGCGGAACTACCCCGCTTAACATCCGTTTTTGCACCCTCTTGGTTTCCCAAATCCTTGCCAACTTTGTCCCATAAAGTTTTAACGACCATGGAAAAGATACAGATTACAATCCAAGTAAAGGTGCCACTTGTAATGGTATGGGACCTTTGGACGGATCCCAAACACATCAAGCAGTGGAACAATACAATTGATGGATGGCACACAACCCATGTCGAGAACGATGTGCGAAACAAAGGGACCTTCAATTTTAGGATGGAATCCTTGGACGGCGAACTTTCCTTCGATCATAAGGGAACTTACCGAAAAGTGTTGCCCTATGAGTTGCTGTCCCAATCATTGGATGATGGTAGAAGCACAGAGATAGCTTTTAGATCATTGGGCAAAATGGTAGAGATCATCGAAACCTTTGATCCACAGCACAATGACCCCATTGATCTTCAGCAGGAGTTTTGCCGGTCCGTGCTGGAAAGCTTTAAATTATATGCAGAAAATTACAAAGGCTGATTTTGAGACTTTTTTTTATGGAGCCGAAATTCAAAATCAAAGAAATACGGTACCATGTGATAGAAGCCCAATCGGAATATTCAATTTGGTCCTATTTGTTTCCCAATGGCGCAAATGGCAGAGGTTCATGTGCGTGCCCAATTTTGTTTTGGAGCTATCCCGAAAAGCTATCGATCAAATGGCGTAAATTTATGGAAAACTTGAATTGACGTGGTAAGCCTACAAACTTTTGAACAAAATAAGGACATTGACGTTCCCAGACGGTTGATGAAATATGTACTGATTTATTGTTCATCAGGACAGTTACAGGTGGTAGTGGATGAAAAAGAACTGGTGTTGCTACCCAGATCGGTGCTGACCATCACTTCGGGCCAAGTCCATTACGTTAAGCAGTTTGATGGCGCGGAGGGCCATATTTTGGAGTTTACCCTTGATTTTTTCTGCAAAACGGACAGTGATATCGAACTTATCTTCCAAAACGGACTGTTCTGTCATTTTGCAATGAACGAGGTCATTCCCGTGAGCGATCCTAAATTGGTGGCGGATCAATTGGACACCATTGGGACAGAGTTGAAAGATGAGCCCTATCAGCACTTGATCTCCATCCATTCGAGGATTGAATTGATCTTGGTGGAGATCAATCGGAGCAAGATTGCGAGGGGAGATGAAATTTGGAAACCGGACGCCCTATTTCTGAAGTTTTTGGAATCGGTGCGTTCCAACTTTGAGCTGAACCATCCTGTGGCACGCTTTGCGGAACTATTGGACACTACGGAGGCCAAGTTGAACGAACTGGCCAAACTGCATACGGGCAAGACGGCCCAAAATGTCATTTATGGGCTCCTCGTTTCCGAAGCTAAGCGATTGTTGACCTATGAGAAACTGATCGTCAAGGAAGTGGCCTTCCAATTGGGATTTTCAGACCCGTTCTATTTTTCCAACTTTTTCAAGAAACACACTGGGCAATCCCCCAAAGCCTATCAAACACGATATGCCCTCATTTAAACAAAATACAAATGGAATCAATCAGCACAAAATCTAAAATGATAAGGTATATCGCAGCATCTGCCTTTATGCTCATTTCCATCCCCTTACTGTCCCAAGAGCCCATTTTTGATGGCCATGTCCATATTTGGGAAGGCGAAACATCTGTTAAAACTTATTTGGAAGAAGTGGAATCCTCTGGGGGTACCATCACAAAATTTGGGGGCATCCACATGGCAATGCAGGGAAAACTGGAAGAAACAAAACGCAAGAACGACGAGCTCATCGCGCTTTCCAAAGAATATCCCCTTTTGCCCATTTGCTCGGTGCATCCTTTTGACGGTGAAGCAGCCATGGCCGAACTGGAACGCATTGCAGGACTTGGGGTGAAGGTCATCAAACTGCATCCGCACAAGAACAGTATGGATTTTGATGTTACCGATGAGAGAGTCACTGCATTGTGCAAAAAAGCAGGGGAACTGGGAGTTGCCATTTTGATGGACAATGCCAGCATTGTACCCGGCGATTGCCAAAAACTGTTCGATTTGGCCTTGCGATGCCCTAAGACCAATTTCATTTTTGCGCATATGGGTGGGATGGACTTTCGGTTCTGGAACATACTTCCCTTGGCTAGGACTGCGGAAGGGTTGTTGGGGAACAACATTTATTTTGACATTTCGGCCACTTTGGTTCTTATGGCCGGTTCTCCTTTGGAAGAGGAGTTTGTCTGGACCATGCGCAATGTGGGCATGGACAATATTTTGTTGGGTTCTGATTTTCCACAGTTTACCCTGAAGCAAGCCACCGATGCTTTGGACCGATTGGACCTGACCCCTGAAGAAAAACAGAAAATACGGTATGGGAATGCCAAAAAACTCCTTTTTCCGGAAGAGGATTGATGTGGGATGAAATCTTACATCCTTTTCCCAAGATCTTCTATTCTTTGGGGTAGCACCGCCCCATACATTTGTACCATAATAAATTAAAGATCAGAATTATGAGTACAGACATTTTCGATTACATCGTGAACAGTCACAAAATGGAGTGGCAACCCCTTATTGAAAACGGGAAGCACTATGAAGGTGTATGGGTGAAATCGCTACGCTTTGATGAGGCCACCCACCGCTCCCCGTCCATTTTGTTGAAATTCGAACCAGGAGCCTCCTATCCGTACCACAACCACCCCGGAGGGGAAGAACTGTTTGTGATGAAAGGGAGTTGCAGGGTCAACGAGGCCTTTTTGGAAGCGGGCGATTACCTCTACACCCCAAAGGACTACAAACATGGGGTGACTTCGGAGAACGGGTGCGAACTGATGCTGAACATTCCTCAAGAGGTAGAGATTCTATAGGTATGGCTGGGTAGTTGAAAAGTGTAAGTCCCAAATACAAATAATACGAAGCTGTCGCTTTTCTTCTATTATTTCAAACTGCCAAAATCTAGCTTTGACAGCACGTAGAGTTTATTCATCAAATCAAGAAATCAAATCACAAACGAATCATGAAAGTTGTCATTTTTGGGGCCACTGGCAATGTGGGTCAGCATCTCGTGCATCAGGGTCTGGCGTTGGGACACACCATCACCGCATTTACCAGGGACAAAGCTAAATTGAACGAAGTCGGGCATAAAAATCTCAAGATCTGTGAAGGTGATGTCCTTGATGATAGAGTGGTGGAGGACGCCATTGATGGGCAAGACGCCGTTATATGTGCCTTGGGAGCTGGAAGAAAGGGAAACATAAGATCGGAAGGCACTTTTCATATTATCCAGGCCATGAAAAAGACAGGGGTCAAGCGGCTTATTGTACAGAGTACGTTGGGTGCTGGTGATAGTAGGGGCAATTTGGACTTCTTTTGGAAATACCTCATGTTCGGTTTTCTTTTGAAGGATGCTTACCAAGATCATCAGGCCCAGGAGAAATATGTGATGGAAAGTGGCCTTGACTGGACCATAGTGCGTCCCGGTGCCTTTACGGATGGGGATGCCACAGGGCAGTTCAAACATGGTTTTTCAGCGGACGATAGATCGATAAAGTTGAAAATCTCAAAAGCGGACATAGCCATGTTTGTTCTATCACAGCTAAAAACCGACCAGTATCTTCATCGGACTCCGGGGCTATCCTATTGAACATGGTGTCGGAGGAACGTGGATAATTGTTATGGCATCAGATGATAGGTATGTTTGATTTCATCCATTGGACAGATTGGTTCTGAAAAATCAACCGTTTTGTGCCTCTTGGAAGCGGCAAAGCAGAATGATTGTGTCCTTAGGATGACTTATTCCATTGTATTTATTAGATTTGGTCAGAATCGAACAACTTTAACTGACCCATGGGATTACAACTACGCTCTTTTTACTTTACACTATCATTTTTTGTTACCTGCGCTTTGGTCGCGCAAGACTTCAAGGCATTCGAATACCGCACCATTGGACCGTCACGCGGAGGTCGGGTGACCACGGTCACGGGAACCCCCATGTTGCCCGGAACCTTCTATTTGGGAGCTACTGGTGGTGGTGTCTGGAAAACGGACGATTATGGCACCACTTGGAACAATGTTTCCGATGGCTATTTCAAGACACCGTCCATCGGGGCCATCGAAGTGGCAGTCAACGATCCCAACATCGTGTATGTGGGAACAGGGTCGGACGGTATCCGCAGTAATATAATCGAAGGAAAAGGAATGTATAAGTCCATCGATGCAGGAGAAACCTGGGAGCATATCGGACTGGAAAATGTGGGACAGATCGGTGCTGTGGAAATAGACCCTACGGACCATAATACGGTATGGGTAGCGGCCATTGGCAATGCATTCAAACCGAACAGTGAGCGTGGTATGTTCAAAACGACGGATGGGGGACAGCATTGGGAAAAGGTATTTTTCGTGTCTGATGAGGTAGGTTTTGCCGATCTGGAGCTGCTTCCCGGAAACCCCAACGTGATCTATGCCGCGGCATGGAAGGCCCGTCGTACCCCATGGACCATCGATTCTGGGGGAGAGAACAGTGAAGGGGGCATCTACAAGTCCATCAATGGGGGCAAAGACTGGATAAAACTGGAAAAAGGATTGCCCAAAGGACTCATTGGCAAAATCGATCTCGCGGTTTCTCCAGTCGATTCACGTATACTCTATGCCGTCATTGAAGCCCCGGGAGAGGATAGGGGGCTCTACAAATCCGTGGATCAAGGCAAATCGTTCACCCACGTTTCGGACAATGAGGATTTGGTGAACAGACCGTTTTACTACACCAACATCGAACTGGACCCCACCAATCCAGATATCATTTATTCCAATGCTAATCCGTTGGTGAAATCAACGGATGGCGGTAAGACCTGGAATCGGATGAGTGTACCGCATGGTGATAATCACGATATCTGGCTTAACCCTAACAATCCAGATTTGCTGATCCAGTGTAATGATGGCGGGGCAAATGTGTCCCACAATGGCGGCAAGACCTGGTCCACCCAGTTCAACCAGCCCACGGCCGAGATCTATCAAGTTGCTGTGGACGATCAATATCCCTATTGGGTGTACGGAGCACAGCAGGACAATACCACTTTGGCCATCCCGAGTAGGGCTCCGACTGCCACTGGTACGCAGGGAGCCCAGATGATGATGGACGTAGGGGGCTGCGAAACGGGACCGGTTATTCCCATGCCCGGCAACCATTACATCGTGTACAACAACTGTAAGGGACGTTTCAGTGTGTACAGCAAGAAAACGGGAATGGACAGGGAGTATTCCATTGGGGCGTCCAATATCTATGGACACAATCCAAAGGATTTGAAATATCGCTTCCAGCGGGTGGCCCCCATCCATGTTTCGCCCTTCAATCCCGAAGTGGTGTATATGGGGTCGCAATACCTGCACAAAACGAACAACGGCGGACAGCAGTGGGAGACCATTTCCCCAGATCTGACAGCGAACGAGCCGGACAAACAGGTCATTTCGGGAAATCCCATTACCCGCGATATCACCGGAGAGGAATATTATAGCACATTGTACTCCATCAGGGAATCCAAGATCAGCCAGGGAGTCATCTGGACCGGTTCCAACGATGGGGTCATTTCCGTGACTAAAGATGGTGGCAAGACTTGGGAAAACGTAACCCCGAAGAAATTGCCCAAAGGAGGAAGGGTGGAGTCCGTGGAGCCTTCCCAGTTCCATCCGGCAAAGGCCTATGTGGCGGTAGATCGACATTTGTTGGGAGACCCGAAGCCCTACTTCTACAAAACGGAGAATTACGGGGAAAGCTGGGAACTCATCAGTACCGACTCCAATGGCATACCTTTGGATTACACCGCCCGTGTGCTACGGGAAGACCTCGTTCGTGAAGGATTATTGTATGCAGGAACGGAATTTGGGATGTTCATTTCCTTTGATGATGGGAAAACCTGGAAGGAATTCCAACAGAACCTTCCCGTGACGCCCATCACGGACATCATTCTTTTTCGGGGCGATATGATCCTGAGCACCATGGGACGCGGTTTTTGGATATTGGACAACATCACGGCCCTTCAGGACAAAAATATGGATCAATTGAAAGATGAGCCCGTTCTGTTCAAACCGGACAACACCATTCGGTACAGAACGCCTTGGGGAGGTGGGGATTTTCCAAATTATCCCTCCACGAGCGTCATCATTGATTATTATTTGCCCAAAGAAGTTAAAGAAGGGGTCAGCCTTCAGATTTTGGATGCACAGGGCAAAGAAGTGGCGACTATTGTAAGCGACTCCACCCAACTGGAATCCACGGAAGAGAAAGTGGAGGACATGGGCCTTAGCATGACTTTTGTCTATTTGGACAGCAAGTTGGAAACCAAAAAAGGCATAAACCGGTTCCAATGGGACCTTCGTCAAAAAGGGCCTTGGGACAAGCGCAAGGGAAGACGCTATAAGGGCGGCCCCCTGGCGCTTCCCGGCACCTACACCGCCAAACTTACGGTTGATGGTCAATCGTACGAGAAATCTTTTGAGGTGCTTATCGATCCCAAATTGGAGGAAGAGAATGTTTCCCTATCCGACATGAAGGAGCAACTGGCTTTACAACAAAAAGTGATGGACCTATTGTCCGATGCACGAAAATTGCAGGACGATGCGGAGGAAAAGATCAAAAAACTGGAAAAGGACAAGACCGGCGAAACTCAATTGGAGGAACTCAAAAAATTGTTACAACAACTGAAAAATGAGGAAGGAGCCTATCCCCAGCAGATGATGGTGGCCCAAATATCGTATCTGAACAACATTTTGGGAGGAAGTGACAAAAAGCCGGGAGAAGAAGAAAAGGAACGTTATCAGGAACTATATTCCCAATTCAATGAACTGAAACAAAAAGCGGGCATCTGATCCAAAAGATCAGGATGCCGGCTTATGCTGTTTAGGGGGCCGAATGGTCCAAAATCGGAACACCCGATCAACATCCTTTGATCGAAGATCATGCCCGATTTCTTTATCATCGGTCGTTTTTCGGGAAACAATTTCAATGGAGTTCTTCGCAACTAAATCCATTTTTTTTCAATAAAGTTGAAATAGTGTGTGGCTGTACGTTTTGGGTTTCGACCCGGAGAATGTTATCACAATCCTCCAGGTCAAAATTCCAATACCCGTTCCTGTCGATCACTTGGTTCAATAAGGGTCTAAGTGTCCTAATGTGGCCCTTGCCCAATACTGAAGTCCTAAATACCAAAACGGTCTTCATCACATTCGTTTTTAGCGCTCGTAGAAAAACGGAGGTTCAACGCCCAATGCCCTCAGATAGACATAACCCTGCCCCCGGTGGTGGATTTCATTGTCCATAAAATAGAAAATGGAGGATTGCACGGTGCCTTCATACTGGCCAAAGAGTTTTATATGGTCTTGGAAGCGCTCCAATTCGATCTGCCCCCAGAGCTTGTTGATCTCTTCCGTGTCCTGGTCCCATCTTTCCAAGATCTTGGCCTTTTGGTTCCCGTGCTCAAAATGCTCTTGCAGTTCTGTGGTTTCGCGGGTCACGATTTCCTTCAGCCCAGGAACGGCTATCCCCAAAAGCTCCATGGTCATTTCGGCAAAGGTGCGCATTCCCCCAATGTTGTAGTTGAAGAATTCCTTCTCTGGAAAGGCTTCGATAACCCTTCGGGTAAGACCGCGGTGGCCTTGGTAGTGCTCCAAAAGTTGGGCAGGGGAAATGACTTGTGCTTCAGTTTGATTTTTTACGGTGTTTTCCATGACGTTTTATTTAAAGGTTTATGATTTCTGAAACCAAAATTAGAAGGGGGGTGTGACAGCCCTTTGTCAGTAGAAAAAAAATAGACCGAAAAAAAGTTCTTGACAAGCTGTTGTCACCCTGCGGGCCTAGCTTTGCCAAGGATAATAATGTTATAAATGAATCAAGATGGGAAAGAAAAGAACGCAGGTCCTTGGATTGAAATCCTATCTTTGGGAGATAGCTCACGCAATTATGGGAATGGACACCGCCAAACGCTTTGATAGGATAGTCGCCATTTTGATACAGCTACAATCCAAACGGATTGTGAAGGCACAGGAACTGGCAGACCGCTTCGATGTGAGCCTTCGTACCGTATATAGGGACATCAGGACCTTGGAGGCATCCGGTGTGCCCATAGTCAGTGAGGCGGGCGTGGGCTACTCCATTATGGAAGGGTATCGTCTGCCCCCGGTGATGTTCACCCGGGAAGAGGCCGGAAGTTTTGTGGCGGCGGAAAAACTCATGCAAAAGTTCACCGATAAGTCCCTTGGGGCCTACTACGAGTCGGCCATGTACAAATTGAAATCGGTGCTTCGGGGCAAGGAAAAGGATTGGGTGGAAGCCTTGGAGTCGCAGGTATCCATCGTGCCGGGCCAAGTGCTGTTCAACGAAGAGGTGCCCAACGCCCTTGAAATCCTGTTCGAGAGCATTGCCGAGCGTAAACAGGTCTTTTTAAAGTACGAATCGCTTCGGGAAGAAAACCCATCGGAACGTAGGATAGAGCCCGTGGGCCTTTTCAATGAAAACGGGTTTTGGTACATTTTGGGTTATTGCCACCTGCGGATGGACTACAGACATTTTCGGACGGACAGGATACACCACATCGCCAGGACCTCCATGGATTTTATGCTGGAGCACGGGACCATGGACGAACACCGTGAAAAAAGGGAAGAGGTGGAAAAGACCAAGGTGAAGATCTTGGTGGACAAATCCGTGGCCAAGTACATTCGGGGAGGCAGAAAGCATTATGGCTTTGTTTCGGAAAAACCTGTGGGCGGACAGATGGAAATGACCTTTATGACCACCGATATGGAAAATGGCTTTGCCAGATGGTTCCTCATGTTCGGGGACTATGCCACGATCGTGGAACCCGATGCGCTGAAAAAGAGGGTAGCCGACATCCTGAAGAAAAGCCAGGAAATGTTGGCTGGGTAAACTGTTCCCGATCAATAGTCAGCAAGATTCGGGTTTTATCCTCAAGTTGAGCCATGTACTTTTGGTTCAAATATGATAATTATGAACACGCAGGCAGAATTCAATTACGATAGGGTGGCAAAGGCCATCAGCTTCATACGGAGCAATTTTAAGGAGCAACCCTCCCTGAACGAGATTGCGGAATCCGTTCATTTGAGCCCATACCATTTTCAAAGACTCTTTACGGAGTGGGCAGGGGTAAGTCCCAAAAAGTTCATGCAGTACATCAGCGTCGAACATGCCAAGAAAATGTTGAAGGACACACAGGTCACTTTGTCCGAAGCAGCCATGGAAACAGGTTTTTCCGGGACGGGAAGATTGCACGACCTCTTTGTCAACATTGAAGGGATGACCCCCGGGGAATACAAGAATGGGGGAGAAAATTTGGAAATCAACTATAGTTTTGCGGAAAGCCCCTTTGGAAAACTGATTGTTGCCTCCACGCCCAAGGGCATTTGCCATATGTCCTTTGTGGATGATGGAAAAGAGGGGTTCGAGGATTTAAAGTCCCGTTTCCCCAATGCAACCTATCGACAGTTGTTGGACAAGAACCAGCAGGACGGACTGGCCA
Organism: Allomuricauda sp.; assembly: GCA_030148335.1. GTDB lineage: Bacteria > Bacteroidota > Bacteroidia > Flavobacteriales > Flavobacteriaceae > Flagellimonas. Next base: position 47,956 of record JASBTQ010000007.1, on the reverse strand, counting down.
TTTTTAGGGATGATTGGAGCAAGCAGGAACAGATCAAACTGCATTTGCACGGTACGCCCTTCCAATTGAAAGTATGGGAAACCCTGCTCAAGATCCCGACCGGAAGTTTGGAGGTGTATGGATCCATTGCACAAAAAATGGAAAGACCGAAAGCATCTCGCGCTGTGGGCACAGCCATTGGGAAAAACCCCGTAGCCTTTTTGATCCCATGCCATAGGGTCATTCAATCGACCGGAAAAGTGGGAGGTTATATGTGGGGCAGTACCCGAAAAAGTGCCATCATAGGGTGGGAAGCTGCGCAAATGGCCCCTGCCGAGTAAAACATCCATCAAAAAACGAACAGTCCAATCCATCATCAATCAAAAAACGAACAGTCAACATGAATACAATAATGCACCAAAGTTCCGAGGTCAAATGGGACCAAGTGGAAGAAAGTCTGCATGACAAGGGATATGCCTTGGTTTCCGATTTTTTGGAACCAGATAGGTGCGATGCCCTGAAGGAATTATACGATCAGAAAGAAGGGTACAGGAAGACCGTGGTCATGGAACGCTATCGTTTCGGATTGGGGGAATACAAATATTTTGATTATCCATTGCCCGAACCCATCCAAGAACTCAGGGAAGGATTGTACCCACATTTGGTTCCCGTTGCCAATCTTTGGATGAAAGCGTTGAACATAAAAAAGGTTTTTCCCCAAACCCATCAGGAATTGATAGATCAATGTAAGGAGCAGAACCAGTTGAAACCTACCCCACTTATTTTAAAATATGGAAAGGGCGGGTTCAATACCTTGCATCAAGATCTGTACGGAGAAATCTATTTTCCTCTCCAGGCCGTCCTTTTTTTGAGCGATCCCGATACCGATTACCAAGGAGGTGAATTTGTCATGACCCAACAAACACCGAGGGCCCAATCCAAAGCCATTGTGCTCAGGCCCAAGAAAGGGGATATGGTACTCTTCACCACGAATTTTAGACCGGTAAAAGGCACAAAGGGATACTACAGGGTGAATATGAAGCATGGGGTAAGTGAACTGCACCACGGTGAAAGATGTACGCTAGGCATCATTTTTCACGATGCCGTCAGTTGAGAAATGGTATTTCATTCCGATACCGATAAAAAAGAAGTCCTGAACATGATCCGAAAAGGGGAGATTGTACTGGGCGGGAACAAAAGGTTGAAAATATATGGTACCTTGGGGTGTGCTTCGAGCAAACGTATGAAGCGGGAGAACAGAGTTTTTTTTAAATCGGATGCCGAGGCACGGAAAATGGGGTTCCGACCTTGCGGACACTGCATGAAGGAGGCCTATAAACAATGGAAAGATGGATTTGTTCACCTCTGAAATAGACCCCGACCATAATTGGTTGCCCAAGGACGGCAACGTGAATTATTATGGATCTGTCATGGCCCGAAAAGTTGCGGATGCCTATTTTCAAGAGCTTTTGGCCAACATTGCCTGGACCAACGATGTGGCCATCATCTACGGCAAGCGCATAGAGACCAAACGTAAAGTGGCCTGGTATGGCGACCGACCTTTTGAATACACCTATTCCAACCATACCAAAAAGGCACTGCCGTGGACAGAAGCCCTCTTGGAGTTGAAGGTATTGGCCGAAAACCGTACTGGGGAAACCTATAATTCGTGTTTACTGAATCTATACCATTCCGGGGAGGAAGGGATGGCCTGGCACAGTGACGCGGAGAAGGACCTGAAGCGGAATGGGGCCATAGCTTCCTTAAGTTTTGGGGCCGAACGTAAATTTGCGTTCAAGCACAAGCAGACCAAGGAAAAAGTAGAGCTGATCCTCGACCATGGGAGTCTCTTGGTAATGAAGGGAATTACCCAGAGCCATTGGTTGCATCGTTTGCCACCAACAAAGTTGGTGAAAACGCCGAGAATCAACCTTACTTTTAGAACAATAGTCAGCGTTTAGCTAAAATCATTGGTCGGCACCGTCTGCTTTGGCCCTATCAATGGTGTATTGGGCAACATTTTGCCCTTGTTCCGTGCCCACAGTGGCATCAAAACTCCAGTGGATGCCGCCGTAAACTCTGGAAATCGCCGCTTCTTCTGCCCAAGCCCTCATCTTGGATGCTTCCTCTGGGAAAACATAGGAAAGGACTTCCGATGCCGCTGCCGAAAACACACTGTGTCCAGAGGTATAGCTCGGAAAATTGGGTGTACCCGCAATCGTCTTGAATCCTTCGATCAACTGTATGGGCCTAGGATAATGGTAGTAGTATTTGGCATCCCAACAGCTTATTCCCGAATCCATGATGGCCATGTTCATATAGGCCAGGGTCCGTGTAGTTTGCAAGGGATTCAACCGATATTCCACCATAAGCTCATTGGCAATACGGTTCCAGTGTCCCGGAGGCGTATAGGTGCCAAGCCCGTCCTGCCAAAAGTTGGCGATCCTACGGTGTTCGTCGGTCATGTTGTCGGCGTAGTCTTTCAGTAGTTTCACATCGTCCAAAAATTCCTGTGAATCCAATTGTGGTGGGGCTATGGGACGAACGCTTTCCACATCATCAATGCTCCACATGGTCACTTTGCCAAAGAGCGGGGTAAGGCCCACGGGGCGCACTGGGATTTCCAGATTGTCCCAGGCCCAGCCAAACCTGTCCAGGGCGGCTTGCTTAATGGAATCCGATACAGCTTTTGGGGTCTGGGCGTTCTTCATGCCGTCATTGGCGGCACGTGCCAAGGCGGTGGAAGATACCGCATCGCCGATTTCCACTCCGGCATCGATGTCACTCATCACATTGCCCCCAGAAAGCATCAGGCTTTCCAAATGTTCTTCCTCAAGGTCTTGCAAGTATTCGGCTTCCAAAGGGAACATGGCCGTTAGGATGTTTCTTGATGCCCTTGCAATCACCGCACCATCCGAAGGATAGGAGGGAATATCGTTGTCCTCATAGGCGTAGTCGATGCTTTCATCCAGTTGGTAAGGTGCTGGTCTGTTATAGTTGTATTTGTGGTGCCATGCACTGATGAGCCCATCAAATTGGGCCACGGACATATAGGCCAGTGCCCTGCACGCATAAGGTGGATGGGCAAAGGGAAATGCAGGTGGTCCTTCTGGGTTGGAAGGATTGGGCAGGGTATAGCTGCCGTCAGCATTGGGCCCAGGGATGAGGTTGTATTTGGCGATCAGTTCCAGGGCAATCTCGTTCCAACGTATGGCCGGATTGTTGGTCCAGTATTTTACCGCTTTTTTCTGTTCGGAGGTCATACTGGCCATAGCTTCTTTCATATCTTCGAGCTCATCCAAATAGGATTGCGAAGCGGTCGATTCTGGTGCCGTTATCTCAATGGCGGCCCCGGATTCTTGGAGAACGGGAACCCAATCTCCGCCATCTTCATCAGGTTCGGAGTATGCATAACTTTCGTATGGAAGGTACTGTGGGGTATCTTTCTCACAAGAGGCCAAGGTAATGAGGCCCACGGCCAATAATAGGGTATATATCTTATTGTTCATCGGTAGCTTCAGTTTGTTTTTTAATGACATTGAATTGGTAGGTGATGCCAAAGCCCGTGTTGCTCAGCTTGGGAACGTTCCTTCCGTCCACCACCCTGTTGTGATAGGCCACTACCCCAAATCCTTTCAGCGATTTGAAGTAGTATTGTGCTGAAAACCCTATGCGGTCGGATTCCACTTTGTTGGTAGGTTGTGCTGCGTTGTATGCCCGGATATCATCCCCACTGGTCGAGGTAAGGCTGAAATAGCTCAATTCAAGTTTCAAAGAGTAATCGAACAACCATTTTCCTAGGATACCCTCATAGGTCCATGCATTGGGCACATCCATCCAAGCGGTATAGTAGCTCCCATTGTTATAGTAATAGTCCCGCTCCGCTTCGGTATATCCGCGCCATAAGTGGGCGAGGGAGGCACGGGCATAAAAACCATTGTTCCATTGGTATTGGGTTATGCCTCGCAAGGAAAACTCAGGGGCACCAGCTCCAATGCTGTAGGGCCTGTAGTCCGAAAGATAATTGGTGAAAGGGGTTGAAAAACCAGCCGTGGCCAGGGCAGTGAACTTTCCGGGGCCCAAATCCCGATGGACGGCACGATATTTAAGAGCAAACCCGATATCCTGAAAGCCCTTGGCACCGGCAAATTTTCCTCCATTGGGCTCGGATGATTCAGTATTGATATGGGGTAGGCTGATGTAAAAATTGAGGTCGTCCAAAATACCGATGGCAGCCATGGGCATGATGGTTTTTTGGTCCACTGTGGCAATGGTCTCATTGGACCTTAACAAGGTTCCTTCCCAATATCGGTCAAAAGTTCCAAAGTCATACGATAGAAGCACGCAGATGTTTTTGGAAGGCATCATCAGGGCATCGTTGGGTGTCTGTGCCTGGAGCGAAAGACCCATGCAGGCGAATACCAATAAACAAGTCCAACGGAAAGCTCTTCCTGACTTGAAGGGTCTATTGGCGCAAGTACATTTTACTTGAATCATAGTTTAATTTTGGTTGGATATGGCACCAAGGTCTATTTTGTCTCCTTGGTCAGTTGTGGTGCTAAAATAGATGAGAGGAATATCGTTGCGGATTAAGAAGAAAACAATAAAGGTTATGAAAAAGGAAAAGGGATTATCAAAAGGTTAAAAAAGATTATCGTATGTAAAATGGGTCAAGGAAAAAGGTAAATGTCGCTTAAGCAAAATGATGTGATAGAATGATTTTTATGACGGTTGTCAGTATTGGGAGAACATCAATAGGGCGATGATTCCTGAACAAAACTGTATTTCTACATTTAGTTTTGTATATTGATTAAAAGGAAAGACCTTTGGTCATAGGCTAAATCGAAACAGGAATGCTTGGCAAGTTCTTGAAAACATTGATTCTTTTTGTCCCCATTCTGGTCTGTGGACAAAACCTATTGCCACCCATATACAATTATCGACTGCTGGAGTATAAGGGAGCCAGCAAAAACTGGGATGTTTCCGTAAACGATGATGGCGAACTCTTTGTGGCCAATAACAAGGGGCTCCTCTATTTCAATGGAGAGCAATGGACCCTCAACAAACTGCCCAACAATACCATTATCCGATCCGTGGAGTCCATAGGGGACCGGGTCTATACGGGATCTTACGAAGAGTTTGGCTATTGGGTGAAAAATGCCATTGGGCAACTCGAATATACATCGCTTACGCGTCTGATCAAGGACCATACCTTCACCAGCGAGGAGTTTTGGGAAATATTCCCATCCCATGATAAAGTACTGTTCCGTTCCTTCTCGGCCATTTATAGTTATGATGGCAATGCCATAGAAGTGGTGGTCCCTCCCAATTTTGTATCCGATTTTATCGAATTCAATGATAAGCTGATTGTTGCCTCTGGCCCCCTCGGTCTTTTTGAACTGAAGGACAAGGAACTGGTGCCCTTGCCCGACCAGGATTTGCTCATGGGAAAAACGATTACCGACATGGTGGTCTTCAAGGGCAGTTTGATGGTAGGTACCAAGCTCAGTGGGTGTTACCTTTTTGATGGAGAAAACCTCCGTCCTTGGTCGGCCAAGATCAACGAGGACCTCAAACAGCACCAATTGAACAAAATGTATGTGCTTGGCAGGGACAGGATAGGTTTTGGTACCATCAAAAATGGGATGTACCTGTATGACGCATTTACCAGGACCCATCAGATCTTGAACAGGGAATCTGGCTTGCAGAACAATACGGTCCTCTCCATTTTGCTGTACAATGATCAACTCTGGTTGGGACTGGACAATGGTATAGCCCGGGTGAAGCTCAACAACCCTATATCCTATTATACCGATTATACGGGAACTTTGGGAATGGTATATGACATTGCCCAGCATAAGGGAAAATTGTATTTGGGGAGCAATACGGGTGTTTTTTATTTTGAAGGGAACGAACTCAAGTTCGTGAACGGTTCACAAGGCCATGTATGGGATTTGGTGGAACTGGAAGGTGACCTACTCTGCGGTCATAACACGGGTACGTATAAGGTGGAGGAAGATGGTTTCAAACCCTTGAGTACAATAACTGGGGGATACCAGACCATACAGGTGCCAGGGCAAAACTCGACCTATGTGCAGGGCACTTACAACGGACTTTCAAAGTTTGTGAAAAAAGAGGATGGGAAATGGGAGATCACTAAGATAGAAGGGTTTGATTTTCCGGTAAAGCATCTTTGTTTCGAAACCCCAACAATACTATGGGCCGCCCATCCTTATAAAGGGTTCTACAGAATCCACTTTGATGATGGCGATTATGGCAAAGTGGCCCGCATCCAACAATTTGCCAATGACGGGGGGCCGAGTGAGTACAATGTAGAGATCTATAACATCAAGAACCATATCGTCCTGAACAGTGAGGGCAATTGGTACAGGTACAATTCCATTGGCGACCTTATCGTCCCCTTTGAGGAATTCAAGGAGTATAGGAACAAAGAACTCCTCTTTTTTGATGATGAGCACTACTGGTTTGTGGAGGGTGAGGATAAAAAGGCCATTATATATACCGATTTAAAAGAGGATAGCCTTATGATCACCGACCTCCCCTTGCGTGAACGTTTGGCCCCTGATTCACAAAAGGTGGTCAAGGTGAATGATAGTCTTTCCTACATCACGTTGAGCGATGGTTTTGCCAAGATCAACCCATCAAGGTTGAAGGACCAATCCCAACAATTGGTGCTTCCAGTGCCTAAGATTATCGTACTTCGCGATCAAAGGGCAGCCCATGCCATACTGCAGGAACAGATAGAAGTGCCTTTTAGGCATTCCCAGTCAATCACCATAGAAGTGGCATCCCCGAAATACATCTCTCCCCATTATTATTTTGAGCTCAAGGGCCCAAAAGAGTACACAGAATATGTGGAAAGTGGTTTCATCAATTTCCAGAACCTTCCTTATGGGGAATACACTTTCAAGGTTTCCACTTCGGGAATGGATAATCAGCTTTCGGCGACCAATGCGCTGCGCTTTACCATCTTGCCACCTTGGTACCTTTCAACGGCCAGTTTGATCATATATGGCCTATTGACCATAGTGGCCATCTTCTTGGTGAGATGGTACAATCGCAGGAAACTGGGCAGGAAACAGCGGGAGATGGAGCAGCAAATGGAAAAAGAGCAACAGGAAAGATTGGCCCAACTGGAAAAAGAGGAACTCGCCAAGGAAGTACGCCTGAAACAGAACGAATTGGCCAGCACCACCCTGAACATTGCCAAGAAGAACGAAATGATGTTGGAGATCAAGAACATGCTCTTGGTGAACAAGGATAAATTTTCCAATTCACAGCGTTACCGATCCTTCCTCAAAAAATTGGACAGCTCCATTGAAGATACCGAGGATTGGAAACGGTTCGAGGTCAATTTTAAGGAACTCCACGAAGATTTCTTCGAGAGACTGTTAAAAGCATACCCTTCCTTGACGCCCAAGGACCTCAAACTTTGTGCATACCTCAAAATGAACCTTTCCACGAAGGAGATTGCCCCGCTTATGGCCATTTCCATCAGGGGTGTGGAAATACATCGTTATAGGTTACGGAAAAAACTGGATATAGACAGTTCGGAAAACCTCTCCAATTTTCTTATCACCTTTTAGTCCGCAAATACTAGGTCTCGCGGTCCAATTCCTACTTTTCGGAATTACATCATCACTACATCACTATGTTAATTTTTTTTGCACTTTGCAGTTGTGAACTACTGCAAACACAGTGAAATAAGGCCTTTTCAAGGGTATTTGCGTGATGTATTTATTATGTATCCCTTCTGTACACCAAGGACTTAAGGTTTTGTTAATTTAGTAAAAATCTAACTCTATTTTTGCACAATTATGAAAATTAAAAGCAAACTTTTGCTAATCTCGTTCATGTTGTTTCAGGCAGTGCTCTTTGCCCAAAACAACGTTACGGTTTCGGGAACGGTAATGGACGATCAGGGCCAACCGTTGCCAGGGGCCAGTGTGATCTTACAAGGTACTACAACGGGCATCCAAACCGATTTTGATGGAAATTATAGCTTGGACAATGTTCCCGATACTGGGACGCTGGTGTTCAGTTATATTGGTTTTTCCACACAGGAGGTCCCCATTGATGGCAGGACCAATATCGATGTTACCCTACAGCAGGACACCCAAAGTCTGGATGAAGTGGTCGTTGTGGGTTATGGTACCCAAAGAAAGGCCGATTTGACAGGATCCATTGTAACGGTGGATGCTGAACAAATCGAGAAAACCCCATCTGCCAACCCGGTGCAGTCGCTGCAGGGCAAAGTGGCCGGGGTACAGATCGTGACCACAGGAAGCCCTGGTGCTTCGCCAACGGTTAGGATCCGTGGTTTGGGAACGTACTCGGACGCTACCGAACTGTTATATGTAGTGGATGGGATGTTCTACAGCAACATTGACTTTTTGAACCCAAACGACATCAAATCAATGAACGTGCTCAAGGATGCGTCCTCATCGGCCATTTATGGGGTGAGGGCCGCCAACGGGGTCATCATCATTGAGACCAAATCAGGTGGAAAGAACAGGAAACCTCAGATAGAATATAATGGCTATACTGGAATCCAGCGGGCCCAGAACGTATTGCAAATGGCCAATGCGGAGCAGTTCGTCACCATGGCGGTCGAATCAGGATCTGCACCCGATGCCCAATTTGTGCTCAATGCCATGCAGCGTTATGGAAGGAGCCGTATCAACCCCAATGTGCCCGATGTCAACACCGACTGGTTTGATGAGATTATCAGGGATGGGATCATCCAAAACCACGGATTGAGTGTCACCGGCGGAACCGAGAATGTGGCCTATGCCATCGGGACCAACTATTTCTCCCAAGAAGGTCTGCTCGATATGAAGAACAAGTACGAACGGTTCAATATCCGTTCAAAACTGGATGTGGATGTGACCGATAATGTAAAAGTAGGGGTGAACACCGTGTTCAGTAACGCCACACAGTTTACGCCAGAGGATTCAGCATGGTTCAAGGCTTATTTTGCAGTTCCGATTCTCCCTGTTTTTGATGACTTGAACACTGCCGCCACACCGGTTCGTTATGCCAATGCCCAGGCATTGGGATACAGGGCCACACAGAACCCTTTTCCCGATATGGAGTACAACAACAACAGGTTGAAAATACGCAAATTGTTGGCCAACATTTATCTACAGACGGATTTGATCAAGGATAAGTTGACTTTTAAAACCACCTACAATGTAGATTTCTCGGCCTTGGAGGAGCGTTATGTGAACCTGCCCTACAATATGGGATTCGGCGATCAGCGTCTTTCAGACATCAATAGAAAACAGAACAACTACTACAACCAGATCTGGGACAATATCTTGACCTATACCGATACCTATAATGAAGACCATAATGTCACAGTAATGGCAGGGGCTTCGTATAGGGACGAGGCAGCAAACAGATTTGAGGCCACAGGTACGGATATTGCAGGGATCAATTATGAGACCTCTTGGTACTTGGACTTTGCCGATCCTCTATCCTTCAACAACAATGTGGAAGAAGAGAACAAAAGGGTGTATGGTCAATCCTATTTTGGAAGGGTCTCCTACAACTTCAAGGACAGGTATCTGTTGTACGGAACATTTAGGGCAGATAGGTCATCCAAGTTCACTAAGGACCAATGGGGCTATTTCCCCGCTGTGGGTGCCGGATGGGTCTTGTCCCAGGAACCGTTCATGCAGGACAATGGTATTTTTGACTTCCTAAAATTGAGGGCAGCGTGGGGCCGTTTGGGCAACGACAATGTCAATGCCAGCTCTGGTTCCAACACCATTAGCAATGTAACGGTTGATTTGGGAGATAACCCGGTGACAGGAATCACGGCTACGAGCAACTTTTCCGATTTGAGTTGGGAAGTGGTGGAAGAACTTGATTTTGGTATCAACCTTACCACACTCAGCAATCGTTTGTCGTTGGAAGCGGATTATTACATTCGGGACACCGAAAATGCCATCATGCCCGTGTATATCCCCATTGCCAACGTGACCATCGACAGAAACTCAGGGGTTATCCGAAACTCAGGGGTCGAGGTGGCACTAAACTGGACCGACGACATCTCCGAAGATCTCAACTACACGATAGGGGCCAACTTCACCACAGTGAAGAACGAAACCCTTGAGGTGGAAAACGAAAGTGGATATATCGATGCAGGTTCTGCAGAGTTCCGTCAAAGGACTATTGTGGGAGAACCATTGTACGCCTTCTACGGCTATGAAACCACTGGGGTGTATCAGAACCAGGCCCAAATCGATGCCGATCCGGTGGCGCAGAATGCCATAACGAACGGACAGGACATTCAGCCCGGTTATTTGATCTATAACGATAGGAACGGGGATGGCAGCATCACCGATGAGGATAGGACAGTGCTCGGCTCTTTCCTTCCCGAGTTCACCTATGGCGGAAACATCGGTGTCAACTACAAGGACTTCGGTTTTACCATGAATTTCTATGGACAGACAGGCAATAAGATCTTGAACAGAAAGCGGGGAGAGATCATTTTCACCAGCGATACCAACATGGATGCCGATCTCGCCAAAAACCGTTGGCATGGTGAAGGTACCAGCAACACCTATCCCTCCTCGGCGGGCCTTCGCGATAGTTGGAACCAACGACTCAGCAATTTTTGGGTAGAGGATGGGGACTTCTTCAGGATACAGAACATCCAATTGGCCTATACCCTGCGGGGGGACAAGTTCAAGGGTAACGCCCCCGATTTCAAATTTACCCTGACTGCCGAACGACCTCTTACCTTGTTCAGCTATAACGGGTTCAATCCAGAGGTTTCCAACGGAGTAGACCGTCAGACGTATCCGGTACCGGCAATCTACACCATAGGGGTAAATGTTAAACTATAAAAAAATTGAAATGAAAACTAAGAAAAACATAATTGGCAAATGGATGTTTGCATTGATTGCGGTGTTTTTCATCCAATCGTGCAGTGACAAGTTTGATGATATAGAAGGTCAGTTGAATGCGGATGACCTTGACTATTCGAATACGGACAACATGATCCAGGCCTTGGTGGGGTCCTACGAAATTTTTGCCACCAGGGGATGGGAAGAGCCCTTGTTGCTCTCCGTCCGTGGGGACGATGTGAATGCAGGCGGTCTTGGGGACCAGCAACCTTTTGCGGACACGGACAATTTCATATATACCCAGGATTATTGGATGTACAATTCTTTGTGGAACATTCATTATGGCGATATCGTAAGCCTCAACACCGAAATAGAACTCATCGAAAATTTCAAGAGTTTCGCGGATGAAAGTGGGCAAGCCACTGCCGATCAATATATTGCAGAGATCAAAGTGTTGAGGGCGTGGTTTCACTTTAACCTGGCCAGGGTATGGGGCGATGTGTTCATCATCCAGACCACACAACCCGATAGCGAAATTGCGGACGGACCGGCCTCCAAGGATGAGGTCATGCAGTTCATCTCCGATCAAATGGATGAGGCAATCCCATTATTGCCCAACATGAGGCCCAATGAACGAACCGATATTCCAGGTGGTGTGACCCGCTACACTGCATATGCAATGAAGGCCTTGGCCAATCTGGAAATGGAAAACTATCAAGCAGTTGCGGATGCCTGTGCAGCCATTATCAACTCCAATAAGTTTTCCCTTTACCCCGATTTCTACAGTCTCTTCAAAAAACCCGGAGAACTGAGTGATGAGAGTCTTTTGGAAATGCAGTTTTCCGATTTTGGCTCCGGTACAGGGGATACTTTCTATCATCTGTATGGTCCTTTTGGCCCCCAAGGATGGACTCCTGCTAGAGCAAATGCTTCAGACGGATGGGGCTTTTACGAGCCCAGTATGAAGTTCATCAAGTTTATGCTGGATAGGAACGAGACCGTGAGGTTGGAGACCAGCGTACTTTGGACCGATAGAGGAATTGCAGAACTTCAGTCCGATCCCAATTATGCCACCTTGCCTTCCTTTGTGGACAACACAACCCGAGATGGGGATATTATAAATGATTATGCAAGGGCACTTTTCGCCAGCGGAAAACACTACCTGCCATCCGTGCAGATCACTACTGGCCGTAATGATTATGGAGGAGGTAAGAACATGATCGTCATCCGTTATGCCGAAATATTGTTGATGTATGCCGAAGCCTTGACGCGCGGCGCAACAGGTAGCGGTATGACAGCGGACCAAGCGGTGAACCTGGTCAGGAGCCGTGCAGGTTTGGGCGGATTGTCAGGAGTGAACAGTGAACAGGTCATGGACGAAAAGTTTGCGGAATTGGCCTTGGAATGGGGTATCCGTTACTACGATATGATCCGTTTGGACAATTTCTCCGAACTGAGCTACGACGGAAGGACCTTTGCCGCGGACAAGCAATTACTTCCATACCCACAGGCGCAGATAGATGCATTGCCGACCTTGGGGAACGGTGGCAACTAACATTAACCAAATAAACTACGAAAGATGAAACATACAATTAAATCCATAGCGTTCCTGTTGGGACTTCTGGTGGTTTCCTGTAATGAGGGAATAGATCCCATTACCGCAGTGGATGCCGGAGTGGACGAAACGGCACCTTCAATAGTCATTAACAAGCCCATAGATGGTTTTCAGTTAAAAGTACCCGAAGCTGTTGCTGCCATAACCATCGATTTTGAAGTTAGGGATGACATAGAAATTAGCGCTGTCTCTGTTGCAATGGATGGTTCTGAAATTGCCAGTTACACGGAATTCTTGGATTACCGTCACTTTATAAAGGATGATCTGGTATATGACAATGTAACCACAGGGGTACATACATTGACCATAACGGCTACGGACGTAGATGGCAAAACCACGGCATCTTCCATTGATTTTGAGAAAACACCACCTTATGTACCCTTATACGACGGGGAAATGTTCTATATGCCTTTTAATGGCGACTTTAATGAGCAGGTTACCATTACAGCTGCTGGCGAAGTGGGATCTCCGAGTTTTGTTAATGGAATAGCGGGGAATGCATACCAAGGGGCTGCGGATTCCTATCTGACGTTCCCATCAGCCGATTTGGCCCAAGGAAATGAATTCAGTGCCACGTTCTGGTTGAAAATCGATCCATCGGATACTAGGGCGGGAATAATCAATATTGCCCCGGCGGAACCGGCATCTCCATCGGATAAGCCAAGCGGGTTCGGATTGATTCGCGAAGGAAGTGCGGACGCCCAGAAATTCATACTTCTTGTGGGCAATGGCACCAATGCCACCTGGGTGAACCCCGGTGAACCCGCCACCATAGACCCGACCCTTGATGAGTGGGTACATTTTGGAATCTCGATCTCAGCAACCAATGCAGCACTGTACATGAACGGGGAATTGGTTGGAGAAACTGCTTTTACCGGAATAGACTGGACAGGCGTGGGAGATTTGGTGATCATGTCCGGTGACCCCAATTTTAATGGTTGGGACCACAAAACTGAGAAAGGGCAAATGGATGAGTTGAGGCTGTTTAACAAAGCACTTACGCAACAGGAAATTCAAAAGCAGGTCACGGAGTCGAGTTCTACATTCTATTTACCCTTTGATGGAAGTTATACAGACGTGCTAAGCGGTGAAAATGCTACCGAAGTGGGGTCTCCGAGCCTTGTTGGCGGGATATTGGGGAATGCATACCAAGGGGCTGCGGATTCCTATCTGACGTTCCCATCAGCCGATTTGGCCCAAGGAAATGAATTCAGTGCCACGTTCTGGTTGAAAATCGATCCATCGGATACGAGGGCGGGAATAATCAATATTGCCCCGGCCGAACCGGCATCTCCATCCGATAAGCCCAGTGGGTTCGGATTGATTCGCGAAGGAAGTGCGGACGCACAAAAATTCATACTTCTTGTGGGCAATGGCACCAATGCCACCTGGGTGAACCCTGGTGACCCCGCCACCATAGACCCGACCCTTGACGAGTGGGTGCATTTTGGAATCTCCATTTCAGCAACCAATGCAGCACTGTACATGAACGGGGAATTGGTTGGAGAAACTGCTTTTACCGGAATAGACTGGACAGGTGTGGGAGATTTGGTGATCATGTCCGGTGACCCCAATTTTAATGGTTGGGACCATAAAACAGAGAAAGGGCAAATGGATGAGTTGAGGCTGTATAGCAAAGCACTCACACAACAGGAAATTCAAAATTTAATGCAATAATTAGTTTAGTCGAGTTAGTTTAGTTTTTATGAGGTTAATTTTAATTCCAATGGCTGTTGCATCCTTAATTATGGGATGCAATGGCCATAAAAACAAGAAAGAGGAAGATTCATCACACAAGGACACCATTGCCTATACCGATGAAGCATTGATGGATTCTGTCCAATATCAAACCTTCAATTATTTTTGGGAAGGTGCGGAACCGGTTTCAGGATTGGCAAGGGAGCGTTTCCACATGGACAATGAATATCCTAACCACGACAAGGACATCATCACTACAGGAGGTTCAGGTTTTGGCCTAATGGCCATTTTAGTAGGCGTGGAGCGCAAATTCATCACCAGGGAACAAGCCTTGGAACGCTATGAGAAAATAGTGGGCTTTTTGGAAAAGGCCGACCGATTTCATGGAGCGTGGCCGCACTGGTTGTTGCCATCGGGAAAAGTGACCCCTTTCAGTCCAAAGGACAATGGTGGGGATTTGGTGGAAACGGCATTTTTGGTGCAAGGTCTTTTGACCGTAAAGGAATACTTCAAGGATGGAAACGAACGCGAACAAAAATTAGCACAAAAGATCCAAGAGCTTTGGGAAGGAGTCGAGTGGGACTGGTACACCAAAGGTGGCGAAGATGTACTCTATTGGCATTGGAGCCCCGAATATGGATGGGAAATGAACTTTCCCGTTGGGGGGTACAACGAATGCCTGATCATGTATGTGCTGGCAGCTGCATCCCCGACACATTCCATCAATAAAAGTGTTTATGAAAAAGGATGGGCGTTGGATGGCGCGATAGCCAAGGACACCACCTATTATGGGCTGGAGACCGAACTCAACCACTTTGAGCATGACGATGCACCCGTAGGGCCACTCTTCTGGGCACATTATTCCTATTTGGGATTGGACCCAAAGGGTCTTACCGATCAATTCGGTGACTATTGGAAGCTCAATACCAACCATGCCATGATCCATTACAAATATGCGGTGGACAATCCAAAGGGATATGAAGGCTATGGGGAAGATTGCTGGGGGCTCACCTCCAGTTACTCTATAAAGGGGTATGCGGGGCACAGACCCGGTATGGATCTGGGAGTGATCTCGCCAACGGCCGCCCTTTCCTCCATGCCCTATACACCCAAGGAAAGCACACAATTCTTGAGGTATATGTACACCCAGCAGGATAGTCTGATCGGAAAGTACGGTCCCTATGACGCCTTCAGTTTGGAAAAGGATTGGTACCTGCCACGGTATTTGGCCATAGATCAAGGGCCTATTCCTGTAATGATAGAAAACCATAGGAGTGGTCTTTTGTGGAAACTGTTCATGGCAAACGAAGAAGTGAAAAGTGGTCTGAAAAAATTGGGTTTCGATAGCCCATATCTAAAGAATGATGATTAAGAAAGCACTTGGCCTAATCATACTATTCACCCTAACAATTTCTTGTGGTGGAGGTGATGACTATACCTATGTGCCAACAACTCCCGAGATTCCCGACGATGGCTCGGAAGATGACGTGCCGACCATCACCGATAATGAGTTGATGGATTTGGTCCAAGAGGAAACCTTCAAATATTTTTGGGACTTTGCAGAGCAAAACTCAGGAGGTGCCAAGGAGAGGTACCATCCGGACGACCCGAACAGGGATTCGCAGGTGGTGACGGCAGGCGGTACTGGCTTTGGATTGATGGCCATTTTGATAGGGATCGAACGTGGCTTTATTTCCAGAACGGAAGGTGTGGAACGATTGACCACGCTTTTGGATTTTTTGGAAAATGCAGATCGTTTCCATGGCGCATGGTCCCACTGGATCAATGGTTCCACCGGGGCTGTGATTCCCTTTAGCTCTTTGGATGATGGGGGGGATTTGGTGGAAACCGCTTTTTTGGCCCAAGGGTTGATCTGCATCAAGGAGTATTTGAAAAATGGATCGGCGGAGGAACAAGCATTGGCACAACAGGCCGATGACCTTTGGAAAGGGGTGGAGTGGGACTGGTACACCCAGGGACAAAATGTGCTATACTGGCATTGGAGCCCCAACCACGACTTTGCCATCAATCTACAGCTAAAAGGATATAATGAAGTGCTGATCGCATACATTTTGGCCGCGGCCTCACCGGATTTTGGCATTGAAAAGGAAGTATATACCAATGGCTGGGCTTCGAATGGTGGCATAAAGTCCTCCAACAGCCAGTATGGATTTCCCCTTTTGGTCAAGCATGTAGGTGCCGAACAATTTGGAGGACCCTTGTTTTGGGCACATTATTCCTATTTGGGGCTCAACCCCAAAACCCTTTCCGATGAGTATGTGGATTATTGGGACGTAAACGTCAACCATTCCAAGATCAATTATCAGTATTGTGTTGCCAATCCAAAAGGATTTGAGGATTATGGGGAGGATTGCTGGGGCCTTACCGCCAGTTATTCCAGGAACAGTGATGGGAGCATGGGTTACAATGCCCACAGCCCGTCCAACGATATCGGGGTCATATCGCCCACTGCGGCCATAAGCTCGATTCCGTACACTCCTCAGGAATCGTTGAAGGCCATGCACTTTTTTTACAAAAACAAGGACAAACTGCTGGGGCCTGCCGGTTTTTACGATGCCTTCAGTCCAGAGTACAATTTTTGGGTGGCCGAGGCCTATTTGGCCATTGATCAAGGACCTCAGATCATCATGATCGAAAACCATCGCACAGGATTGCTCTGGAATCTGTTTATGGCCAATGAGGATGTACAGACAGGACTCACCAAACTCGGATTTTGATATGAAAATACATCACCCAGTCTGTACATTCGCTGGTTTTTTTGTTTCTTCATTATTTGTAACCTTATAATATGGAACAGATGAAAAAACAATTATTTCTACCGTTAATGCTATTGTTGGGCACTTTGGTTTCGGCCCAATGGCAATCCAAGTATGAAAAAAAGGAGTTGGTCGATGGAAACGATACCTTACGATATCGGATCATGTACCCCAAAGATTTCAAGGAAACGGAAACCTATCCCGTCATCCTCTTTTTGCATGGAGCCGGGGAACGGGGAAACGATAATGAGAGCCAATTGGTTCATGGTGGTAAGTTGTTTGCCACGGATTATCTACAGGACCGTTATCCCGCCATTGTCATTTTCCCACAATGTCCCAAGGAAAGCTATTGG
The DNA here is from genome assembly GCA_030148335.1 of Allomuricauda sp. Taxonomy (GTDB): domain Bacteria; phylum Bacteroidota; class Bacteroidia; order Flavobacteriales; family Flavobacteriaceae; genus Flagellimonas. The sequence continues at coordinate 30,657 of JASBTQ010000007.1, read as the reverse complement.
TCCAATGTGGATGTGGACCGAAGTACATATCCCATAAAACTCAATTTTAACTATGATGGCGGCCCCACCAAGCCCTTGCAAATGGTGATGGACCTCTTGGACAGCACCATACAACAACCCTATTCAGATGACAACCAAATATATCTGATGGGTCTTTCCATGGGCGGAATGGGCAGCTTCGAGCTGTTGAGCCGTAAGCCGGATACTTTTGCGGCGGCCATTCCCATTTGTGGCGGAGGTGACCCCAATTCGGTCTCTAGTTATGCCAAAAACACCCCTTTGTGGGTATTCCATGGGGCTCAGGACAATGTGGTAAATCCGCTCCAATCCATGGAAATGGTCAGTGCACTGCTCAAGGCAGGGGTTTATCCAAAATTCACCCTATATGATTTTGCCAATCACGGCAGTTGGGACCCAGCTTTTGCGGAACCGGACCTTTTGCCCTGGTTGTTTTCCCATAAAAAAACGACCCCATAGATCATGCAGAAAAGATTGTTGGTCATAGGAGTTTTTGTGTTGATTGGATTTTCAAAAAATCTGAATGCGCAACAAAAAACCTATTGCAACCCCATCAACATCAACTACGGCTACACGCCCATACCCAATTTTGCCACCCATGGCAAACACAGGGCCACGGCAGACCCCGTAATTGTCACCTTCAAGGATAAATATTTTCTCTTTTCCACCAACCAATGGGGTTATTGGTGGAGCGATGATATGTATGACTGGAAATTCATTCCCCGAAAGTTTTTGAGGGAGAGGAACAAGGTCTATGACGAACTGTGCGCCCCAGCGGCCTTTGTGATGAAGGATGAACTGTACTTGATCGGTTCCACCCACGGGCCAGCATTCTCCATGTGGAAGAGCGAGGACCCCACTACGGACAATTGGGAAATTGCTGTCGATTCCTTAAAAGCAGGTGCTTGGGATCCCGGTTTTTTGTATGAAGAAGACACGGACAAGCTCTATATGTATTGGGGTTCCAGCAACGTGTTCCCCATTTTGGGCACCGAGATCAACACCAAGACCCTGCAATCCGAAGGCTATGTAAAGCCATTGATTTCCTTGGTTCCCGAAGATCATGGTTGGGAACGCTTTGGTGAACACAACGACAACACCTTTCTCCAACCTTTCATGGAAGGGGCCTGGATGACCAAGCACAACGGAAAATATTATCTCCAATATGGTGCTCCCGGCACTGAGTTCAGCGGTTATGGCGATGGGGTGTATGTGAGCGATAAGCCCTTGGATGCCTTTGCCTATCAAGACCACAACCCATTTTCATACAAGCCAGGAGGTTTTGCCAGGGGAGCAGGCCATGGCGCAACTTATCAGGATACGTTTGGAAACTGGTGGCACGTTTCCACCATCATTCTCAACCAAAAGAACAGTTTTGAACGCCGAATCGGCATTTGGCCAGCAGGTTTTGATGGGGACGATGTCATGTATTGCAATACTGCTTATGGCGATTACCCTACCTATCTTCCAAAGGAAGATGCAGATCATGTTCAAGGACTGTTTACAGGGTGGATGCTGTTGAATTACAACAAACCCGTCCAAACCTCTTCCACTTTGGGAGGCTATCAGCCCAATTTTGCTGTGGATGAGGACATGAAGACCTATTGGAGTGCCAAAACAGGGGATAAGGGCGAGTGGTTCCAGACCGATCTTGGGGAAGTTTCCACCATCCATGCGATACAGGTCAATTATGCCGATCAAGATGTGGAGTTTTTGGGCAAATCCGAGGGCGTCTATCATCAATACAAAATCTATGCATCCAATGATGGGAAAAAATGGTCTGTTCTGGTGGACAAAAGCAAGAACCAGACCGATGTGCCCCACGATTACATCGAATTGAAAAAGGCAGCACAGGCCAGATACCTCAAAATCGAGAACATCAAAATGCCCACGGGCAAGTTCGCCCTGAGCGGTTTTCGGGTATTCGGAAAGGGAAGCGGAGAAAAACCACAACCTGTTGAAGACTTTGTTGTGTTGCGCTCCAGTCCCGACAAGTTTGGGGAACGGAGGAATTCTTGGCTCCGCTGGAAACAGAACGATCTTGCCGATGGCTATGTCATCTATTTTGGAAAATCCAAGGACAAGCTCTACGGAAGTATCATGGTCTATGGGAAAAACGAATATTATTTCTCGGGAATGGACCGGACCGATGCCTACTATTTTCAGATAGAGGCTTTTAACAACAATGGAATCTCCGAGCGGACAACCATTGTCAAATCAGAATAAAATACCAAAACAAAACAACCGAATCATGTCCACAAAAAAAATAGTGATAGCCCTAGTTGCGCTCTCTTTTTGGGGAGTAAATGCCCAACAACGAATCCCAGAAGTAGAGGAACTTTTACAAAAGATGACCATAGAGGAAAAGATAGGCCAGCTCAACCTTTTGACCCCTGGGGGAGGTGTTGCCACGGGTGAGGTGGTCAGCAAAAATGTGGAAGCAAAGATCAAAGCAGGCCAAGTAGGGGGACTTTTTGGCGTGGCCGGACCCGATAAGGTTAGGGTGGCCCAGGAACTTGCCGTTAAGGAAAGTCGATTGGGTATTCCATTGCTCATTGGTTCCGATGTGATCCATGGCTACAAGACTACGTACCCAATCCCTTTGGGATTGTCGGCCAGTTGGGATATGGAGTTGGTGGAACAAGCTGCCCAGATGGCCGCTCGGGAAGCCACTGCAGATGGCATCAACTGGAATTTCTCCCCTATGGTGGACATTGCCCGTGATCCACGCTGGGGAAGAATTGCCGAAACGGGGGGCGAAGACCCCTATTTGGGTTCCAAGATAGCCGAGGCCATGGTGAAGGGATACCAAGGTGATGATTTGGCTTCGGCCCACACCATGCTGGCCTGTGTGAAGCATTTTGCACTTTATGGTGCAGCAGAGGCAGGACGGGATTACCATTCGGTGGATATGAGCAAGATCAAGATGTTCAATCAGTATTTTCCACCTTACAAAGCCGCTGTGGATGCCGGGGCTGCCAGTGTCATGACGTCTTTTAACGATGTTGATGGCGTGCCCGCCACAGGAAATAAGTGGTTGTTGACCGATTTGCTTCGTGACAGATGGGGTTTTGATGGTTTTGTAGTTTCTGATTACACTTCCCTCAACGAAATGATAGCGCATGGGCTAGGCGATTTGCAGGCCGTTTCCGCCTTGGCACTCAAAGCCGGGTTGGATATGGATATGGTCGGCGAAGGATTCTTGACCACTTTGAAAAAATCCTTGGATGAAAGCAAAGTGACCGAGGAAGAAATCACCAATGCCTGCCGAAGAGTGTTGGAAGCCAAATACATTTCTGGACTTTTTGAAGATCCGTACCGATATTTGGACAGCAAGCGCCCCGAAAAGGATATCCTTACCAAAGAAAATAGGGCCTTGGCCCGTCAATTGGCCGCGCATTCTTTTGTATTGCTGAAAAATGAAAACCAAGTATTGCCCCTTCAAAAAAATAAAAAAATAGCCCTGATCGGGCCGTTGGCCGATAGCCGGAACAATATGTTGGGCACTTGGGCACCCACGGGAGATGTAAGTTTGGCTGTGACGATTCAGGAAGGCTTCAAAAATGTGGCTCCCAACGCCACCATCCAATATGCCAAGGGAGCCAATATTTCGGATGATCCTGAATTTGCCAAAAAAGTGAACGTATTCGGTCCCCGTATCGAAATCGATCAACGTTCTCCTGAAACCCTGTTGAAAGAAGCCGTGGATTTGGCCAAAAACTCCGATGTGGTGGTTGCCGTGGTGGGTGAGGCCACCGAAATGAGCGGGGAAGCAGCAAGTCGTACCGATATTTCGATCCCGGATAGTCAAAAGAAACTCATTAAGGCATTGGTTGAAACAGGCAAGCCCGTGGCCTTGGTGTTGATGAGTGGAAGGCCCTTGACCATTCCCGAAGAATTTGAACTGCCCGTGGCCATTCTGCAAGTTTGGCATCCCGGCGTGGAAGCGGGTAATGCCATTGCCGATGTAATTTTTGGCGATTACAATCCATCAGGAAAATTAACAGCGACTTGGCCCAGAAGTGTGGGACAGATTCCCATTTACCACAGTGTAAAGAATACGGGCAGACCAGCCCCCGAAAATGACGAGTTCCAAAAATTCAGGTCCAATTATCTGGATTCACCCAATTCCCCATTGTTGCCCTTCGGATATGGATTGAGTTATACGAAGTTTAAATATTCCAATTTGAAATTGGATAAGTCGAGCATTGGTCAGGGAGAATCGATTTCCGCAACGGTGACCGTGGCCAATACAGGAAATTATGATGGGGAAGAAGTGGTGCAGTTGTATTTGAGGGATGTTGTCCGAAGCATCACCCCACCAAAACGGGAATTGAAAGGTTTCCAAAAAGTGTTTTTGAAGAAAGGGGAAAAGAAGGAAATCACCATCACCTTGTCGCCTGATGATCTGAAATTTTACAACAGCCAATTGGATTTTGTGTCAGAACCTGGGGAATTTGAAGTTTTTGTCGGCACCAATTCAGATGCAGAGCTATCTAAAACATTCACTTTAAAATAAAATATGATGCGAATTGGATGGATATTGGCAGGTTTGGTATTGGTTTTGGCCTGCAAACAAGCGGAAAAACCAAAGGAGGAAGTGGCAAAAGGTCCACCGAACATCATTTTCATCATGTCGGATGACCATGCCTTTCAAGCCATAAGTGCGTATGGGCACGAACTGGGTAAATTGGCGCCCACGCCCAATATTGACCGTATCGCCAAGAACGGGGCCATCTTTCAGAACAATTTCTGCACTAACTCCATTTGCGGCCCCAGCAGGGCGGTCATCCTAACGGGAAAACACAGCCACATCAACGGTTTTCGGATGAACGGGGAGCGGTTCGATAACAGTCAGCCCACTTTGCCGAAACATTTGAAAAAGTTGGGCTACAAAACCGCTATCATCGGAAAATGGCACCTACACGGTCAGCCTACGGGATTTGATCATTGGGAAATTTTGAACGATCAAGGGAACTATTACAACCCGGAATTCATACAGGGAGAGGACACTACCGTGGTGGAAGGCTACGCTACCGATCTCATCACGAAGAAAAGCCTGGAATGGTTGAAGCAGCGGGACAGTTTGCAGCAACCGTTCTATTTAATGGTGCACCACAAGGCCCCACACCGTAATTGGATGCCCGCCTTGCGTCATCTGAATGTATATGATTCGATAACATTTCCGTTGCCGGACACCTATTTTCCTGAATTTGTGGACCAACAGGCGGCGGCCGAGCAACAACAGACCATTTATAAGGATATGTACGAGGGGCACGACCTGAAATTGAGCAAAGCGCACGGAAGTACCGAGCTGGCCCATAACCCGTGGACCACGGATTTTGAACGAATGACGCCCGAACAACGCAAAATTTGGGACGAGGCCTATCTGCCAAAGAACAATGCCTTTTGGGAAGCCAACCTCCACGGAAAGGAATTGGCGGAGTGGAAGGGCCAACGGTATCTGCATGAATATTTGGCCACGGTAAAGGCTGTGGATGAGGGTATTGGAAAAATATTGGATTACTTGGAAGAGACCGGGTTGGACGAAAACACCTTGGTGGTCTATACCTCGGACCAAGGATTTTATTTAGGGGAACACGGTTGGTTCGACAAGCGTTTTATGTATGAGGAATCCATGAAAATGCCCTTGTTGATGCAGTTGCCGGGCGTCATCAAACCGGGCACTGAAATCGATGCCATGGTCCAGAATCTGGATTTTGCGCCGACCTTCTTGGATTTGGCAGGAGGAACCCAATATGCTTCGGAAATGCAGGGAAGGTCGTTCCGGGACGTTTTGGAAGGGACCACAAATGAATTCAACGATGCCGTTTACTTTCATTATTATGATTTTCCGGCCTTTCACATGGTCAAAAGGCAATATGGGGTGCGGACGGACAGATATAAGCTCATCCATTTTTATGACGATATTGATGAGTGGGAGTTTTATGATCTGGAAAAAGATCCCAAAGAACAGCACAATGCCATCAATGATGAAGAATATAAAGATATCATAACCTCAATGCACAAAAAATTGGATAGCTTGCAGACCTATTACAAAGTGACCGAGAAAGAGTTTGAGACCACTCCCAAGGAAAAAGTGAACAAAACGTACGATGCTTTTAAAAAACTGAGAGGAACACCCATCCAATGAAAAATATTTATGTAGCGCTTTTTGCAATAGGCACATTTTTCAATGTCCAAAGTCAAACAATCGATGTCATTTCCTATAATATCAGATATGACAACCCCGATGACAAACCTAATAATTGGGACAACCGAAAAGAGTTTCTTATATCCCAATTGAATTTCTATGCCCCCGATGTCTTTGGAACCCAAGAAGGGCTTGTGCATCAGTTGAAGGACATTGACAACGGACTGGGGAACTACACTTATTTTGGAGTGGGGCGTGACCATGGGGATGACAGGGGGGAGTTTACCGCTATATTCTACAACAAAGAAAAACTCGATTTATTGGAGCAATCCACATTTTGGCTGTCCGAAACACCAACAACCCCATCCAAAGGATGGGACGCCGCTTTGCCGCGTATCTGTACCTATGGACTTTTTGAAAATAAGGAGGATGGCAAAAAGTTTATGGTCTTCAATACCCATTTTGACCATGTTGGGGTGAAGGCCAGAGAGGAGAGCTCCAAACTCATCCTCAGAAAAATAAAGGAACTGAACACTGAAGACCTCCCAGTCGTGGTGACGGGGGATTTCAACCTGGAAAGCGATAGCCCCGGGGTTCAGGTAATCCTCACCCAAATGGCCGATACCCATCTGGCCGCAGGTGAAAATGCCTTTGGACCAAAAGGAACTTTCAATGGTTTTGAATTCAACAAACCTGTGGAGCGAAGGATAGACTATGTTTTTGTGTCCGATGAATTTGAAGTGCTCAAAAGTGCCATTTTGAGCGATTCCAAAGATTGTAGGTACCCATCCGACCACCTACCTGTCCTTGCCCGCTTGCAGTTTCGATAGGATTGGATCGTGGTTCAGTACCTGGAAAACCATATGTAGAAAGAGACTTCTTATTTAAATCGATTTTAAGTAACCTTCCAAAACGTAAAATCGATGTTAATTTTTTAACGATGTTCAAGGAAAGTGAGCCATCTTTAGAAGGAAATCTTTACCTTCAAGAGGAATTTTTATATCATGGCGACATATACACTCAACATCAACGGAAAAAAACAAGAGGTGGATGTAGATCCATCCACGCCCATCCTATGGGTTTTGCGCGATCATTTGAACCTGGTCGGCACTAAATACGGATGTGGCATAGCCCAGTGCGGTGCCTGTACCATACACTTGGATGGCAAGGCGACCCGATCATGCGTGCTTACCGTATCTTCCATAGGAGAGCAGAAGATCACGACCATTGAAGGACTGTCCGAAAAAGGGGACCACCCCGTACAAAAAGCTTGGTTGGAGGTAGATGTGCCCCAATGTGGGTATTGTCAGGCTGGTCAAATCATGACGGCGTCTGCACTTTTGGAGACCAACCCTACCCCTACGGATGAAGAAATAGAAACCGCCATGAACGGAAACATCTGTCGTTGCGGTACCTATCTCAGAATACGAAAAGCCGTGAAAATGGCAGCCAAATCATAATCCACTACACCAAAAACATACGATCATGACACTTGTAAAGACAAAAATTGGCCGTCGGGCCTTCATAAGAAATACAGGTTTGGCCGGTGGAGGTCTGGTTTTGGGCTTCAACTGGCTGGCATCTTGCAAGATGACCCCAGAACAGGTCAGAAGTTTGCCCAAGGAGTGGTTCGAACTGAATGGCTTCCTCAAGGTAGGGGACAATGGTCTGGTGACCATCATGTCGCCCAATCCAGAGATTGGACAAAATGTGAAAACCGCCATGCCCATGATCATCGCGGAAGAATTGGATGTAGCCTGGAAAGATGTGATCGTGGAGCAAGCTCCCTTGAACACCGCAATTTTTACACGACAATTGGCAGGGGGAAGCCAATCCATCCGACAAGGGTGGGAAAGCCTCCGCATGGCCGGGGCTACGGCAAGGCATATGTTGAAGGAAGCCGCGGCAGAGGCCTGGCAGGTTCCTTCCAGCGAAATCACCACAAAAGAAGGGCAATTGATACATGAGGCCAGTGGCAAATCGGCCGGTTTTGGAGAAATGGCCTCAGCGGCTACGGGCATTGAGGTGCCAGAGGAAGTCGAACTGAAAGAGAATACGAATTTTTCGATCATAGGTACGGACATCAAAAATGTGGATGGTGAAAAAATCGCCACCGGAAAACCATTGTTTGGTCTGGATGTTTACCGAGAGGGAATGCTCACGGCGATGATAGTGCATCCCCCCGCATTTGGCATGAAATACAAAGCAATGAACGCCGACTCGGTAAAATCCATGCCGGGCATCAAAGATGTGTTCCATTTTGAGGTATACCCAGAAGACACGGAAAAACAATGGTCAGATGGGGGAGGGATTCCCGAACTTGTGGCCATTGTGGGCAACAGTACCTGGGAATGCATGCAGGCCAAGAAAGCCCTCGAAGTGGAGTGGGAGGAAGATTCCAAGCTGGAAAGCACGGCTTATCACGATGAAGCCCTTACCGCATTGTTGGAGAAAGCAACCGAGCAACCGGCACGAAAGGATGGTGATGTGGAAGCAGCCTTCAAAAAGGCGGCGAAGATTGTGGAAAGCACTTATTCAGCCCCTTATTTGGCGCACAATACCATGGAACCGATGAACTTTTTTGCCCATGTTACTCCCGAGAAAGCAGAACTGTTGGGCCCCATACAGACCCCGGAGTTTTTGGAGCTGACCTTGGCGTCCAGATTGGGCATGCCCGTTGAGAAAATAGATGTGATGATGACCCGAATGGGCGGCGGTTTTGGTCGACGTCTGTATGGTACTTTTGCCGTGGAAGCGGCCGTCATCTCCCAAAAAATGAATGCTCCCGTCAAGTTGGTCTACACCCGTGAAGACGATATGACGCAAGGCACCTATCGCCCAGCGTATAAAATTAAGTACAAAGCAGGGCTGGATGAAAATGGCAACCTTATCGCTTGGCACGTAAGGGGTGCGGGAACCAATGATGATCTCGTCTTTGAAAACCGTTTTCCGGCAGGTGCCGTGGACAATTATTTGGCCGAGAAGCATAGCTTGCAGACCAATGTGACCACTGGGGCATGGCGTGCTCCCCGTTCCAACTTTATCGCAGGAGCGGAGCAGGCCTTTATGGACGAGGTGGCCGAAGCTTCAGGAAAAGACCCTATCGAGTTCCGTTTGGAACTGTTCGACAGGGCCATCAACAATCCTGTGGGCGAACCCGATAAAAACGATTACGACCCCGAACGTTACGCCGGAGTGCTCAAGTTGGTAAAGGAAAAATCCAATTGGGGTGCTGCCAATGGAAAATCGAGAGGGGTGTCCGCCTACTTTTGCCATAATTCCTATGTGGCCCAAGTTTTGGATTTGGAAGATGGGGATGGAATACCAAGAGTGGACAAAGTATGGTGTGCCGTGGACTGCGGCATCGTCATCAACCCTATGAGTGCCAAAAACCAGGTTGAAGGGGGCATTGTGGACGGTATAGGCCACGCTACCTATAGTGCCTTGTCCTTCAAGGATGGAAAACCGGAACAATCCAACTTTGATAGGTATAGATTGATTCGGAATACCGAGGCACCCAGGGAAATCGAGACGTTCTTTGTGGACAATGGTATCGACCCAACAGGCTTGGGAGAACCCTCATTGCCGCCGATCGTGGGTGCATTGGCCAATGCGCTGTACAAAGCTACGGGTAGGCGACATTACAGCCAACCTTTTATCAATGAGAGACCACCCTTGGTAGGGTAACATCATATTTGGAATGCCGGTGAAGGCGTTCAGGTTCTTATTTTATTGCCTTTGGAACAAATAGCAGCAGGGTAATGGAGTTTCGTTACTATTAACTATTTGATTTACATCGATTTATGATGATTGATTTTTTTTTGCAAAAAAAGTTGACGTATTTGTTTTTTGTTTATGTTTGACCCCTGAATGAGTCCAGAATATTGGGACACATCACCTAATTGCGTTGAAAACTTTTTTCATGTTCGGGCTTTTGGGAATAAGGAAGTCAACCCAAAAAGCCGTCTTCAGGTCAAGACACCGGATTTTAGGGACGACTTCCGAAAAACACTCCATCATCCGTGATTTTTCACGGACTCCCTTCTTTGTTGCATATACTGTATTTGAGTTTCGTATCTGAGAACTTGCTGCTCATTTGTCCACAAAAATTAGCTATCAGTTTTTTTATCAATACGAAATTTAAATGAAAACAAAATATATCGATCTAATCGAGCAGACCTACGATTTTCCACAAGAGGAATTCACACTACAGGATAACAAACTTCAGTTCCATGGCATAGACCTGTATGATTTGATACAGCGCTATGGTACACCCTTAAAATTCACCTATCTCCCCAAGATATCGGACAACATCCAACGGGCAAAGAAATGGTTCGGGGAGGCCATGAAGAAGCATGATTATTCGGGTTCTTACCACTATTGCTACTGTACCAAAAGTTCCCATTTTGAGCATGTGCTGAACGAGGCATTGAAAAACGACATCCATATAGAGACCTCATCGGCCTTTGATATTGACATCGTGGAGCACTTGAAGAAAACAGGCAAGGTCACCAAGGACACCTACGTGATCTGCAATGGCTTCAAAAGGGACCAATACATCCAGAACATAGCACGATTGATGAACAATGGGCACAAGAACTGCATTCCGATTATCGATAATTATGAGGAAATAGAGCTACTGAGCGATGCCATCGACGGCAATTTCAAGGTAGGCATCCGTATTGCTTCCGAGGAAGAGCCAAAATTCGAGTTTTACACCTCTAGGTTGGGCATTGGGTACAAGAACATTGTGCCTTTCTACAACCAATCCATAAAGGAGAATCCCAAGGTCGAGCTGAAAATGCTCCACTTTTTCATCAATACGGGCATCCGGGACACGGCCTATTACTGGAACGAACTTTTGAAATGTTTGAAGGTGTACATCAGCCTCAAAAAAGTGTGCCCAACCTTGGACAGCCTCAATATTGGCGGTGGGTTTCCCATAAAGAACTCCTTGGCGTTCGAATATGATTACGAGTACATGGTGGATGAGATCATCCATCAGATCAAACAGGCATGCGAAGAGGCTGGGGTGGAAGTGCCCAATATCTTCACCGAATTTGGAAGTTTCACGGTGGGCGAAAGTGGCGGCACCATCTATGAGGTCCTCTATCAAAAACAGCAGAACGACAGGGAAAAGTGGAACATGATCAATTCATCGTTCATTACCACCATGCCCGATTCGTGGGCCATCAGCAAAAGGTTCATTACCCTGTCCATCAACAGGTGGAACGAAGAATATGAAAGGGTGCTGTTGGGTGGACTCACCTGCGATAGTGACGATTATTACAACTCGGAGCAGCACATGAACGCTATTTATCTTCCGAAATACAGAAAGGACAGGCCGCTCTACATCGGATTCTTCAATACGGGTGCCTACCAAGAAACCATTGGTGGGTTTGGGGGGCTACAGCACTGTCTTATCCCACATCCCAAGCACATACTGATCAACAAGGACAAGGAAGGGAAGTTGAAGACCTCTGTCTTTGCTGAACAACAAACTGCGGGCGAATTCCTTTCCATACTCGGTTATGGGGCGAAGAAATCATCGGATAGCCTAGTGGCTTCGAAGAAGCTGCCCGTGCCCAGCAAAAATTGATATGAACAATAATCCCAAATGAAAACGAATAGAATATATGCCGGTATTCCAAAGGAATACGCATCTCCTGAAAAAGCCAAAGTAATATTGTTGCCCGTGCCCTATGATGGCACCAGTACATGGGGGAAGGGTGCCGACAAAGGCCCCGAGGCCTTTTTGGAAGCATCGGAGAACATGGAGTGGTATGACATTGAAACGGATACCGAGGTCTATAGACAGGGCATTTATCTGGCCGATTCCATCGATGCGCTGGATTCCCCTGAACAGATGGTGGATGCCGTCCATAAAACCGTAAAGGAATACATCAAAAGGAACAAGCTGGTCACCATGATCGGTGGGGAGCATTCTATTTCCATTGGGGCCATTAGGGCGTTCAATGAATGTTTTGAAGACCTTACCGTTCTGCACTTGGATGCCCATGCCGATCTGAGAAAGGAATACAACGGTTCCCGATACAACCATGCCTGTGCCATGCGAGAAGCCAATGAGACCACAAATTTGGTGCAGGTGGGCATCCGAAGTATGGACCATTCGGAAACTTTGGTCATGGATCGGGACAAGGTGTTCTTTGCACATGAAATGGTCACCGATGATTTTTGGATGGACACCGCTCTAGATCTGATGACAGATAATGTTTACATCAGTTTTGACCTGGACGCTTTTGACCCCTCCATACTGCCATCTACCGGGACACCGGAACCAGGAGGGCTTTTCTGGTATGAAACCCTGGATTTTCTAAAAAGGGTCTTTGAGGAGAAAAACGTAGTGGGCTTTGATATTGTGGAGCTGTGCCCCAACGCACAGGAAAGATCTTCCGATTTTTTGGCCGCAAAGCTGTACTACAAAATGTTGAGCTATAAATTTTTAAAAAAGAATGATTACTTAGAGGACGGATTTGAGGAAAACAATGATAACTTTAAGAAATCCGTAAACCCAATTGACGATTACGATGAACAATAAAGGAGAAATATCACAATTCATTCAAAAATATTTTTTGCACTTCAACTCTGCCGCATTGGTGGATGCCGCCAAAGGGTATGAGGCCCAGTTGGAGCAGGGTTCCAAGATGTTGGTGTCCCTTGCCGGCGCCATGAGTACGGCGGAACTGGGCAAGATCTTCGCCGATATCATACGCACCGATAAAGTACACATTGTCTCGTGCACAGGTGCCAACTTGGAAGAGGATCTCATGAACCTTGTGGCGCATTCCCACTACCGAAGGGTGCCCAACTATAGGGACCTTACCCCACAGCAAGAATGGGAACTGTTGGAAAAGGGACTGAACCGCGTTACCGATACCTGCATCCCCGAAGAGGAGGCCTTTAGACGCTTGCAACAGCACATTTACAAGATCTGGAAAGATGCCGATGACAAAGGCGAGCGCTATTTCCCCCATGAATTTATGTACAAGCTCCTGCTTTCGGGCGTTTTGGAGCAATATTATGAGATAGACATCAAGGATTCCTGGATGTATGCGGCTGCCAAGAAGAACCTGCCCATTGTGGTCCCAGGTTGGGAGGACAGTACCATGGGGAACATCTTTGCCAGTTATGTGATCAAGGGCGAGCTGAAGGCGAGTACCATGAAGTCAGGTATCGAGTACATGACCTTTTTGGCCGATTGGTACCAAAAAAACTCTGAAAAAGGTATCGGTTTCTTCCAAATAGGGGGAGGTATTGCGGGGGACTTCCCCATTTGCGTAGTGCCTATGCTTTATCAGGATTTGGAGCAGACAGAGACCCCATTCTGGAGCTATTTCTGTCAGATCAGCGATTCCACCACAAGTTACGGTTCCTACTCCGGTGCTGTGCCCAATGAAAAGATCACATGGGGGAAATTGGATATAGACACCCCCAAGTTCATTGTGGAATCGGATGCGACCATTGTGGCGCCCCTAATTTTTGCATACCTCCTAGACATGTGATGATGAAGAACAGACAACCAATGACGTTGAAGCGTGTTATCGTGGACTATAAAAAGCTCGACAACCATATCCTGAACCTACTCGTGGAGAAATTTCCGGATGGGTACGATGACGATGATATTGTCACCTACCGGAATGCCAGCAATGAAGTGGTGGAATGCATCGAAGTACGTACAGAGGACACCGCATATCTCGTGAAAGTGAGCAAACGTTTGGTGATGGCCATGGAAGTCCATGAGGACGTCGACACCGATTCCGATTCAGAAGAGGAAGGCTCTTTGGACACTGAAGGTCTGGAGAATACTGGGGAGGAGTAACATCTGTTTGAAGAAGACTGTACAGCATAAAGAGGAAAAAATATAGGTTGGATGCATTGAAACCAGACCATATATGCGTAATTTCCATCTACATTCCTTAAGTAAAGAGGAGCCTTATGAAAAAAACAGTCAAATCCCGATTGATTGCCATACACAAGGACAAGGTTCTCGTGCTAAGAAAAGTAGGCGGTCCATTAAGGTACACTTTGCCCGGTGGTGTGAAGAAAAAGAAGGAGACGGAAAGTGAAACGCTGGTTCGTGAAGTGGGTGAGGAAATAAAGTTGAAACTGTCCGAAGCACAGTTGAGTTTTTATCTTTCCCACACGAAAAAAGGGAAGATGGGGAACATGGTGAAAAACTATTTTTTGGTCCAAATGAAACCACGGACCATAAAAGTAAAGGAAAAATACAAGTTTGAAGAAGCCCTTTGGCTGGAATGGAAAGAAGCCCTGCCCTTTATGGACAAAATGGACCGGATGGCCGTTCGGTCCTATTTTAAAAGTTTAGGAAGAAAAACAAACAAAGAAAATGGATACAAAGTTCCACCTCGCCTTGCCATGTAAGGATATTGAAGAGACCCGTGTCTTTTATCAAGATGTAATCAAGGCCAATTTGGGCAGACATACCGAAAAATGGCTGGATGTTGACCTCTTTGGCAACCAGCTGACCTTTACCCAATCGGGAAACTTCAACTTTGATTTCAAGAATTACCGTTTGGAGGATTATATCCTGCCCTCGTTCCATTTTGGGGTGATCGTTCCCGTGGATGTCTGGGGAGAGCTGTATTCAAGGTTGTTCCAATTGGACCTAGAGGTGACCACCGAGGCCACGTTCATGCAGGACAAGGTCGGGGAGCACCTGTCCTTTTTTATACAAGACCCCAACGGCTACATGGTGGAGTTCAAGAGCTTTAGGGACCCAGAGGAGATTTTCGCAACCTGATAGATACCATGGATTCAAAAGCCATAGCCTTGCACCTTGCAGGGAACATAGACATTTCTGCCTACAGACAGGCCATTGGAAGAAAACTCATCTTTGGCGACAGGGATGAACTTTTCTATGCCGATGGTCCACAATATCTGTATGTTTTCAGGTACGGGATTGTCTCCTTTTATGGTTTTGATAAAGCCTCCATGACCGAGATTTTGGATGGACTGAAACCTTTTTGCGAAGGCTGGGACCAATCGGAGCTCAATGATGAAATGGAGATAGAGGTCGTACCTGACGGGGAGCCTGCAAAAGTGACCAACAACAAGATCATAATGCCCCAATCGAATGTGGAAGGCATGCGGTTGGCCCTGCTGCACCTATCGCAATCCGTGGCATTGGACCATTTTGCCGGACTTTCGGACCAAATCATGAAGGAGACCAGGGAGCACACCAATTATTTGGAACACCACGGTCGGTTGGACCTAGGGGGCAAAAAACTCAAAAGATACATTGCCAGGGTCCTGAACATCAACAACCAGATTTCTGAAAACCTCTATATTTTTGATTCCCCGGAAGTGGTGTGGGAAGATGAGGCCCTCGATCGGTTGGACAGGAACTTGAAACAGATCTTTGACCTAAAGGAACGCTATAGGACCATCAAGGAACAGGGATACATCATCAAAGAGAACCTAAGCCTTTTCAAGGACATCATGGACCACAGGGAGAGCAGTAGGCTGGAATGGATCATTATCATTTTGATATTGGTCGAAGTGCTGGACCTGTTCATCATGCGTATAATCAATTAAAAGCATTTTATTTTGGACAATTTGGAAATATTGGGCAGCGAGGAATGGTGCCGTTTTGAGGAACTTGGGATACCCGCCATCAAGGCCAGGGTGGATTCCGGTGCAAAGACATCATCGATCCAAGCCAGCAAGATCAAAATCTTTACCAAAGGACTGGAAGATTGGGTAAGGTTCGAGGTAAACCCATTGCAGGACAACAGGAGCATTTCCATATTGTGCCAGTCCAAGTTGGTGGATATGCGTAGTGTGAAAAGTTCGCAGGGCATATCCGAGGAACGGCCTGTGATAAAGACCCCCGTGAACCTTGGCGGGAAAATCTTCGATATTGAACTTACCTTGGCCAATAGGGACACTATGGAATACCGCATGTTGTTGGGACGGGAGGCCATCAACGAGAGGTATTTGGTGGACCCCTCCAAGAGTTTTAGCATGGGCAATATCTCTCCAGATGAAATGGCCATCAAGTACCGCCCGTATAAATCGGACAAATCTGGGTTGACCCTTGGCCTTTTGGCTAGTAACCCGGAGCTGTACAGCAACAAGCGGATCATCGAGGCCGGTGAGATGCGAGGGCACAAGGTGGTCTTTTTGAATGTGGAGAACGTTTACATGAAACTCGATGCCAGTTCGCCTGAAATCAGGTATAGGGGAGGGAATATTTTGGATAAGTTCGATGCGGTGATCCCAAGGATCAAGCCATCGGTCACTTTCTATGGTTGCGCCCTATTGAGACAGTTCGATACACTAGGGGTGTATTGCCTGAACACGGCCGATGCCATCAGCAAATCCAGGGACAAACTGTTTGCTTCACAACTTTTCTCCAAGAACGATATCCATATCCCCATAACTGGCTTTGCCAAATCCCCGATGGACACCAAGGACCTAATCCGAATGGTGAACGGGGCCCCATTGATCATCAAACTATTGGAAAGTACGCAGGGCAAGGGCGTGGTGTTGGCCGAGACGAACAAGGCCGCCGAGAGTGTCATCAATGCTTTCAAGAGCGTACAGACCAATATTTTGGTGCAGGAATTCATCAAAGAGGCCAATGGACAGGATATACGGTGTTTTGTGGTGAACGGCAAGGTAGTGGCCTCCATGCAGCGTCAGGCCCAAAAAGGGGAATTCAGGGCCAACATCCACCAAGGTGGGGCCGCATCATTGATCAAAATCACATCAGAAGAACGAAAACTCGCCATCAAATCGGCAAAAGTGCTCAACCTGGATGTGGCAGGGGTGGACATCATCCGTTCCAATAGGGGACCATTGCTTTTGGAAGTAAACTCTTCGCCCGGATTGGAAGGTATCGAAAATACCACGGGAATGGACATCGCCAATGTGATGATTGAGACCATCGAGCGGAAACTCAAATACAATTCCTGATTTTATATTAATAAATTCATTATCAAATAGTTGTGTATTTAGTCCGTACTTTCTTACGAGTACGGATTTTTTTTTGAATATGAATTCAAAACGGCTATCCGTTAAGCCAAAAGCCCCATCCGTTAATTGGCACCCTCAAATAAGAAAAACCAGTAGTATGTTTGTCTCGGAATCAAAAGAAAACCACCAAAATAGGATGGGGTGATAGTAGGGTACTCAAGTGTTCTTTTACCCAAAGTCTTATTCAAAAGGAGGTTTACGTTGCGCCAGGGGGTTTTTGAGGTTGAGCCCCCTCGGCTGTAACGGTTTCAAAGTCAAAATATATGTTCCCGTAAATTTGACCTACTTTTTTTTAGGAAAGGAGCCGTGAAAATGGCTCCTTTTTCTTTTGGCCATTTTCAATTGTTCACATCTTTTAAGAAAACGTGGAAATCCCACAGTGTAAGTTTTTATGCAAAAAAGCTACTTTTGTAAGTGAACCAACAGAGGAAGATTTTTGATATGTCAGAACAGATGGAAAGAATAAAAACATTGATCATTGGCTCGGGACCGGCCGGGTACACGGCTGCTATTTATGCAGCTAGGGCAGATTTGAAACCTGTAATGTACACGGGTATGGAACCAGGTGGACAGTTGACCACGACCACCGAAGTGGACAATTTTCCCGGATATCCCGAAGGGGTGGACGGACCAACGATGATGATGCAACTACAGCAACAGGCCGAACGGTTTGGTACGGAGGTCAGGATAGGAATGGTGACCGCAGTGGATTTTAGTGATGAAGTGGGCGGGATCCATAAAGTGACCGTTGATGAATCTACCGTAATCGAAGCGGAAACCGTGATCATATCAACAGGGGCTTCGGCCAAATACCTGAATATTCCCAGTGAGCAACGGTTAAGGGGTGGAGGGGTCTCTGCCTGTGCTGTTTGCGATGGGTTTTTCTACAAAGGACAGGAAGTGGCCATAGTAGGGGCAGGGGATACCGCGGCCGAAGAGGCCTCCTATCTGGCCAATATCTGTAAAAAAGTGACCATGTTGGTGCGCAAGGACCACATGCGGGCCTCCAAGGCCATGCAACATAGGGTGAACAGCATGGACAATATTGAGATCAGGTACAACACCGAGGTGGACGAAGTATTGGGAACGCAAGTGGTGGAAGGTATCAGGACCGTGAACAACCAGACCGGCAAAAAAGAAGTGATTCCCGTGACCGGATTGTTCATTGCCATTGGCCATAAGCCGAATACAGATATTTTCAAGGGACAGTTGGACATGGATGAAACAGGGTATATAATCACCCAGGCCAAATCTACAAAGACCAACAAACCAGGAGTATTTGCCAGTGGCGATGCCCAGGACAAAATATATCGACAGGCGGTCACTGCCGCAGGAACAGGCTGTATGGCAGCCCTGGATGCAGAGCGTTATCTGGCAGCCGTGGAAAGCAAGGAAGTATTTGTCTCCTGATAAAAAAAGGTCAAAAAATAAGTATAAGGCACTGGATCATCCAGTGCCTTTTTCTTTGGAAAACTTATTTCAGTCGATTCTCCTGTAGTTTTCAGAGAATGTCCTGTTGCCATCTTGGTCCAGGGTAATCTGGCTGAACGAATCTGCAGTGAGCAGCAGTTCAAAGGTGAAGTTGCGCATGGTGTCCAGGGCCTTCATCATTTCATCGTCCCCATATTCTATGACTTCCACCAAAGAAGTGTCCGTTGTTCTGTAAGAACCATAACCAAACCTACCATTGGGGTCGTCCGGCACATATCTGGTCCACATGATTTTTTCCCTTGAATACATTTTGACCTGCCTGTATCCATCAGATTTTTCGATAGTATCTATCACGTTTTTACCGTCATAGCTATAAAAACTCTGTAATTCCCAAGTACCTTCGATGGAGATACGATATTGTTCAATTCCCTTAAAGCTCCCGGCCATCAAGAAAACGACAAAGCATACACTGATAAAAATGGATTTTTTCATAGAGATTGATGCATTGGAGGTTAAAGAATATCTAAAAGGTAGTGATATTTTTTGTTAAAACTGTTTTTTTAATCTTAAAATTTTAACATTTTTTTAAAATACAGACCATGTGTTGAATAGGTCATATTAGTTGAAAAAAATTTGGTGGAGAATGGCTTTTTCAAAAGATTTGCAGATGATTTGATAATAATTGCATAAAACGGCATTATTTTTACATGATAAACATTTTTTGATCTAAATGTTTGATTTGTAAAATTTTTTGGGCAATTTTCAGAAGTATTAACACAAACTAAAGAAATGAAAAGCATTTATTTAACATTTGTTGCAGTGTTTTCTTGCATTGCCGCTTTCGGACAGACCATAACCGGTACGGTATCCGATACTTCAGGGACACCCCTGCCCGGGGTGACCATTGTGGTGAGCGGCACGGACAACGGAACCACTACTGATTTTGATGGAAACTACTCCATCAATGCCTCTAGTGGACAGGTACTCAGATTTTCCTATTTGGGAATGACAACCAAAGATGTGACGGTAGGATCGTCAACCACCCTCGATGTAGTGTTGGAAGAAGACTCCACGCAGCTCGATGAGGTCGTGGTGACCGCCTTTGGTGTGGAGCAAAAGCAGAAATCCTTGGGATATTCTGTTACGAAGGTAAACACCGAAGATCTTAATCTGGCAGGCCAGTCCAACCCGATTGAAAGCCTTCAAGGTCGAGTTGCCGGGGTGCAGATAAACAGGTCTTCCGGTACTTCGGGAGGTGGTGTTGACATTTTGATCAGAGGGGTGACTTCCGTAAATCCGAACAGGAGCAACCAACCGTTGATCATCGTGGATGGCCTTGCTTTGGACAATGATACCTTTTCTGGGGAAGTTAGGCCCAGTGCAGGTTCCAATTCACCCAACAGTTCGGAACAGTTTGCTTTTTCGAACAGGGCTGGTGATTTGAACCCAGAGGACATTGAAAGTTTCAACGTATTAAAGGGAGCTGCTGCGACAGCACTTTATGGGGTAAGAGCGGCCAATGGAGCCATAATCATTACAACCAAAAAAGGAAAACAAGGACGGGCCAAGATCAATATCTCGGCCTCAACAACTTTCCGCGATGTAAAAACAACGCCATCGCTCCAAACTAAGTATAGGGAAGGATTTGCCGGCGCACCAAGGACACTTTATGACCCTACCTCCGAAACAGGGTTCAACAGGGTCCAGAACTCCACGTCTTTCTATTCATGGGGTCCTGAATATGCTTTGGATTCTTATGATCTGGGCGAAGGAAACATTGTCGATCTTTCCAATGATAGGTTCTATAGTCCTTATGATATCTTTAGGACTGGTTTCAATTCACAGCTCAACATGAACCTGAGCGGGGCGGGCGAGCGATTGAACTATTATTTCTCCATGGGAAACAACAGTGAGCAAGGGGTGTTGCCAAACACAGATTATAAAAAGACCAATTTCAGGTTAAAGGCAGGATATAAGGTAACAGACAACTTCAACATAGATGGTTCCATCTCCTTTACCAATTCTGGAGGAAAGAGGGCCAATGGGGGTGACAAATCTGTGATGAGCGCCCTTTATTATTATGCAGGGACCTTCCCCATAAATGATTATCAGAATGCGGATGGTAGTGAAAGGGATTATTCCTTTGGAATCATTGACAACCCAAGATATTTATTGGAAACCAGTAACTTGGAGGACGATGTGAACCGTTGGATTGGCAACACTACCCTTACTTGGACGCCAAAAGACTGGGTGACGATTACCTATGCCGCACAGATAGACAACTATTCCGATGCAAGGAACCGATATGTTGGGCCCGATCTGGATGGAGGTTCACAAGTAGGCGGTTTCATTTTGGAGCAAAATGTAAATTTCACAGGTCTGGAATCCAATTTCTTGGTGGCCATGAACAAGGCCTGGTCTGAGGACTTCACCACAGACCTCACTTTGGGGCACCAATTGTCCGATTCCAAGAGATCTTATTTGGAGGCCAGGGGAGAAGGCTTGAACGTGCCTGGGGTAAACGAAATTGGTAACACCACAAACTTTTTCATTAACAAGGAAATAGTCCAGCTTAGAAACGTTGGGGTGTTTGGCGAACTCAAGTTTGGGTACAAGGATAAATTGTTCCTGTCATTGACAGGTAGGAATGACTGGGTTTCCACCTTGCCAAAAGAGAACAGGTCGTTCTTTTATCCATCAGTGAGCTTGGCCTATGATGTTTCGGGCCTCTTTGGCGAAAATGACATCTTTACTTTCGGAAAACTTAGGGCCTCATGGGCAGAGGTTGGTAAAGGCCCAGGCTTTGGGGATGTTGGCCAGTATTTTGTCGTAGATAGCGACTTTCCATTTGGAGGCGTAGGAGGGTACCGAAGAAGTACCTTGTTGGGAGATTTGGATATCGTACCTGAAAGAAACCAATCCACTGAGTTTGGGGCTGACCTCAGGTTCTTGAATGACAGGATCCGATTGGATTACGCCTACTACAACACACGGGTCAAAGATCAGATATTTACGGTGGGTACTGCCTATTCTTCAGGACTTTCAGGAATCACCAGAAATGCTGGGGATTACGAAATCTTCGGACATGAGTTCCTGTTGAGTGCGGACATCATCCGAAACCAAGACCTAAGATGGGAGGTCATCCTCAATTGGTCCACCAGTGAAGGAAAAGTGTTGGAAATTCCCGAGGACATAGAATCCGTGATATTTGCCGATTCAGGATTTACCGGAATAACCTCAGAAGTAAGGGCCGGGGATAAAATGGGCAACCTCTACGGCTACAAATGGAGGTACGAGAACGGTGAAAGGTATATTGGACCTGACGGTTTTCCCGTCATCAATATAGATGAGAAAGTGGTAGTCGGGAATGCTTTTCCAGATTTCATTTCCTCATTGGGGAGTAATTTCAAGTATAAGGGGATTGGCTTAAACTTCCTATTGGAATGGAAAAAAGGTGGTGATCTTTATGATGCCGGTATTCGAAATGCCATTCGAAACGGTACCCCTTCAAGTACCTTACAGCGATACGTCGATGTGGTCTTGGATGGTGTTATGGATGATGGCAATGGAGGTTTTGTGCCAAATACCACTGAGGTGTTTATAGATGAGAACTATTATAGAAATTCCAATGTGTATAACCGTGCTTCCGAAATTTTGGTGCAGGATGCCTCCTGGGTAAAATTGAGGAACATCTCCCTGTCCTACGATTTTCAAAGTAGGTTGATCAAAGACTTGAATCTCGATAAGGTAAGCATATCCGCTAGTGCCAACAACATCCTACTTTGGACACCGTTTGATGGGTATGACCCAGAGGGCAACCAATACAGTGCAGGCAGTAACGTATATGGTTTCACAGGATTGAACATACCCTTGGCCGAAAGCTATTCTTTTGGATTGAACATTGCATTTTAAAAAAAGAACTATGAAAAAAATACATATAATAAAGGCATTTCTACTACTCTCCGCGATGGCCTACGTAGGGTGTAGTGAAGATTATTTTGATGTGAACACGCCTTCCAATACAGCACCATTGGAAGATTTGCGTATGCAGGACCTCATGGCCCCGGCCATTCACAGTACATTGGAAGGGCAGAGGTCGGCAGAATTGGCCTTTGGCAACTACGTTCAGAACTTTGTGACCACGGGAGGTGGAGCAGCAGGACAGACCTCTGCCGATGGACTTTGGAGCCAAGTGTACCTCTATGTATTACCCAATCTTGAAGCGGCCAAGCAAAAGGCGGTAGAGAATGGAGCCACGCATATTGAGGCCATAGCAGATATCCTTATCGCTGCCAATATTGGTATGGCCACGGATACTTGGAACAATATTCCCTATTCCGATGCCACGCAAGGCCCTGAGAACAACTTTGCCAGTTTTGACACCCAAGAGGAAATTTATACCGAGGTGTTCGCTCTTTTAGATGGGGCCATAGCCAAATTGAACGCACCCGATACCTCTGGTTTTGGACTTGGTGCATCAGATTTGATCTATGATGGCGATGTGGAAAAATGGCTGCGGGCGGCCTATTCCCTAAAAGCCCGTTACCAATTGCATTTGGTGAACAAAGGAGTGGTTACCGCAGCAGAAGTACTTTCAACAGTTGAAAATGGCTTTACGTCCAATGATGACAACTTCGCCATGTACTACAATGAGAAGAACATCAACCCGTGGTATTCCGAAGAGATATTGGCCAGGGAGACCGGTAACCTCAGCAAGGATATTGCCAGCCAATTGGTAAGCTCCATGAACGGGGATTATTATCCTTTTCAAAGTGGTACTGTTGAAATTGACCCAAGATTGCCATTGTTCGCCGAAAATGGTGATGAGGCTGAGTATAAAGGCTTTGTCAGTGGCGGAGGAGGTATTGCACCCGATGGAACCGATGCCAATGCAAGATTTAGGGAAGATGGTTTTTACACCAGTGTAGATTCTCCGCTTATCCTTATCAGCTATGCCGAAGTACTTTTTATAAAAGCTGAAGCTGCATTTTTGGCCAATGGGGGCACTACGACCAGTGTAGGTTCCAATGCCACTGCTTATGCCGCTTACATGGACGGTATAGCCGCCAGTATGGAAATGTACGAAGTGGATGGTAGTGACTATATGGCCGACGCCGCCATCGATGTCGGGGAAGGTGCACTGATGTTGCACCACATCATGAAGGAAAAATACATCCATAACTTCCTAAACCCAGAGACTTTTGTGGATTACAGGAGATATGATTTCTCCGATGAGGTGTTCACTGGATTGCAGATCAGGAGTGAGGAAGAAAGTGCCGACACCGAGTTCCCAGGGCAATGGTTCCGAAGAGCCAATTACCCTTCTACCGAGCTAACTAGGAATGAGGCTAACGTATTGGCCAACCAACAGGATCCCGTGGTTCCCGTTTGGTGGGATGAATAGGATCCGACGAGTTAGTCATAAATGCAAAAAGGCCATCCCATTGGATGGCCTTTTTTTTGGTGTTCATGGGACCTTAAAAAACATCTTGCTCCGTCAAGTACAGGAGACCTTCATCCTTTTGGTTCAGAATACGTTTGCTTCTCAAATAGCGGTCATAATTGTACTCGTCAAAATTGGCTGCATTTTTGTCCATACTGCTGATATGCACATTCCCGGCGGAATGGATAAATTCATTGTTTCCAATCCACATCCCTACGTGGACCACCCTTTCCGAAGTTGAATCCGTGGCTTTTCTTCCAAAAAAGAGCAAATCCCCGGGAATGAGTTTATCAAACTCCCTTGAATCATCTATCAATGTCCCTTCATGGATCTGTTGCGAAGCATCACGGGGGATTATCATGCCGTTCATAAAATATACGGTCTTGGTAAAACCACTACAATCCACGCCTTTTGTGGAGGTACCTCCCCACAGATAGGGTACGCCCAACATCGTTTTGGAGGTTTCCACCAAGGCTTCTTCAGTAAATACCAGATTTGATTTCCAATCCAAATATGGAGATGCTTCGGATTTGGGAACAAAGCCATTTTTTCCATCAGGGTATTCCACCTGATAAAAACCGCCATCTTCTGCAATCAACTTTAGAATATTGCCTGCAACAAGGTCGGATACCACCTGGGCAGATGCATTTGCTTCGGCAACAGCATGTCCATAGGTTTGGGTATAGATTAATTTTTCCGAATCTTGCCAATCTTGGAAACGGGTCTTGTCCATCAACTCAATTCCTCTGCTGTCCACCCAGCCCAAATAGTGGTCCGGGGTTTGGATGCGGTACCAGCTTCCCTGTTTTTGATACACGTTTACGGGCATTCCCAAAGTTCCTTGGGTGACCATTTCTGCGGAATGGGCGGGGCGGGACCTTAAATTGGCCACCGAAAGTGCTATGGCACCATATATGTTTCCCTCCAAGCTTGCCGAAGGAAGTACCTCAACACTGTCCCGAAACGTAATTTGTTCCTGTTCCAACTGTTTCTGTAAGGCATCCAAAGCTTCTGGAAGGCTTGTGCCCCCTTTTAGTGTATATCCTTCAGGGCTTTGTATCGCTTCGATATCGAAAAGGACCACCCGCGTATCGGGAGCGTAGGTACTTTTAATGGAAGAAATGGCTTCTTCAACTTTATTGGGCCCCGTATCTGTCTTTGTTTCGCATGCCATGAAAACAAGGGTCAGCAAAGCATACAAACAGCATCTTTTTTGAAGGGAGAATAGAAATTTCATTGTAGACTCGGTTTAATTATTTACAAATGCACTCATCAACTAGCCTTGAAGTGCGTTCAAACAGTTGGCCAATTGTTGGATATCCTCTTTTTCATGATAGGCGCTCAAAACGATACGGCCTACTATGGGCCCGTCCGCATCCGGATAGTTGAAATAGGTGGTGATGAAACCATTTTTTTCCAAGGCCCTTGCCAAATCGGCATCTTCAAACTCATACGTAGGATGCCCTTCCATGTGTTTGAAAAGGGAAGGATGATGCAATACATTTCTAAAAAACGCATCATTTTCCATGAGTTTGGTCCTTCTTTCAGCATAGATATCGGTGGAATCCAATAGCGTACCCATGAAAGCGGGAAGGGCAGGGCTCGCCCCTCCAAAAAAAGGAGTGTTGCGCAGCATTTCCACATCCCCATGGTTTCCCAATATGGCTCCGGCCTGAATGCCCAGACCCTTTCCCAAGGAACAACAGATCATCAACTTGGCGGGGTTCAACATTTTGAGCGTACCATAACAACCGGCCCCATCTTTTCCCACAATACCGATGCCGTGCGAATCATCACCGACGAGCATGATCTTTTCCAAAGGAAGCTTTTTCAGGGCATGAAAATGCGGGAACTGCTTCCCTGAAAAGTCTATGGTGTCAAAAAGCAGCACTGGCATTGGGCCACCTCGATGGATTTCTTTCTGGAGGCGATCACTAAGATCTTCAAAGCTCTCCGTTTTGGTCACTCCAACCAAATGGAGCGCAGTGTGGGCATTGGGAGCGGCAAACAAGGAGTGTCCTTGCTGCAATAAGGTCTGGATGACCAATTGGGCGGCCAAATATCCCGAGGACAGGGTAAGGCAGCTTTCCGCCCCTACCCATTTGGCCAAATAGTCCTCCGCAATTCCATAGATGTCCAAAGAGACATTGGATTTTCTCGATGCCCCGTAGTGCATGCCACATTTCTCTACATTTTTGCTGAAAATCTCCAAAAAGGGAGGATAGGATTGAAGCCCAAGGTAGGCGGTACCACCAAAATAGAGGTACGTCTTGTCTTCCACTTGGACCAATCGGTCGGGTATGCGGGCGATGGAATGCGACATTACAGTAGTTCTATCCCGCTTCCGGGAAGTTGGGGAAAAATGACCTTTCCATCATCCAAAATTTGGACACCGCGGGCAATGTCATGTTTGAGCAGCAGCGAACCGTCCATATCCACATAGTCCAATTGGGGGGTCAGTTGTGCAATGGCAGAAATCCCTACCGTGGATTCCGTCATGCAACCCACCATGATCTTTAGTCCCAGTTCCTTTCCTTTTTGGATCATACGTCGGGCAGGGGTAAGGCCACCACATTTGGTCAGTTTGATGTTGATGCCGTGGAAATAAGGGCCGCATTTTTCCACATCGCCTTCCACAATGCAGCTTTCGTCGGCAATCACGGGTAGTGCGGAATGCGCTTTTACTTTTGCCATACCCTCCCAGTCATCGGCCTTGAGGGGCTGTTCCAAAAATTCAACACCAAGCTCTTTCAAAAGAGGAGCATTCTTAATGGTTTCCTCCGCGGTCCATGCGCAATTGGCATCTATACGAAAGATGCTATCAGTGTGCTTGCGCAATTCCCTCACAATGGCCACATCGTCTTGGGTGCCCAGTTTGATCTTGTAAACGGGCCATGGCTTTTCTTGGAGCTTTTCCACCATCTTTTCAACGCTGTCAATGCCGATGGTATAGTTGGTGGTCGGGTAGTGGCTGTTGTCAGTGCCCCAGATTTCATAAAGAGGTTTGCCCAGTAACTTTCCGTATAGATCATTGGCAGCAAGGTCCAGTGCGCACAAGGTGAACTTTTCAAGGTTCAGGGATTCCAAATGCCGATAGAAATTTTCCGGATCGTCAAAATCATATCCTTCAATGGCCTGCCTGACAGCTTCAATCTCGGCGGTCATGCTCTCAACGGTAATTTTATAATAGGGATTGGAGGTGGCCTCGCCATATCCGGTCTTTCCCTTATGGGAAAGGGCCACGATCATCGTGTCCTGGGTGTCATGCGATTCCCTGGAAATGGTAAAGGTATGAGCAAGTTGTAAAGTATATTTTTTGATCGCTATCTGCATAAATCTTTCTTTTTTTTGACTATGCTAAGATAGGGTTTCGCCTATACTTATTAAAAACAAAAGCCCACCGAAAAACTCGGCGGGCCTTTGCATATTTAAAGGGAATTGGATCAATATTTACGCACGCTTCCAGAAACCGATTTCTTGGTCTCCACGCTGGCATCACCTGTGTAGGAGATGTCCGCACCGCTGCTGGCATCGGCCACCAAGGATTCGGATACATTCACGGAAATGTCGGCCCCACTACTGGCATCGGCATGGCAGGTCTTTACGGTCAGGTCCCTAGCTTTGATGTCGGAACCACTGCTCGCATCGGCATAGAGTTTGTCCGCTTTTCCTGATATCCGGATGTCTGCACCACTACTGGCGTTTGCGGAGATTTCATCGGCCACTACTTCTACCTGAAGGTCGGACCCGCTGCTGGCATCAAGATCTATTTTTCCGGACTCGATGACATTTTGGGTGAGAAGGTCCGCCCCACTTGAGCTTTCCAATGCATCCACATTGCGAAGGGTAACATATACATTCTTGGTGGCCCTTCCGATGTTCTCAATGGCATGGATCTTCAATTTTCCATCCCTGACATCGGTTCCGATCAGGCTGATGATGTTCTCATCTGCCTCAACGCTGATCTTGTACTCTGCGCCCTGTGTCACGAATACATCGATTCCTTCCGAAGCGGATACCACCGTGAAATCCTCATCCACATTGCGGTTTTCCTCTACGACTTCGCCGTTGCCGGTCTTGCCGCTCCCAAAGTTCATGTCCATCATACAGGAGGACGCGAACAGGGATAATAATACTGCGATTGCTAATCTTGCTAGTGTTGTCATGATTGTTGTTTTTTGTGTCCAGGTGCACCGGACAGCTGTTATTGATTGATTTAGTTGTGATCTGCACTGAAATTCAACAGTGTAAATGTCCTATTTTATGCGTATGGTTTGAATTTTATACTACCCAATTGTAGAAAACTGTTCCCCAATTGTAATTTTTGCTTTCCTATCCCCATCATTTCATTTGCGTTGTATGGTCCCACCATTTGATATATCTGATTTTACGATAGGATTGCCATCGTAAAAAATGCTTCCCCCACCTTTGATCGTACCATCAAGGAGAGTTTTGACCTGGGCTGTTATTTCCCCACCTCCGCCAACGATGGCAAACAGGGAACCAACAGATAAGGATGCCATCTCAACATTCCCCCCTCCTTTTATGGAGCATTTGAGGACTTCTATCGGGGCAAAGCCGTCCTCTACTATCAATGTTCCGCCACCACTTAACTGAATTTCGTCAAAGTTCGGGGTGCCAATATGGATTTCGACACGGCAATCATCTGAATGGTTATCCTTGCTTGAAATGCGCAAGACTTTTGATAAAACCGAAGCATCAATCTTTTCCACACAATCTTTATCTCCTTTCAATTGTAAAGTGGTTGTTGATGAAGGGTGTACATAAATATCACCTCCTGTCGTAACGATCAGACTTTCAAAAGGTGGGATGGATTTCCCATCTTCTTTTCCCTGAAAGGAATTGTCCTGTGCAGGGGAGGAAAGGGTGATGAAACTGAACAGTAGTATGGAAATAAACTTTGTCATTTTTTATTTTTTTGAATTGGGTTCTGATAATGAAAATAGTCTAGTTCCCGGCCTTTACCTTGATGCCATCCTCATTGATCTTCATTTCAAAGGAATCTTGGTTGTCCTTGATATCAATGTCTATTCCGTCTTCATTGATGATGATCTTGCCATTTTCATTCCTATCTTTTTCATCATCTTCATCAGAACAATCCTGGCACTTCAATTCACCATCTTTGCCCATGAGCCAAACGTGGCCAACAATACTACTTCTGTAATAATCCTTGTCATTGGCAATGCCCCTACCTATATGGTATCTTGCGGATTCCTCGAACTGCACCATCCTGCCCGCGGGGATATGGATGGTAGTGGTCACTTCCTGGTTCCTGGCCTTATTGGAAATATCTGTGATCAGGTATTCGTCCAAAAGGATCTCATTGCCCAAAAGTTCGTAGCCATACATAATGTTTTTGGCCCTGTCCCTGGCAGCCCGTGAGGAACTGCCGTTGGAATCCTTTCGTATGGACAGGGAAACGACGGAATCCTCTGCTTTTTTCACGTTGATGTGCACCTCATCGGAAATGAGTACCCGGTTATCATCCTTATCGTAGGCAAAGGACATACGTCCAAAATGGATATCGTCCCTAGTGTATTCGTAGCCGGGGTTCTTCATTCGGATGACAAGCGTATCGGTCACGTTTTCCAGGACCAATTGGTCTTGTTCGTGCACGCTTCCCGTGTTCGAAAATTCCGCAGCCTGACGGATGCCAAGGGCGATCAAGGCCCCAACGGAGATCAACCAAAGCCCCAAAAGGGAGAATTTGGCTATGTTCCCGATGGATTTCAGGTTGTTCACCAAAATCTTCAGTCCTAAATAAAGGACAAAGAAGAAAGGAATGCCGACCGCAAAGAAAAGCAGTATGGAAACCACCCAAACAGGCGCCCCCGTGGTGTTCACGATCTCGTAGAAATCGACTCCTGGGAATTGAACCGCATCGAACATGCCCACAGTGAACAGTCCGAAGAACAGACCGATGAGCGTGGATGCCCCGATGATGATGAGCAATATGCCGATGAACTTGCCGAATACCTTGAAAAGGAACAGGATAATGTCCCCGATGGTATCAAAAAAGGTCTTGGAGCTGCTTTTGACCTTGTTGCCCACTTTTTCGTAGTCAACGTTTTTTACCTTGTCGGCAACATCATCAAACCCCTCTTTAACTTTGCGTTCTATATTGCTGATGTTGACGGGCTCCCCCCGCATATCCAATTTTTGGGAGGTTGTGGCCGCTTCCGGGACCAAGATCCACAGTAGGATATAGGCAATCAGCCCAAACCCGGAGGTGAAAACGGCCAAAAGGAGGAAAATGATCCGGATCCATAGTGCATCCAGCCCCAAGTAGTGCTCCAGACCGGCACACACACCACCAATATATTTATGGTCGATGTCCCGATATAGTTTCTTGGCCCTGGGTCTGGGCTCTGTGTAGGTTCTTTTTGGGTCGTCCTCAAAGATGTCCTCGTCCACCATGTAATCCTCTGGTTGTCCCATCACATCGATGACCTGGTCCACTTCCTTGTGGGTGATCACCTGTCGCTCGTTTTCCATTTTCTCCAAAAAGAGCTCGGCGATCCTCGCCTCGATGTCGGCTATGATCTCATCGCTTCCCTTGGTTCCCGCAAAC